>NZ_JBFAPV010000001.1:0-1039053 GCF_040676925.1 Nonomuraea sp. NPDC049486
GGGCGAGAACATCCCCGAGCCCGGCATCCCGGAGTCCTTCAAGGTGCTGATCAAGGAGATGCAGTCGCTCTGCCTCAACGTCGAGGTGCTCTCCAGCGACGGCATGTCCATCGAGATGCGCGACACCGACGAGGACGTCTTCCGCGCCGCGGAGGAGCTCGGCATCGACCTGTCCCGGCGTGAGCCGAGCAGCGTGGAAGAAGTCTGAGGGGGAGATCGCACAAAATGCTAGACGTCAACTTCTTCGACGAGCTTCGGATCGGGCTGGCGACGGCCGACGACATCCGTCAGTGGTCGCACGGCGAGGTCAAGAAGCCCGAGACCATCAACTACCGGACCCTCAAGCCGGAAAAGGACGGGCTCTTCTGCGAGAAGATCTTCGGCCCGACCCGCGACTGGGAGTGCTACTGCGGTAAGTACAAGCGCGTCCGGTTCAAGGGCATCATCTGTGAGCGCTGCGGCGTCGAGGTGACCCGTGCCAAGGTGCGCCGTGAGCGGATGGGCCACATCGAGCTGGCCGCTCCGGTCACGCACATCTGGTACTTCAAGGGCGTTCCCTCGCGCCTCGGCTACCTGCTCGACCTGGCCCCGAAGGACCTGGAGAAGGTCATCTACTTCGCGGCCTACATGATCACGCAGGTCGACACCGAGATGCGTGAGCGTGACCTGCCCTCGCTGGAGGCGAAGATCTCCGTCGAGCGGCAGCACATCGAGCAGCGGCGAGACGCCGACATCGAGGCCAGGCAGAAGAAGCTCGAAGGCGACCTGGCCGAGCTGGAGGCCGCCGGCGCCAAGGGCGACCAGCGCCGCAAGGTCCGTGAGGGCGCCGAGCGCGAGATGCGCCAGCTCCGTGACCGGGCCCAGCGTGAGCTGGACCGGCTGGAGGAGGTCTGGAGCCGCTTCAAGAACCTCAAGGTCCAGGACCTCGAGGGCGACGAGCTGCTCTACCGCGAGATGCGCGACCGCTTCGGCCGCTACTTCAAGGGCGGCATGGGCGCGCAGGCCATCCAGGACCGGCTCGTCAGCTTCGACCTCGACGCCGAGGCCGAGAACCTGCGCGAGACCATCCGCAGCGGCAAGGGCCAGAAGAAGGCCCGTGCGCTCAAGCGGCTCAAGGTGGTGTCGGCGTTCCTCAACACCACCAACTCGCCGCGCGGCATGGTCCTCGACTGCATCCCGGTCATCCCGCCGGACCTGCGCCCGATGGTGCAGCTCGACGGTGGCCGGTTCGCGACCTCCGACCTGAACGACCTGTACCGCCGGGTCATCAACCGCAACAACCGCCTCAAGCGGCTTCTCGACCTCGGCGCGCCCGAGATCATCGTGAACAACGAGAAGCGGATGCTGCAGGAGGCCGTCGACGCGCTGTTCGACAACGGCCGTCGCGGCCGCCCGGTCACCGGTCCCGGCAACCGGCCACTCAAGTCCCTCAGCGACATGCTGAAGGGCAAGCAGGGTCGGTTCCGCCAGAACCTCCTGGGCAAGCGCGTCGACTACTCCGGCCGTTCGGTCATCGTCGTCGGCCCGCAGCTCAAGCTCCACCAGTGCGGCCTGCCCAAGCAGATGGCGCTGGAGCTGTTCAAGCCGTTCGTGATGAAGCGGCTGGTCGACCTCAACCACGCCCAGAACATCAAGTCCGCCAAGCGGATGGTCGAGCGCGCCCGCCCGGTCGTGTGGGACGTGCTCGAAGAGGTCATCACCGAGCACCCGGTGCTGCTCAACCGCGCGCCCACGCTCCACCGTCTGGGCATCCAGGCGTTCGAGCCGCAGCTCGTGGAGGGCAAGGCCATCCAGATCCACCCGCTCGTCTGCACCGCGTTCAACGCGGACTTCGACGGCGACCAGATGGCCGTGCACCTGCCGCTGTCGGCTGAGGCCCAGGCCGAGGCACGCATCCTGATGCTCTCGACCAACAACATCCTCAAGCCGGCCGACGGCAAGCCCGTGACGATGCCCACCCAGGACATGGTCATCGGCCTCTACTGGCTGACCACCATGAAGGAGGGCGCGCTGGGCGAGGGCCGCGTGTTCGGCTCCGTCGCCGAGGCGCAGATGGCTTTCGACCGCAGCGAGCTCGACATCCAGGCCAAGATTCAGATCAGGCTCAAGGATGTCCTGCCGCCGCGTGACTGGGTCGCGCCCGAGGGCTGGGAGCAGGGCGACCCGATCCGTCTGGAGACGACGTTCGGCCGCTGCCTGTTCAACCAGACGCTGCCGATGAGCTACCCGTTCGTCAACTTCCAGGTCGGCAAGAAGCAGCTGTCCACGATCGTCAACGAGCTGGCCGAGACCTACCCGAAGATCGAGGTCGCCAACTCGCTCGACGCGCTCAAGGACGCCGGCTTCCGCTGGGCGACCCGCTCCGGCGTCACGATCTCGATCGAGGACGTCGTCGCGCCGCCCAACAAGACCGACATCATGGAGAACTACGAGCGCCGCGCCGACAAGGTGCAGCGTGAGTACGAGCGCGGTCTGATCACCGACGAGGAGCGCCGCCAGGAGCTCATCGAGATCTGGACCCACGCCACGGCCGACGTCGAGACCGACATGGTCAACGCCTTCCCGGCGACCAACCCGGTCTGGATGATGGTCAACTCCGGCGCCCGCGGTAACAAGATGCAGGTGCGTCAGATCGCCGGCATCCGCGGCCTGGTGTCCAACACCAAGGGTGAGACGATCCCGCGGCCGATCAAGGCCTCGTTCCGCGAGGGCCTGTCGGTGCTGGAGTACTTCATCTCCACCCACGGACAGCGGAAGGGTCTGGCCGACACCGCGCTGCGCACCGCCGACTCGGGTTACCTCACCCGGCGTCTGGTGGACGTGGCGCAGGACGTCATCGTCCGCGAGATCGACTGCGGCACCGACCGTGCTGTCCCGCTGGCCGTCGGCGAGCGCGACATCTCGGGCAACCTGGTCAAGGCCGAGAACGCCGAGTCCAACGTGCACGGCCGCATCCTGGCCGAGGACGTCGAGGTCGACGGCAAGGTCGTCGTGGCGGCGGGTGTCGACATCAACGACATCCACGTCACCAAGCTGGTCGAGGCCGGCGTCGAGACCGTCCGCACCCGCAGCGCGCTCGTCTGCGAGGCGAAGATCGGTGTCTGCGCCACCTGCTACGGCCGCTCGCTGGCGACCGGCAAGCTCGTGGACGTCGGCGAGGCGGTCGGCATCATCGCCGCCCAGTCGATCGGTGAGCCCGGCACGCAGCTGACGATGCGTACCTTCCACACCGGTGGTGTGGCGGGCGCCGACATCACCCACGGTCTGCCCCGAGTCCAGGAGCTGTTCGAGGCGCGCATCCCCAAGGGTGTCGCCCCGATCTCCGAGGCGGAGGGCCGGGTCCGCATCGACGAGACCGACAAGGCGCGCAAGGTCGTCATCGTCCCGGACGACGGCTCCGAGGAGATCGCCTACCCGGTGTCGATGCGGTCGCGTCTGCTGGTCTCCGAGGGCGAGCGCGTCAAGGTCGGCCAGCAGCTGGTGGCCGGTGCGGTCAACCCCAACGAGGTGCTGCGCATCCTCGGCCCGCGGGCCGTGCAGCTGCACCTGGTGGCGGAGGTCCAGCAGGTCTACCGCTCGCAGGGTGTGTCGATCCACGACAAGCACATCGAGATCATCGTGCGGCAGATGCTCAAGCGCGTGAACGTGCTCGAGTCCGGTGACACCGACCTGCTGCCCGGAGAGCTCGTCGAGCGGCCGCGGTTCGAGCTCATCAACCGCGAGACCGTCGCCGAGGGCGGCGGCCCGGCGGCCGGACGCCCGGTGCTCATGGGCATCACCAAGGCGTCGCTGGCCACCGAGTCCTGGCTGTCGGCGGCCTCCTTCCAGGAGACCACCAGGGTCCTGACGGACGCGGCGATCCACGCCAAGTCCGACTCGCTCCTGGGCCTGAAGGAGAACGTCATCATCGGTAAGCTCATCCCGGCCGGCACGGGCATGCCCCAGTACCGCAACATCCGGGTCGAGCCGACCGAGGAGGCCAAGGCCGCCATGTACACCGTGGGCGGCTACGACGGCTCCGCGGCCGACTACACGTTCGGCACCGGCAGCGGCGAGGCAGTGCCGCTGGAGGAGTACGACTTCGGTCAGTACAACCGGTAACGAGCCACAGGCGAGCGCCCGGGCCCCTCGAAGGAGGGCCCGGGCGCTCGCTCGTTCCCGCCCTCTTCCCCCGCACGGAGGGTCGCGCGTACGGGGGAGCGCGAAGTCGTCATCTGCCCGTCGGGGGATGTTCTTGGTATGGTCGGCAGCAGACCAGATCTCGCTATATCATGAGGCGCGAGCAGTAGCCGGGCCTCTGGTGGGATGGACCGCGCGACACCCGGAGCGACAAGGCTTCCGAGCCTAGTCGCGGCGTTTTGACGTGTCGCGAGGTCCTGGTAACCTGGACCATCGTGCCCGTAGTTTGCGGGCTCTCGATCGTGCGCTCTTCAATGGCAGCGCAGGTCGGCTTCCTAGCTCGTAGTCCTCGTGGATGTGTCGGTGCGAACAGCGCGACACGCCCGAGCGCGGGGGCGTGGAGGCAAGGACAATTCGCAGGTCATGACACCGGCAGCACCTGCGAATTGCACAACTGACGTAACACCGGCCAGGCACGAAACGGAGTGGCAGTGCCCACTATTCAGCAGTTGGTCCGCAAGGGCCGGCAGGACAAGGTCTCCAAGACCAAGACTCCTGCCCTCAAGGGGAGTCCGCAGCGGCGCGGTGTGTGCCAGCGCGTTTACACCACGACCCCGAAGAAGCCCAACTCGGCCCTGCGCAAGGTGGCCCGTGTGCGGCTCACCAACGGCATCGAGGTCACGGCCTACATCCCCGGTGTGGGCCACAACCTGCAGGAGCACTCCATCGTGCTCGTGCGTGGCGGTCGTGTGAAGGACCTGCCGGGTGTTCGCTACAAGATCATCCGTGGTTCGCTCGACACCCAGGGTGTCCGCAACCGCAAGCAGGCCCGTAGCCGCTACGGCGCGAAGAAGGAGAAGAGCTAACTATGCCTCGCAAGGGTTCTCCTGGCCGCCGTCAGCTCATGGCTGACCCGGTTTACAGCTCCCCGCTGGTCACCGCCCTGATCAACAAGGTGCTTCTTGACGGCAAGCGCTCCATCGCGCAGTCGATCGTCTACGGCGCCCTTGAGGGCTGCAGGGACAAGACGGGCAACGACCCGGTCGTCACCCTCAAGCGTGCGCTCGACAACGTCAAGCCCACCCTCGAGGTTCGCAGCCGCCGCGTCGGTGGCGCGACCTACCAGGTGCCGGTCGAGGTGCGCGCCGCGCGCAGCACCACCCTGGCGCTGCGCTGGCTGGTGCAGTACTCCCGGGCCCGCCGCGAGAAGACCATGACCGAGCGCCTGATGAACGAGCTCCTCGATGCCAGCAACGGTCTCGGGGCGAGCGTGAAGAAGCGCGAGGACACCCACAAGATGGCCGAGTCCAACAAGGCCTTCGCCCACTACCGCTGGTAACCCCGGCGGGTTCGACGAGACGACGAGGACGCGAAGAAAGTGGCCACCACGACCGCACTTGACCTGGCCAAGGTCCGCAACATCGGGATCATGGCCCATATCGACGCGGGCAAGACCACCACGACCGAGCGCATCCTGTTCTACACCGGCATCAACTACAAGATCGGCGAGACCCACGAGGGCTCGGCGACGATGGACTGGATGGAGCAGGAGCAGGAGCGCGGCATCACGATCACGTCCGCCGCGACCACCTGTAGCTGGGACGGTCACACGATCAACATCATCGACACCCCGGGCCACGTCGACTTCACCATCGAGGTGGAGCGTTCGCTGCGTGTCCTCGACGGCGCCGTGGCCGTTTTCGACGGTGTCGCGGGTGTCGAGCCCCAGTCGGAGACGGTGTGGCGTCAGGCAGACGGCTACAACGTCCCCCGCATCTGTTTCGTGAACAAGATGGACCGCGTCGGCGCGGAGTTCCACCGCTGCGTCGACATGATGATCACCCGGCTGGCCGCGACGCCGGCCGTCGTCCAGCTTCCGTGGGGCGTCGAGGCCGACTTCAAGGGCGTCATCGACATCATCAGGATGAAGGGCCTCATCTGGAGCGCCGAGGCGGCCAAGGGCGAGATGTACGACACCGTCGACATCCCGGCCGACCACGCCGAGGCCGCTCGTGAGTGGCGCGACAAGCTGGTCGAGACCGTCGCGGAGAACGACGACGAGCTGATGGAGCTCTACCTCGAGGGCACCGAGCCCACCGAGGAGCAGCTGGTGGCGGCGCTGCGCCGCGCCACGCTGTCGGGCGCCGTCAACCCGGTGCTGTGCGGCACCGCGTTCAAGAACAAGGGCGTGCAGCCCCTGCTCGACGCGATCGTCGCCTACCTGCCGGCGCCGACCGACATCCCCGCCATCAAGGGCCACGCGGTCGGCGACGAGAGCACCGCGGTCGAGCGTCACGCCGACCCGAAGGAGCCGTTCTCGGCTCTGGCGTTCAAGATCGCCAGCGACCCGCACCTGGGGAAGATCACCTACATCCGCATCTACTCGGGCACGCTCGAGGCCGGTTCACAGGTCGTCAACTCTGTGAAGGGCAAGAAGGAGCGGATCGGCAAGATCTACCAGATGCACGCCAACAAGCGCGAGGAGCGCTCGTCGGCGATCGCCGGGCAGATCGTCGCGGTGATGGGCCTGAAGGACACCACCACCGGCGACACCCTGTCCGACCCGGTCAAGCAGGTCGTGCTCGAGTCGATGACGTTCCCGGCTCCGGTCATCAACGTCGCGATCGAGCCCAAGACCAAGGGCGACCAGGAGAAGCTGTCGACCGCGATCCAGCGGCTGGCCGAGGAGGACCCGTCCTTCCAGGTCCGCCGTGACGAGGAGACCGGCCAGACCGTCATCTGGGGGATGGGCGAGCTCCACCTCGAGATCCTGGTCGACCGGATGCGCCGCGAGTTCAAGGTCGAGGCGAACGTCGGCCGTCCGCAGGTCGCCTACCGCGAGACCATCCGCCGCAAGGTGGAGAAGGTCGACTACACCCACAAGAAGCAGACCGGTGGTTCCGGTCAGTTCGCGCGGGTCATCATCGACCTGGAGCCGCTGGGCGAGGGCAACGACGGTTACGAGTTCGAGAACAAGGTCACGGGTGGTCGCGTGCCGCGGGAGTACATCCCGTCGGTCGACGCGGGCGCCCAGGAGGCCGCCGAGTTCGGCGTGCTGGCCGGCTACCCGATGGTGGGCGTGAAGGTGACGCTCCAGGACGGTGCCGCGCACGACGTCGACTCCTCGGAGATGGCGTTCAAGATCGCCGGCTCGATGGCCTTCAAGGAGGCCGCGCGCAAGGCTGATGCCGTGCTCCTCGAGCCGATGATGGCCGTCGAGGTCACCACGCCCGAGGACTACATGGGTGACGTCATCGGTGACCTCAACGGTCGCCGGGGGCAGATCCAGGCGATGGACGAGCGGGCCGGCGCCCGCGTCGTCAAGGCGCTCGTGCCGCTGTCTGAGATGTTCGGCTACGTGGGTGACCTGCGTAGCAAGACGCAGGGGCGGGCGAGCTACAGCATGCAGTTCGACTCCTACTCGGAGGTGCCCCCGGGCATCGCCAAGGAGATCGTCGCGAAGGCCCGGGGCGAATAGTTCCCGGTCCCTGGCGGGACGGTGCGAGCCGTCCCGCCGCCTAGGGGTTCGGGAACACCCGGGCCCGAGTGTGCAGACGAAAGTCAGTCAGATTCTCAAGGAGAGAACCAGTGGGCAAGGCCAAGTTCGAGCGGACAAAGCCGCACATGAACATCGGCACCATTGGGCATATCGACCACGGTAAGACCACACTGACCGCGGCGATCACCAAGGTGCTCCACGACCGTTTCCCCGAGCTGAACGCCGCGACGCCGTTCGACAAGATCGACAAGGCGCCGGAGGAGAAGGCCCGCGGCATCACGATCTCGATCTCGCACGTCGAGTACCAGACCGAGAAGCGCCACTACGCGCACGTCGACTGCCCCGGTCACGCGGACTACGTGAAGAACATGATCACCGGTGCCGCTCAGATGGACGGCGCCATCCTCGTGGTCGCCGCCACCGACGGCCCGATGCCGCAGACGAAGGAGCACGTCCTCCTGGCCCGCCAGGTCGGCGTCCCCTACATCGTCGTGGCCCTCAACAAGTCCGACATGGTGGACGACGAGGAGATCCTGGAGCTCGTCGAGCTCGAGGTGCGCGAGCTCCTGTCCGCTCAGGAGTTCCCCGGCGACGACCTGCCCGTCATCCGCGTCTCCGCGCTCAAGGCTCTTGAGGGCGACGAGAAGTGGGCCGACAGCATCGTCGAGCTGATGAACGCCGTCGACGAGAACGTCCCCGAGCCCCCGCGTGAGACGGAGAAGCCGTTCCTCATGCCGGTCGAGGACGTCTTCTCGATCACCGGTCGCGGTACCGTCGTCACCGGTCGTATCGAGCGCGGCATCGTCAAGGTCAACGAGCAGGTCGACATCATCGGCATCAAGCCGGAGAAGACGACCACCACCGTCACCAGCATCGAGATGTTCAACAAGATGCTCGACGAGGGCCACGCCGGTGACAACGCCGCGCTGCTGCTCCGCGGCATCAAGCGCGACGACGTCGAGCGCGGCCAGTGCATCATCAAGCCGGGCACGACCACCCCGCACACCGAGTTCACCGGCCAGGTCTACATCCTGTCCAAGGACGAGGGCGGCCGCCACACGCCGTTCTTCAACAACTACCGCCCGCAGTTCTACTTCCGTACGACTGACGTGACCGGTGTGGTGAACCTCCCCGAGGGCACCGAGATGGTCATGCCGGGCGACAACACCGAAATGCGCGTTGAGCTGATCCAGCCCATCGCCATGGAGGAAGGCCTGAAGTTCGCGATCCGTGAGGGTGGCCGCACCGTCGGCGCCGGCCGGGTCGTGAAGATCATCAAGTAGCACGACCGCGGGGCGGCGGCCGGCCTCCTGGAGGGGCCGGCCGCCACACCACGAACGGGGCGGGCGGCCGCGAGGCGGCCCGGCCCGGGCACCACGGGAAAGCCGTGATTCAGCAGTGGCTTCGGGGCAACGACCGAAGTAACTGCCGGATCACGGAAGAAAAGGCAGATCACACGCGTCTGCTCGTGGGGCCACGCACTGAACAGCGGCACAAGCCGCACGATACTTTTTCTGACGACAGCGAAGGACACCGAGGCCACTATGGCGGGACAGAAGATCCGCATCCGGCTTAAGGCCTATGACCACGAGGTCATCGACGTTTCGGCCAAGAAGATCGTCGAGACGGTGACGCGGACTGGCGCGAAGGTCGCGGGCCCGGTGCCGCTGCCGACCGAGAAGAACGTGTACTGCGTCATCCGCTCGCCGCACAAGTACAAGGACAGCCGCGAGCACTTCGAGATGCGTACGCACAAGCGGTTGATTGACATCATCGACCCGACGCCCAAGACCGTCGACTCGCTCATGCGGCTCGACCTCCCCGCGGGCGTCGACATTTCGATCAAGCTCTGAGGGAACGCACTGACATGGCTAAGACGATCAAGGGCGTCCTGGGCAAGAAGCTCGGCATGACCCAGGTCTTCGACACGGACAACCGGCTGGTTCCGGTGACCGTGGTCGAGGCCGGTCCGTGCGTGGTGACCCGCGTCCGCAGCGCCGAGAAGGACGGCTACTCCGCCATCCAGCTCGGTTACGGGCAGGTCGACCCGCGGAAGGTCAACAAGCCGCTCGGCGACTACCTGCGTAAGCACGACATCACCCCGCGCCGTTACTTCGCGGAGATCCGCACCGACGACGCGAGCGACTACACCCTCGGCCAGGAGCTGCTGGCCGACACCTTCGAAGCCGGCCAGTTCGTCGACGTGACGGGCAAGAGCAAGGGCAAGGGCTTCGCCGGTGTGATGAAGCGTCACGGCTTCGGTGGTCTGGGCGCGTCGCACGGTACGCAGCGCAAGCACCGTTCGCCGGGTTCCATCGGTGGCTGCGCCACCCCGGGCCGTGTATTCAAGGGCCTGCGCATGGCGGGGCGGATGGGTAACGTCCGCACGACTGTGCAGAGCCTCAAGGTTCACGCCGTGGACGCCGAGAAGGGTCTCATCCTGATCAAGGGTGCGATTCCGGGCGCCAACGGCAGCCTGGTCCTCGTCCGCACCGCTGCCAAGAAGGGGGCCGCGAAGTGACCAGCATCGACGTGCTCGACGCGAGCGGCGCCAAGACCGGCTCCGTCGAGTTGCCTGACGAGATCTTCGGCGCGAAGGTCAACATCCCGCTGATCCACCAGGTCGTGGTGGCCCAGCAGGCGGCGCGCCGGCAGGGCACTCACAAGGCCAAGAGCCGCGGCGAGGTTCGCGGTGGCGGCAAGAAGCCGTACCGGCAGAAGGGCACCGGCCGCGCCCGTCAGGGCTCGACCCGTGCGCCGCAGTTCACCGGCGGTGGCGTCGTCCACGGTCCGGTGCCGCGCGACTACTCGCAGCGGACGCCCAAGAAGATGAAGGCCGCCGCGCTGCGTGGTGCCCTGTCCGACAGGGCGGCCGCGGGCCGCGTCCACGTGGTGAGCAGCCTGGTCGACGGCGAGACGCCGAAGACCAAGGCGGCCCTGCAGGCGCTGCGCGCCATCACCGAGGCCAGGTCCGTGCTCGTCGTGGTCGACGAGGACGACGAGATGACCTGGCTGAGCCTGCGCAACGCGCCGGAGGTCCACCTGCTGGACTCCGGGCAGCTCAACACCTACGACGTGCTCTGCAACGACGCCGTGGTCTTCACGCAGGAGGCGTACGACCAGGTCGTGGCCCGGCTGTCGGAGGGCGCTCGCACTGAGAAGGAAGACGCCTGATGGACAACACCGGTCAGCCGGTCGCCCGTAAGACGACCATGGAGCGGGTCTCCGACCCGCGCGACGTCATCATCAAGCCGGTGGTCTCCGAGAAGAGCTACGGCCTGATCGACGAGAACAACAAGTACACGTTCCTGGTGAGGAACACCGCGAACAAGACGCAGATCAAGATCGCGGTGGAGAAGATCTTCGGGGTCAAGGTCACCGGGGTGAACACGATCAACCGGCAGGGCAAGCGCAAGCGGACCCGCACCGGTTTCGGTAAGCGTCCCGACACCAAGCGCGCGATCGTGAGCTTGGCCGAGGGCGATCGGATCGACATCTTCGGTCAGATCGGCTGACCCGCGGGGGGCGCTGCTCCCCGCGATCCCCCCGGGGTCGCCGTCGGCGACGCGGGTGGGGTGCTCTGCACGTATCGCCGGTTCGAGACCCGCGGCTTCGAGGTTCGGGGCCGCGGGCGGGAACCGGCGGTGACACAAGAGATCCAGTTCTCTGGAGCTGGATTCCGACGAAGGATGAACGAAAAAGATGGGCATCCGTAAGTACAAGCCGACGACTCCGGGTCGCCGCGGGGCGAGTGTCTCGGACTTTTCCGAGATCACCCGCAGCACGCCCGAGAAGTCGCTGCTTGCACCCCTTCACGGTAAGGGCGGCCGTAACGTACACGGCCGGGTCACCGCTCGCCACCAGGGCGGCGGTCACAAGCGCGCCTACCGGATCATCGACTTCCGCAGGCATGACAAGGACGGCATTCCGGCCAAGGTCGCTCACATCGAGTACGACCCCAACCGCACCGCCAATATCGCGCTGCTGCACTACGCCGACGGCGAGAAGCGCTACATCATCGCGCCGACCGGCCTCAAGCAGGGCGACCGCATCGAGAACGGCCCCGGGGCCGACATCAAGCCGGGCAACTGCCTGCCGCTGCGCAACATCCCGACGGGTACTTTCATCCACGCGGTGGAGCTCCGTCCGGGCGGCGGCGCCAAGCTCGGCCGCTCCGCCGGCGCGCAGATCCAGCTGCTCGCCAAGGAGGGCCAGTACGCCACGCTGCGTATGCCCTCGGGCGAGATGCGCATGGTCGACGTGCGCTGCCGCGCGACGGTGGGTCAGGTCGGCAACGCCGAGCAGGCCAACATCAACTGGGGCAAGGCCGGCCGCATGCGGTGGAAGGGCAAGCGCCCGACCGTCCGCGGTGTCGCCATGAACCCCGTCGACCACCCGCACGGTGGTGGTGAGGGCAAGACCTCCGGTGGTCGCCACCCGGTGAACCCCAAGGGCAAGCCCGAGGGCCGCACCCGCCAGCCCAACAAGGCCAGCGACCGCCTGATCATTCGCCGGCGTAGCAAGAAGAAGCGGTAGGAGCAGCCAGAATGCCACGTAGCCTTAAGAAGGGTCCCTTCGTCGACGATCACCTTCAGAAGAAGGTGGACGCGCAGAACGAGAAGGGCACCAAGAACGTCATCAAGACGTGGTCGCGGCGCTCCATGATCGTTCCCGACATGCTCGGGCACACGATCGCCGTGCACGACGGCCGCAAGCACGTCCCGGTGTTCGTCACCGAGTCGATGATCGGCCACAAGCTCGGAGAGTTCGCCCCGACGCGGACCTTCCGCAGCCACGTCAAGGAAGACCGCCGCAGCCGGCGATAGACAGCCTTCAGAAGTCAGAGGAGTAAGCGATGGAAGCCAGGGCTCAGGCGCGGTTCGTCCGCGTCACGCCCCAGAAGGCCCGCCGCGTGGTGGACCTTATTCGCGGGCTGCCCGCTTCGGAGGCGCAGGCCGTGCTGCAGTTCGCTCCCCAGTCGGCGAGCGAGCCGATCTACAAGGTGCTCTCGAGCGCGGTGGCGAACGCGGAGCACAATTTCGATCTCGACCCTCAGACGCTGGTCGTCAGCCGCGCGTGGGTCGACGAGGGCCCGACGCTGAAGCGGTTCCGTCCGCGTGCTCAGGGTCGTGCCTATCGGATCAACAAGCGGACGAGCCACATCACCGTGATCGTGGAGTCCCGCGAGCCGAAGGGAAGGACCCGATAGTGGGCCAGAAGGTTAACCCGCACGGGTTCCGCCTCGGCATCACGACCGACTTCAAGAGCCGGTGGTACGCCGACAAGCTTTACAAGTCGTACGTGGCCGAGGACGTGGCGATCCGTCGCATGCTGCAGAAGGGCATGGAGCGGGCCGGCATCTCCAAGGTGGAGATCGAGCGTACGACCGACCGCGTCCAGGTCGACATCCACACCGCGCGTCCGGGCATCGTCATCGGCCGCCGCGGCGCGGAGGCCGACCGCATCCGCGGCGACCTGGAGAAGCTGACCAAGAAGCAGGTCCAGCTCAACATCCTCGAGGTGAAGAACCCCGAGACCGACGCCCAGCTCGTCGCGCAGGGCGTGGCCGAGCAGCTGTCCAGCCGCGTCTCGTTCCGTCGTGCCATGCGCAAGGCCATGCAGTCGGCGATGAAGAGCGGCGCCAAGGGCATCCGGGTGCAGTGCTCGGGCCGTCTCGGCGGTGCTGAGATGTCGAGGTCGGAGTTCTACCGCGAGGGCCGGGTGCCGCTGCACACGCTCCGCGCGGACATCGACTACGGCTTCTACGAGGCCCGTACCACCTTCGGCCGGATCGGCGTGAAGGTGTGGATCTACAAGGGCGAGGCGGCGACCAGTCGCGCCGAGCGTGAGGCCGCCGCTGCCGGCGCCCGCGCCGGTCAGCGCCGCGAGCGGGACGACCGCAGGGGCGGCGGCGACCGTCCGCGTCGTTCCGGTGGTGCCCGTCGCGGTGGCCGTGGCGACCGCGCCCCCAGGACTGAGGCGGCCGCGCAGGCTGCCCCCGAGACCGGCCCGGCCGCGCAGCCGGGTGCTGAAGGGAGCTGACCATGCTGATCCCGCGCAGGGTCAAGCACCGCAAGCAGCACCGGCCTGACCGCAGCGGAGCCGCCAAGGGCGGCACCAGGGTCGTGTTCGGCGAGTACGGCATTCAGGCGATTGAGCACTCTTACGTGACCAACCGCCAGATCGAGTCCGCTCGTATCGCCATGACCCGTCACATCCGCCGTGGTGGGAAGGTGTGGATCAACATCTACCCCGACCGTCCCCTCACCAAGAAGCCTGCCGAGACCCGCATGGGTTCCGGTAAGGGTTCGCCGGAGTGGTGGATCGCCAACGTCAAGCCCGGACGCGTGATGTTCGAGCTGTCCGGCGTGGGCGAGACGGTCGCGCGTGAGGCGCTTCAGCGCGCGATCCACAAGCTGCCGATGAAGTGCAAGATTGTTAAGCGTGAAGTGGGTGAGGCGTGATGGCTAAGGGCCTGACCGCCGGAGAGCTGCGTGTGGAGGACCAGGACACCCTGGTCCAGAAGCTGAAGGAGGCGAAGGAGGAACTGTTCAACCTCCGCTTCCAGGCGGCGACCGGTCAGTTGGAGAGCCACGGGCGGCTGCGTGCCGTCCGCCGCGAGATCGCCCGTATCTACACCGTGATGCGCGAGCGCGAGCTGGGCATCGTCACGGTCGAGAAGGAGACGAGCGATGGCTGAGACCGAGACCACCGGCACCACCGAGACGGACGCCGAGCGCGACCGCAACTTCCGTAAGGTCCGTGAGGGCCTGGTCGTCAGCGACAAGATGGACAAGACCGTCGTCGTCGCCGTCGAGGACCGGGTCAAGCACCGCCTGTACGGCAAGGTCATCCGCCGTACGACCAAGTACAAGGCGCACGACGAGTCCAACGCCTGCGGCGTGGGCGACCGTGTGCTTCTGATGGAGACCCGCCCCCTCTCCGCCACCAAGCGGTGGAGGGTCGTGGAGATCCTCGAGAAGGCCAAGTAGGTTTTCTCGGATATACCGCGCCTCGTGGGGGTCACTCCCCATGACGGCGTCCAAGGACGCGAGGCCGTCAGGCCTCGCGTCGCCTGCGGTGCGGCCCCAGGAGCGGCTGCTCCGGGCTTCTGAACCTGAGGGTTCAGGGGGTCCGGGGCGCGGCCCTGCGGGTTCGTGGCCGGGGGACCAAGACCATATCGGGTTCCGCCAGGCTCGGGCGGGGGCTTGCCTCCGTCCGAGAACCGGCGCGACTAACAGGAGTCAACGTGATCCAGCAGGAGTCGCGGCTCAAGGTCGCCGACAACACGGGTGCCAAGGAGATTCTCTGCATCCGTGTGCTCGGCGGCTCGGGCCGACGCTACGCCGGTATCGGCGACGTCATCGTCGCCACTGTCAAGGACGCCCTCCCGGGCAGCACGGGCGTCAAGAAGGGCGATGTCGTCAGGGCCGTCATCGTCCGCACCGCCAAGGAGCGCCGCCGGCCCGACGGCTCCTACATCCGCTTCGACGAGAACGCCGCCGTCATCATCAAGGACAGCGGCGACCCTCGTGGCACCCGTATCTTCGGCCCGGTCGGCCGTGAGCTGCGCGACAAGAAGTTCATGCGCATCATCTCGCTCGCTCCGGAGGTGCTGTAATGCCGAAGCTGCATGTGAAGAAGGGTGACCTCGTCGCCGTCATCGCCGGCAAGGACAAGGGCGCCAAGGGCCGGATCATCGCCACGCTCCCGCGCGAGGACCGTGTGGTGGTCGAGGGCGTCAACATGATCAAGAAGCACACCAAGGAGACCAACCAGGGTCCGCGTGGCGCCAAGTCTGGCGGCGTGCAGACCATGGAGGCTCCCATCCACGTGAGCAACGTGAAGAAGCTCAAGGACGACAGCCCGAAGGACAAGCCCGCCGACAAGAAGGCCGAGCAGGCCGACGAGACGGGTGAGGACAGCTGATGACTGCTACGACCACCGAGACCGAGCGCCCGACGCCGCGCCTCAAGACGAAGTACCGCGAGGAGATCGCGGCCAAGCTTCGCGAGGAGTTCGGCATCGAGAACGTCATGCAGATCCCCGGCCTGGTGAAGATCAAGGTCAACATGGGTGTCGGCGAGGCGGCCCGCGACTCGAAGCTGATCGAGGGCGCCGTCCGCGACCTGACCGTGATCACCGGCCAGAAGCCGGCCGTCGTCCGGGCCCGCAAGTCCATCGCCCAGTTCAAGCTGCGCGAGGGCATGCCGATCGGCGCGCACGTCACTCTCCGCGGTGACCGCATGTGGGAGTTCCTCGACCGGCTGCTGTCGCTGGCGCTGCCGCGCATCAGGGACTTCCGCGGCCTGTCGCCGAAGCAGTTCGACGGCAACGGCAACTACACGTTCGGCCTGACCGAGCAGGTCATGTTCCACGAGGTCGACCAGGACAAGGTCGACCGGCCCAGGGGCATGGACATCACGGTCGTGACCACCGCGAAGAACGACGACCAGGGCCGGGCGCTGCTCAAGCTTCTCGGCTTCCCCTTCAAGGAGGCCTGATCCAGATGGCGAAGAAGTCGCTGATCGCCAAGGCAGGGCGCAAGCCGAAGTTCCAGGTGCGCGCCTACACCCGCTGCTCGCGCTGCGGGCGTCCGCGCGCCGTCTACCGGAAGTTCGGCCTGTGCCGCGTGTGCTTCCGTGAGATGGCCCACCGGGGCGAGCTGCCTGGCATCACCAAGTCCAGCTGGTAGTTACCCTTGGGGGGCGGCGCGTGAGTCGCCCCCTTCGGGCGACCGCCCGCCGCACATATCTGTAAACATCAAAATCGGGAGCTCTCGCCGAGAGTTCCCATGACCACGCCGAAGGTCCACCGGCAGAGCAGTGCACTCCACTGACACTCGGCCGACTGGAAACCGCGGCGAGGAAGGCCACTGGCCATGACGATGACCGACCCGATCGCAGACATGCTCACACGTCTGCGTAATGCGAACTCGGCTTACCACGACAGCGTGTCGATGCCGTACTCGAAGATCAAGGCGCACATCGCCGAGATCCTCCAGCAGGAGGGCTACATCCAGGCCTGGAGCGTCGAAGACGCCAAGGTCGGCAAGAACCTCGTGGTGGAGCTCAAGTTCGGGCCGAGCCGTGAGCGTTCGCTGGCGGGCCTGCGCCGGGTTTCCAAGCCTGGCCTGCGGGTCTATGCGAAGAAGGACAACCTGCCTCGAGTCCTGGGCGGACTGGGCGTCGCGATCATCTCGACGTCCCACGGTCTCATGACCGACAAGCAGGCCGGCAAGCGTGGTGTGGGCGGGGAAGTCCTCGCCTACGTCTGGTAGAGGGGAGGAACACAGCATGTCACGTATCGGACGGCTGCCCATCCCTGTGCCCAGTGGCGTAGACATCACGATCGACGGCCAGGATGTCCAGGTCAAGGGCCCGAAGGGCACGCTCACTCACACGGTCGCGGAGCCCATCAAGGTGGGCCGCGACGACGACGGCGCCATCCAGGTCTCCCGTCCCAACGACGAGAACAAGGTCCGCGCTCTGCACGGGCTGTCGCGGACGCTGATCGCCAACATGGTGCAGGGCGTCACGCAGGGCTACTCCAAGTCCCTGGAGATCGTCGGCGTCGGTTACCGCGTCCAGGCCAAGGGCCCGACGCAGCTGGAGTTCTCGCTGGGCTTCAGCCACCCGGTCATCGTGGACGCCCCCCAGGGCGTCACCTTCCGCGTCGAGAAGCCGACCCTGTTCCACGTGGACGGCATCGACAAGCAGAAGGTCGGCGAGGTCGCCGCCAACATCCGCAAGCTGCGCAAGCCCGACCCGTACAAGGGCAAGGGCGTGCGCTACCAGGGCGAACAGATCCGCCGCAAGGTCGGAAAGGCTGGTAAGTAGGCATGGCTCCGAAGACTGCGTTCGGCAAGCACACGGCTGCCCGCACCGTCTCGCGGGCCCGCCGTCACCGCCGCGTCCGCAAGCAGGTCGTCGGTACGACCCAGCGTCCGCGCCTGGTCGTCAACCGCTCGACCCGCCACATGTTCGTCCAGATCGTGGACGACACCGTCGGGCACACGCTGGTGAGCGCGTCCACCATGGACCCCTCGCTGCGTGCGCTGGAGGCGGACAAGACCGAGAAGGCGAAGAAGGTCGGCGAGCTCCTCGCTCAGCGGGCCAAGGAAGCCGGGATCACCGCTGTCGTGTTCGACCGCGGTGGCAACCGCTACGCCGGCCGCATCGCGGCTCTGGCGGACAGCGCTCGCGAAGGCGGGCTCGAGTTCTGATGGCAACTGAGAAGAGGAACCACTGATGGCTGCAGCTCCGCGTCGCGGTGGCGGCACCGGTGGCGAGCGGCGGGACCGTCGTGACGACCGCCGCGGCGGCGCCGCCGACAAGGGCGTCTCGTACATCGAGCGCGTAGTGAAGATCAACCGAGTGGCCAAGGTCGTGAAGGGTGGTCGTCGCTTCAGCTTCACCGCCCTCGTCGTCGTCGGCGACGGCAACGGCATGGTCGGCGTCGGCTATGGCAAGGCCAAGGAAGTCCCGGCCGCCATCGCCAAGGGCGTCGAGGAGGCGAAGAAGCACTTCTTCAAGGTGCCTCGGATCCAGGGCACGATCCCGCACACGGTGCAGGGCGAGGAGGCGGCCGGTGTCGTCTTCCTGCGGCCGGCGTCCGCCGGTACCGGCGTCATCGCCGGTGGCCCGGTGCGCGCGGTCCTGGAGTGCGCCGGCATCCACGACGTGCTGTCGAAGTCGCTCGGCTCCGACAACCCGATCAACATCGTGCACGCCACCGTGGCGGCTCTGAAGGGCCTTTCCCGGCCCGAGGAGATCGCCGCCCGTCGTGGCCTGCCGATCGAGGACGTGGCTCCGGCTCGCATGCTCAAGGCCCAGCGCGAGGGTATCGCCGAGGCCGCGGCAGCGAAGGCGGTGAGCTAGTCGTGGCACGCCTGAAGATCACTCAGGTTCGCTCGAAGATCGGTGGCAAGCAGAACCAGCGTGACTCGCTGCGTTCGCTTGGCCTGAAGCGGATCGGCGACGTCGTCGTCAAGGAGGACAGGCCCGAGATTCGCGGCATGGTCTCCGTGGTGACGCACCTCGTCGAGGTGGAAGAGGTCGACTAGTCATGACTGACAAGGCTCCGCTCAAGATTCACGACCTGCGTCCTGCTCCCGGTGCCAACAAGCCGAAGACCCGCAAGGGCCGCGGCGAGGCGTCGAAGGGCAAGACCGCCGGTCGCGGCACCAAGGGCAGTCGCGCCCGCACGACCGTCCCCCTCGGTTTCGAGGGTGGTCAGGTGCCGCTGCAGAGGCGTCTGCCGAAGCTCAAGGGCTTCTCCAACGCCCTGTTCAAGACGACCTACCAGGTCGTCAACCTGGACAAGCTCGGTGAGCTGTTCCCCGAGGGTGGCGACGTCACCGTCGAGGCGCTGGTGGCCAAGGGCGCTGTCCGCAAGAACCAGCCGGTCAAGGTGCTGGGCACCGGGGAGATCTCGGTCGCGGTGAACGTGCAGGCGCATGCCTTCTCGAACACCGCGAAGGAGAAGATCGCCGCTGCCGGTGGCTCCGTGACCGAGCTGTAAGAGCAATTACGAGGCGTGGGGGCTCTGACAATGGGCCCCCACGCGCGTAGTGCGTTAGAGTTCGCGAGACGGCAGGATTCTGTCCTGCTCGATTGACCTGAGACTCAGATGGCAGACCCCCGCTCCATCGCATACTCACATCGCCTTATAGGCGCGCAGGAGGGACCGTGCTGACCGCGTTTACCCGGGCGTTCCGGACGCCGGACCTGCGCAAGAAGTTGCTCTTCACCCTGGGCATCATCGCGCTGTTCCGTCTCGGCTCGGTTCTTCCGACTCCGGGCGTTCACGTTCAGAATCTGGCGGCCTGCTTCGACCAGGCCCGTGAAGGCGCCAACGGAAACATCTACGGAATGGTGCAGCTGTTCAGCGGCGGCGCCCTTCTGAAACTTTCGGTGTTCGCTCTCGGCATCATGCCGTACATCACCGCGAGCATCATCCTGCAGCTGCTGGTGGTCGTGATCCCACGACTGGAAGCGCTGAAGAAGGAAGGCCAGTCAGGCCAGACGAAGATCACTCAGTACACCCGTTACCTGACCGTCGGTCTCGGTGTCCTGCAGTCGACCGCCTTCATCGCCCTGGCCCGCTCCGGTCAGCTGTTCCCGAACTGCCAGTCGAACGTCCTCATCAACCCCGACAACGTCTTCCAGATCGTGACCATGGTCCTCATCATGACCGCGGGCACGTCTGTGATCATGTGGCTGGGCGAGCTCATCACCGACCGCGGTGTCGGCAACGGCATGTCCGTGCTGATCTTCGCCTCGGTCGTCGCCATCTTCCCGTCGGAGATGGCCAACATCTTCCAGGCGAACAAGTTCACCTTCGCGGCCGTGCTCGTGATCGGTGTGTTCATCGTCGCCGCGGTCGTCTTCGTCGAGCAGGCGCAGCGCCGCATCCCGGTGCAGTACGCCAAGCGGATGGTCGGGCGCCGCATGTACGGCGGCACGTCCACCTACATCCCGCTGAAGGTCAACCAGGCCGGCATCATCCCGCTCATCTTCGCGTCCTCGCTGCTCTACCTGCCGCAGCTGGTCGTCTCGCTGTTCGCGAACGCGGAGGAGCCCAACACGGTCGTGCAGTGGATCTCGCAGAACCTCGCCACCGGCGACACGCCGATCTACATGGTGACGTTCTTCCTCCTGATCGTGTTCTTCACCTACTTCTACGTGTCCATCACCTTCAACCCCACTGAAGTGGCCGACAACATGAAGAAGTACGGTGGGTTCATTCCGGGCATCCGTCCGGGGAGGCCTACGGCCGAGTACCTCAACTTCGTGCTCAACCGTCTGACCACCCCCGGTGCGCTCTATCTGGGTCTGATCTCCATGATCCCGATCTTCGCGCTCGCGGTGTCCGGAGCGAGCCAGAACTTCCCGTTCGGAGGTGCGACCATTCTGATCATGGTTGGTGTCGGTCTGGACACGGTCAAGCAAATCGAGAGCCAGCTGCAGCAGCGTAATTACGAAGGCTTCCTGCGGTAGTGCGTCTCGTTCTAGTCGGGCCCCCTGGAGCGGGTAAAGGGACTCAGGCCCAGTTCATCGCATCTAACCTGTCCATCCCGAAGATTTCGACAGGTGACATCTTCCGTGCCAACGTCTCCGGGGGCACGGAGCTCGGCAAACTCGCCAAAACCTACATGGATCGTGGCGACCTGGTGCCTGACGAGGTCACCATCGCCATGGTCCGTGACCGCCTCTCGGAGGACGACGCGCAGGACGGGTTCCTGCTCGACGGCTTTCCGCGCAACGTGCCCCAGGCCGAGATTCTCAAGAAGATGCTCGCCGACTGGGGCCAGGGTCTCGACCTGGTGCTGGAGCTCGTGGTCGACGACGACGAGGTGGTCAGGCGGCTGGCGGGCCGGCGCACGTGCAGCCAGTGCGGGCGCATCTGGCATGTGGAGTTCGACGACAAGCAGGACGACTTGTGCGATGCCTGCGGTGGCACGCTGTTCCAGCGTGACGACGACAAAGAGGAGACCGTCAGGCACCGCCTGGAGGTCTATCAGGAGCAGACCGCTCCGCTGATCAACTTCTACGCCGACGAAGGCATCCTGGTCGGCGTGGACGCCACGGGCCCGGTCGAGGAGGTCACCCAGCGAGCCATGGACGCGATCCGTCCTTTCCTGGGGTAGCACCGCAGACCATTCGCGGAGGTGGCACGGTTGTCCGTGCCACCTCGCGGCTATTGTGGGGGGAATTGGGCTCCCATGTTGCCCGTTGAAGCCCTTGGGGGTGCCGTACGTGTTCAAACGAAACAAGCATGGAATTCAGGTCAAGTCCGCTGAGCAGCTGGAAAAGATGCGCGCTGCCGGCCTGGTGGTCGGGCGCACACTCGAACTGCTGAAGCGGACGGTCGAGCCGGGTATGACCCCGCTCGACCTGGATGTCATCGCCGAGAAGGCGATCAGGGACGAGGGCGCGATCCCGTCCTTCAAGGGCTACCAGGGCTTCCCCGCGACGATCTGCGCGTCGGTGAACAACGAGGTGGTCCACGGGATCCCCACCGAGGCCCGCAAGCTGCGCGAGGGCGACATCATCTCGATCGACTGCGGCGCCATCCTCGACGGCTGGCACGGCGACTCGGCCGTCACGGTCCCGGTGGGCGAGGTGGAGCCGAAGCTGCTGGAGCTGATCCGCATCACCGAGGAGGCGATGTGGGCCGGCATCAGGACGCTCAGCCCCGGCCGCCATCTCTCCGACATCGGCCACGCGATCGAGCGGTACGTCAAGTCGCAGGGCAGGTTCGGCATCCCGCCTGAGTACGGCGGCCATGGCATCGGCACCGAGATGCACATGGACCCGTGGATCGCCAACCACGGCAAGGCCGGCCGCGGCCCGGTCATGGAGGCCGGCATGTGCCTGGCCATCGAGCCCATGGTCAACCTGGGTTCGGAGCGCACCCGCGTGCTGGGCGACGACTGGACCGTGGTGACCGTCGACGGCAAGCCGTCCGCGCACTTCGAACACAGCGTCGCGGTGACACATAATGGTCCTTGGGTGCTCACTGCTCTTGATGGGGGCAAAGAGCGCCTTTCGCAGCCGTAGACCCGAGCCCGGGAGTGGGAATGGCGCAGAGCCCCGAGATGCGCGCGTCCGACGTCGACCGTGACCGGGTGGCAGCCCTGCTGCGCGAGCACACCGCACAGGGCCGCATCACCATGGACGAGTTCAACGAGCGGCTGGAGGAGCTCTACAAGAGCAGGACCTACGGCGACCTGGCCAAGCTGACCGCCGACCTGCCCGACGTCGACCTGCGCAACCTCCCCGCCAAGATCCCTCAGCAGGAGGTCCCCGCCCGCCGCATGCATCCCGGGATGATGGCCGCCTGGAGCGCGTGGGCCGCCGCCAGCTCGATCAACTGGGTCATCTGGCTCATCGTCAGCGTCACGTCGGGTGACTTCGTCTACCCGTGGCCGCTGTGGGTGATGGGTCCCTGGGGCGCGATTCTGCTGGTGAGCACGATTTTCGGAGACGGCAAGCAGCGGAAGTAGACGCCTCCATCTGTGCACTAGTGCGCTCTGCGTATTCGTCCACAGAACGAAACCGCGCGGATTCCTAACGTGAGCGGTGTCGAGAAACACCACTCACGGAGGAAACGAAATGCGCAAGATCTTTGCGGCAGCCGCTCTCGCCGGTTCGATGGCCCTAACCGGTCTCGCCCTCGCTCCCGCCGCCCAGGCGGCCTCGGCTCCGGCCACCACGCAGGCGGCCTCCGCCACCGCCGGCACGTGGGGCAAGTACTACTCCAGCAACAGGAAGGCCTACACCTACGGCCAGACCTGGAAGTCGGGCGGCAAGGTCTACACGAAGTGGTACGGCAAGGAGTCCACGTCCAAGCACGGCTACGTCTGGTTCCGCTACGAGTACAAGAGCGGCAAGATCGGCAAGCACTTCTACCGCTGGAACGGCTCCCACAAGCACATCTGGAGCAAGCGGGACATCAAGAAGCTCTACACCTACACCTGCTGGGGCGGCCCCACCAAGTACTGCGGCGCGGTGCACCGCATCTACTGACCGTGAGCCCAGGAAGGCCCGCCGCTCCCCGGCGGGCCTTCCGTCGTGCCGGGGGTCATCACGTACGGGCGCGCGGGGGGAAGACGGCCCGAGGCGGTAGGAGGGTCGGGTAGACTGGCGAGTGGTTGTGTCGGGACATCTGGCACGCGTTTTCGCGTTTTCCGCCATGGTGCCGTACACTTCTTTGTCGGCTCACTAAGACTGTCACGCGTCGGCGGCCCTTGCCGGTCGCCGCTCTCTCCGAAGCGTGAGGTCGCGGCTGCTAGTGAACCGGAGCCTCAGACGATCGATCAGTGAAACGCGAGGGATTTTGGCCAAGAAAGACGGCGCCATCGAGATCGAGGGCACTGTGGTTGAGTCGCTCCCGAACGCCATGTTCCGGGTGCAGCTCGACAACGGCCATAAGGTCCTGGCCCACATCAGCGGACGGATGCGGATGCACTACATCCGGATTCTGCCGGACGACCGGGTAGTCGTGGAACTGAGCCCCTATGACCTCAGTCGTGGGCGGATCGTCTACCGATACAAATAAGACGTCTGAGGACATAAAGGACAATGAAGGTAAAGCCGAGCGTCAAGAAGATCTGCGACAAGTGCAAGGTTATTCGTCGGCACGGTCGCGTCATGGTGATCTGCGACAACCTGCGCCACAAGCAGCGCCAGGGCTAGTCGCCGCAAGGCTTCTCCGAGTCCGCCCCGATCAGGGTGCGGGCTCGACGCATGAGAAGTCTGCAACGTAAGCGCGTGTCACACCCGGGCAGGCAGGTCTCGTCAGAGACCTGGACCACTCGGGAGACCCCCGGTCGGAGGCCGGGGCCCTCCACCCCGGGCATGGGGAGGGGAAGTGGCGCGCAAGACCTCCGCCACAACGAAGGAGAATGCCCGCCATGGCTCGCCTGGTTGGCGTCGACCTCCCCCGCGACAAGCGGCTGGAGATCGCTCTCACCTACATCTACGGCATCGGCCGCACCCGCGCCCAGGAGATTCTCCAGGCCACCGGTGTGAGCCCCGACCTCCGTGTGCACCAGCTCTCCGACCAAGAGCTCGTCCCGATGCGTGACTACATCGAGGCGAACTTCAAGATCGAGGGTGACCTGCGCCGCGAGGTCCAGGCCGACATCCGTCGCAAGATCGAAATCGGTTGCTACCAGGGCATTCGGCACCGCAAGGGCCTGCCCGTCCACGGTCAGCGCACGCAGACCAACGCGCGCACCCGCAAGGGCAAGAAGAAGACCGTGGCCGGCAAGAAGAAGCCTGGCAAGAAGTAGTCCACAGCCGCGGACCGAAGACCTCAGGAGTTGAAGGCAAGCAATGCCTCCTAAGAGCCGTCAGGGCGCGCCGAAGAAGGTGCGCCGCAAGGAAAAGAAGAACGTCGCTCACGGGCACGCCCACATCAAGAGCACGTTCAACAACACGATCGTCTCGATCACCGACCCCAACGGGAACGTGATCTCCTGGGCCAGCGCGGGCCACGTGGGTTTCAAGGGCTCCCGTAAGTCCACCCCGTTCGCCGCTCAGATGGCCGCCGAGAACGCCGCCCGCCGCGCCATGGAGCACGGCATGCGCAAGGTCGACGTCTTCGTGAAGGGTCCCGGCTCCGGCCGTGAGACCGCGATCCGCTCCCTCCAGGCCACCGGCCTCGAGGTGGGCTCGATCCAGGACGTCACCCCGGTTCCGCACAACGGTTGCCGGCCGCCGAAGCGCCGCCGCGTCTGAATTAGCCCAGGAGATACAGAGAAATGGCTCGTTACACGGGCGCGGACTGCAAGCTCTGCCGCCGGGAGAAGACCAAGCTCTTCCTCAAGGGCGGCAAGTGTGAGTCCGCCAAGTGCCCCATCGAGATCCGTCCTTACCCGCCGGGTGAGCACGGCCGCGGACGCCCCAAGGAGTCCGAGTACCAGCTTCAGCTTCGCGAGAAGCAGAAGACCCGCCGCATCTACGGCGTCCTCGAGAAGCAGTTCCGCAACTACTACGAGGAAGCCGCCGGCAAGAGCGGCAAGTCGGGCGAGAACCTCCTCCAGATCCTGGAGAGCCGCCTCGACAACGTCGTCTACCGCGCCGGTTTCGCGCAGTCGCGCGACGCCGCCCGCCAGCAGGTCCGCCACGGCCACGTCATGGTCAACGGCAAGAAGGTGGACATCCCGTCCTACCGCGTGCGCGAGCACGACATCGTCGAGGTGCGCGAGACCAAGCGCAACCTGATGCCGTACGAGGTGGCCCGCGCCACCGCCGGCGAGCGCACGGTCCCGGCCTGGCTGGGCGTCGTGCCCGACAAGCTCCGCATCCTGGTGCACCAGCTGCCCGTCCGGCAGCAGATCGACACCCAGGTGCAGGAGCAGCTGATCGTCGAGTACTACTCGAAGTAGTCACTCGCCTTCCTGGTTCTCGTACGGATCCCGTACGAGAACTAGGCTGTTTCATCGGGGTGGCGTCATATAGCGGGCGCCACACGAAAAAGGGGAGACCCGCACATGCTGATCGCTCAGCGCCCGACTCTTCTCGAAGAGTCCATCGACGAGACGCGCTCCCGGTTCGTGATCGAGCCGCTGGAGCCGGGCTTCGGTTACACCATCGGCAACTCGCTCCGCCGCACGCTGCTGTCGTCCATCCCGGGCGCGGCCGTGACGAGCATCCGGATCGAGGGAGTGCTGCACGAGTTCTCGACCGTTCCCGGGGTCAAGGAAGACGTCACCGACATCATCCTCAACCTCAAGGAGCTCGTCGTCTCCTCCGAGCACGACGAGCCGGTCGTGATGTACCTGCGCAAGCAGGGCCCGGGTGAGGTCACCGCCGCCGACATCGCGCCGCCCGCCGGTGTCGAGGTGCACAACCCCGAGCTGCGCATCGCCACGCTCAACAGCAAGGCGAAGCTCGAGATGGAGCTGACGGTCGAGCGCGGCCGCGGCTACGTCTCCGCCGCGCAGAACAAGCAGCCCGGCCAGGAGATCGGCCGCATCCCGATCGACTCCATCTACTCGCCGGTTCTCAAGGTCACCTACAAGGTCGAGGCGACCCGAGTCGAGCAGCGCACCGACTTCGACCGCCTCATCCTCGACGTCGAGACCAAGCCGGCCATGAAGCCCCGCGACGCGGTGGCCTCCGCCGGTAAGACCCTCGTCGAGCTCTTCGGCCTGGCCCGCGAGCTCAACGTCGAGGCCGAGGGCATCGACATCGGCCCGTCGCCGACCGACGCCGCCCTGGCCGCCGACCTGGCGCTGCCGATCGAGGAGCTCAACCTCACCGTCCGCTCGTACAACTGCCTCAAGCGCGAGGGCATCCACACCGTGGGCGAGCTGGTCGCGCGGAGCGAGCAGGACCTGCTCGACATCCGCAACTTCGGCGCCAAGTCGATAGAGGAAGTCAAGCAGAAGCTGCACGAGATGTCGCTGGCGCTCAAGGACTCCCCGCCCGGGTTCGACCCGAGCGCGGTGGCCGGCGGCGGCTACGACGACGACGACAGCGCGTACGTCGAGACTGAGCAGTACTGACCCGCGCGGGGTCCCCCGCTGGGGCCCTTCGCGGTTGGCGGGAATCACGGATGGTTTCCGTTGAGGGCGCGCCGGCGGATCTCGCCGGCGCGGCCTTCGCATCGCGGCAGGCCGCTGGTGGCCTTCCGCCCGACCCCGGTACCTGGCACGGCCGGGGCGGTTAACTCACAAGGAGAGAGCAATGCCCAAGCCCACCAAGGGCCGACGTCTTGGCGGCAGCCCGGCGCACGAGCGGCTGATCCTGGCCAACCTGGCCACCGATCTGTTCCGCCACGGCCGGATCCGCACCACGGTCACCAAGGCCAAGCGTCTTCGCCCGCTGGCGGAGCGCCTGATCACCAAGGCGAAGAAGGGCGACATCCACAACCGTCGCCAGGTGCTCACGGTCGTCAAGGACAAGGGCGTCGTCCACCACCTCTTCACGGAGATCGCGACGACGTTCGCCGAGCGTCCCGGCGGTTACACCCGCATCACCAAGATCGGCGCGCGTAAGGGCGACAACGCCCCGATGGCCGTCATCGAGCTGGTGAGCGAGCCGCTGAACACGGTCACGCGCACCGCCGCCCCGGCTGCTCCGGCCGCTCCCGCGGAGGAGCCTGCCGAGGCGAAGGCCGAGGAGAGCGCCGAGGTCTCCGCCGAGGCCAAGGGCGACGAGGCCGCCGAGGGTGCCGCCGAGGCGCCCGAGGCGAAGAAGGACGAGGCCTGAGACATCAGGCTTGACGGGCCCGGACCTCCTCATCGGGGTTCGGGCCCTTTTTCGTCCGCGTGTCTGCATGGAGGTGATCGTGGTACGGCTGCGGCTGGATCTCGGGTACGACGGGAGCGGCTTCTCAGGGTGGGCCCGTCAGCCCGCGCTGCGCACCGTACAGGGAGAGATCGAGCAGGCGCTCGGCCGGATCCTCCGGATCGCGGAGCCGGTGCTGACCGTCGCGGGGCGCACCGACGCGGGCGTGCACGCGCGCGGGCAGGTGGCGCACGTCGACGTGCCCGGCGAGGTGCTGGTGCAGCTTGACGGGAACCGGCCGCACGCGCTGGGGACGGACGAGAGGCTCTCTGTGCTCGTGCGGAGGCTTGGCGGGGTTCTCCCTCCAGATGTCCGTGTTTTTCGTGTCTCGGTGGCTCCTGAGGGCTTCGACGCCCGATTCTCCGCTCTGTCCCGGCGGTACGCGTACCGGGTGAGCGACGCCGCGGGCGGCTGCGACCCGCTGCGGCGGCACGAGGTGCTGTGGCACAACCGGCCGCTCGACCTGGACGCGCTGAACACCGCCGCCGCCCGGCTGCTCGGCGAGCACGACTTCGCGGCGTTCTGCAAGAAGCGCGAGGGCGCCACCACGATCAGGGAGCTGCAGCGGCTGGACTGGGCGCGCGAGCCCGGCGGGGTGCTGGTCGCGACCGTGGTGGCCGACGCGTTCTGCCACTCGATGGTACGGGCCCTCGTCGGCTCGCTCCTGGCCGCGGGCGACGGCCGGCGGCCGGTCGAGTGGCCCGGGCAGGTGCTCGCGGCGGGCGTACGCGACACAGGGGTGCATGTGGCGCCCGCGCACGGGCTCTGCCTGGAGGAGGTGCGCTACCCGGCCGACGCGGAGCTGGCGGACCGGGCGAGCGCCACCAGACGGGTGCGCACCTTGGAAGTCTGATCAGTTGTCGGTGATGCGGCGCTCCAGCACCTTGGCGGTCTCGTCGCGGAACTCGCTGCTCACCTTGACCAGGGTCTTCTCCTTGTCACCCGGGGTGTGGCCGTCGGCGTGGGTGGCGTAGCTGAAGACGATGTAGCGGCCCCACACCAGCCCGGCCGCGTAGCCGCCGGCGATGTGCACCCGGTCGCCACCGGACCCCTCAGGGCCGGCGAGGCCGCGGAACCACAGGTTGCGGCTCAGGTTCTTGGCCTGGTCGACCTCCAGGGCGGCGTCCTTGCTGGGCAGGACGGCGATGCCGGTGGTCACCGCGTACCGGCGCTTGCGGTCGACGTACGTGGCGCGCAGCACGCGGCTGCACTGCTGCTCCTTGAGCGCCTCGGCGAACGGACCCGACGCGGCGTCCTCGCAGTCGTCGGCCACGGTCGACTTGACCCTGGTGAAGGCGGCGCCCGCGGCGTCCACCTTCTTGTCCGGGAACGCCTCCTTGAGCGACAGCGTCTTCGGGTCGGTGATCTCCGAGTTGAGCATGGAGGTCCCGGACGGCTCGGCGGAAGGGGTGACGGACGGGGCGGAGGTGGGGCTCGCCGTGGGGGCGCTCGCGGCCGTGTTCGCCGGCGCCGCCGTGTTGGCGGACCGTACGGCGAAGAAGCCGCCCGTGGCGACCCCGGCGAGCACCAGCACGCCGAGCGTGGCGAACAGCGCCCGCTTGCTCTTCGGGGGCTCCTGGACCTGGATGGCCGCGAACGGCGGCTGCCTGAAGGGGCCACCGGACGGGGCCAGCTCCCCTTGGCGGGGCAGCCGTCCCGGGGGGTCCGCTTGGCTGGGGACCAGTGCGGCGGGGTCTCCGTGGCCGGGCATCCGTCTGCCGGGGTCTCCCTGTTGGGGGACCCGTCCGGCGGGGTCTGCTTGCTGGGGGACCCGTCCGGCGGGGTCTGCCGGGCTGGGGGACCGCCTGGTCAGGGGTGTGACGGGACCGCCGCGTGGTGGGCTCTGGGGTGGGACGAGGCCGCTCTGGGGCGGGCCCTGGGTGTCGTGCGGTCCGCCGCGTGCCGCGCCTTGAGCGGATCCGGTCGTGTATGGCGCGTTGCCTTGGGTCGGCTGGGGATTGCCGAAACCTCCCGGAGGCGGGACCGGCACTCCCTGGATCACGCTGCCCGGAGGGTGTGGCCCGGCGTCAGGTGGTGTGACACCTTCGGGTGTGTTCTGCGGAGCTGCTCCGGTCTGTGTCTCGGGGGTGGGGTCACTGCCTGGAGCGGTGGGTGGTTCCTCGCCCTGGGGGAGCCCGTCCTTGACCGGCTCCGCGGTCACCGGGCGCTCTTCGCGCCCTCCGGACGACGGGGTAACCGGGTGCTCCTGGCGTTCCCCGGGCGACGGGGTAACCGGGCGTTCCTCGCGCACCTCAGAGGACGCGGTCACTGGGCGTTCCTCACGCTCCGCGGAGGACGCGTGCCGACGGCCCCAGACCTCCGGGGCGAACGGCAGGTCGAGCTGGTCGCGCTCCGGCTCCTCGCGCTGCGGAGCGGGCGGCCACACGGGCACATCACTCGGTTCGGCCCGGCGGCCGGCATGCTCCCTGGGAGCGCCGGGCGGGCCACCCGTGCCATGAGCCCCGGCCGCGCCGGCAGGGGCGCCCTCGGCCCGAGGGCCACCTGCGGTGTGCGGAGTGTTGATGCCGTGAGAGGCGCTCTCGGCCCGGAGGCCTCCGGCGGTGTGCTGGTTGTCCGCGAGGTGAGGAGTGCCTTCGGCCTGAGGGCCACCTGCGGTGTGCGGAGTGTTGGTGCCGTGCGGAGTGCTCACGGCACGGGAGGCTCCGGTGGTGTGCGGATCGCCGCTGGCAGGGCTCGTGGGGTGGGTGCCGCTCGGGTTCTGGCTGGGGATTCCCGGGGGCCCGCTCTGGCTGGGGGGTCCCGGGGGGTGAGGGTTGCCGGTGATCGGAGGGCCTGCCGTCTCTGGGGCGGGGTTGGTGGTGCCTTGCTGGGCGGCGGGGGAGAGTTTGGGGTCGAACAGGGGTGCCGGCGGTCCCTTCGGGCCGGGTGACGGCACCGGCATGCCGGCGCCGAGTCCCGGCCCGCCCTTCCTGGCGAACGGGGGCACCTGGCCCGGGCGGGTGGGGCCCTCGACGTCGTCCGACTGTTCGCCGTACGTGGGGCGGGTCGGCTCCACGCCGTACGGAGGTCTCGGATCGTCCGTGGAGGACCCGTACGGAGACTGGCCTTCGCGTGCGGGAGGCGGAGGCGCATCGTGGTCGGCGGGCGTCGGCGCGCTGAGCGGGACGGGGCGCGGAGCCATGGTGTTCGGGTCGAAGTAGTGCGACGGACCTGATGCCACGGGCTCGGGACCCCAGCCATCGGCGAGGTCCGGCGACTCGGATCCGGCCGGTGGAGGCGTGGTCCGGTCTTCCGCGGAGGGTTGGGCGGGCCAGTGTCGCCACATGGGGTCGGAGTGCGTGGGGGGTGGTGTGGCCGGGAAGGCTCTGAGGCCTTCCGACGGGGGCTGGGCGGGCCAGTCTTGCCATGTGGGCTCGGACGACGGCGGGGTCGCTGATGCGGGCTCGGCGGGCCAGGACTCTGATGGCAGCGGAGGCTCGGACGGTCCCTCGGGCCGCGGGGGGTCGCCGTGCTCGCTGCGCTGGGGAGCGTGGGTGTCGTCGTCGGGCTCCAGTTCGCCGGTGGCGGCGGGCCACGGCGGCATGGCGGGGGAGCCGGTGACCGGGGCCGGCCACACCTGCATGCCGGCCGCCGCGGCGGTGAACGCCGGGGGAGGCTCCCAGCGGGGGGCGCCGGGGACGGCGGGCTCACCCCACGAGCTCTTCGGCGGCTGGGGCCAGGGGACGCCCGGCGGGGTGAAGGGCACGCCCGCCGGCTCGTCGTCCTCGGCGTACCAGTCGTAGGCCGCGCCGTCCGCGTCCTGCACCTCCCAGGGCTGCGCACCGGGGTAGACCGGGACAGGCTGCTCGCCGCTCGCGGGCTCTCGTACGTCCGAAGGACGCGCGGGGCGCGACGCGGCGAGATCGGGCCCGGACTCCTGGACGGAGAGCCAGTCCTCGGCGGGGGCGGCGCCTGCGGGTTGCCAGGCGTCGTCGCGGGGTGGCTCGCCTTCGACCGTGAGCCAGGCTTGTCCCGAGGGGTCGTCCGGGTATGCCGGTGGGCCCCCTTGCTCTTTGGGGGGCTGGCGACCGAAGCTCGGCGGGGGCGTCGGAGGTGCGCTGCCCGCTTCCCTGCGCTCGTGCTCTGACCCGGGTCCCTGGCCACGCATAAGGCGAGCGTAGCGAGTGTCTCTAGATCGTTCCCCCGGTATGAGTGTTCCCGCGCTGATCGATCGTCACTTTTGCGGGATTTTCGCGTACGAAGTGAGAATTCAGGCCGCGCGAGCGCCCGTCAGCGCACGAACGTCGAGGGCCTTGAAGACCGTCGCCTTGGTGATGTCCTCGGCCGCCTGGAAGAGTCGCTTGGATGCCGTCTTGTCGGGATCGGACCCGTCCTTGTTCTGGAACCAGACCAGGACGGCGTAGTGGCCGTGCGTCCACACCTTGGCGCCGCCGCTGCCCGAGCCGAGGAACTTGGTCACCTCGTCCTTGCCCGCGAGGGGTTTGACGTAGTTGGACTTGTCGCCGGCCTTGGCGACCCTGGCGGCGTTCTTGGTCGTGCTGAGGTTGGCGACGCCGACCGTGCCGATGGTCTCGCCCTTCTTGTCACGGAAGCTGGCTCGCATCATCTGTGTGCACTTGCCGGCCTTGAGGGCCTTCTTGAGCTTGTCGCCGAGCACGCCGTCGTCGCACTTCTTGTCCTTGCTGGTGATCGTCATCTCGTAGGCGCGGCCCGAGGCGGTGATCTTCTTGGACTTGAAGAGCTCCTTCACGGTGAGCGGCTCGGGGTCCGTGCTGCGGCTGCCCGCGTAGCCGAACTCGCCGGGGGGCGCCGACGGGAGCGGGGCGGAGGTGCGGCGCTCCGAGCTGGACACGGCGGCGGGGTCGTCGGCGTTGAACATCACCGCCAGGCCGCCGCCGAGCAGGGCCAGCACGCCGACGCCGGCGAGCGAGGCCCAGAGCGGGCCGCGGGAGCGGGGGCCCTCGTCGTAGGGGCTCCAGGTCTGCCGGGGGGCGGCGGTCTTCTCGGCGGATTTGTCGGGCTTCTCCGCCTGCTCTGCCTTGTCCGTCTTATCGGGCTTGCCGGACTTGGCCCTGCCGCGCCTGCCGCGGCCGGTCTCCTTGGCGGCCGGGTCGTCGCCGGGCGTGTCACCGGGAGGGCCGGACGGCGGCTGCGCGTTCGCGGCGGGCTGCGGGGCGCCGGGCGGGGGCTTCCTGTTGCTCGGCGTGAACGCGTCGGACGCTCCTGGGCCGCCGGGCGCTCCTGGGCCGGCGGCGAAGGGGTCGGACGGGTTCTGCGGGTCGGTGGAGAAGGGGTCCGCCGCCGCTTGCGGGCCGGTGCGCGGGCCCTGAGGGAAGGCGCCGGGCCCCTGCGGGCCGGTGGCGCGCGGGTCGGGCGTGCCCAGCGGGCCGGTCGGCGGGCCGGAGAAGGAGCCTGCCGCGCCCAACGGGCCCGTGGCGGGGCCGGAGGCGAACGGGTCGGACGAGCCCGGCCGGCCTGGCGCGCCCTGCTGGCGAGGGGTGAAAGCGTCGCCGGCCTGGGAGAACGGCCCCGATGGCGGTTGCCCGTCGGCACTCGGCTGGGCGGGTGTGAAGAAGCCGGAGTCGGTCTGGGGCTGGCGGTCTCTACGAGAACGACGCGGGGTGCCGTCCGTGCCGGTTTGCGGTTCCTCGGGAAAACCCATGCGGAGACATTACCGTGAAGGTGGTCACGAACGTCCGAAATCCTGCGTCCACCACGGCCCGCCGGGGCCGGACACGACGCCGACGCCGATGGCGTTGAAGTCGCAGTTGAGCATGTTGCGCCGGTGGTCGCGGCTGGCGAGCCAGCCCTGGACGGCCTCCTTGGCGGAGGCGTAGCCGCGGCCGATGTTCTCGGCGGTGCCGTTGACGTACCCGACCCGTTCCATCCGGTCCCAGGGTGAGGCGCCGTCGGGTGATTCGTGGGTGAACTGCCCGGAGCGGGCCATTTCCATGGAGTGGGTGCGGGCCGCCCGGGTGAGCCTGGCGTCGGTCCTGAGCGGGCGGCAGCCGTTCCTCGCCCTGGCGGCGTTGGTGAGCCGGACGACGTCGGCGGCCATGCCCGGCATGTTCCTGATCGACTGGCCGTCGTCGTCGTCGCCGAGCACCGAGACCGGGTCCTGGTCGGTGAAGCCGGCTATCTCGCCGGTGGGGCTCTTGGTGGGCCGGACGTCCGTCTTGCCGCGCGGCGTCGTGGTGACAACCTGCCGGGGGATCCGCTCGGCGTGCGGCTGGGCCTTCTGCGGCGTGGTCTTCGGGGCGGCCTGGGCCGTCGTGGGCGGCGTGGTCTCGTTCAGGAAGATGTGGTCGTCGGGCATCGAGTCGCCGGACACCCGGCCGAGCAGCACACCCGTGAGCAGGGCCGTCGCGAGCAGGCCCACGGCACCCAGGTGGTTTCGGCGCCGGATGGGCCGCTGGGTGTGCCGGGTGTGAGAACTCTGCCACATACCGCCACCAACGATAGAGATGTCGGGTCCTGGTAAAGAAGGGAATGCCGGGAACCGAAATCTATTCGTTCTGTGGTCAGGTAGAATCGCGACAGGTTATCGGTCTTTTGACTGCCCTCTCGGGGGCGGGTAACCTCTCGTTCGTTGTGTGCATAGGTCCGCGAGACCGATGCGCGGCGCGTCCGGCGTCATCTCCTATCACAGCCCTCTCGGGGCCGGGAGACGGAAGGTCCGGGCCGTCGTGTGCCCGCACCGACCGACCCCATAGCGCTGCCGTGTCCGGCGGCGCGCCGAAGACGCGAGCATAAAGAAGGCTACGACCGTGCGCACGTACTCACCGAAGCCCGCCGACGTCCAGCGTCAGTGGTACGTCATCGACGCGACCGATGTCGTCCTGGGCAGGCTGGCCAGCCACGTCGCGATCCTGCTCCGCGGCAAGCACAAGCCGATCTTCGCGAACCACGTCGACACCGGTGACTTCGTCATCGTCATCAACGCCGACAAGATCGCGCTGAGTGGCAACAAGCTTGAGCAGAAGAAGGCCTACCGCCACTCGGGTTACCCGGGCGGTCTGCGTTCCGTCAGCTACGGCGAGCTCATGGAGAAGCGGCCCGACAAGGCCGTCGAGAAGGCCGTCAAGGGCATGCTGCCGAAGAACTCCCTGGGCCGGAAGATGATCAAGAAGCTGAAGGTCTACGCGGGTCCCGAGCACCCGCACCAGGCCCAGCAGCCGGTGCCGTTCGAGATCACCCAGATCGCCCAGTAGACCTGCGGGGGGATGTCCCCCCGCATGCCCCTCAAGGGGCAGTGAACCGAGTTTGATTTTCGTGGGGAAACCCCACGCCTTGCCCCCGATGGGGCAAGCGAAAGATTCAGAGGAGAACCGTGGCTGAGCCCACCGGTGTCGAGACGGCTGTCGAGGCCGAGCAGGAGGACTTCTCCACCGAGGAGTTCCCGTCCGAGTACACCACCGAATCCGCCGCCAGCGCCGACGCTCCCGTGCGCAAGCCCGTCACCACGGGCAACTCGTACGGCACCGGCCGCCGCAAGGAGGCGATCGCCCGCGTGCGCATCGTCCCCGGCACCGGCAAGTGGACGATCAACGGTCGTTCGCTGGACACCTACTTCCCCAACAAGGTCCACCAGCAGATCGTCAACGAGCCCTTCGTGGTGCTCGGCGCCGAAGAGGCGTTCGACGTCATCGCGCGCATCGACGGCGGCGGCGTGACCGGCCAGGCCGGCGCGCTGCGCATGGGCCTGTCCCGCGCGCTCGCGCTCCTGGACGTGGAAGTCAACCGCCCGCCGCTGAAGAAGGCCGGCTTCCTCACCCGTGACGCCCGCGCCACGGAGCGGAAGAAGTACGGCCTCAAGAAGGCCCGTAAGGCTCCGCAGTACAGCAAGCGCTGACTTGGCGCGGCTGTTCGGCACCGACGGGGTGCGTGGGGTCGCCGGGCGCGACCTCACGGCCGAGCTCGCCATGGACCTTTCGGTCGCGGCGGCTCATGTCCTCGGCGATGCAGGCGTGTTCGCCACCGGCTCCAGCCGCAGGAGGCCGGTGGCGGTCGTAGGCCGGGACCCGCGAGCCTCGGGGGAGTTCCTCGAGGCCGCCGTGGTCGCCGGCCTCGCGTCGTCCGGAGTGGACGTGCTGCGCCTCGGCGTGCTGCCCACCCCGGCCGTCGCCCATCTCACGGCCGCGCTCGGCGCCGACCTCGGCGTCATGCTGTCGGCCTCGCACAACGCGGCGCCCGACAACGGGATCAAGTTCCTGGCCAGGGGCGGCTTCAAGCTCTCCGACGCGGTCGAGGACGAGATCGAGCGGCGGCTCGGCGAGGAGTGGAGCTTCCCCGTCGGCTCGTCCGTGGGACGGGTGCGCGACGCGTACGGCGAGGCCGACCGTTACATCAGCCATGCGCTCGACACCGTCAGCGCCCGGCTCGACGGGCTCCACGTCGTGGTCGACTGCGCCCACGGCGCGGCCCACATGGTGGCGCCCGAGGCGCTGCTGCGCGCCGGCGCGCGGGTGGAGGCCATCGGCGCCCGGCCCGACGGCCTCAACATCAACGACGGCTACGGCTCCACCCATCTCGACAAGCTGACGCAGGTCGTGGTCTCGCGCGGCGCCGACGTCGGCATCGCCTACGACGGCGACGCCGACCGCTGCCTGGCGGTCGACCACACCGGCGCGGTCGTCGACGGCGACCAGATCATGGCCATCCTGGCCGTGGACATGCACGAGCAGGGCTCGCTGGCCAAGGACACCGTGGTCGCGACCGTCATGTCCAACCTGGGCTTCAAGCTGGCCATGCGCGAGGCGGGCATCACCGTGATCGAGACCGCGGTGGGCGACCGTTACGTGCTGGAGCGGATGAAGGCCGAAGGCTACAACCTGGGCGGCGAGCAGTCGGGCCACGTCATCATGCTCGACCACGCCACCACGGGCGACGGCCTGCTCACCTCGCTCCACCTGCTGTCGGTGGTGGCCAGGTCCGGCCGGTCGCTGCGCGAGCTGGCGTCGGTGATGACCGCGCTGCCGCAGATCCTGATCAACGTCAAGGGCGTCGACCGGGGCAAGGCCGCCGCGCCGGAGCTCAAGTCGGCCGTGACCGAGGCCGAGGTCGAGCTGGGCGAGACGGGCCGGGTGCTGATCCGGCCCAGCGGGACCGAGCCGATGATCCGCGTCATGGTGGAGGCCTCCTCGGAGGAGGAAGCCTCCAAGGTCGCGGAGCGCCTCGCCGACGTGGTCCGCACCGTCTGCGCCTGAACGCGCCTCCGGGTACGGGATCGCCGTGCCCGGAGGTCAGGCGTGAGACCTGAGCTGGTCGTCGAGAGTCCAGATGCCTGCCTCGACCCCGCTCACCCGTCTCTGATAAAGCTCGCGCTCGGCGAGGATGCACAGATCACCCAACCCGAGCTTGCTCATGACGTGATCGGTCAGCGGGACTCCGGTTCCTGCCCCGTCGATGAGCGCTCGCAGGAACTCCGGCCCCCACTCCACGGAGTGAAGCACCCACGGCGCCTTGCCCTCGATGACCAGCCGCAGGAGCTGGGAGAGCTTGTCGGCATACTGGCGGCGCAGTCGGCCGTCGGCCAGTTGGGCGATGTGATTACCGGTCTCGATCACCGCTGTCACGGGGAGGATCAGCCTGCAGCGGCTGCGTTTGTCCGCAAGCTGGCCGGAGACCATCTCGCGGTCCTGGTTCTTCCCGGGGATGTCGAGAAGGTTGCAGAGGACTGAGGTGTCGACGAACTCGACCCGGCGGCTCATGGTCACCCAAGCCCCATCAGGCGGTCGAACTCGGTGTGGTCGTCGTTCTCAGGAGGACTCTGCTCCAGCAGCCCCGAGGTGATGACGGCTCCGAGGTCGCCTTGTGCCATCAGGCTCGGGTAACCAGCAAGATCCGGCAGCTTGGTGAGCCGGGAAAGACCTGTCTCGCGATCCCGGGTGCTGACCACCACGTTCCGGTGATCCTCTCGCGAAAGGGCCGACAGCAGCGCGGGGCTGTGTGTGGTGAACACCGTTTGGGCGGTGCGTTCCTCAGTAGCGCTCTTCACCAGCTTGAGGAGCTGCGAGGCCTGCGACGGATGCAGGCCGTTCTCCAGTTCCTCGATGACCAGCAAGGGGATCGCCGCTCCGTCCGTGGGCTCACGCCGGTTGAGGTCGAGGTCTCTGCCCTGGCGGAGCAGCGTCGTGGCGATGGCGATGAACCGCAGCAGACCGTCGCTCATCTCGCGGGCCGGTGTCGTGGCACCGTCTTCTCGCAGCGCGAGCATCAGGTCATCGAGCTCGGAGCGGATGAGCTCGATGCCGGATATCTCGTGGTCGACGAGAGCTTGGGCGTGTCGCAGCAGCCGCTCGTAGGCCGCGGGGTCGACGTGCTTGAGGTGCCCGACGACCGCGGAGATGTTCTCCGCGGTCCTGCGCAGGCGGATGTCCCGGCTGGGAACGTACTGGCGCATCAGATGCGGGACCGGGTCCAGATGGAAGACGCCGCGCAGAGTGTCCAGGACATCCTGCGCCGCTGCGGCCACATGACGCTCCGCATCAGTCGTCAGGTCCAGTCTGAGAGGCAGTTGCGCGGTCAGCAGCCGGGACGAGCGGAAGGTGGCCTTCGGATCGCGGCCCGGCCGCCCGTTGTAGTAGCGCGCTTCGATGCTTCCGCTTCCTTCGGAAGAGCTCACGCCATGCAGCAGCGTATGGAACGCACGCCCAGCCAGATCGTTGGTCCGCCGGAGCTTGCCGGAGAATCCTCGAAGCGATTCGCTGATGATCTCAGGCTCGGGGCGCACGCGGATCTCGACATCGAAAATGATCCCGACGTACGCGCCGTGTTCGACGCGATCAAAGTTGATCACCTGACAACCCAGCCGGAACGTGTCCTCTCCATGGGGAGGGCAGCCCGTGATGCCCCCCCGCAACGGGCCTTCGTCCCCCCGCCTGCTGTCGAGGGAGTCGACGATGTCGCCACCCTCTGCGAGCCGCGAGAGCACCTCCAGCCCGTCGAGAGCGTTGGATTTTCCGCTGCTGTTCCGGCCGATGAGCAACGTCATGTCACCCAGCGGGAGGCGAGCGTCGCGAAAGGTCTTGAAGCTCGTCAGACTCAGCTGGGCCAGGCGTGCGGGCATGGCACAACGTTACACGCGGGTCGATCAATCGCCTGGTCGCTATTCGTCGCCCGTCAGGGAGAAGACCCGCAGGCGGCGGCCGGCCCAGAAGACGGCGGCGACGGTGACGACGACCAGGGCGGGGACGGCGAAGGCCAGGGTGACCTCCGCCTCGAAGAACGGCGAGGTGACGACCTGGTCGGCGACCGTCTGGCCCCACTGCTGGATGGAGAAGCGCTTGGCCCCCGGCACCAGGCTGCCGACCAGCGACTCCCAGACGAGGGCGTAGATGATGCCGATCGTGACCGCGTGGCGGGTGACGACGCCGAGCAGAAGGAAGACGGCCGCGTAGGCGATGCCCGCGACGAGGGTGCCGAGGGCGAAGCCGGCGGCGATGCCGTCTTCGTTGCCCACGAGGATCCAGGCCGCCAGGTAGGTGGGCACGGCCGCGAACACGGCCACCAGCGAGGCCGCCACCGCGAACTTGGTCCACGCGACGAGCGGCCGGGAGATCGGCTTGGACATCAGGTGGATGATGGTGCCGTCGTCGATCTCGGGGGCGATCACTCCTGTGCCGGCGATGAGGCCGAGCAGCGGCAGGAGGGTGCCGATGGCGAAGTTCTGCATCAGCAGCACGGCCGTGCGCTGGTCGCCGCCGCCGAAGAAGCTGAACATGAGGGCCAGGGCGATCAGCGCCAGGGGCAGCAGGAGCAGCAGGACGACCCTGCGCCTGCCCAGCAGCGCCCGGTAGGTGATGCCTGCCACGACGGTGTTCATGTCAGCTGCTCCTGTTGATCAGGTAGGAGAAGACGCTCTCCAGGTCCTCGTCGGCGGGTGACACCTCGTGCAGGCGCACGCCCTGGTCGCGAGCCACGCGGGGGAGCAGCCTGGCGAACCGGCGGAACTCGGTGGCCTGCACCTCCAGGCCGTCGAGGCTGAGCGTGACGCCCCCGGCGGAGTCGTCGCGGATGAGGGCGGCGGCGAGCTTGCGGTCGTCGCTGGAGCGGATCCTGAACAGGTGGGGCCGGTCGGTCATGAGCCGGCGGATGTCGCGGAAGTTGCCCGAGGCGGCGTGGCGGCCCGAGACCAGCACCTCGATGTGCTGGGCGACCCGCTCGACCTCCTCCAGGATGTGGGAGCTGAACAGGATGGTCTTGCCTGCGGTGCCCATCGACCGGATGAGGTCCATCAGGTGGAGCCGCTGGCGTGGGTCCATGCCGTTGAAGGGCTCGTCGAGCAGCAGCACGCCGGGGTCGTGGACGAGCGCGGCGGCGACCTTGACCCGCTGGCGCATGCCCTTGGAGTAGGTCTCGACCCGGCGGTCCTTCGGCTCCTCCATCTCGACCGTGGCCAGGGCCTTGCGGGCGGCCTCCTCCGGGTTGGGCAGGCCGTGGAGCCTGGCCGCCGAGAGCACGAACTGCCAGCCGGTCAGGAAGCCGTAGACGCCCTCGCGCTCGGGCACCAGGCCGATGTCGCGGTAGACGTGGTGGTTCTTCCAGACGGCGGCGCCGTCGAGGGTGACGGTGCCGCCGGAGGGGGACAGGAACCCGGCCATCATGTGGAGGAGCGTCGACTTGCCGGCTCCGTTGGGCCCGAGCAGGCCGGTGACGCCGGGCCCGATCGTCATGGTGACGTCGTTGACCGCGACGACGTTGCCGTACCAGCGGGAGACCTGGGAGAGCTCGATCTTCACTGCGAGGCCGCCTTCCGGTAGCGCGCAGACAGGACCGCCACGGCGGCGGCGATGAGGGCCAGCACGATCAGGATCGGCGCCGGGCCCCCGGGGTAGGCGCCGTCGGGGACGTGGGCGGTGCTGCCGAACAGCCACACCTGCGCGGCGTCGACCAGCCAGAACGGGTTGATCAGCCAGCCCCAGGCGCCTTCCGACCGGTAACCGGACTCGTAGAGCGCGGCGTAGATCATCGGCGCCGCGCCGGTGGTCAGCAGGTAGACGGTGATCACCGAGGCGACGCCGAGCCCGCGCCGGGGCGTCAGCGCGGCCAGCGCCAGCCCCACGGTGGACAGCAGCACGGCCAGCACCGCGGCCATGGTCACCGCGCCGAGGTATTCGCCGGTGGGCGGCGGGCCGGGCATGTCGACGAGGAGGTCGCCGACGAACATCACCGTCAGCGGGACGGCCACCAGCAGGAACAGCGCCACGGTCATGGCCGCGACCTTGGCTCCGACGTACTCGGTGATGGTGACCGGGCGGGAGAGGTAGAGCGGCAGGACGCGGTGGCGCAGGTCGGGGGCGACCACGGTGGGCGCCTGGGAGGCCAGGAAGATGGCCACCACGGCCTGCATGACCACGGCGTAGCCGCTGTAGTCGCCGACCCGCTGCTGGATCATCGCCATCGTCGCGATCGACACCACGACGGGGAACATCATGATGGCGGCCAGCGAGAACGGCATGATCTTGGATCGGGCGGGCCGGCCGAGGCCGAAGACGCCGCGCAGGCTGTGGACCCCCAGCGCCAGCACGGTGTGGTGGCGGCCCAGCCGGGGGCCGTCGTAGTGGCGGTAGCCGATGTCGTAGATCTCAGACATGGGCGGCCTCCCCCCTGAAGACGTCCTCGATGCGGTTGCGGCCCTGCTCCAGGCGGATGAGGCACAGGTCGAGGTCGGCGGTGGCGTCGCGGACGGCGTCGTAGGTCTCGGGGCCGCGCACCTTGACGAGGAGCATGCGGCCGTGCGGAGTGACGGTCTGGCCCAGCTCGGCCAGCCGCCCGGCCAGCGCGTCGGAGCCCTCCTCGACCTCGACCGTGATGGTCTCGGTGGCCTGGGTGAACTCGGTGATGGCGGACGAGCGCAGCAGCCGGCCGGCGTCGATCACGATGACGTGGTCGCAGACCCGCTCCAGCTCGCCGAGCAGGTGGGAGGTGACGAGCACGCTGATGCCGAACTCGGTGCCGATGCGCCGGATCAGGGTCAGCATCTCGTCGCGGCCCCGGGGGTCGAGCCCGTTGGTCGGCTCGTCGAGGAAGATCAGCTTGGGGTCGTGGACGATCGCCTGGGCGAGCTTGACCCGCTGCTTCATGCCGGTGGAGTAGCCGCCGATCGGGCGGTAGCGCTCTTCGGCGAGGCCGACGTGGCGCAGCACGTCGGCGGCGCGCTCGCGGGCGGCGGTGCGCGGCAGCCCCGACATCCGCGCGAGGTGGACGACCAGCTCGGTCGCGGACACGTCGGGCGGCAGGCACTCGTGCTCCGGCATGTAGCCGACCAGCCTGCGGATCTCGGCGCTCTGGGTTAAGGCGTCGAGGCCGAGCACGGCGGCCCGGCCCTCGGACACCGGCAGCAGGCCGAGCAGGATCTTGATGAGCGTCGATTTGCCCGCGCCGTTCGCCCCGACGAGGCCGGTGACGCCGGGACCGACGGTGACCGTGAGCCGGTCGAGCGCCGTGACGGTGGGGAAGCGTTTGGTCAGCCCCTCGATGGCGAGGATGTGCATGCCCCGGACCCTACCGGCCGGGGATGCCGCGAATCGTCGTCCCAAGGGATGAATGGGTGTCATCCCTGAGTCCGGCATCGGGGCCCCGGCCAGGGTCCTCCTCAGGGATCAGGTCCTGCGCAGCACCACCCGCCGGACGGAGTGGTCGCGGCCCTTGTGCATGACCAGGTCGGCGCGGCCGCGGGTGGGGGCGATGTTGTCGATCAGGTTGCGTTCGTTGATGTCGCGCCAGACGTTGACGGCGAACTTCGTCGCCTCGTCGTACGGCATGTCCGCGATGTACTTGAAGTAGGACTTGGGGTCTTCGAAGGCGGTGCGGCGGAGCTTGTGGAAGCGGTCGACGTACCACGTGCGGACGTGTTCCACCTTGGCGTCGACGTAGATGGAGAAGTCGAAGTAGTCGTTGACGGCGAGGGAGGTGGGCGGGGCGGGCTGGAGGACGTTGAGCCCTTCCATGATGAGGATGTCTGGATTTTTCACGACCTGGGAGGCGCCGGGGACGATGTCGTACTCCAGATGGCTGTAGACCGGCGCGTGCACCTCGGCCGCCCCCGCCTTCACCTCCGCCACGAACCGCACCAGCGCCCGCCGGTCGTAGCTCTCGGGGAAGCCCTTGCGATGCATGATGCCCTTGGACTCCAGCACCGCGTTCGGATAGAGGAAGCTGTCCGTCGTCACCAACTCCACGTGCGGATGCTCCGGCCACCTCGCCAGCAGCGTGTGGAGCAGCCGCGCCGTCGTCGACTTGCCGACCGCGACGCTGCCCGCGATGCCCAGGACGTACGGCACGCGCCGCTCGTGATGCCCGAGGAAGGCGCTCAGCACGCTGCTGCGCTGCTTGGATCCGGTGAAATGGAGGTTGAGCAGCCGGGTCAGCGGCAGATAGATGTCGGTCACTTCGGTGAGGTCGATGGGGTCGTCAACGCCGCGCAGCTCTTCCAGCTCGTCCGCGGTGAGAGTCAAGGGCGTGTTCTTGCGGAGGTCGCTCCACTGCTCCCTGCTCAGTTCAACGTAACCGTTGTTCACCTTGGCAGCGTAACGACGCGGTCCAGCTCGCCCATCAGCCGGGGTATCCACAGGCTGTGGATGAAAACGGGGGATTACCGATAACCAGTTCGGGGAAGGATGCAGGATTCGCCGGAATGGTGGGGATACCTGGGGTTATCGTGCGGGTAGTCGTCGCCGTCTCGGAGGTCGTGTGGACCGTCGCAGCTTCCTGGCCAGGGCGGCCGTGCTGGCGGCCGGGCCGTTCGCGGGGGTCGCGTGCGCGGGCGCGCGCGACGGCGCCGTGCCCGTCACGGGGGACGGGCCGCGCGGAGGTTACGGGCGGCTGAGACCGGTGCGCGACCTGGCCGACGGCGAGGTCCGGCTGCACCTGCCCGAGGGCTTCCGCTACCGCTCGTTCGGCGCGGCCGGTGAGCGGTTACCCGGCGGCGGCGTGGTGCCGGGCAGCCACGACGGCATGGCCGCGTTCCGTGGCCCGCGCGACACCGCGATCCTCGTCCGCAACCACGAGGTCGGCGGCCCCGTCAGCGCGTTCGGCGACCCTGGTCTCGCCTACGACAGGATGGCCGGCGGCGGCGCCTTCACCCTGCGGGTCACCCGCGAAGGCGAGGTGCTCAAGAGCGGCCCGTCACTCAGCGGCACACTGCGGAACTGCTCCGGCGGCCCCATGCCGTGGGGCGCCTGGATCAGCTGCGAGGAGACCGTGGACGGCCCCGACGTGGCAGGCGCCGGCAACGACCGGCTGACCAGGAAGCACGGCTACGTCTTCGAGGTCCCCCTGAAGGGCGCCGCCAGCGGCCGGCCGATCAGGGCCGCGGGACGGTTCGCGCACGAGTCCGCCGCCTTCGACCCCGCCACCGGCACCCTCTATCTCACCGAGGACAACTACCACCATCCCTCGGGTTTCTACCGGTACGTCGCGCCGGAGCACCCGATGCGGGCCGGGAGGCTGCTCGACGGCGGCAAGCTGCAGATGCTCGCGGTCAAGGGCGAGCCGCGCGCCGACCTGTCCGTGGGACACCGCACCGGCGGCACGTTCGCCACCACCTGGGTGGACATCGAGGAGCCCGACCCCGCACTGCCCGCCGGGACGTCCAGGGCCCAGGCAGGGAAGGCCGTCGGCGGGCAGGGCAGGGCAGCGGGCGCGGCGGTCTTCGCCAGGCTCGAAGGCGCCGTCCACCACCGGGGCACCATCTACTTCGTCTCCACGCAGGGCGGCGACGCGGCCCCGGACGACGACCCGCCCGACGGCTTCGGCGACGGGCGCGGCCAGGTCTGGGCGTACGAGACGTGGAGCGGCACGCTCAGGCTCGTCTACCAGTCGCCCCGCGCCGCCGCCCTCGACCTGCCCGACAACGTGACGGTCAGCGGCCGCGGCACGCTCGTGCTCTGCGAGGACGGCGACGGCGACAACTACCTGCGCGGGCTCACCAGGAACGGGGAGATCTTCGACTTCTGCCGCCTGGAGCCCATCCCGGGCGATCCCGGCGCCGAGTTCGCCGGCACCACGTTCGGGCCCGGCGGGCACACCCTGTACGTGAACGTCCAGGCGGAGCGGGGCCGCACGATCGCCATCTGGGGTCCCTGGGCACGAGGCGCCTTCTGACGTCCCCGTCGAGCGGATCTTCTGGGGGTAACCTGGGGCGATGATCCTCGGCATCGGGGTCGACGTGGTCGACATCGCACGCTTCCGCGACGCTCTGGAGCGCACACCCGCGCTGCGCGAGAGGCTGTTCACCGAGGTCGAGCGGGATCTCGCGATCCAGTCGCTGGCCGCCAGGTTCGCCGCCAAGGAGGCCGTGGCCAAGGCGCTCGGCGCGCCGCGCGGGCTGAGCCACCTGGAGGCCGAGGTGCGCCGCGACCGCAGCGGCAGGCCCGAGCTGTGCGTCACCGGCGAGGCCGCCGAGGTCGCCCGCCGGCTGGGGGTCCAGCGCTGGCACGTCTCGCTGAGCCACGACGGCGGCGTCGCGATGGCTTACGTGATCGCCGAAGGATAGTTTGGTCAGGGTGTTCACCGCCTACACCGCCGACCAGATCAGGACCGCCGAGCGCGCGCTGATGGCCACCCTGCCGCAGGGCACGCTCATGCTGCGCGCCGCGACCGGGCTGGCCGCCGTCTGCGCCGCCATGCTTCCCCGCGTGTACGGGAGCTGCGTCGTGCTGCTCGTGGGCAGCGGCGACAACGGCGGCGACGCCCTCCACGCCGGGGCGGTCCTCGCCAGGCGCGGCGCGGGGGTGACGGCGGTGCTCGCCGGCTCCCGCGTCCACGAGGCGGGCCTGGCCGCGCTCCTGGCCGCGGGCGGGGTGTCCCGGAAGCCCGGTGACGGCGACGACGTCCGCCGTGCCGTCGAGGGCGCAGACCTGATCGTCGACGGGCTGGTCGGGATCGGGGCGTCGGGGGCGTTGCGCGAGCCGTACGCCGGGCTGGCCGAGACGGCCGGTCACGCCGCCGCGCCGGTCGTCGCCGTGGACGTGCCCAGCGGCGTCGACGCCTCCACCGGCAGGGTCGAGGGGGGCGCGGTCCGGGCGGCGGTCACGGTCACGATGGGGGCGCTCAAGACCGGCCTGCTGGTCGACCCGGGCGCCGCACACGCGGGCCGGGTGGAGCTGATCGACATCGGGCTCGGCCCGTACCTGCCAGGCCCTGACGTCACCGCGCTCACCCGCGCGTCCGTACGGGCCACGCTGCCGCGCCCGGCGGCCGCCTCCGACAAGTACCGCAGGGGAGTGGTCGGCGTCGTCGCGGGCAGCGACCAGTACACCGGCGCCGCGGTGCTCGCCGTCGGCGGCGCGCTGCACGCAGGGGCGGGCATGGTCCGCTACGCCGGGCCCTCCCGGCCGGTCGGACAGGTGCGGGCCCGCTGGCCCGAGGCGGTCGTGACCGAGCTGGACGAGCCGTCGATCGACGACGTGGGCCGGGTGCAGGCGTGGGTGCTCGGGCCCGGGCTCGGCACCGGCCGATGGGCCCGCGAGCTGGTCCTGCGGGTGCTCGCCACCGACGTGCCCGTGCTGGTGGACGCCGACGGCCTGAACGTCGTGGCCCACGACGTCTCGCTGCTCCGCCGTACCGCGCCGGTCCTGATCACCCCGCACGCGGGCGAGCTGGCGCGGCTGACCGGGGCGGCGCGCGGTGACATCGAGGCGGCGCCGCTCGCGCACGCGCGGGCGGCGGCGGCCGAGCTGGGCGTCACCGTGCTGCTCAAGGGGTCCACCACGGTCGTCGCCGAGGAGGGCGAGCCGGCCCGGGTCAACGGCACGGGCACGCCGTGGCTGGCCACCGGCGGCACCGGCGACGTGCTGTCCGGCATCGCGGGATCGCTGCTCGCCCAGGGGCTCGGCGCGCGGGACGCCGGCTCGTGCGCCGCCTACCTGCACGGCCTGGCCGGGAGGATCGCCGCCGACGGAGCGCCGCTCACAGCCGCCGCGGTGGCCGAGGCGCTCCCCGCCGCCATCCGGGCGCTGGACGAAGAAAGCCCGCGGAGCCGGGTGCCGTGAGCGGCGAGATCGTGGGCCCTGCCGTCATCGGGGTTCTGAGCGGCGGAAATCGCGCTCGACCACGTTCAGGAGCTGCCAAACTAGAAGGATGAGCTCCCCGATGGCGACGCCCGCGGAGGCGCGGGTAGACCTGACCGCGATCAGGCACAACGTGGCGCTGCTGCGCGAGCGGGCGTCCGGCGCCGAGCTGATGACCGCCGTCAAGGCCGACGCCTACGGGCACGGGCTGGTGCCCGCCTCCGAGGCCATGCTGGAGGCCGGCGCGGGCCGGCTCGGCACCGCGTTCGTCCAGGAGGCGCTCGACCTGCGCGCCGCCGGCGTCACCGCGCCGATCCTGGCCTGGCTCATCACGCCCGGCGAGCCGATAGGCGAGGCGATCGGGGCCGACGTCGAGGTGTCGGCCTCAGACGAGCGGCTGCTCGGCGAGATCGCCGCCGCCGCCCGCGCCACCGGCGTCACCGCCCGCGTCCACCTGGAGGCCGACACCGGCATGAGCAGGGGCGGCGCGCCGCTCGCCGCCTGGCCTGGCCTGCTGCGCAAGGCGCTGGAACTGCAGGCGGAAGGCGCCGTCGAGGTCGTCGGCATCTGGTCACACTTCGCCTGCGCCGACATCCCCGGCCATCCAGCCGTCGAATCCCAGACCGACGCCTTCGAGACCGCGCTCAAACTGGCCGAGCAGGCGGGCTTGGCCGGCTCCCACGTGATCAGGCACCTCGCCAACTCGGCCGCCGTGATGACCCTGCCCAGGACGCACTTCGACATGGTGCGCGCCGGCATCGCCGTCTACGGCCTGAGCCCCGTCCCCGAGCTGGGCGACTTCGGGCTGCGCCAGGCCATGACGCTCGTCGCGCGCCTCGCCATGGTCAAACGGGTGGCGGAGGGCTCGGGGGTGTCCTATGGGCACCTCTACGTGACCGGCCGCGAGACCACGCTCGGCCTGGTCCCGCTCGGCTACGCCGACGGGATCCTGCGTCACGCGACCGACCGCGCGGAGGTGCTGGCCGGCGGCAGGCGAAGGCGGGTGGCCGGCCGCGTGTGCATGGACCAGTTCATGATCGATGTGGGTGACGACCCGTTGCGGGCAGGCGACGAGGTCGTCCTGTTCGGACCGGGAGACCAGGGCGAGCCGACCGCTCAGGAGTGGGCGGATACCCTCGGCACGATCACGCATGAGATCGTGACGAGGATCGGGGCGCGCGTGCCGAGGGTCTACGAGGGACAGAGGACATGACGACGACAACACGCCGCAGGTTCGGGATCGCCGGCGCGCTCGTCGGCGCGGCGTCCGCGGGCATCGCGGCCGCGGCCATGGCCAAGCGCTACGCGGTCGGCCGCATCCGCCTCCGCCCCGACCTGGAGGCCAGCGAGCCCTTCGGCGAGCTGGGCGGCAGCTCCCACACGCTCATCACCTCCGACGGCGTGGCCCTGCACGTCGAGGTCGACGGGCCGGAGGAGCGAAGGCCCCAGGAGGAAGGCGGCGACGACGGACACGACGCGCCGCTGACCGTCGTGCTGTGCCATGGCTACTGTCTCAGTCTCGAATCGTGGCACTACCAGCGCAGGGACCTGCGCGAGCACCACCGCGTCGTGGTGTGGGACCAGCGCTCGCACGGCCGCTCCCAGCGCGCCGTCTCCGGCGACACCTCGATCGACCGGCTCGGCGACGACCTGGCCGAGGTGCTCGACCAGTTCGTGCCGGGGCCGTGCGTGCTCGTCGGCCACTCCATGGGCGGCATGACGATCATGGCGCTCGCCGACCGCCACCCGGAGCTGTTCGGCGACCGGGTGCGCGGCGTCGCCCTCATCGCCACCTCCGCGGGCAAGCTGGCCGAGCTGACGCTCGGGCTGCCCGCGCTGGTGTCCAAGGCCGTCCACAAGGTCGCCCCGACCACGGTGTCGATGCTCGGCCGCCGGGGCTCGCTCGTCGACCGCACCCGCCACGCGGGCAGCGACATCGCCTTCCTGCTGACCCGCTACATGGCCTTCGGCGACTCCAAGAACGTCAGCCCCACCCTCGTCGACTTCGCCGAGTCCATGATCAGGGCGACCCCGACCGAGGTGGTCGCCGACTTCTATCCCGCGCTGATGAACCACGACAAGCTGTCCGCGCTGCACGTGCTCGACCCGGTGCCGACCGCGATCATGGTCGGTGACCAGGACTGGCTGACTCCCCCTGACCACAGCCGCGCCATGGCCGAGGCGCTGCCCAAGGCCCAGTTCATCGAGGTGCCCGACACCTCGCACCTGATCCAGCTCGAACGTCCCGGCGCCGTCACCGACGCGCTCCGCGACCTGATCAAGAGGGTGGGCGTGTGAGGCTGCGCACCGCCGAGGAGACGCGCGCGTACGGCACGCGCTTGGCATCCCTGCTGCGCCCCGGCGACCTGCTGGTCCTGTCGGGCCCGCTCGGCGCCGGCAAGACCACGCTCGTGCAGGGCATCGCCGAAGGGCTCAAGGTGCGGGGGCCGATCACCTCGCCCACGTTCGTCATCGCCCGGGTGCACCCGTCGCTGTGCGGCGGCCCCGCGCTGGTCCACGCCGACGCCTACCGGCTCGGCGGCGACCTGGAGGTGGACGACCTCGACCTCGACGCCTCGCTGGAGGAGTCGGTGACGGTCGTCGAGTGGGGCGAGGGCTTGGTCGAAGGGCTCGCCGAAGACCGCCTGGAGATCCACATCGACCGCGAGTCGGGCGACGACGCCCGCACCGTGACCCTGCGCGGCGTCGGCCCGCGCTGGGCCGACACGCCGACTGACGCCGCACAAGAGTAAAACCCGCACCAACTCCGGGTCATGCTGACACCCTTGACGTACCTTCGCCATGACGAGAAACATGATCATTGGTAAGGGTTGGCCCAGAAAATCTGGGTATCAGGAGGGCGGTATCCACGAAACCGGTGGATGCTAGGAAAAGAGCGGCGGAGTGGGGTGCGGCGGTGCTCAGGGTCAGGCGAGTCGCTTATGCGGGGGCCATCCTCATGATCGGCCTCATGGGCTGCGCGGCGGAGGCGCAGACACCGGCGGAGAGCTCCACGCCGACCGGCAGCCCGACAGGCACGGGCCAGCCGACCGCCACGACCACCGCAACCACGACGGCCACGGCGACCGCCACTCCGGCGGTCTCCTCCATCTCGGTCCAGCTCAACCCCGACCGCGTCACCGCGGGCGAGAGCTCCACCGTGTGGATCCTGGCCAACTGCCCGGCGCCGCAGGGCGGGCCCGCCCACACCGGCACCGCCACGTCCAGGGCGTTCGTCAGCGGGGTCACGCTCAACCCGACCACCTCGGGCGGCACGCCCAGCCCGACCGGCAACGCCGGGGGCGACTGGGTGCGCGGTCAGGCGCAGATCTCCGGAACGGTCCGGCGCGGCTCGTACCGCGTGGACGTCAAGTGCGACGGCACCAACCACTCGGGCCGCGCCACCCTGCGCGTGGCCCGCGCGGAACCGCTGCCCAGCGACGTGCCCACCAGGGCGCCCAGGGCGGGCGGCGGCGGCACGTTCGGCAAGGAAGTCGACGAGGGCACGCCGATCCCGCTCGGCGGCGTCGGCGCGGCCATCGGGCTGGCGCTCGCCGTCGGCGTCGGCGTGGCGGTCAAGCGCCGCCGGTCCTAGTCATGGCGAGTTCCGGACGGGTGGTGCTCGCGGGCGCCGTCACGGGCCTGGTGCTGGTCGCCTTCGGTCAGAGCATGCAGCAGCCCGAGCAGGCCGCGGCCGCGGTCGTGCCCGAGACCATCGGCATCCCGTCGATCGACGTCGAGGCGCCGCTGATGAAGCTCGGCGTGAAGAACGGCGAGGTCGAGCTGCCGCCCTACGAGAAGCCCGAGATGGCGGGCTGGTACACCGGCAGCGTGGTGCCCGGCGAGAAGGGCGCCTCGGTGATCATCGGCCACGTCGACACCAAGACCGCTCCCGCCGTGTTCTACAAGCTCCGCCACCTGCGCAAGGGCTCGAAGGTACGGGTCGAGCGGAGCGACGGCAAGACCGTCACGTACAAGGTCGACGCCGTCGAGCAGGTGCACAAGGACGAGTTCCCGCTCAGGAAGGTGTACGTCGAGGACGGGCTCAAGCTCGTGACCTGCGGCGGAAGGTTCGACGCGGCCCAGGGCGAGTACGTCGACAACATCATCGTGTACGCGTCGCGCGCCTAAAACCGGTTGCCCCGCACCCGATCATGGACGCATGAGCACTCGGACGAACCCGCCGGCGACCGGCGTGCGCGTGCCCTGGCAGGACGTCCACGCCGGCGTGCGCGCCGCCGTCGAGGAGTTCCTCGGCGGCCGGGTGGCCGAGGCGGTCACCCAGGACGGCGGCTTCTCCCCGGCCGCGGCGGTGCGGCTGCGCACCGACGGGGGCCGCCGGGCCTTCGTCAAGACCGTGAGCCCGGAGCGGAACCCCGACTCCGTCCTCATCTACCGGGCGGAGGCCGCGATCTCCGCCGCGCTGCCCGCCGCCGTGCCCGCTCCCCGGCTGCTCACCTCCTTCGAGCTCGACGGCTGGGTGACGCTGGTGTTCGAGGACATCGAGGGGCGCCATCCGGTGACGCCGTGGCGCCGCGACGAGCTGGACCTGGTGCTGGCCGCCGTGCGCCGGATGGGCGCCGAGCTGACGCCGTCGCCGATCGACGCGCCGCCCATCGCGGAGCGGTTCGGTGACGCGTTCCGCGGCTGGCGCAGGCTGCTGGGCGAGGACACCGCCGGGCTCGACCCGTGGGCGCTGCGCCATCTCGCCGCGCTGGCCGAGCTGGAGTCCGGCTGGGCCGAGGGGGCCGCGGGCGACACGCTGCTCCACTCCGACCTGCGCGCCGACAACCTGCTGGTGGCCGGTGACCGGGTGTACGTCGTCGACTGGCCGTGGGCGTGCACGGGAGCCGCCTGGTTCGACCTCATGGCCATGCTGCCGTCGGTGGCCATGCAGGGCGGACCGCCGCCGCAGGAGCTGCTGCCCGACCCGGCCCCGGCCATCACCGCCGCGCTGGCCGGGCTGACCGGCTTCTTCCTGCGGCAGAGCCGTCAGCCGGCCCCGCCGGGGCTGCCCACCCTGCGCGCCTTCCAGCACGCGCAGGGCGTCGAGGCGCTGGAGTGGCTGCGCCACCGCACGGGCTGGGCCTGAGGAGCGCGTACGGGCGCGGTGGGGTGTGAGCCGCGGGTAGGCTAAACAGTCGTGCTGGTCCTGGCCTTTGACACCGCGACGCCCGCCGTCACCGCCGCTGTCCACGACGGCGAGCGGGTGCTCGCCGAATCCACGACGATCGACGCGCGCCGCCACGGCGAGCTGTTGGCGCCGGCCGTCGAGCGGGTGCTCGCCGAGGCGGGCGTGCCGCTGCGCGAGGTGACGGCCGTCGTCGCGGGCCGCGGCCCCGGCCCCTACACCGGCCTGCGCGTCGGGCTGATGACCGCGCAGGCGCTGGCGGCCACGCTCGGCGTGCCCGCCCACGGCATCTGCACCCTCGACGCGCTGGCGTACGGCAGCGGCCTCGACGAGCCGTTCCTGGTGGCGACCGACGCGCGGCGCAAGGAGGTCTTCTGGGCCCGCTACGCCGACCGGCGCACCAGGCTCGACGGCCCCTCCGTCGACAAGCCCGCCGAGGTGCCCGTCGAGGGCCTGCCGGTGGTCGGCGCCGGAGCCGGTCTCTACCCCGGCGCGCTCGGCCCGGCCCGCGAGCCCGCCTACCCGCACGCCGGGTTCCTGGCCGCGCTGGCGGCCGAGCGCATCGCGGCGGGCGTGCCGCTCGACGAGGCCCGCCCGATCTACCTGCGCCGCCCCGACGCGGCCGTGCCGGGCGCGCCCAAGCGGGTGACGGCGTGAGGCTGCGCCAGATGACCGAGGGCGACCTGCCGGAGGTCATGGCGATCGAGCGCGCCACGTTCCCGCTCGACGCGTGGAGCGAGGGCATGATGCGCGGCGAGCTGGCCGACCAGCCGCGCACCAGACACTACGTGGTGGCCGTGGTCGACGACGTGATCATCGGCTACGCCGGAGTCGCGGTCGCCGCCGACCAGGCCGACGTGCAGACGATCGCGGTGCTGCCGGCCCACCGCGGCACCGGCGTCGGCGCCGCCATGCTCACCGAGCTGCTGGCCGAGGCGCGCCGCCGCGGGGCTCGCGAGATCTTCCTGGAGGTGCGGGAGGACAACCCGGTGGCGCGCGGCCTCTACGAGCGATTCGGGTTCGAGAGCATCGGCACCCGCCGCCGCTACTACGACGACGGCACCGACGCGATCATGATGAGAAGGAAGCAGGATGGCTGACGTACCCCTGGTCCTGGGCATCGAGACGTCCTGTGACGAGACCGGCATCGGCCTCGTCAGGGGCCACACGCTGCTGGCCAACACCATCGCCTCCAGCATGGACGAGCACGCCCGCTACGGCGGCGTGGTGCCCGAGGTCGCCTCGCGCGCCCACCTGGAGGCCATGACGCCCACCGTGGACGCGGCGCTGGCCGCGGCCGGGGTGAAGCTCTCCGACGTCGACGCGGTGGCCGTCACCGCCGGGCCGGGGCTGGCCGGGGCGCTGCTGGTCGGCGTGGCCGCCGCCAAGTCGTACGCCCTCGGCCTGGGCGTCCCGCTCTACGGCGTCAACCACCTGGCCGCGCACGTCGCCGTCGACCAGCTCGAACACGGGCCGCTGCCCAAGCCGTGCATCGCCCTGCTGGTGTCCGGGGGCCACTCCTCGCTGCTGCTGGTGCCCGACGTCGCCGCGGACGTGATCTCGCTCGGGTCCACCGTGGACGACGCGGCGGGGGAGGCGTTCGACAAGGTGGCGCGGGTGCTCGGGCTGCCGTTCCCCGGCGGCCCGTACATCGACAAGGCGGCCCGCGACGGCTCCGGCACGGCCGTCGCCTTCCCTCGCGGCAAGATCGACGACGGCACGCTCGACTTCTCCTTCTCCGGGCTCAAGACCGCCGTCGCACGCTGGGTGGAGGCCCGCGAGGCCGCGGGCGAGCGCATCCACGTGCCCGACGTGGCGGCCTCGTTCCAGGAGGCGGTCGTCGACGTGCTGACCCGCAAGGCGTTGCAGGCGTGCCGGAAGTACGACGTGCACGACCTGCTCATCGGCGGCGGGGTGGCGGCCAACTCACGGCTGCGCGCCCTGGCCCAGGAGCGGTGCGACGCGGCGGGCGTGCGGCTGCGCGTGCCCCGCCCGGGGTTGTGCACCGACAACGGCGCCATGGTGGCCGCGCTCGGCTCCGACCTGGTGGCTGCCGGGATCGCGCCCTCCGCGCTGGACATCCCCGCCGACTCGTCCCTGCCGATCACGACCGTCAACGTCTGACCGCGCGGGCGCGCTCAGACGGTCTCGTCCAGCTGTTCGGCCAGCCGCTCCAGCCCGCCCTTGATGAGCCGGCCGTAGCCGTCGTCGCCGAGTGCGCCGATCTCGGCCCGCGCCTGCTGGAGGTGCTCGCGGGCGCGGCCGAGATCGCCCAGCTTCCGGTAGCACTCACCCAAGTTCAGATGCAACGACGGATACAGGCCGGCCACCGATAGCGGCACCCCGGCCTCGGCCACCCGCTCGTCGGTGACCTGGCCGACGGCGGCGAGCGCCCGCAGGTCCCACGTCAGTTCCTCGTGCACGTCGTCCTGCACGTCGGCCATCGAGTGGGCGAGGACGCAGACATGCAGCGGGTCGCCCTGCTCGCCGCCGATGTCGTCCCAGATCTGCGCGAACAGGTCACGAGCGGCATCACGCTGCCCTTGCTGGTGATGTAACTCCACTCCCTGGGCGATCCGGGCCATCGTGGGGTCGGTGGTCATGAGCGGCTCCTCCACTGTCGCTGGCGATCATGGTGAGCCTACTCGCCGTGCGTCGCTCAGCGCCCTTCCGCCGGCTCGCGTACGGGGGAGCCGGGTCAGTCCTTGGCGCGGCTCGGTCGCAGCAGTGCTTCGGCGAGCGCCAGCATGGTCTCCTCCAGGGCGCCCAGGCGCTTGTTGAGGTCGGTGGTGGCGGGCTGGACGATGTCCGAGACGGTCTCGGCGAGCGTGTCGCGGTCGGGGCGGGAGCGGACGATCTCGGCGAGCGAGGCGGCCGCCTCGGTCAGCCGTTCGCCGTGGGTGTCGAGCAGCTCGCCGATGCCGAGGGCGGCGGGCAGGCCGTCGATGCGGCGGCCGACCGCCTCCAGGGTCTCGCCGGCCTGCTCGGCGCGGGTGTTGAGGCCGGTCAGGTGGGCGTCGAGGCCCTCGACCCGGTGGGCCAGGCGCTCCTCGGCCTCGCCCAGGCGCCCGTCGAGCGAGGTCAGGCGGTCGTCGATGCCGGCGAAGCGGTCCTCGTGGCGGCCCGCGGCCTTGCCGAGGCGGCCGTCGACGGCCTCCAGGCGCTCGTCCTGCGCGGTCAGCCGGTCCTCGACCGTGTCGAACCGCCCGACCTGGGCGGTCAGCCGCTCGTCGATGGCGTCGAACCTGTCGGCGTACGTGACGAGGTGCCGGTCGACGGCGTCGAAGCGGCCGGTCAGCCGCGTGTCCGCGGCGTCGAGGCGGTCGGCGTGGGCGGTGAGCCGCTCGTCGATCACGTCGAAGCGGCCGGTGTGCGTGTCGAGGTGCTCGTCGAGGGCGTCGAAGCGGCCCGCGTGGGAGGCCAGGCGGGCGTCGAGGGCGTCGAAGCGGCCGGTGTGGGAGGTCACGCGGGCGTCCACGCCGCGCAGGCGGGCGTCGACGTCGGCCAGGCTCTCCTCGGCCGTCTCGAACCGGGTGTCGAGCGCCATGAGCCGGCTCTCGACCCGGTCGACCCGGCCGTCGACGCCGTCGAAGCGCCCGGACAGGTGCTCGCCGACCTCGTCGACCCGGGCCCGCACCTCCCGGGCGGCGCTCGCCACCCGCTCGTCGAAGGTGTCGGACAGGTCGAGCACCACGCCCTCGACGCGGTCGGTGCGGGAGTTGAGCTCGGCCAGCGACTTGTCGAGCCGGGTGAACCGGCCGGCGGCCACCTCCATGCCCGCGCTCACCTGCGCCAGCCTGGCCGTGACGTCACCCATCCGCTTGGCCATGTCGTCGGTGAAGTCGACCACCGTCTGCAACCGGCCCAGCGTCTCCTCCATCCCCTCGCACACGGCGGTGACGTCGGCGCGCAGCTTCGGCAGCTCCATGACCGGGTGGACGCGCTTGCCGACCGACTCCACGGCCGAGTCGACGCCGCCGACCTGCTCGCCCACCGCGTCGACGTGGTCGCGCACCGCCTCGACGTGCTGGGCCAGGCCCTCGGCCCACAGGGGCGGCTTGGCGGCGATGTCGTCCAGCCTGCCGCTGACGGTCTCCAGGGTGCCGCTCAGGCCGCCCAGCTCGCGCTCGCGCACCTCGCGCAGGAGCCATTCCATGCCCTCCAGCCGCTGGCGGATCTCGTCGAGCACGGCTCCCTGCGTGCGCTGCTCGTACACGTGATCCTGGGCGGCGCGCGCCAGCAGCTCCCGCATCCGCTCCGAGATGGCGGTCTGGCCACCCGCCGCCTGCAGCAGAGTGGTGTGGTTGGAATGGTCCACCGAAAGGCTCCTTCGCTGTCGACGGTCTGCCGCGTAGCGGTGGGATGGTCCGATTTGCAGATAAGAAGGAGAACGCGGCTCACCGCAAGAGGGGGGAGGACTCCCGCCCGCCCACCTTAGCCTTTCGATCAAGGTCCGTCAGGGGCGAAGAAAAACGTCGCGCTTATCGGTGAATCGCCCTGATTTGTCATTCACGCAGGTGGGCTGGGGTCGCAGATCAGGACAGTGGGCTTATCGGATACGCGCGTGAGAATGACCACGGCGGTCCTGTCGCCGGAAAGCCTGAGGTCGGCCCGCAGGCGTTCTATATCGACCGCCGAGCCGCGTTTCTTGATGACGGCGTTGCCCACTCCGCGCTCCCTCAGCGCGGCCCTGAGCCGCTTCAGCGAGAACGGCAGCACGTGCTGTATTTCGTAGCGGGTGGCCCACGGGGTGTCGACCGGCTCGTCCCCCGAGATGTAGGCGATCATCGGGTCGGGCAGCCACCCGCGCACCAGCTCGGCCACCTCGCCGACGAGATGCGCCCTGACGGCCGCCCCGTCCGGCTCGTACACGTACCGCCCGACCGGCCCGGTGGCCGCGCGGGCGCCGGTGGCGGTGAGCGTGTGCCCGCCCGGCAGCAGCGTCGCGCGCCGCGCCCCCTCCGGCGGGCGGCCGGTCCACAGCGTGGCCTCCTTCACCTCGCCCTTGTACGAGACCCATTCGGCCTCCGCGTCGTCCGGGATGAACTCGTACGGGATGCCCGGAGCGACCTTCACACAGCCGACCCGCGCCCTGCCCAGCAGGCCGAGCACCACGGGCCAGGACGGCGAGTAGGCGAGCGGGTCGAACGTCCTGCCCCTGGAGGTGCGCCGGGCGGGGTCGGCGAACAGCACGTCGTAGGCCTCCGGCCGCACCTCGGCGGCGTCGCCCACCCGTACGGTCACCCGGTCGGCCACTCCGAGCGCCTCGGCGTTGGCCCTGGCCACGGCGACCGAGAGCGGGTCGGTGTCCACGGCGTCGACCGCGCAGCCGGCCCGCGCCAGCGCCAGCAGGTCGCCCCCGACGCCGCAGCAGGCGTCGGCCACGCGGTGCCCGGGAGCCGCGCCCAGCCGCCGCGCCCGGTGGTCGGCGACCTCGGCCCTGGTCGCCTGCTCCAGGCCGTGAGGGGTGAAGAACATGCGCCCGGCGTCGGCGCCGAACTTGGCCTTGGCCCGCTCGCGCAGCCGGGCCTGGGTGAGCGCGGCCGAGGTGAGCGCGGCGTCGTGGGTCCTGCGCAGCCGCGTGGCGGCGGCGACGGGGTCGGCGCCGACGAGCTCCTGCGCCTCGGCCAGGGCTTCGCGGCCGCGCGGGGTCAGCAGCGCGGTGAAGGCGTCGAGATCCACGGCATACGACGGTAGCGCCCGTACGGAGTGCTTCCGGGCCAGCGTGTCGGCCCGTGGGGGCCCCGCGCGGACGTAGGCTGGAGCTCCAGGAGGCTCCGGAGTCCGGGTCGACCTCGTGAAAGCTTGCCCACGATCGCTGTGAGCAGACGAGTTCGTGTTGACTGTCAAGCCCCTCTTGCATATGTTTCCTGTTGGCACTCTCCCCTTGAGAGTGCCAACGTGCGACGAGGCAGGTCTGGCACCCGCGACGGCAGGCCCAGCTGGTCGCCTCTTCTAATCAGTCACATCTGAAGGGGAGGTCCGATCGTGACGACCGCCACCAAGGTTCCCGTTAAGCCGCTCGGCGACCGCATCGTGGTTCAGCCGCTTGAGGCAGAGCAGACCACCGCTTCCGGCCTGGTCATTCCCGACACCGCCAAGGAGAAGCCGCAGGAGGGCAAGGTCCTCGCGGTGGGTCCCGGCAACTGGGACGAGGACGGCGAGAAGCGGATTCCGCTCGACGTCAGTGAGGGCGACATCGTCCTCTACAGCAAGTACGGCGGCACCGAGGTCAAGTACGGCGGCGAGGAGTACCTCGTGCTCTCCGCCCGCGACGTTCTCGCGATCATCGAGAAGTAAGCCGGTTGTGTCGGGCCCCGGGCGCTCTAGAGCCCCGGGGCCTTCGACGCTAGGAGAGGACTTTCAGCAAAAATGGCGAAGATCCTGGAATTCAACGAGGACGCCCGCCGCGCGCTCGAGCGCGGCGTCAACGCCCTCGCGGATGCCGTGAAGGTAACCCTCGGCCCCCGCGGCCGCAACGTCGTCATCGACAAGAAGTTCGGTGCTCCGACGATCACGAACGACGGCGTGACCATCGCCCGCGAGATCGAGCTTGAGGAGCGCTACGAGAACCTCGGCGCCCAGCTCGCCAAGGAAGTGGCCACCAAGACCAACGACATCGCGGGTGACGGCACCACCACCGCGACCGTCCTGGCCCAGGCCATGGTCCGTGAGGGCCTGCGCAACGTCGCGGCCGGCGCCTCGCCGCTGTCGCTCAAGCGCGGCATCGACAAGGCCGCCAAGGAGGTCAGCGACAAGCTGCTCGCCTCCGCCCGGCCGGTCGAGGACAAGAAGGAGATCGCCAACGTCGCGACGATCTCCGCCCAGGACGCCAAGATCGGCGAGCTGATCGCCGAGGCGTTCGACAAGGTCGGCAAGGACGGCGTGCTGACCGTCGAAGAGTCCAACGCCATGGGCATGGACCTGGAGTTCACCGAGGGTCTCCAGTTCGACAAGGGCTACCTGTCGGCCTACATGGTCACCGACACCGAGCGCATGGAGGCCGTCCTGGAGGACGCCTACATCCTGCTCACCCAGGGCAAGATCTCCTCCATCGCGGACTTCCTCCCGCTGCTGGAGCAGATCGCCCAGACCAAGAAGCCGCTGCTCGTGGTCGCCGAGGACGTCGAGGGCGAGGCCCTGGCCGTCCTGGTCACCAACAAGATCCGCGGCACGTTCACCTCCGTCGCCGTCAAGGCCCCGGGCTTCGGCGACCGCCGCAAGGCGATGCTGCAGGACATGGCCATCCTCACCGGCGGCCAGGTCGTCAGCGAGGAGATCGGCCTCAAGCTGGAGAACGTCGGCCTGGAGGTGCTCGGCACCGCCCGCCGCATCGTGATCGACAAGGACAGCACCACGATCGTCGACGGCGCCGGTGACGCCGCGGCCATCGAGGACCGCGTCAAGGAGATCAAGCTCGCGATCGAGCAGTCCGACAGCGACTGGGACCGCGAGAAGCTCCAGGAGCGCCTGGCGAAGCTGGCCGGCGGCGTGTGCGTGCTGCGCGTCGGCGCCGCCACCGAGGTGGAGCTCAAGGAGAAGAAGCACCGTCTCGAGGACGCGATCTCCGCGACCCGCGCGGCCATCGAGGAGGGCATCGTCTCCGGCGGCGGCTCGGCGCTGATCCACGTCGCCAAGGAGCTCGACGACCTCGGCCTGACGGGCGACGAGGCGACCGGTGTGGCCATCGTGCGCCGCGCACTGGTCGAGCCGACCCGCTGGATCGCCGAGAACGCCGGTCTGGAGGGCTACGTCGTCACGCACAAGGTGGCGGAGCTGTCCGCCGGCAACGGCCTCAACGCCGCCACCGGCGAGTACGGCGACCTGCTCGCCCAGGGCGTCATCGACCCGGTCAAGGTCACCCGCTCGGCCGTGCAGAACGCCGCGTCGATCGCGGGGATGCTGCTGACCACCGAGGCGCTCGTCGTCGACAAGCCCGAGGAGGAGGCTCCGGCCGCCGGCCAGGGCCACGGTCACGGCCACGGCCACTGACCCACGTTCGGCTCCTCACGGCCCGCACCGGCTCCGGTGCGGGCCGTCGTGGTTTTCGGTCACCGCCCGGACCGGTTTCGCAGTCGTACCTGCTTTCGAAACGCCAGTGGTATGTCATGTAGCGGGCGGCGAATCTTGATGGAGAATGTCGGATCAATTCGGTAAACCTCAAGCAGGCGGTAAGCGTCCACGTCTGACAAATGTCGTGCGTATCGGGTTATTCGGTGAAATATTGCGCCACAGTCAAAGGCTTAGTGTTGTCATCCGATTACCGAGAGTTATCGACGCGTCAATGTGACCAATCCGTAGCCGTTCGCCATGACGACATGCCGGATCAACGCGGGCATCATGCCTATCGTGAGCGAGGGAAGCGTCGCCGACGCCAAAATTGGGGTAAGGCTCGCGTCGAGACTTCCGGCACGGACGGATGACTCCGACCTAAGAGAACTGACAACCCTCGCCGTGCAGGGCGATCGCACCGCGATCGAATCCTTGCTCGGCGAGTTGCGTCCGATGGTGGTGCGCTATTGCCGCGCCAGGCTGGGCAGGGTGTCGGGGCAATATCACATAGCAGATGACGTGGCCCAGGAAGTGTGCATCGCGGTCCTGTCCGCCCTGCCGCGATACCGCGACATGGGACGGCCGTTCGCGTCCTTCGTGTTCGGCATCGCCTCGCACAAGGTGGCCGACGCGCTGCGCAGCTCCGTGCGCTCGGCCGTGCCGACACAGGACCTGCCCGACGGGCCCGACGACGGGCCGGGTCCGGAGGAGACCGTCGTCCGCTACATCGAGGTGGAGCACGCCCGCAGGCTGCTCGCCCGGCTGCCGCGCAACCAGCGCGAGCTGCTGCTGTTGCGTGTGGTGTCCGGGCTGTCCGCCGAGGAGACCGGTAATGTACTCGGCATGTCACCAGGCGCCGTACGCGTCGCCCAGCACCGGGCGCTCGCCAGGCTGAGGCAGATGGCCGAGCTGGAGTCCGCTTGACGCCAGAGGACGAGAGCGACGCGCTGCTCGACGCGCTCGCCGCCGGAGGGCTTCCCGACCACCACGACCCCGCCGCGCGGGTGCTCGCCGTGCTGGTCGCGGACGTCCTCGATCAGCGGCGCTCCTCGGTGTCGATGACGCCGTCGACGTAGCCTCTGGCGTACTCCCAGGTGACGTAGTCGGCCGGGTCGGGATGGAACGCCGGCTCGTGCACCTGCGGCCGGCCCTGCTCGATCATCTGGCGCAGGTTGCCGCGCAGCAGGTCCCAGTCGAAGAAGTGCTGCTCGCCGCACTCCGGGCAGTCGAGCACGAGCCCCAGCACGCCCTGCGGTTCGAGCAGGGAACGGAAGACCTCCACGTCGGCCAGGTCGGTGATCGCCTCGTCGCGCTCGGCGGCGGTCAGCGGCTCGGCGTCGTCGAACCCGCCCATCGCCGAGGACGGGTCGTCGGGATCATCCGCGAACGGGTCGCGGGGGACGTCTTCCGGCACCTTCCCACCATAAGACCGGGGCGGCGCCCATGGTGGTCATTGGTCGAGCCATCCGCGCCGCGCCGCCTCCACACCCGCCTGGAACCGCGACTGCGCCCCCAGCTCGGTCATGGCCTCGGCGAACCTCGTGCGCACCGTACGGACCGACACGCCGAGGTGGCGGGCGATCGCCTCGTCCGACAGGCCCTGCGCGGCCAGGCGGACCACCTGCGCCATGGCGTCGCCCCTGCGCCCCCACGGCAGCGGGACCGCCCTGCTCCACAGCTCCTCGAACAGCGAGCTCAGCATGCCCACCACGATCGGGGTGCGCAGCAGGTAGAAGTTGTACGCGACCTCGGGCAGGTTGCCGCCCCACCGGGCGGGCAGGCCGGCCGCCTCCGCCCCGGCCGTCATGAACCAGCTCGGCACCCTGTCGAGGGTCCGCATGCTGCCCCCGGTGGCGATCACGCGCGTCATCGCGTCGCGCACCCCCGGCAACGTCAGCGCGTCGACCGGCACGACGGCGCGGATCACCATCAGGCCCCGCTCCTGGGCGTCGATCCACGGGTCGGCGAACTTGCGGGCGAAGTCCGTCATGGTGCGCCCGTCGGGGATCGCGACGAGCAGGGTGAGCGGCGGCGCCTGCACCGCCATGCCCATGACGCTCTCGTACAGCACGTCGGCGCCGCCGACCAGCTCGACGGGGAACGGGCCGCTGCGGTAGTCGCGGCCCATGTCGTAGTCGCGGATCAGGGTGCGGATCGAGCCCAGCGCGCTGTCGATCCTGCGGCTCTCCTCGGCGAGCAGGTCGAGGCGGTCCGCCACCAGCCGGCCCAGGGCGGCCGCGGGGTGCCTGGCGAGGTACTCGCCCGACTGCTCGTCGACCACCCCCAGCCTGACCAGGTCGTCGAGCTGGCCGGCCAAGGTGTCGACCGGGCCGTTCATGACCTCGGCGAGCTCGCTCCGGGTGGCCCGGTGGAGGCGCAGCACAGCCGTGTAGAGGGCCGTCTGGGTGGGGTCGAGGCCCAGCGTTTCGAGCGGATCGGCCAGGGTCCGCTGCTCGTTGCGCATCGTGGCGTGCTCCGTTGGGGGGATACGGCGTGCCTGAGGATAACCCGGCATCCGGCGGTTGTCCGCAGGTTGGGCCGGAGGGGTGCAACTTCGTGCAATTGCACGTTTTCACGTTGCGGCATGCCGAAGAGTGACCCAGGCTTAACAGAGCGTCGGCAGCCCAGGCGGCCGGAGCGACGCAGGCCATCAGGACGCGGAGGGGGGTTCGGTGGCCACGGCGCGCTCCCGGCCCGGATGCCGGTGGCCGGGGGGCGGACGGCAGATCGTTCCGCCCTCCGGCTCTTTCGATGCCGGGAGCACGACGAACCGTGGGGGTCCTCGTCCTCCCGGCATCCATACGTTTTGCGCACACCCTCTAGACTTGGCGTCATCAGGCGAGGCAGGGAGGGGCCGCGGCATGTCCAAGTTCACGGAGACGGGTCTGACGTTCGACGACGTGCTGCTCGTGCCGGCCTACTCGGATCTCCAGCCGGGCGAGGCCGAGACGGTCACCCGGCTCTCGCGCGGCATCACGCTCAACATCCCGCTGGTCTCCGCCGCGATGGACACCGTGACCGAGGCCCGCATGGCCGTCGCCATGGCCCGCCAGGGCGGCATCGGCATCCTCCACCGCAACCTGTCGATCGAGGAGCAGGCCCAGCAGGCCGACCTGGTCAAACGGTCCGAGGCCGGCATGGTCACCAACCCCGTGACGTGCAGCCCCGACGACACGCTGGCCGAGGTCGAGCGGCTGTGCGCCACCTACCGCATCTCCGGCGTGCCGGTCACCGACCCGTCGGGCATCCTCGTCGGCATCGTGACCAACCGCGACATGCGCTTCGAGACCGACCACACGCGTCCCGTACGCGACGTCATGACGAAGATGCCGCTGGTCACCGCCCCGGTCGGGGTCTCGCGCGACGACGCGTTCGCCCTCCTGCGGCGTAACAAGATCGAGAAGCTGCCCCTGGTCGACCCCGACGGCAGGCTGCGCGGCCTGATCACGGTCAAGGACTTCACCAAGAGCGAGCAGTACCCCCTGGCCACCAAGGACGCCGACGGCCGGCTCGTCGTCGGCGCCGCCGTCGGCGTCGGCGGCGACGCCGAGACCCGGGCCAGGGCGCTGATCGAGGCCGGCGTCGACGTCATCGTGGTCGACGTCGCCCACGGCCACTCCAAGGGCCTGGCCGACATGATCGGCAAGATCAAGGCCAACGCCAAGGTCGACGTCATCGGCGGCAACATCGCCACCAGGGCCGGCGCCCAGATGCTGGTCGACGCGGGCGCCGACGCCGTCAAGGTGGGCGTGGGCCCCGGTTCCATCTGCACCACCCGGGTGGTCGCCGGCGTGGGCGCGCCCCAGATCACCGCCATCCACCAGGCGTCACTGGCCTGCGCGCCGGCGGGCGTGCCGGTCATCGGCGACGGCGGGCTGCAATACTCCGGCGACATCGCCAAGGCCATCGCCGCCGGCGCCCACTCGGTCATGCTCGGCTCGCTGCTGGCCGGGTGCGAGGAGTCGCCGGGCGAGCTGATCTTCATCAACGGCAAGCAGTTCAAGTCCTACCGCGGCATGGGCTCCCTCGGCGCGGTGCGCAACCGCGAGCGGGGCGGCACCTCCTTCAGCAAGGACCGCTACGCGCAGGCCGAGGTCGGCGGCGAGGACAAGTACATCCCCGAGGGCATCGAGGGCCAGGTGCCCTACCGCGGGCCGGCCGCCGCCGTCGCCCACCAGCTCGTCGGCGGGCTGCGCCAGGGCATGTGGTACGCGGGCTGCCGCACCATCGAGCAGATGCACACCGACTGCGAGCTGATGCCCATCACCGCGGCGGGTCTCAAGGAGAGCCATCCCCACGACATCCAGATGACCGTGGAAGCTCCTAACTATCACAGAAGGTAATCCATGACTCAGCAGGTGGAGATCGGCCGGGGCAAGTCGGGCCGCCGGGCCTACTCGCTCGACGAGATCGGCCTCGTGCCGTCGCGGCGCACCCGCGACCCGGAAGAGGTCTCGATCGCCTGGCAGATCGACGCGTACCGGTTCGAGCTGCCCGTCGTCGTCGCCCCGATGGACAGCGTGGTCTCGCCGGCCACCGCGATCGAGATCGGCCGGCACGGCGGGCTGGCCCCGCTCGACCTCGAAGGTCTCTGGACCCGCTACGAGGACCCGACCCCGCTGCTGGAGGAGTGCGCCTCCCTCAGCGCCGAGGCTGCCACCAAGCGCCTCCAGGAGATCTACACGGCCCCGATCCAGGAGGACCTGATCGGGCGGCGCATCGAGGAGATCAGGGCCGCGGGCGTCACCACCGCCGTCCGGCTGTCGCCGCAGCGGGTCGTGCAGTACCACAAGGCGGTCATCGACGCCGGCGTCGACATCTTCGTCATCCGCGGCACCACGGTCTCCGCCGAGCACGTCTCCGGCCGGGCCGAGCCGCTGAACCTCAAGCAGTTCATCTACGAGCTTGACGTGCCGGTCATCGTCGGCGGCTGCGCCACCCACACCGCCGCCCTCCACCTGATGCGCACCGGCGCGGCCGGCGTGCTGGTCGGCTTCGGCGGCGGCGCCTCCCACACCACCCGCAACGTGCTGGGCGTCGCGGTGCCGATGGCGACCGCGGTCTCCGACGTGGCGGCGGCCCGGCGCGACTACATGGACGAGTCCGGCGGCCGCTACGTGCACGTCATCGCCGACGGCGGCATGGGCACCTCCGGCGACATCGCCAAGGCCATCGCCTGCGGGGCCGACGCCGTCATGGTGGGCTCGCCGCTGGCCAGGGCCGTCGAGGCGCCGGGGCGCGGCTTCCACTGGGGCTCCGAGGCCCACCACCCCGACCTGCCGCGCGGGCGCCGGGTCGAGTTCGGCACCGTGGGCTCGCTGGCGCAGATCCTGCACGGTCCTTCGAGCGTGGCCGACGGGTCGATGAACCTCATGGGCGCGCTGAAGCGGACGATGGCGTCCACGGGTTACTCCGACATCAAGGAGTTCCAGCGGGTGGAGGTCGTGGTCTCGCCCGTCCAGAGCTGATCCCGCCGGTGGTCAGGGCCCGGTTCCGGCCATGCGGAACCGGGCGTCCAGGAGGTCGCCGAAGGTGGCCATCAGGTCGCCCCAGTCGCCGTTCGCGTTGGCGACCACCGCGCGCGAGCCGTCGCGGTCGGCCATGGCGTAGCTCCACGAGCCGGGCACGGCTCCGCCCCCTCCCCAGACCGTGACGCCGCAGGAGAGCCGCTGGGAGTAGACGCCCAGGCCGTAACGGGCGTGCGGGACCCACCCCGTCCCCTCGGTGGAGACCGTGGTGAACATCTCCCGCCGCAGGCCGGGCGGGAGCAGCCGGCCGCGCAGCAGCGCGTGCAGGAACGCGTGCAGGTCCGCGGTCGTCGAGACCATGCCGCCGGCGGCCCAGGCCCAGCTCAGGTCCGTCGCGGTCACGTCGTGGATCTCCGCGTCGGGCTGCTTCGCGTAGTGCCGCGCGTGCGGCTCGCGGAGTGTCTGGTCGTCCCCGGGGAGGTACGTGCCGGTCAGGCCGAGCGGCCGGGTGACGTGCCGCGCGATCTCCTCGGCGAGCGTCGAGCCCGTCACCCGTTCGACGATCATCCCGGCGAGGTTGTAGTTGACCTTCGAGTAGCGGAAGCCGCCCGGCTCCTCCAGGGGCGGCGTCTCCAGGCCCGGGATGACGTCCGGCAGGCCACTGGTGTGGTTGAGCAACCGCCTGACGCTGATCGTCGTGCCGTCGGCGCCGAGCTGCTCCTCGGCCAGGCCGGGCAGCCACGTCGCCACCGTGTCGTCCAGCGTCAGCCCGCCCTCGGCCACCAGCCGCAGGACCACCACCGCGGTGAACGCCTTGGTGAGGCTGCCGATCCTGAAGTGCTCGCCCGGCCGGCGCGCCCGGCGGGTCGTCAGGTCGGCCACGCCCGCCGTGCCGAACCAGGACCGGTCGGCGTCGCGTACGTCGGCGACGATCCCGGGCACCCCGCCACCGGCGACCGCCCGGTCGAGGACGCGCTGGATTCCCGCGTTCATTCGTTGATCAGCTCCAGGGCTCGGGACAGTAGGGCGGCGCGGTCGACGCCGGCCAGGGCGAGGGCGCGCGGGACCGTGCCCACCTCGGCGTGCAGGATCCCGACCAGCACGTGTGCCGGTCGCAGGTCCTTCTTGCGTGCCGCGGACGCGAAGCTCCGCTCCAGGGCGAGCCTGCCCGTGGCGCCCATGCCAGGCCGGCGTCCGGGTAGGACACTCGACCGGGGGAGGCCGAAGGCGGCGGACACGCCGACGGCGCTCAGGCTGTGCTCGAACTCGCGGTCGAGCGCGGCGCGGACGGCCTGGTGACCGAGCCCGGCCTCGGCGAGGACGCGCTGCGGCGCGGTGTCCTCCTGGGCCGCGACGGCCAGCAGGAGGTGCTGCGCCTCGATCGTCGCCGATCTGTCCCGCCGGGCCTCGGCCTCTCCCTCGGTGAGGATCGCGTGCAGGTACGCGTCGAACGGTCTCACGGTGAACGTCTCCTCAGCTTGACGCCCGCGGCGATGAGTCGCTTGGCGTGCTTGCGGTGGACCGCCTGACGCGTCACACCGAGTGCCTCGGCGACCTGCGGCCAGCTCCAGCCCGCACGCATCGCCTCCTCGACGGCGGCGTCCTCCAGCTGGTCGGCCAGGCGCCGCAGCGCCACCACGGCCGCCAGCGCGTCGCCGGGCTCCTGGGGAGGGGGGATCTCACTCGCGGACATGTAAGCAACGTTAGTTGACTAATCCGAAATTAGTCAACATAGGTTGCTCAGGCGAAGAAGGCAGCCAGCACCGGGGCGAGGGCGTCCGGCTGGACGTCGTGGGTCTGGCCGTCGAGGGATCGGTGCTCGGCCGTGGGGATGGCGTCCGACGTGGCCTCGGCGGCGCCCTGGAGCCCGTTGGGGCTTTCGCCGCCGGACAGGACCAGGGCGGGGATGGTGATCGCCGACGCCAGGTCGTGCGGCACCCGGCCGCCGCCGAGCAGTTCGTCGTCGTACGCGAGAGTGGGCGCGATCGCCTCCAGCGCCGCCCACATCGGCTGACCGCGCATGCCGTCGATGGCCTGGGCGGGCATCCCGACGTGGGCCATGAACAGCGCGACGGCCTCGCCTCTCATCCCGGCGGCGAGCAGCTCGCGCAGGCGGGCGGTGTACGCCCCGTTGCCGGGGTCGTCGATGTACGGCGGCTCGTACAGGGCGAGCCTGGTGATGCCGGGGCCGGTCGCCGCGGCTCTCAGGGCGAGGGCGGCGCCTGAGGAGATGCCGTAGACGTACGCCTCGCCGCCGGCCTCGGCGATGAGCGCCCGCAGGTCCTCGATCTCGCGTTCGGGCGCGTACGGCGGGGTGTCGGTGCTCTCGCCGCGCCCGCGCCGGTCGTACGCGTGGACGGTGAACGACGAGCTCAGCAGGGCGGCGAGCGGCCGCATCGGGCCCGCGGCGCGGTGGCACATGGCGCCGTCGACCAGGACGAGCGCGGGGCCGTCGCCGGAGCGCTCGTAGCCGATCACGGTGCCGTCGGGTGAGGTGAGTGTCGGCATGATCAGGTGTCCTCCCGGTTCAGGCCGGCCAGATAGGCGTCGAAGCGGTCCAGGCTGGTGGCGAAGCCCGCCCGCGCTTCGGCGCTGAGGTAGGCGGCCGGCACGTTGGTCTGGTGGGTGACCACCTCGGTGCGGCCGTCGCCCAGGTCGCGGAAGGTGATCGTGGTCTTCATGCCGCCCTCGACGCCCGGCTCGATCCACACCAGCCGCTCGGGGCGGCGCACCTCGGCGTAGGTGGCCTTCATCGTGTAGGTGCCGCCGTCGTCGCCGACCATCGTGGTCTCGAAGGCGCCGCCCGGCCGCAGGTCGACCACGATGCCGTCGAGCGGGGTGGTGGTGCCGGCCGGGCCCCAGAAGCGGGTGAGGTGCTCGGGCGTGGTCATGCAGTCGAACAGCAGCTCCGGCGACGCGCGGTGGACGCGCCGGTAGGTCATCTCGCCGGTCTCGGTCATGGTGTCTCCCCGTCCCGGTCGCGCAGGGCGGCCAGGTGCCGCTCCAGCCGGTCGTGGCGGTCGGCCCAGATCTCGCGGTGGCGGGCGATCCACCCGGCGGCGGCGTCGAGCCGCTCGGTGTCGAGAGCGCACGGTCGCGACTGGGCGGTGCGGGTGCGGGTGATCAGGCGGGCGCGTTCGAGCACCTTCAGGTGTTTCGAGACGGCCTGCTGGGTCATCGCGAACGGCTCGGTGAGCTGGCTCACGGTCGCGTCGCCCTCGGCCAGGCGCTCCAGGATCGCGCGCCTGGTCGGGTCGGCGAGCGCCGAGAACACCAGGGACAGCTCGTCTTCGGCTACGGTCACACGCCGACCCTAGCCACAACCATTCGTTTGCACAACCATCTGGTTGTGTGAGAGGTCAGGGCCAGGTGGTGGCCTCGGCGTCGAAGCGGTCGCTCTCCGCGGGCAGGACGCAGAGGAGGTGGCCGCCGGGAGCGCGCAGGATCCGGCATTCCTGCCAGCGGGAGACCTCGGTGGCGCCGAGGGCCACCAGCCGGGCCGTCTCCGCGTCGACGTCGTCGGTCTCGATGTCCAGGTGGTAGCGCGGGGCGTCGTCGACGGACTGGACGGCGAGGTCGAGTCCGGAGACGGCGCCGGGGAAGCTGGTGAACTGCTCGTAACCGGGCAGCGGCCGGGCGGGGACGCCGAGGGCGGCCGACCAGAAGGCGGTGGCCCGCTCGGCCTCGTCCGCCGGGGTGTCGATGAGGAGTGCGTAGACGCGGCTTCTGTGCATGGAGATCACTTACCAGCCGGGCGGAAGAGGCGCCAGAAGGCGAGCGCGACGTCGGCCGACGGCGTGTCCCGTGAGTCGATCACCCAGTGGGCGATCACGCCGGTCAGCGCGCCGGCGAGGTAGGCGGCGTGCGTGCCGGGCGGCACGTCCGCGAAGCCGGCGGGGCGGGCGCCGGCGGCGAAGCGGGCTTCCAGCTCGGCGGTGAGCCGCTCTCTGAGCCGGGCGCAGAAGCGCGGGCTGCCCTGGGTGCCGAGCATGCACGCGTACAGCTCGGCGTTGCCGTCGATGTGCGCGAAAAGCGTGGTCAGGGGCTCGGGCGCGCGGTCGCGCGGGGCGTCCAGCGGGCAGAGGGCGGCGGCCCTGGCCACCTCGGCGACCGCCTCCTCCATGGCGTCGGCGGCCAGCGCGTCGACGTCCGGGTAGTGCAGGTAGAACGTGGCCCGGTTGACCCCGGCCCGCTTGGCGACGGCGGAGATGGTGATGGCGCCCAGGTCGCGCTCGGTGGCGAGGTCGAGGACGGCGGCGCGCAGGCTCGCCCGGGTGCGCCGGGCGCGTGGATCGTCGGGGTTCACGATGGTCACTATACGACAGATGTTGCTTAATCAACAGTTGTCGCATAGATTGTCAGCATGCGAATCGAGATCTGGGCCGATGTGGTCTGCGGCTGGGCCTACATCGGCAAGCGGCGAGTGGAGAGGGCGCTCGAAGGGCTGGACGTCGAGGTCGTGTGGCGGCCGTTCCGCATCGACCCGATGGCGCCCGCGCAGGCGGTCCCGCACGAGGAGGCCATGGCCGACCCGACGGTCGACGCCGCCCTGCGCCGGTGCGCGCCCGATCTCACCCCCGGCGAGAACCGCGTGCGCGTGGCCCTCGTCGCCGCCGAGGAAGGCTTCGGCTGGACGTGGGGTCCCGCCTGGCGGGCCGACAGCCGCGACGCCCACCGGCTGATCGCCCTCGCCCTGGAGCACGGCGGTCCCGCCCTGCAGGACGCGGTGGCCGAGCGGGTGATGAAGGCCCACTTCCTCGACCGGCTCGACATCAGCGACCGCGGCACCCTCCACCGGCTCGCCGCCGACGCGGGCTTCGCCGGCGGGGGCGCGCTGCTCGACGCCGGCGCGGGCGACGAGCTCGTACGGGAGCTGCTGCTCAAGGGCAAGGCCATGGGCGTCAGGACCTCGCCGACCATCGTCGCCGGGTCCGAGGCGCTGGCCGGGGCCCAGTCGGCGGAGGTGATCAGGGAGTTCGTGCTGGCGGCGCGGCCCGCGCGCCGGCTGCCCGAGGAGGTCGAGCGCTACCGCCACGCGGAGTCGCTGCTCGACCAGCGCGACCCGCTCGGCGCGCTGGCGCTGCTCAGGCCGCTGCTGGACGAGCACGGCGACGACCGCAACGTGCTCATGCTCGCCGGGCGCTGCTACTACCTGTCGGCGCAGCTCGGCCGTGCCCGCGCGGTGCTGGAGCGGCTGGTCGCGGCCACGCCGGACGACGCGTACGCCCGCCACCTGCTCGGCCGCACCCTCCAGCGCCAGGGCCACGCGGAGGAGGCCGGTCCGCACCTGCGGATGGCGGCGGTGATGGCACCGGAGTACGCCTGACGACCAGGCGTACTCCGGGCGGTCAGGACGACGTGAGGACGGACAGGAGGTGGGTGACCTCGCGGGTGACGGCGTCTCTGCCGGACTTCACGTACTTGCGGGGGTCGACGACCGCCGCGTCGCGGGTGAGGTGGTCGCGGACGGCGCCGGTGAACGCCTTGTTGAGGTGGGTCGCGATGTTGATCTTCTTCATGCCGTTCCGTACAGCCTCGCGCAGGGTGTCGTCGGGCACTCCCGAGGAGCCGTGCAGGACCAGCGGGACCGGCAGCGCGGCCCGCAGCTCGGCGATGAGCGCCAGGTCCAGCACGGCGTCCTTGGTGGTCATCGCGTGGGAGGTGCCCACGGCCACGGCCAGCGCGTCCACGCCGGTCCTGGCCACGTAGTCCGCCGCCTCGTGGGGCTTGGTGCGGGCGCCGGGGGCGTGCACGCCGTCCTTGCCGCCGACCTCGCCCAGCTCGGCCTCCACCCAGACGCCGCGCGCGCGGCACCAGGCGGTCACCTCGGCGGTGGCGGCCACGTTCTCCTCGTCGGGCAGCGCGGAGGCGTCGAACATCACCGAGCCCAGCCCGAGCGCCACCGCCTCCTCGACCAGCGCGCGGTCGGTGGCGTGGTCCAGGTGCACGGCGACCGGCACGGTGGCCGCGCGGGCGACGGCGAGCGCGGCGAGCGCGACGGGCTCCAGCGCGCCGTGGTAGCGCACGCAGTTCTCGCTGATCTGCAGCACCACGGGCACGCCCAGGGCCTCGGCCCCGGCCACGATGGCGGTGGCGTGCTCCAGCTGGATCACGTTGAACGCGCCCACCCCGGCGGGGGACTGGCGGATGACGTCGCCGATTCCGGTGAGGGGCATGACGGGGGCTCCTTCAGACGATCTCGATCAGCGGGTGGACGGCCTCGTACACGCCCGGGTCGAAGGCGCCGGCGACCGGCGCGGCCACCGCGGCGGCGCCCAGCGCGGCCGCCCGGCGCAGCAGCTCGGGCCACGGTCCCGGGGCGACCAGGCCGAGCGCCAGCCCGGCCACCAGCGCGTCGCCGGCCCCGGTGGGGTTGCCGTCGACCGCGTACGGCATGCGGGCGCGGAACGTGCCGTCGGCCGTGACCGCCAGCGCCCCCGACGCGCCCAGCGACACGATCACCGCCCCGGCGCCGCGGTCGCGCAGGGCCTCGGCGCCCTCCTCCGGGCTGCCGTGCGGGACGGCCCTGGCCAGCTCCTCGGCGTTGGGCTTGATGATCGCGGGGCGGCCGTCGGGCGCGTGGCGGAGCGGCTCGCCGTCGGCGTCGACGATCGCGGGCACCCCCCGGTCGCGGGCGAAGGCGGCCAGCGTGGCGTACGTGGTGACGGGAAGCCCTCGCGGCAGGCTGCCCGACAGCACGACGGCCCGCGCCTCGCGCAGCAGCGCCTCGTACGTGCGCAGGAAGTCGGCGAACTCGTCCTCGCCCACCGTCGGCCCCGGCTCGTTGAAGAGCGTGTGCGCGGCGGGCTCGGCGACGACGAGCGTGGTGCGGGTCTCGCCCGCGACGGGCACCAGGGCGTGCGCCAGGCCCGCGGAGTCCAGGTCACGCTCGACGGCCCGGCCGGTGGGGCCGCCGGCCAGGCCGGTGACCAGCACGTCCTGGCCCAGGGCGGCCAGGACGCGGGCCACGTTGACGCCCTTGCCGCCCGCGCGCCGGTGGACCGCGGCGACGCGGTTCACCCCGTCCCAGGAGATCTGTGGCGTCTCGTAGGTGACGTCGAGTGCGGCGTTGAGCGTCACGGTGAGGATCATCAGGGCTCCGCGATCCAGGCGCCGCGCTTCATCACGCCCGCCACCTCCAGGTCGTCGCCGAGCACCACCAGGTCGGCGTCCTTGCCGACGGCGATCGAGCCGGTCCGGCCGGACAGGCCGAGCACGCGGGCGGGGGTCAGCGCCGTCATGCGCGACACCTCCGGCAGCGCCAGGCCCAGCTCGCGGACGGCCCGGCGGAAGGCGGTGTCCATGGTGAGCGTGGAGCCCGCGATGGAGCCGCCCTCGGTCAGCCGGGCCACGCCGTCCACCACCCGCACCCGCATCGGGCCGAGGAGGTACTCGCCGTCGCTCAGCCCGGTCGCCGAGATCGAGTCGGTGATCATCGCCACCCGGTCGGCCCCGGCCACCGCGCAGGCCAGCCGGAGCATGGCAGGGTGCACGTGCACGCCGTCGTTGATCAGCTCGACCGTGACCCGCTCGTCCTGCAGCAGCGCCGCGATCGGGCCGGGGTCGCGGTGACCGAGCTGCGGCATCGCGTTGTAGAGGTGGGTGGCCACGGTGGCGCCCGCCTCGATGCCGGCCAGCGTCCGCTCGTAGTCGGCAGCGCTGTGGCCGAGCGCGGCGACCACGCCTTCGGCGACGGCCATCCGGATCGTGTCGAGCGCGCCCGGCAGCTCGGCCGCGATCGTCAGCATCCGCACGTGCCCGCGCCCGGCCTTGACCAGCGCGGCGAACTCCGCCGGGGACGGCTCGCGCAGCAGCTCGGGGTCGTGCGCGCCGCAGCGCGCCCTGGCGATGTACGGGCCCTCGAAGTGGATGCCGGCCAGCAGGCCCTCGTCGCAGAGCTCGGCCAGCGACGCGGCGGCCGCGGCCAGGCGCTCGGGGGTGTCGGTGACCAGGCTGGCCACCGTCGTGGTGGTGCCGTGGCGCGCGTGCAGGGCCACCGCGTCGCGCGCCTTGTCCTGCTCGCCGGTGGGGAAGGACCCGCCCGCCCCGCCATGGTTGTGCATGTCGACGAAGCCGGGCACGACGTGCCGCCCGCCCAAGCTGTGGCCGGGACGGGGGGCGGATCCGTGGCCGACATGCGTGATGCGGCCGTCCTCGATGGTCAGCCACCCCTCGTGGACTGCGTCGGGGGTCACGATGCGGGCGTCGGCGAGAGTAAGGCTCATGGAGAAAGGATCACAGATCGGGTGAGGTGGAGGGGCTCGTCGGGGTTGAGCCCGCGGGCGAACGCCCTGGCCACCGACACCCGCTGGGCGCGGACCAGCTCGGCCATCGGGTCCAGGTCGCTCTCGGTGAACGTGCCGCCGGTCGCCTCCACCTGCGCGCGCAGGCCCTCGGGGGCGGTGCCGAGCATCCAGGTGACGCGGCCGGGGCCGGCGATGCTGATCGGGCCGTGGCGGTACTCCATCGCCGGGTAGGCCTCGGTCCACGAGCGGGACGCCTCGCGCATCTTCAGCGCGGCCTCCTGCGCCAGCCCGACGGACCAGCCCGAGCCGAGGAAGGTGACCTGCTCGGCGGTGATCAGCTCGTCGGGCAGCGGCTCGGCCAGGGCCCGCTCGGCGTCGGCGATGACGGGCTCCAGGTCCTCGCCGAGGCTGGCGCGGAGCAGGGCGAGCTGGGTGGTGGCGAACCGGGTCTGCACGACCGAGCGCTCGTCGGCGTGGTCGAGCACGATCACCTGCCCGGCGGCCCGCATGATCGGCGACTCCGGGTCGGCGGTGATGGCCGTGGACGCGGTGTCGAGCCTGGACAGCAGGTCGAGCACCTCGGTGGTGGTGCCGGAGCGGCTCAGCGCCAGCACCCGGTCGTAGCGCCGCCCGGTGGGCGCCTCGGAGGCGGCGAACGCGTCGGTCTCGCCCTGCCCGGCGCGTTCCCGCAGGGCCGCGTACGCCATCGCGATGAACCAGGAGGTGCCGCAGCCGACGACGGCGACCCGCTCTCCCGGGCGGGGCAGCGCGCCGGCGGGGACGCCGGCGACCGCTCGGCGCCAGCAGTCGGGCTGGGAAGCGATCTCGGCTTCGGTATGGGTGGTCACCGCTACCTCCGTAATGCTTGTTTCTGCATTTTTTATAGCATAAAAGTGCAAAATTGGGCACTGGTGGCTACCGATGCGAGGGTATGCCACGCTTGCCCCCTTGACGGATCTCCGAAGGAGGGTGATCGTGTCCCGATACGACCGGTGGAACGCGATCCTCGAGCTGCTCGCGCAAGAAGGCAGGCTCTCCGTCGAAGACGCGGCCCGCGCGCTCGACGTCTCCACCGCGACCATCCGCCGCGACTTCGACCAGCTCGCCCAGCAGCAGATGCTCATGCGCACGCGGGGAGGCGCGGTCGCCCAGAGCGTCAGCTACGACCTGCCGCTGCGCTACAAGACCGCCCGGCACGCCGACGAGAAGCACCGCATCGCGGCCGCCGCCGCCGAGCTGGTGCGGCCCGGCGCCGTGGTCGGGCTCAACGGCGGCACCACCACCTCCGAGCTGGCCCGCGCGCTGGCCACGCAGGCGACGCTGGAGTCGGGCTTCACGATCGTCACCAACGCGCTCAACATCGCCGCCGAGCTGGTGGTCCGGCAGCACGTGAAGATCGTGGTGACCGGCGGGGTGGCCAGGCCGCAGTCGTACGAGCTGATAGGACCGCTGGCCTCGGGCGTGCTGGAGGAGGTCACGCTCGACATAGCCTTCCTCGGCGTCGACGCGCTCGACGTGGAGCTGGGCGCCTCGGCGCACCACGAGGGCGAGGCGAGCGTCAACCACCTGCTCATCAGCCGGGCGGCGCAGGTCGCCGTGGTGGCGGACTCCTCGAAGCTGGGGAAGCGGGCATTTTCCCGTATCTGCCCCATCGAGGAGATCGACACCCTTGTCACCGACCAGCGGTTGCCCGAAGCCGACGCCGCCCGCTTCGCCGAGGCGGGTGTGAAGGTGATTCGCGCATAACGGGTAGGTATGGACCCAAGTCTCACAACGCAGGGGGAATGCGGATGGCTGCGGGTAAGTGCGTGGCCCGGCTCGGGCCCGTCGAGCGGGGGGCGGCGCTGGCGGCGATGGCGTCGCGCGAGCTGGACGTGGTCGTGGTCGGCGGCGGGGTGGTCGGCGCGGGCATCGCGCTCGACGCCGCCACGCGAGGGCTGGAGGTCGGGCTCGTCGAGGCCCGCGACTTCGCGTCGGGCACCTCCTCGCGCTCGTCCAAGCTGATCCACGGGGGCCTGCGCTATCTCGAACAGCTCAACTTCGACCTGGTCCGCGAGGCGTTGCAGGAGCGGGCGCTGCTGCTGCAGCGCATCGCCCCGCACCTGGTCCGGCCGGTGCCCTTCCTGTTCCCGCTGACCCACTTCGGGTGGGAGCGCCCGTACGTGGGAGCGGGCGTGATGCTCTACGACACGCTCGGCTTCGCCTCCGGGCTCACCAGGGGCGTGCCGGGGCACCGCCACCTGTCCAGGAAGCGGGCGCTGCGGCTGGCCCCGGCGCTGCGGAAGTCCGCCTTCACCGGCGCCGTGCAGTACTGGGACGCGCAGGTCGACGACGCCCGCTACGTGATGACGCTGCTGCGCACCGCCGCCACCTACGGCGCCCACGTGGCGCCGCGCGCCCAGGCGGTCGGGTTCCTGCGCGAGGGGGAGCGGGTCACCGGCGTGCGGGTGCGCGACCTGGAGTCCGGCGACGAGCTGGACGTGCGCGCGCAGCAGGTGGTCAACGCCACCGGCGTCTGGACCGACGACATCCAGGAGCTCGTCGGCGGGCGCGGCCAGATCCACGTGCGCGCCTCCAAGGGCATCCACCTGCTGGTGCCGCGCGACCGCATCCACTCGCGCACCGGGCTCATCCTCCGTACGGAGAAGTCCGTGCTGTTCGTGATCCCGTGGGGCCGCCACTGGATCATCGGCACCACCGACACCGAGTGGACCCTGACCAAGGCGCACCCCGCCGCGTCCCGTGCCGACATCGACTACCTGCTCGACCACGTCAACGAGGTGCTGTCGGTGCCGCTGACCAGGGACGACGTGGAGGGCGTCTACGCGGGGCTGCGGCCGCTGCTGTCCGGCGAGTCGGACCAGACGTCCAAGCTGTCGCGCGAGCACGTGGTCGCGCACCCGGTGCCGGGCCTGGTGATGATCGCGGGCGGCAAGTACACCACCTACCGGGTGATGGCCAAGGACGCCGTCGACGCCGTCGCCCACGGGCTCGACCAGCGGGTGCCGTCCTCGTGCACCGACCGCATCGCGCTGGCCGGGGCGGAGGGCTACCAGGCGCTGTGGAACTCCCGTCACCGGATCGCGTACGACTCCGGCCTGCACGTGGCCAGGATCGAGCACCTGCTGCAGCGGTACGGCTCGATGATCGACGAGGTGCTGGCGCTGGTCGAGGCCGACCCGTCGCTGGGCAAGCCGCTGTACGGGGCCGACGACTACCTGCGGGCCGAGATCGTCTACGCCGCCACCCACGAGGGCGCCCGCCACCTGAACGACGTGCTGACCAGGCGCACGCACATCTCCATCGAGACCTTCCACCGCGGCACGGCCGTCGCCCAGGAGGCGGCCGAACTGCTCGCCGGCCCGCTGGGCTGGGACGACGAGCAGGTCAAGCGCGAGGTCGAGTACTACACCAAGCGCATCGAGGCCGAGCGCCTGTCGCAGGAGCAGGACACCGACCAGGAGGCCGACGCCATCAGGCTCGGCGCCCCCGAGATCGTGCCGGTCGAGCCCTCGTCATGAGGTGAGCGGGATCCACGCCTGCTTCGCGAGCGTGGCCAGGTCGTTGACCTGCGCGCCCTCGTACGAGAACGTCCAGATCGCGTCGCCGATCACCATCGAGCGCTGGATGCCGGGCTGGTAGGCGAGGCCCTGCTCGGTGCGGCTCGGGTGCTGGATCGTGCCCGTCCTGGTCACCTCGGAGTCGGTGATCTTCAGTACGGTCGCGCCGGTCTCGAACGTGCCGTCGGCGTGGCTGCTGAGGGGGATGACCGCGGTGCCGGTCTTCGGCCAGTAGAGGAACGCGTGCGGGTCCCACTCGGCCTCGGAGCCGGAGTCCTTCTGGAAGAGCTGCGAGAGCCTGCGCGGGTTCGCCGGGTCGGCGACGTCGAACAGGGAGATCTGCGTGCCGAGCGTCCTGCCCTCCGTGCTGGCCTCCTGCCCGACGCCGATCAGCCGCCCGTCGCCCGCCGGGTGCAGGTACGCCGAGTAGCCGGTGATCTTCAGCTCGCCGGTGACCTTCGGGGCGGCCGGGTCGCGCAGGTCCAGCGTGTAGAGCGGGTCCACCTGGCGGAACGTGACGACGTAGCCGACCGGGCCGATGAACCGGACCGAGTAGATCCGCTCGCCCTTGCCCAGCCCGCCGACCTGGCCGACGGTCTTCATGCCGGCGGCGTCGAGCACGTGCACGCTGCTGGAGCTGCTCCTGCCGTCGGCGGAGCCGAGCGTGGTGGCGACGCGCAGGTGGCCGTCGTGCTCCGACAGCGAGTACTGGTTCAGCAGCCGCCCCGGCACCTTGCCGGAGGCCGCGTACGAGGGCGCGCCCGGTCCCGAGACGTCGAACCGGTGCACCTCGGTCTCCTCGGGCGGCGGCCCGCCGGGGGTGGGCTCGTCCGGTGAGGGCTCGGTCGCCGGGGCCTGCTCGACGTCCACCGGCTGGACCGGCCACCACCAGCGCGGGTTGCTCGCCACGTACAGGCTCTGGCCGGTGCCGTAGACGATGTCGCCGTCGGCGGCGAGCGCGATCGGGTCCGACCCTGCGGCGGTGACGCCCTGGGCCAGGTCGAGCGTGTGCAGGGTGAGCATCGAGGTGCCGGTGTACTCGGCCGGGTGGCTGACCCGCTCGCACGGCACCGTGGCCTTCCTGACGGCGCCCGACGCGTCGGTGATCTCGATCTCGGGCAGCCAGGCGGTCAGCGGGGCGCCGCGGACCACGGCCTGGTTCATGGCCTTGCGCTCGGCCTCGCCGACGTTCTCCTTGGCCTCGGGGAAGGCGATGGCGGGCTGGCCGCGGGTGACGAGCCGGACCGTGGAGCCCACCATGCGGGCGTCCACGTGGGCGCCCTCGGGCTTGATCGAACCGATCACCTTCGGCTCGCCCGCGAGGTCGACGAGCACGTACCGGGTCTGGCCCGGCGGCGCGAACCCGTCGGCGATCCGGGTCGCGGCCATGCCGCCGCCCTGGAGCAGCACCAGCGCCCGGTCACCGGAGACCAGCAGGTCGGCGGGGGAGTAGCCGCCGTCGTCGCCCTTCAGGTCGAGCGAGCCGGTGACCTTCCTGGTGGCGGTGTCGATGACCCGGAGGACGCCGCCGCTGACGGTGAAGACGCGGTCGCCGTCGGTCTTGACCAGGTCGGGCTCGTCCACGCCGGCCTCGTGCACGTTCGTGGTGGAGTGGTCGGGGGTCGCCTTGGCCGTGCTGTCCCTGGCCGCCGTCGCGTCTTCCATGTACATGATCTGCGGGCCGCCGAAGCCCCACGGGCCCACGTTCGCGGCCGCCTTCTCGCGCAACCCGGCCAGCAGCTCGTCGCAGTCGCTGTAGGAGACCAGGCGGACTTGCCCGAGCGGGGTGCTGGGCGCCTTGTCAGGAGGTGCCGAGGTGCAGGCGGCGAGAGCCGCCACGAGCGCGGCGGCAGCCGCGATCGGCCGGGTGAGCGTCTTCATGCCCTCACAACGGATCAGCCCGGCGGCCGGTTCAAGGGTGAAGATCGGCTCTCCGCGGTGCGCCGACGTCCGTTGCCGATAACTACCGGTCGGTAGCCAACCCGAATATCCTTCTGGCATGCACGTCACCACCGGCAGAACCCGGCAGATCATCGCTCCGTTCACCGGCGAACCCCTCGCCGAACTCCCCCTGGCCGGCGCGGAAGATGTGCGCGAGGCGTACCGCAGAGCGCGGGCGGCGCAGGAGGAGTGGGCGGCCAGGCCCGTGCAGGAGCGGGTGAAGCCGTTCCTGCGGCTGCACGACGTGATCCTGGACCGGCGCGAGGAGATCCTCGACCTGCTCCAGGACGAGACGGGCAAGGCCCGTTCGCACGCCTTCGAGGAGGTCCTCGACGTCGCGGGCTGCGTGCTCTACTACGCCCGCCGGGCGCCCGGACTGCTCGCCCCGCAGGGACGCAAGGGCGTGTTCCCGATCGCCACCCGGGTGAGCGAGCTGCGCCGGCCCAAGGGCGTGGTCGCGCTCATCTCGCCGTGGAACTACCCGCTGTCGCTGGGCGTCACCGACGCCGTGCCCGCGCTGCTGGCCGGCAACGCGGTGGTGCACAAGCCCGACACCCAGACCACGCTGTCCACCCGGTGGGCCGTCGACCTGCTGGTGGAGCTCGGCATGCCGCGCGACCTCTGGCAGGTCGTGCCCGGCGAGCCTGACGAGATCGGCGAGGCGCTGCTCGACGGCGCCGACTACGTGGCCTTCACCGGCTCCACCCGCTCCGGCAGGAAGATCGCCGAGGAGGCGGCCAAGCGGCTCGTCGGCTGCTCGCTGGAGCTCGGCGGCAAGAACCCGATGCTGGTGCTCGACGACGCCGACCTGGACCTGGCCGTGCAGGGCGCGATCCGCGCCTGCTTCGCCAACGCGGGCCAGCTGTGCCTCTCGATCGAGCGGCTGTACGTGCACACGTCGCTGTTCGAGGCGTTCGCCGACCGCTTCGCCCGTCAGGTGCGCAACATGAAGCTCGCCCCCGGCCGCGACTGGTCCGTCCAGATGGGCTCGCTGACCCACCGCCACCAGCTGGAGACCGTCACCCGGCACGTCAACGACGCCGTGGCCCGCGGCGCGACCGTGCTCGCCGGCGGGAAGGCCAGGCCGGACCTCGGGCCGCTGTTCTACGAGCCGACCGTGCTGACCGGCGTCACCGACGACATGGAGCTCTGCCGCGACGAGACGTTCGGCCCGGTGGTGTCGCTCTACCCGTTCGCCTCCGACGACGAGGCGGTCGAGCTGGCCAACGACACGGCCTACGGCCTGAACGCCTCCATCTGGACCTCCGACACCTCCCGCGGCCGCGCGCTGGCCGCCCGGATCAAGGCCGGCACGGTCAACATCAACGAGGGGTACGGCGCCGCGTACGCCTCCTACGACGCCCCGATGGGCGGCATGAAGGCGTCCGGCCTGGGCCGCAGGCACGGCACGGAGGGCCTGCTGCGCTACACCGAGTCGCAGACCGTGGCTTCCCAGGCGTCCTGGCTGCGCATCGAGCCGCCGTTCGACCTGGCCCAGGAGACGTGGGCGGACGTGCTGACCACCACGCTCAAGGTGATGAAGTGGCTGAGGGTCAAGTGAGCGGGTTCGACGTCGTCGTCATCGGTTCCGGGTTCGGCGGCGGCGTCTCGGCGCTCCGGCTGGCCGAGAAGGGCTACCGGGTCGCGGTGCTGGAGGCGGGGCGGCGCTTCGACCGGTCCTCGCTGCCCGCGACCTCCTGGCGGCTGCGCGACTTCCTGTGGGCGCCGTGGCTGGGGATGAAGGGCATCCAGCGCATCCACCTGCTCCGCGGCGAGAAGGGCCGGCGTGATGGTGCTCGCCGGGGCAGGGGTGGGCGGCGGGTCGCTGGTGTACGCCAACACGCTGTACGAGCCGCTCGACCCGTTCTACCGCGACCCGCAGTGGGCCTCGATCACCGACTGGAAGGCCGAGCTGGCGCCCTACTACGACCAGGCCAAGCGGATGCTCGGGGTGACGACCAACCCCGCGCACACCCCGGCCGACGCGGTGATGCTGAAGATCGCCGATCGGATGGGCGTGGGCGGCACGTTCCGCCCGGCCCCCGTCGGCGTCTACTTCGGGCCCGACGGCGCCGACCCGTACTTCGGCGGCGCGGGCCCCGAACGGCGCGGCTGCGTCCAGTGCGGCGAGTGCATGACCGGCTGCCGCCACGGCGCCAAGAACACGCTCACCGAGAACTACCTCTACCTGGCCGAGCGGGCCGGCGCCCGGGTCTACGCCGAGTGCACGGTCACCTCGGTGCGCCCGCTGCCGTCCGGCGGCTACGAGGTGCTGGCCCGGCGGACCGGCTCGGCCAGGCGGCGCCGGGTCTTCACCGCCCGGCAGGTGATCTTCGCGGCCGGGGCCTGGGGCACGCAACGACTGCTGCACCGGCTGCGCGACGACGGCACGCTGCCCCGGATCTCGCCCCGGCTGGGCACGCTCACCCGTACCAACTCCGAGGCGCTGCTCGGTTTCGAGCGGCCGTCGCGCGGCGGCGAGAAGCTCAACGCCGGGGTGGCGATCACGTCGTCCTTCCACCCGGACGCCGAGACGCACATCGAGCCGGTCCGCTACGGCGACGGCTCCAACGCGATGGGCCTGCTGCGCACGCTGCTGATCGACGGCGGCCAGAACCGGTGGAAGGCGTTCGCCCGCGAGGCCGCCCGCCGTCCGCTGCGCGCGCTCGGGCTGCTCGACCTGCGCGGCTGGTCCGAGCGGTCGCTGATCGCGCTGGTCATGCAGGCCAAGGACAACTCGATCACGGTACGGCGCGGCCGGTTCGGGCTGCGTTCCACCCGGGGGCACGGCGAGCCGAACCCCACCTGGATCCCGGCGGGCCACGAGGCGGTGCGGATCGGGGCCGAGGAGGTCGGCGGCGAGCCGCGCGGGTCGTGGCTGGACCTGTTCGACATCCCCGCGACCGCCCACTTCCTCGGCGGCTGCGCGATCGGGGCCTCGCCGGGGGAAGGTGTGATCGACCCGTACCACCGGCTCTACGGGTACGAGGGCCTGCACGTCGTGGACGGGTCCTCGATCGCCGCCAACCTGGGCGTGAACCCGTCGCTGACCATCACCGCGCTGGCCGAGCGGGCCATGGCGCTCTGGCCGAACGCGGGCGAGCCCGACGCCCGCCCGCCGCTCGGCACGGCCTACCGGCCCCTGCCCCCGATCCCCCCGCGCAGCCCGGCGGTCCCCGCCACGGCCCTCGCCGCGCTCTGGATCACGAATCGGTAACAGGAGGTGTGAGCCCCCCGGAGAAGTGGTTAGGGCGTTTTAGGCAAACTTTCCACTTTCGGGGGTTTCACCATGCTCAAGCGAACCATGACCGCCGCCCTTGCCGGGGTCACCGCCCTAGGGCTGCACCTGGTCGCCGCCCCACCGGCCGCCGCCGCGGCGTACGGCTGCAGCGGCACGCAGGTCGGCAGCTGGAAGATCCCGATGAAGGACGCGCTCGACGGCAGCACGTACTACATCAGCGACGTCAAGCTCTTCTACAACGCCGCCACCGGGTGGAACTGCGCGGCGCTGGTCAAGCGCTCCGGCCACCAGCGGTACGGCGAGAAGACGCCCCTCTTCATCGAGATGTACAACGAGAGGTTCGCCGAGGACAACGTCAAGAACAACTACGCCAAGGACACCGGCCGCTTCAAGTACTACGCGGGCCCGGTCAAGGTCTACGGCAAGAACATGTGCGTGAGCATCCACGCCAGGCACGGCGACCACACCGGGCCGGGCAACGACTACAACGGCAGGCTCAGCAAGACCGGCGTCGCCTGCCGTTGATCTAGAAAGCCTCGATCTCGTCCAGGAGTGCTGTCAGGGTGGCGTCGTCCGTGGCCGGGGCCATCACCGTGATCCGCAGGTGGCGGACCCCGGCCAGTTCGGTCGAGGTGAGGTAGAAGGTGCCGTCGCGCATCAGCCGTTCGCGGATCGCCACCTGGTCGCCGTCGCCGTGGCGGAAGCACACGATGTTGCTCTCCGGCTCGTACGGCACCGTGAACCCGGGGCGTTCGCGGGCCAGCTCCCAGAACCGGTGGGCGGTGTCGTACCGGGAGGCCACGTAGTCGCCGAGGCCGCGCTCGCCGCGCCAGGCCAGGTTCATGAACACCTTCAGCCCCAGCTCGGCCTTGGTGCACTCGACCGTACGGGCGATCTGGTCGAAGCCCTGGTCGCCGTAGAACAGGTAGCTGGCCTCCTGCTTGAAGGCCGCGTCCAGGTCGCTCTCCCTGCGCACCAGCACCGCCGCCGACAGGGCCGAGGTGCGCAGCATCTTGTGCGCGTCCCAGATCACCGAGTCGGCCAGCCCGATGCCGTCGAGCAGGTGGGCGTGCCGGTCCGACAGCAGGGCCGAGGCGCCGTGCGCGCCGTCGACGTGGAACCACACCTCGCGCTCGCGGCACCACTCGCCGATCGCCCGCAGGTCGTCGTACAGTCCGGTCCCGGTGGCGCAGGCCGCCGCGACCAGCGCCATGACCCGCTTGCCCGATGTCCGGCAGTCTGGCCGGGTCGATCCGGCCCAGTTCGTCCGTCTCCAGCGGCACCACCGCGCGCTGCCCGAGCCCGAGTATCGAGACCGCGCGGGAGATCGAGTAGTGCGCCGACGGCGAGGCCAGGATCACCAGGTCGCCCGGCACGCCCTCCTCCCACGCCTCCGGCGCCACCCGCGCCCTGGCCGCCAGCATCGCCGTCAGGTTGGCCAGCGAGCCGCCGTGCGTCAGCACGCCGCCGCCGGCCGGGAAGCCCACCTTGTCCAGCATCCAGCGCAGGACCTCGAACTCGACCGTGGCCGCCGAGGCGCCCATCTCGTAGATGTTCATCGGGTTGTTGATCGCGCCGTGCACGAGGTCGGCCAGCGCGGCGGGGAAGTCGGGGGAGGCGGTCTGGTGGGCCAGGAACGCCGGGTGGTGCAGCCGCGTGCTCTCGGCGAGGAAGGCGCGCAGGAAGCCGCGGTACGACGCGGGGGTCATGCCGCCCTTGACGATCAGCTCACGCAGGCCCAGCCGGTCCGCCAGCTCGCGCGGCGGCGTGCGCCTGAGCACGGGGGCCTCGCCCCGCTGGCTCTCCGCCACATAGGCGGACAGCTCCTCGACCGTGATGCCGGCCGACTCGGTGAACTCCTCAACGTTCCACATATCTCGAAATAGTGAGGACATCATCGGCGTGCGGCTAGTGTTGCCGAATTGGAGGGCAATTTCCATGCATAATGCCGAACTGGATTCGATCGACCTGGCCATCCTGGCGGCACTCCAGCGCGACGCCCGGCTGCCGAACAAGGATCTCGCCGAGCGGCTCGGCGTCGCGCCCTCCACCGCGCTCGAACGGGTGCGCGCGCTGCGGCGGCGCGGGATCATCACCGGCTTCCGCGCCTCGGTCGACGTCGCCAAGCTGGGCCGGCCGCTGCAGGCGCTGCTCGCGCTGCGGGTACGGCCGCACACGAGCCAGCTCGTCGACCCGCTGCGGAGCTTCGTGCTGTCGCTGCCCGAGACGATCACGCTCTTCCACGTGGCCGGCGCCGAGGACTTCCTGGTGCACGTGGCCGTGGCCGACGCCGAGCACCTGCACCGGCTCTGCCTGGAGAGGTTCCTGGTACGGCCCGAGATCGTGCACCTGCAGACCACCTTGATCTTCAAGAGTGAGGATCAACCCGTCCAGCGGCCCTCCGAAATGTGAAAATATCCGCCCATGGCCTTGCGGATCACCACCCTCTCCGAGCGCCCCGAGTTCATCCCCACCCTGTGGGACATGGACCACTCCTGGCCGGAGTTCATGATGAAGGACCCGATCGCCGACTTCTTCTACGCGGTCGCCGACACGGCCTACACCGACTACGTCCTGGTCGCCGACGACGACGCCGAGCCGGGCCGGCTGGCCGCCCGGGGCTGCACGATGCCGTTCACGCTCAAGGAGGGCGAGCTGCCCGACGACGGCTGGGACGGCGTCATCAGGCGCGCCTGGCTGACCCGCGAGCGCGGCGAGCGCCCCGGCCGGATCTCCGCCCTGGAGATCACCGTCCGCCGCGACCTGCTCGGCAAGGGCGTCTCGCCGCTCATGGTGGCCGCCATGCGCGCCAACGCCGCCCGCCTCGGCTTCGACGAGTTGGTCGCGCCGGTCCGCCCCAACCACAAGCACCTGGAGCCGCACACCCCCATGGCGGAGTACGCCTTCCGCACCCGCCCCGACGGGCTGCCGCACGACCCGTGGCTGCGCGTCCACGTACGGGCGGGAGGCGAGATCGTCAAGGTGGCGCCGCGCTCGATGACGATCGCCGGCACGCTCGCCGAGTGGCGCGAGTGGACCGGCCTGCCGTTCGACCGGCCGGGCCCAGCGGAGGTGCCGGGCGCGCTCAACCCCGTCCACGTCGAACCCGGCCACGATCACGCCGTCTACGTCGAGCCCAACGTCTGGGTCAGCCACCCACTCGGCCGCTAGCGTTTCCGGCATGACGGAACTTCAGCCCAGATTGCGGGCCATCACCGACCTGATGGTCCCGGAAGCACGCGAGTCAGGCGGACGGCACGAGTACGACGGCGCCATCCAGGACCTGTCTCCCGAGGGCGTGCGCGCCGGCCTGACCCGGCTCGGCGACGGCGACCTGCCGGAAGACCCCCACGACGCCCGCCACCTCCAGGTCTTCGAGGAGGGCCTGCGTTTCGAGCTCGGCGAGCTCGCGCTGCACCGCAAGAACCCGCTGCTCCACCTGTCCAACCTGGACCTCGCCTGCTACGACCGCGACTACGGCCCCGAGGAGCAGCGCGCCGCCGCCAAGGCCGCCCACCTGGCGCTCTGGCCGGAAGCGGTACGGCACGCGACCGCCTCGCTCGACCAGGTCAGCGCCCCCGTGGCGCAGTCCCTGCTCGGCGCGGTCAAGGGCCTGGCCGCAGGCGTCACCGACCAGGCCGCTCTGGAGGCGCACGCCCGCCTGGTCGCCCACGTCGAGCGGGCGGCGGAGACCGGCGACCCGGACGCCGCGCTCGGCGCGGACGCCCTGGCCCGGCTCATGGGCACCGTCGAGGGCCTGGACGTCGACCTGGGCAGGCTGGCCGAGCGCGCCGACGCCGAGCGCGACCGCCTGACGGCCCGCCTCGCCGACGCCTGCGACCGGCTCGGCCAGGGCGGCAGGCCGCCGCTGGACGTGGTCCGCGAGCTGGTCAAGCAGCACCCCGACGCCGACGGCGTGATCGAGGCGGCCAGGATCGGCACCGAGAAGGCCATCGCGTTCACCCGCGAGAAGGACCTGGTGCCCTACCACGACGGCACGTGCCTGGTCGGCCTCGCCCCCGAGTCACGCCGCTGGGCGATGGCGATGATGTCGTGGAACGCCCCCGGCGAACCCGAAGGCCCGTCCTGGTACCACATCACCCCGCCCGACCCGTCCTGGCCGAAACAGGACGTCGACGAGTGGCTGGAGGTCTTCAGCGAGACCACGCTGCCCGCCATCAACGTGCACGAGGTCGCGCCCGGCCACTTCTCCCACGGCCTGGCCCTGCGCCGGGCGCCGTCGGACGTGCGGCGGCTGCTGCAGTCGTTCTCGTTCGCCGAGGGCTGGGCGCACTACGCCGAGGAGCTCTGCGTCGAGGAGGGGTTCGAGGCGGGCGACCCGCGCTTCGAGATCGGCGTCTGGGTGGAGGCGCTCATCCGCGTCACCCGGCTGGCCTGCGCGATCGGCGTGCACACCGGCGCGATGACCGTCGAGGACGCGGCCGCCCGCTTCGCCTCCCACACCCACCTGGCGGGCCCCGCCGCGATGGCCGAGGCCAGGCGGGCCACCTTCGATCCCACGTACGGCCGCTACACCTGGGGCAAGCTGATCATCATGGACCTGCGCGAGCAGGCCAGGCAGGCGTGGGGCGCGGGCTTCACCCTCCAGCGCTTCCACAAGGCCCTGCTCGACCTCGGGTCGCCGCCGCTCGGTCTGCTGTCGATAGACTGAGTGCACCGCATTCGCCTTTGGGGGGTTCCTTCGGTGTCTGAGTTCGACACGGTCCTGGTGGTCGACTTCGGCGCGCAGTACGCGCAGCTCATCGCCAGGCGGGTGCGCGAGTGCCACGTCTACTCCGAGATCGTCCCGTCGACCATGACGGTCGAGGAGATGATGGCGAAGAACCCCAAGGCGATCATCCTGTCCGGCGGTCCCTCGTCCGTCTACGCCGACAACGCCCCCGACGTGCCCCACGGCCTCTTCGAGACCGGGGTGCCCACGTTCGGCATCTGCTACGGCTTCCAGGCGATGGCGAGGGCGCTGGGCGGCGAGGTGGCCCGCACGGGCGTCGCCGAGTACGGCGGCACCTCCCTGGAGGTCCTCGACGAGGGCGTGATCTTCGCGGGTCTCCCGTCGGCCCAGAAGGTCTGGATGTCCCACGGCGACAGCGTCGCCGCCGCCCCCGAGGGCTTCCTGGTGACCGCCTCGACCCGCGAGACCCCGGTCGCCGCCTTCGAGCACCCCGGCCGCGGCCTCTACGGCGTGCAGTTCCACCCCGAGGTCCTCCACAGCGAGCACGGCCAGCAGGTGCTCAAGCACTTCCTGGAAGCGGCCGGCTGCCGCCCCAGCTGGACCATGCTCAACATCGTCGAGGAGTCCGTCGAGGCGGTCCGCCGCCAGGTCGGCGACGGCCGCGCCATCTGCGCCCTGTCCGGCGGCGTCGACTCCGCGGTGGCCGCCGCCATCGTCCAGCGCGCCATCGGCGACCGGCTCACCTGCGTCTTCGTCGACCACGGGCTGCTGCGCAAGGGGGAGGCGGAGCAGGTCGAGCGCGACTTCGTGGCCGCCACCGGGGTGCGGTTGCGGGTGGTCGACGCCTCGGACCGTTTCCTGAAGGCTCTCGAAGGGGTCTCCGACCCTGAGGAGAAGCGCAAGATCATCGGCCGGGAGTTCATCCGGGTCTTCGAGGACGAGCAGCGCGCCATCATGGCCGACGGCCCGGTGGACTTCCTGGTGCAGGGGACGCTCTATCCGGACGTGGTGGAGTCCGGCGGGGGCACGGGCACGGCCAACATCAAGTCCCACCACAACGTGGGCGGGCTGCCTGAGGACCTGCAGTTCAAGCTGGTGGAGCCGCTGCGCACCCTCTTCAAGGACGAGGTGCGGCGGGCCGGCGAGGAGCTCGGGCTGCCGTCGGCGATGGTGTGGCGCCAGCCGTTCCCGGGGCCGGGTCTCGGGATCCGGATCGTGGGCGAGGTCACGCGCGAGCGTCTCGACCTGCTGCGCGAAGCCGATGCGATCGCTCGTGAGGAGCTGTCGCGGGCGGGGCTCGACCGGGAGATCTGGCAGTGCCCGGTGGTGCTGCTCGCCGACGTGCGCTCTGTGGGGGTGCAGGGGGATGGTCGTACGTACGGGCATCCGGTGGTGCTGCGGCCGGTGACGTCCGAGGACGCGATGACGGCCGACTGGTCGCGGGTGCCTTATGACGTGCTGTCGCGGATCTCCACGCGGATCACGAACGAGGTGCGCGAGGTCAACCGGGTGGTGCTGGACGTCACCAGCAAGCCCCCGGGCACCATCGAGTGGGAGTGACGGGTCACCTCCGACGGCCGCCATCGGTCAACCCGCGACGGGCGCTCGCTGCTCAAATGAAGATGAGATTGTAGTTTCACGGTCAAGATCGCCTTGCAACTACAATTTGCTCTTAGGTTGGTTAGGCTGCGCAATCCGGCCGACCTCCCACCAGGGCGATCGCGAGCTCTCCGGTGAATGAGGCGCCGGGGGCCGCGTGAACGGCCCCCGCGCCCGGCTGGATCAGGAGGACGCGTAGACCCGGTGGACGAACTCCGCGAGCTTGTTGTCGGGGAGTTCCTTGGCCAGGTCGGCCTCGCTGACCATGCCCACGATCCGCTTGTCCTCGATCACGGGCAGCCGCCTGATCTGGTGCTGCTCCATCTTCTCCAGCGCCTCTTCGACGCTGCTGTCGGCCTCCACCCACACCAGGCCGTGGGCGAGTTCGCTTGCCGTGGTGCTGTCGAGGTCCTTGCCCTCGGCACAGCACTTGATCACGATGTCCCGGTCGGTGATGATGCCCTTGAGCCGGTCGTCGTCCCCGCAGATCGGCAGCGCGCCGACCGACAGGTCACGCATCATCTGCGTGGCCCTGCGCAGGCTGTCTTGCTCTCCGATGCACTCGGCCCCTTGGTGCATCACGTCCTGGACCTTCTTGCCGATTCCCGGTGTGCTCATCGCTGCCTCCCCGAGAAGGTCGCTTACGCTTCCACCTGACGCCTACCCCCAGATAGCGGATCATTGCAGGTGGCGGCGGTGTTTTCCGGGCGTTTGAGCACGTCGTCGAGGGCAGGGGAACCTCGTGGTTGTCACGCTCGCGCTGGCGGGCGACACGATGCTCGGTCGTGGCGTCGGGGACCTGCTGGCCGATTACAACGCCCCGGACGCGTTCGTCTCGGACGGCGTCCGCGAGTACCTGTCCGAGGCCGACGCCATCCTGCTCAACCTGGAGTGCTGCGTCTCCAGTCGCGGCGACTCGATGTTCGCGCCGGGCAAGGTCTTCCATTTCCGCGCCCCGCCGCAGGCCGTCGATCTGCTCGCCGAGCTCGGCGTCAGCTGCGTCACGCTGGCCAACAACCACGCGCTGGACTACGGCTACGACGCGCTGCTCGACACCCGTGCCCATCTCGAACGCGTGGAGATCCGCGCGGCGGGTGCGGGCGCCACCCTGGACCAGGCGCGCGAGCCGGTCATTCTCGCCACACGGGGGCTGCGCATCGCCGTCATCTCCGTGACCGACCACCCGGACGACTACGCGGCCGCCCCCGACCGGCCCGGCGTCGCCTACGCCGACCTGCGCTCCGGCGTCCCCGGCTGGCTGACGGACACGGTGACGAGGATGCGTACGGAAACGGACGCCGTGCTGGTCATGCCCCACTGGGGTCCCAACATGACGACCGGGCCGCTGCCGTACATCCTCGGCGCGGCCAGGATCCTCACCGACGCCGGGGCGACGCTGATCGCCGGCCACTCCGCGCACGTCCCGCACGGCGTGGCGCCGCCGGTCCTGTACGACATGGGCGACTTCATCGACGACTACGCGGTGGACCCGGATCTGCGCAACGACCTGTCGCTGCTGTTCCTGGTGACCGTCGACGAGCTCGGTCCGGTACGGTTGCGCGCCGTGCCGCTCAAACTCGACTACTGCCGCACCGTCCTGGCCGAGGGCGCGGAACGCTCCTGGCTCGCCCGGCGTTTCATCAGCGCGTGCGAGGCGCTCGGCACGGCGGCGGTCTGGGAGGACGACCTGCTCATCGTGGACCTGCGGAGAGGATGACGCCCGCATGATCGCTTACCGCGTGTGTTCGCCGATGAGGGGGACGAACCGGGCAGGCGTCAGGAGGCGCAGCCACGCCAACTGACCCTGCCGCTTGGTGTACAGCGTGACGATGTCGGCCGCTTCGCCCGTGATCGGCATGACCAGCCGCCCGCCCTCGGCCAGTTGCGAGACCAGTGGCGCGGGCACCGTCGGAGCGGCGGCCGACACGATGACGGCGTCGAAGGGCGCGTGAGCGGGCAGGCCGGCGGTGCCGTCGCCGACCAGCACCTCGACGTTGGTCACACCGGCCGCGGCCAGGTTGGCCCGGGCGTGTTCAGCCAGGTCGGCATGGCGTTCCAGCGAATAGACCCACCTGGCCAGTCGGGCCAGCAGGGCGGTCTGGTAGCCGTACCCGCTGCCGATCTCCAGGACGGTCTCCGTGCCCGCGAGCCCCAACGCGTCGATCATCTGGGCGACCAGGGACGGCTGCGAGGTCGGCTGCCCGTGACCGATCGGGATCGGCTCGTCGAACTGGGCGCGCGCGGCGGAGCGCAGCGGCACGAACCGCTGGCGCGGCGTGTCGGCGAAGGCGGCCAGCAGGCGGGGATCCGTCATCCCCTTCTCCCGAACGACCTCCACCAGCGTGCGCATCGCCGAGCCCTCCTCCCTGCCTCGCGGCTACCCCGGCCCATGAGCCGCTAACAGCTCACGAGCATGGGCCCGCCTGGCTCACACGGGATCGGTCGGGATGTGGGCGTAACCGAGCAAAGTGACGCCGCACCTGGTCAGGTCCGCAGCCTCCACACCATTGTCCTCGGCGTCCTTGGTCGAGAGGACCTTGTCCAGACACGAGATCTGGGAGTGCGGGACGAGCCCCAGGTGGTAGTAGAACGTAAGGCCCCGGGCGCCGGCATAGCCGCCGAACCTGCGTTGCGGTTTGGACCAGCACCCGTTCTGATCGGGCACGATCAGTTCGTCCTTGCCCCAGAACAGGCCTTCGACGCCGGCATTGCCGTAGGCGTCGCGAGTCTTGGGATCCGCGGACCCGAAGGGATACAACAACTGATCCTCCGGCACTTTGCCGGTGATCCGCCCGGTTGCCTCCAGGTGCATGAAGTCCGTGCCGTTATAGGTGACGTTGTAAACGAACGACTCGATCTTCAGGTCGGGATAGGCGGCTGTCGAGGCCGACGTCACCTTGGCCTGGGTAATCGTGTCTGAAGGCTTCGGGCAGGTGAGGGTTTCCGATCCGACCGGATTGACGATGAGCCTGAAGGCAACAGCCGCGCCGAAGACCACGGCCATCGCACCTACGAGTACGGCCGCCCACGCCTGGCCTGTCAGGCGGCGGGGCCTGTTCGGGGAGCTTTCTCCTCCAGTGCGGGCGTCCGAAGGGCCATCCCCGCCGGCGCGGGCGATCTCATTGGATGCAGTGATTACGCCGAACACCGCGGCTACACCCGAGGCGACCCAGCTCATCGCCTCCAGGCCGATGAGAACGGCGACGACTCCCATCACCAGGCTGGTCAGCGAGGCGAGTACCAACAGCCATCTGCGTGAGTTGCCACCGTCTCTCATAGCCACGACAGTCTCCAGGGAGCAGCAACAAGTGCAAGGGTGACGTTCGAAGAAAGAGAGGCGTTGACAGCTTCCGACGCGAGTTGCGAAAGAGAGACCTTATAGGTGGAAGGCTAGAAGGTCTGGACCTTGAACCTGAGTAGGTGGATGGCCGTAAAGGACGGCTCGCCTATCAGACCCGCTTCCGCTCAGGCTGCTTTTACGCCACGCGGCGTTCAGCTCGGGAGATGCAGTCATCATGCCCCCCTTCAGGTGTAGGGGTCGCTGCGACGTTCGGACGAGAGGTGTTCGCGGGTCTCGGCTTGGTCGTCCGACGGGGTGTGCCGTCCTCTGCAGGAGTGATCTCTCAAACGAGGTCGTCGAACTCCCCTGCGATAATCCCATGTCGAAACGCGGCGAACTCGCTGCGGGTGAAGTACAGCCTGGGTCCATCAGGGTCTTTGGAGTCGCGCAGTGCGACGAGGGGGCCGTGGCCGGCTTTGTGATCGGCTTCGAGCGCCTTGGTGTCATCGTCGTCTAACAGCGCTACTTCGACACAGTTTCCGCCCGTGCCGTTCGAGAACGTGGACTTTCGCCAGGTCAAAGGGGAAGGTCGCTCTGGCCCAGTGTCCCGCTGGTGGCTCATCTCGTCCCTCCAGTCACTTGCTCGATCAGACGTCGGGTCTGATCTGGCCCGAGCGCCCGTGCGCGAAGGTGATCGAATAGTCGATTGTAGGCGTTTACGTCGTGAGGCTCTTCCAGGTAGATACTCCCCCTCCAATACTCAAGGTACACAACGTCTGGATCTGAGAGTTTTGGAAACTTCAGGATGCTGAAGCCCCCGTTCATTGCGGGATGAGCTCCGCTGGAGAAGGGCAGCACCTGGATGTTGATGGAGTTCTGCGACGACAGTTCGTGCAGGTGGCGCAGTTGACGATGCATGAGTCCTTCCTCGCCCACCGCGCGCCGAATGACCGCCTCGTTCAGCACCATCCACATCTCGGGTGGGTATGCGGACTTGAGTACCTCTTGACGCTTCATCCGGATCGCGAGGCTGAGGGCCAACTCCTCCTCAGAAGGCAGGGCCGGTTCCGCGCTCATGATCGCGCGCGCGTACTCCTCCGTCTGGAAGAGGCCGGGTACGTACTCGGTCTCGTAACCGGTGATGGATGACGCGTCCTCTTCGAGGCCCACGTAGCTCTGGAAGTATTCCGGGATCGTGTCGGACAGCTTGTCCCACCAGCCGCGTTTCCGCGCATCGCGGGCGAGTTGGAGAAGCACTTCCCTTGTGTGCGCCGGCACCTCGTAGATCTCCAGCAGCATGGTGACATCAGCGATCCGCGCTCCCACCGTCGCTGCCTCGATGCGGGTGATGGTTGGTGCCGAACACCCCATCAGCTCCGCGACCGTCTCGCGGGACATCCCCTTCTCCTTGCGCAAGCCGCGCAATACCGCGGCCAGACGGCGCTGTCGTGCTGATGGGCTGCGCTGAGCTGTCATCTCGTCTCCGGGAGAAACGTTATCGATCTTGGGGCAAAACTGATCGGCGTGCATCCTGCCAACTATCTTGCACTTAGAGTAGTCATCAATGCACACTCTGCGAGGGGCAATGCTTGAACAGGGCCAGGTTTCTCCGCCCGGCTTCCTTCGTAGCGAGGGCACGGTTGTTGTGGATCAGCACGACGTACAACGTGTGTCAGTACCCCCGACCTGCTGGATCGGTGCCGCACATGAAGGGCGGTTGGATCGATGCGACGCAAGCGAACCCGAGCCACGCAGCCGACGGCGACCCGGGAGCACGAGCAGTTCCACCACCTGACGCGACTGGCCTGGGGTCTGTCGAAGCGCGGCCTGGCCGTTTCGGTGCAGTTGCCGAGGCGAGATGAGCCGTGTGTCGCGGTCCAGCGGGTGTCGGGGCCGTTGCTCGTACGGGCCTCTCTTCAGGGCGAAAGGTGGGTGTTCTCGTGGGGGCGAGGCCGGGACCGGTGCGTGGACGCGCGGGACGAGGCCGCGTGCGAGCGGGTGTGGGAGGTGGCGCAGTGAGGGAGCGTGCACTGGTGGACCTGACGGTTCCGGGGAGCGCGGCCTGGGTCTGCCTGGTTCGCTGCTGGGTGGCAGATGCCCTGACGGTGGCGGGGCATCGCGAGGTGGACGGCGCCCGGCTCGTCGCGAGCGAACTGGTGGGGAACGCCGTGCTGCACACCGGGTCCGGGCGGCCGGGCGGGCTGGTGAGGGTGAAGGTCTTCGAGATCAGCGCCGCGACGGCCAGGGTCGAGGTGATCGACGAGGGGGCGGCGACCGTTCCTCTTCCCCGTCGGTCGGATGACGATGACTGCGGTGGCCGGGGGCTGTGGCTGGTTCAGCAGACGGCGATCAGTTGGGGAACCCGGACCGTGCCGCGGCGGTGGAACCTGGTGTGGGCCGAGGTGTCCACGCTGGACGTGCTCGACACGCCTGACCTCGGTTCATCGCCCCGACGCCGACCAGGCTGAGCCGGACGCCTAGACGTCCACCACGGCCTGCGCCCGCCATATCCCGTCCACCCAGCCGAACCGCAGGTTGTGCGTGCCGACCGCCTTCGGCATCGCGCCGATCCGCTCCACCGTCTCCAACGGGACCGTGGCCAGCCGCGCCTCCACCCGCTCCACCGGAAACTCGGTCGGCTCGTCGATCGACATGTCCACGGCCAGGCGGCCGAACATCTCGATCTGGTAGATCACCTCTTGCAACACCGCGACGAGCACCTCTTCGTCGCTCTCCTCGGTCACCACGAAGGTCACGCTGTCGTCGGGCCGCGCCCCCTCGATGTCGGCGAAGCTCTCCACCAGGCCCCGCATCGCCTCGGCCAGGCAGCCTTCCCTGGAGTCCGCCCAAGCCTCCACCGCGACGTCGGCGGGATGCGGCACCACGCGATGACCACCCCGGCTCATAACGCCACTTCAGCAGCTGCCCGCGCCGCCGGGAATCCCCTGACCTTCAAGAGTTCATCCCGATTCCCCCGGTGTGTCCGGGCCCGCTTCGCCCGCGAGGTCGCCGCGCTCACGTTTTGGTCCTAGCGTTCCACCATGGACCTACTGCGATACGTGGCCTTCAGTGAACGAGCCGACGGAGGAAACCCCGCTGGAGTCGTCCTCGACGCCGGCGGGGTCGGCCCCGAGAAGATGCTCGACGTCGCTGCGGAGGTCGGCTACTCGGAGACCGCCTTCGTGACAGAACGGACCGACCGGACGCTCTCGGTTCGATATTTCAGCCCGAAGGTGGAAGTGCCCTTCTGCGGCCATGCCACCATCGCGACGGCAGTGGCCTTCGCGGACGTGTACGGGCCCGGAGACCTGCTCATGCACACGCAGGCCGGGCCGATCAAGGTGACGACTTCGGTGAACGCGGCCGGTCACACCGTCGCCACCCTCGTCAGCGTTCCGCCCCGCGTGGAAGCGCTGGATGACGCGCTCCTTGAGGATCTCCTGTCGGTTCTGGGCTGGTCGTCAACTGATCTGGACCCGGGCCTGCCCCCCAGAGTGGCCAACGCCGGCGCTTCTCATCCGATCATCGCCGCCGCCACTCGTGAACGTCTCGCGGATCTGACCTACGATTTCGAAGCCCTGGCCGCGCTGATGGCCAAAGCCGGCTGGACGACGGTCGACCTTGTGTGGCGGGAGCGGGTCGATGTGTTCCACGCCAGGAACCCCTTCCCTCCAGGGGGTGTGGTGGAAGATCCGGCGACCGGTGCCGCCGCGGCGGCGCTCGGTGGCTATCTGCGTGCTCTCGAACTCCTCGCGCCGCCCGCGACCGTGACCGTGTACCAGGGCCATGACATGGGCCGTCCGAGCACCATCACGGTGTCGATACCCATGGACCCGGCGATCGGCATCTCGGTCACAGGAACCGCGGTGGCGCTGTGACCGTCGCCTTGAGGAGTGCTTGACGAGGTCTTCCTCTGGCGGCAGCGCCGGCTCGTGCGTACTCCCGGACCGTGCCGCGGCGGCGTGAGAACTACTTCTCCATGCGCTTGGCCAGCGCCCGAACCGTCTTGATGTCGTCATCCGTGACGTCGGTGCTCTGGTCCTGCGCTTCGTGGCTGACGATCACTTGCCCCACCTTGCGGTTCCGCACGGTGTCCAGGCCTTTGGGTTTCAACCAGGCTGACGACAGGGGAGTGGTGTTGGGGCCGGACGACTGCTGGGCCTGGAACTTGTCGTGGGCTGATTCGAGCTTGATCGCGTCGTGCCAGTTGCGGACATTCCAGAAGAAGAGGTTGAGCCCGAGGAGCACCCTCGACAAGCTGGAAGCCTGGTCTGAGAGGTTCTGGTGGATGCGTGTGCCTTCGTCGATCTGGGTCGTGGTGTACTTGGCCGAGTGCTTGCGAAGTTCTTTGGCGGCCTTGTCGTACTCGTCCCATAGGGTCGTTATGTAAGTGCGCCAGTCATCGAATACCTGTTGCTGCGACGACATATATTCCGTGTCGGCCGCCAGGCCCTGATAGTGGCCCACGAGATTGTCCAGGTGTACGTGGATGTCCGCGGGCTGCCTTGATGAGCTGCTCTTCCAGTTCCTGCCGCGCCACTACCCATGCGCCGAAGGCGAGGTCCACCGCCTCTGACTCTTGGTACGTTCCATGCTTCTCGGAGGGATTCTCTGACACGGCGTTCTCCTGTCGTGTGACCGCCCTGGGGCGAACGAGCGATAGATGGCTCGGATCAAAGAGGACGGGTGGCGAACAGCATCGTCGTTCCGCCGAGAAGCCCTGTCAACGGTGTGGAATGGCCGTATGGGAATATGGCGAATCGGTTGGGGTGAATTGCGGGCATTTGAGTGCTTCCGACGCTCCTGCCGGAGCGCCGGTGCGGGACGCCCGCGAAGGCGTCCCGCACCCTCCTCCGAGGAGGCAGTTCCTAGTACTCCCGTTCCTGGTGCTGGCAGTACTGGCGCTTCCAGCCGCCGCCCTTCTTCTTCGACTGCTTGCAGTAATAGCACCGCTTGTTGTTCTCGGTCATCCACTTGCACGGTGCGCCGGCGCTGGTGGACGCGCAGTTCCTGAGCGAGGTCGCGCTGTCGGCGCTCTGCGCCTGCGCGGCGGCGGAAGGGACTAGAGCGGCTGCCGCGAGGGCACTGATGGCGCATGCTTCTTTGAGCATGGAGCCTCCCCGTTGCTCGTTGCCTCCTTCTCATCGTGCCCCGCCGGAATGGAAGAACGTCAAGGCGCGGGACGGCATATTTTCTTGGCCGCGAAAATAAGGCCTGACGCTCAAACATGAATCGCGCGGACGGCGCCCGTTCCACAAGCGTGTCTTTACCGGCGATCCGCTTTCCTTTTCCTCCGGCGCCGTGAAGGTGCGTCAGACGCAGGTCAAGAGGGTCTTGCCGAGGGCGGTGCGGGCGGCGATGGCCGCGTGCGCGTCGGCCGCGCGCTCCAGCGGGAACGTCTGCCCGATGTGCGGCCGAAGGCGTCCCGCCGCGGCCTCGGCCAGCGATCGCTCGATCAGCTCCCGTACCCGGACGGGTTCCGGCGCGCCGTCCGTGATCCCGATCAACCGCACGCCGCGGGCGGCGGCCTCCTCGGCCGTGAAGTCGGCGAACGTGCCACCCGCCGCGCCGTACGCGAAGAACCGGGCGCCGCTCACCGCCGCATCCAGCGCCTGGCGGCCGAGCGGGCCGCCCGCCCCGTCGAACACCGCCTGGACGCCGCCGGTCAGGTCGCGGACCCGGTCGGCCCAGCCCTCCTCGGTGTAGTCCACCGCCTCCTCGGCGCCGGCCTTGCGCGCCAGGTCCAGCTTGGCGTGCCCGCGCGCCGCCCCGATCACCCGTGCTCCGGCGGCGGTCGCGAGCTGGGTGATGACGACGCCGAGGCTCCCGCCCGCCGCCGTGACCAGCACCGGGTCGCCCGGCCGGATCCCGGCCCGGTCCACGACCCCCATCCCGGTCGGCCCGTCGTGCAGCAGCGCCAGCGCCTCGTGCGGACCGAGCGCGTCCGGGATCTCCACCAGGGTCTCGGTACGGGCGACCGCCTTGGTGGCGTACCCGCCGACCGGAGCGAGGATCGGGCTGCCCTCGTGCACGGGCTTCCCGGTACGGGCGACGACCCGCCGGCCGGTCCATCCCGGGTCCACGCCCTCCCCGATGGCCACGACCGTCCCCGCCACTCCGTCACCCGGCACGTACGGCGGCTCCACCGGGAAGAACCCCTCCCCCCAGCCCGCCCTGAGCTGCGTGTCGAGGAACAGCACGTCCACGGCGACCACCTCGATCAGGACCTGCCCGGGCCCGGCGACCGGATCCGGCGCGTCCCGCGCCACCAGCACCTCGGGGTCTCCGAACGTGGTCACCTCGACGACTCGCATGCCACTCGCTCCACTCTGTCTTCCAGTCACTGTCCCTGACAGCCTGCAACCTCGACCGAAGTTGAGGTCAACAGGTGAGTCTCCGCGCCGGGAACCAGCGACCGCAGCCGGGCGGGACAGACTCCGGCCGGCTGCGGTCGCCGTCGGACTCAGTGCTCGGTCAGCACCGTCGCTCCGGTGAACGACTGGGCCGCGTGCAGGCTCACGTAGTGGTAGCCCTCCGCCGGGTTGGTGACGGTCAGGGTGTGCGCGTTGCCCGCGCCCGTCGCCCGCTGCGTGGAGGACGAGGCGGTGGCCCAGGAGGTGCCGCTGTAGTAGAGGTCGGCGTCGCCGGTGCCGCCCGACGAGGTGATGGTCAGCCTCGCCGTCCCCGCCGGCACGTACAGGTAGAGGTACGCGTAGTTGCCCGTCGTCGCCGACAGGCCGCCGCGCCGGCAGTTCTGGCCGAGCTCGCGCGGGTCGGCGCCGGTGCACTCGGCGCCACCACTACCGCCGCCGCCGACCGAGCCCAGCCAGGTGCGCCAGTCCGTGTCGTACCGGCTGCCGATCGTGCTGGTCAGGAAGGTCCGCGCGGTGTTCCACGCCCCGGTCCGGTACGCGCGCAGCACGGTCTGGACGTCGGCCGGGTGCCGCTCGTACAGGTAGCGGACGGCCAGGTAGCCCCACCGGTAGACGCGGGTGGAGTCGTGCGCGTACGTGGTGTTCCACAGCGTGGACAGGGCGTACGTGCCCTTGGCCGCCTCGGTGACGGCGGCGTCGTAGGTCAGCTTGCGATACCCGTACGACACGTACTCGGCGAAGCCCTCGATCCACCAGATGGTCGGCGTGCTGATCCCGGCGGTGAAGTCGCCGTACATGTTGAAGCGGCCGTCCAGGTAGTGGGTGTACTCGTGGTTGAGGTTCCAGATCTGGAAGTCGGGACGCAGCCATTCGGCCTCGTACGCGATGAACCTCGGCTGGTTGCCGGCCGCCGCCGGGTCGCCTTCCAGGTACATGCCGCCGTTGTTCGTGTCGATGCCGAACATGGCGCCCGCGTACGTCCGGTAGTCGGTGCTGGAGTCGTACACCACCACCTCCAGCGTGGTGTTGCGGTCGTCCGCGACCGGGCCGCTGTCACGCGCCAGGTTGTGGAAGTACGCGTCCTGCCCGGCCAGGCTGGCGCAACTGGCGGACAGCTGCCCGGACGTCATGTGCTGGGCGCGGATGCGGATGCCGGAACCGCAGGCCTGCGTGATCGGCAGCACCTCGGCCGCCAGCCGGTTCCGCAGGTCGCAGGTGCCGTAGGACGAGCAGTTGGCGCGGTCGTAGAAGTCGGCCATCTCGGCGACGCCCACCCACAGGGGGGCGGTGGCGCCGGTGATCGACGAGCGGCCGAGCAGGTCCCTGGCCAGCGGCCGGACGGTCGTCCGCAGGTCGGCGTGCTGGAGGAAGCGGCCCAGCTCGCGGCCCGCGTTCGAGACGAGGTACGACCGGTCCGTGCCGAGGAGTGACAGGTGTCGTGTCGCGAACGCGTTCAGCGTGTCGAGCACGCCGCGGTCGGCCCGGACGGCGCTGACGAACGCCGGCAGCTGGTGGCCCCGGAACAGCACGGTGTAGACGTTGTTGACCGCGTTCAGCATCGGCCAGGAGGCGTCGTACGTGCTGTCGTAGCCGTCGAGCAGGCGCTTGACCACCCACAGGTAGCGGTCGTTCTGTTGGGCGCTGTCGATCAGCGTGACCGCCTCGGCCAGCACCTCGCCGTTGGCGTCGCTCACCGTGAAGGCGCGCGGGGCGCCGAAGAACGCGTCCAGCCCGGCCATGACGGCGGTCCGCAGGGACGGGCCGTAGGCGCCGACGTCCGACGGGTTGTACCACTGGACGTAGTAGCCGGCCCGCAGGTAGAGGACGAGCTGGGCGGTCCCGGCGCTGTTGTCGCCCGGGTAGTTCACGCCGTCGTCCCTGAGGGCGTACGCGACGCTGGTCATCTGCGCTTCGCGGAAGGCGTGGTACGCGTCCGCGCCCGTCAGGGAGAAGAGCGTGTTCACGCACTCGGTGGTGGACGCCTTGATCTGCCGCACCAGCGCGCCGCCGGTGCGGCCGGTGAAGTCGCTCACGGAGCAGGCGGCGGCCTTGAGGGCCTTGGCGGCCGGCTCGTCGTAGTCGCGGCGGAGCGCGTCCTTGGACGCGGGCAGCGGCGCCCGGTCCTCGACGGCCAGGGATTCCTTCCGTACGTGGTCGTCGACGGTCGTCGTCGTGGCCGCGGCCGGCGGCGGTTCGGCCGTGACCGACGCGCTCACCGGCATGGGCGCCGCGAAGGGCAGCAGCAGGGCTGCCAGGACTAACAGCTTTCGCACGAGAACCTCCGGGGGGTGACGCGTGGATGCGAGGCCGCCCTGAGTGTGAAAGCCGTTGCCGAGCCGCGGTCATACAGCCGGGCATAAGAGTTGCGTATGCCCTAATTTCTGGACATGGACCTCGATCTCAGGCACCTCCGGATGGTCTGCGCGATCGCCGACACGGGCAGCGTGACGCGGGCGGCGGCGCGTCTCGGCCTGTCCCAGCCCGCGATGACCAACCAGCTCAGGAAGGTCGAGGCGATCGTCGGGGGCGAGCTGTTCGTCCGCAGCCACGCGGGCGTCGAGCCGACGCCGCTGGGCCGCCAGGTCGTCGCCCGCGCCAGGATCGTCCTGTCGGAGCTCGACTCCCTCTTCGGCGACCTGCGCGACGCCGGCGAGACCGCGGGGCTCCAGCTGGGCTGCATCCACCTGGCGTGCGTGGCCGGCGTCGTGGACCGGGTCGCCGAGGAACTCCCCGGCCGGCCCATCTCGCTGCGGATCGAGCCGTCCGCCGTGCTGCTCGCCGAGGGACTGGCACACGGGCGGCTGGATGCCGCGCTCATGGGCATGATCGAGGGCTTCGACGTGCCCATGACCGCCCCCGTGGTCACCCGCACGCTGATCCCGCGCCACCCGATCTTCGTGGCGCTGTCGGCGGGCCACCGGCTCGCGGGCCAGGCCGAGATCGACCTCGCGCACCTGCGGGGCGAGCGCTGGATCAGTCCGCCGGGCGCAGAGGACGGGTCGCTGGCCGCGCTGCGCGCCTCCTGCCGGGCAGCCGGGTTCGAGCCCGACGTCCGCTACGACGCGCCCAGCGGCGCCGGTCGCCCCCTGGTCGCGGCCGGTCACGGCGTCCGGCTCGTGGACCCCACCTGGCCCGCCGCCGAAGGCACCGTCGTGCGTCCTCTGGCGGGCGAGCCGCAGGTCGCCAGGCTCGTCGTGGCGTGGCGGCGGGACCGTCTCAGCCATGACGCGGCCGCCGCCGTCTATCGCGGCCTGGCCCGTGCCTTCATCGACCACGTCGAGGACAACCCCGTCTTCGGCGCCTGGTGGCACGCCCACCCGGAGGCCCATCCGCTGCTGTGAGGACCTGGCGTCGTGTGCTCTCTGACGACTATGATGATCTAGCTCAGGTCCAGCCTGTCGTTTCACGGTAGGGAGCACCCGACTGTGGCTGGTGCGGCGACTCCCGGCGCCGGTGCGCCGCGGCTGATGGCGGTGCCCGCGTTCGTGGGCCGCGAGTCCGAGCTCGCCGCGTGCCGGCGGGCGCTGGCCGGGGAGCCGGCGATCGTGCTCGTCGAGGGAGAGGCCGGGGTCGGCAAGAGCCGCCTGCTGCGGGAAGTCCTGGACCGCGGCCTGGTGGCCTTCTGCCCGCCCTTTCGTGAGCCGTACACGCTGGGCCCGATCGTCGACGCGGTCCGCCAGGCCGCCGGCAGCGTCGCGGGGCTGGGGCTGAGCGCGCTCGCCGGGGCGCTGCGGCCGCTGTTCCCCGAGTGGGCGGACGAGTTGCCACCCGCGCCTGAGCCGCCCGAGGACGCCCGCGCCGCCCGCCACCTGCTCTTCCGCGCGCTCGACGAGGTGTTGGACCGGCTGCGGGTGTCGGTGCTGGCGGTGGAGGACGCCCACTGGGCCGATGAGGCCACGCTGGAGTTCCTGCTGTTCCTGGCCGCCCGGCACCCGTTGCGGACCGGCCTGGTCGTGACCTACCGCCCGGACGACGTGCCGCAGAGCTCGTTGCTGCTGCGGCTGTCGTCCCGGCTGCCCGCGACGGGCCTGCGGCTCGTGCTGGAGCCCCTGGACGTGGCACACACCGGCGCCCTCGTGTCGTCGATGCTGGACGACGAGCCCGTCTCCCCGGCGTTCGCCATGCTGCTGCACCGGCACACCGACGGGATCCCGCTGGCCGTCGAGGAGTCCGTGCGCCTGCTGTACGACCGTGCGGATCTGACCCGCAGGGACGGGGAGTGGGCCCGCCGCAGGCTGGCGAGGATCGACGTGCCCCCGACCGTGCGTGACGCGGTTCTCGAACGGGTCGCGCGGCTGGGCCCGGCCGCGCGGTCCGTCCTCCGGGCGGCGGCGGTGCTGTCCGCCCCGGCGGACGAGGCCACGCTCGGCGCCCTGCTCGCCGCTCCGGCCCGGCATCCGGACGCGCCGGCTCGGGACGGCTTCACCGCTCCGGGCGGTCTGGCCGAGGCGCTGGCGTGCGGGCTGTTGCGCGAGGACGACGGGTCGCTGTCGTTCCGCCACGTGCTCGCCTCCAGGGCGGTGTACGAGGCGATCCCCCCTCCGGACCGCCGGGCGATGCACCTGCGGGCCGCTCACGTGCTGGCCACGCGGACGCCGCTCCCCGTGTCCCAGCTCGCCCGGCATTCCCGCGAAGCCGGAGACGTGGCCAACTGGAGGCGCTACGCCGAGCGGGCCGCCGATCTCGCGCTGGCCACCGCCGACGAGGCCGGCGCCGCGTCGCTGCTGTATGACCTGCTCACCCATCCCGAGTCGCCCCCGGCGGACGCCGCCCGGCTGGTCGCCAAGATCCCGTTCCCCTCGTTCACCGGTGACGACCGCTTCCACGGGCTGGTCCGGAGCCTGCGGTCCGCTCTGGAGTGGGACGCGATGCCCGCGGCGGACGCGGCGGAGACCCGGCACCAGCTGGGCCGGGTACTCGTGATCATGGAACAGTACGAGGCCGGCCGGGCCGAGATGAAGAAGGCGGTCGCGCACCTGCCGCCCGGCTCCCTGAGCGCCGCGCTGATCATGACCTACCTCGGCTGGCCACGCGGGCCGTCCACCCCGGTCTCCACGCATCTGCGCTGGTTACGCCGCGCGGCGGCGGCCGCCGAGTCGGTGCCGGCGAGCGACCGCCTCAACCTCCTCGTCGAGCGCGTCAGCGCGCTGCTGCTGATGGGGGAGGAGGAGGGGTGGGCGGAGGCATCCCGGATACCTGGTGAGCCGGCCGACGCGGAGGAGTCCCGGCACATCGGGAAAGGTCTGCTGAACCTGGGAGACGCGGGGGTGCGCTGGGGACGCCACAGCGATGCGGCCCGCTATCTGGCGCAGGCCGCGCGGCTGGCCGAACGTCACCGGTTCCGTCGCATCAGAGAACTCGTCCGGGTGACGCGCCTTCACCTCGACTGGTTCGAGGGCCGATGGCGGGGGCTGGCCGGGCGGGCCGCCGCCCTGGCGGAGCACGACGAGATGCAGCCGGTGACGAGGCTGGAGGCCGTCCTGGTGGCCGCGCTGCTGCGCGCGGCGGCGGGCGACGCCAAGGCGGAGGAACGGTTCGAGCACGTGCTGTCGGATTGCCGCCGCCACGGTGCCGTGGAGCTCCTGGCCGAGCCGGCGGCTGCCCTGTGCCGACTGCTGCTCGCGCGCGGAGAGACCGGGGAAGCCCTGCGGGTGACCGACGAGCCCATGCGACAGGTCGCGGACAAGGGCACCTGGCTGTGGGCGGCCGACCTCGCCCCCGCCCGAGCCGCGGCGCTGGTCGCCGCCGGACGACCGGACGAGGCCGCCGACCTCGTCGCCGCGTTCGCCGGTTGGGTGCGCGGGCGGGACGCGCCGGCGCCTCGGGCCGGTCTGGCGCTGTGCCGCGCGATCCTCGCGGAAACGCGTGCCGAGCCGCGACAGGCCGCGGCCGCGTACGGTCGCGCGGCGGACGCCTGGCAGCGGCTTCCCCGGCCCTACGACGCGCTGCTCGCCCAGGAGCGGCAGGTCGCCTGCCTGCTGGCCGCCGGTGAGGCCGAGACGGCGCTTCTCCTCGCCCGGCAGGTGCTCCAGGGGCTGACCGGCCTGAACGCCCGCGCGGCGGCGGAGCGGCTGGCCGCTCTGCTCCGCGTCCACCAGGTGGAGGTGCGCGGGCGCGGGCGACGGGGCTACGGCGACCAGCTCTCGCCCCGCGAGCTGGAGGTCGTCCGCCTGCTCGCCACCGGCAAGACCAACAGGGAGATCGCCGCCGTCCTGTCGCGATCCCCGAGGACGGTCGCGGCACAGGTCAACTCGGCCATGCGCAAGCTCGGTGTCAACTCCCGTACGGCACTCGCGGTCGGCGCCGTCGAGTCCGGACTCGTGTCCTGACAGAGACCTGCCGTCTTCCGTCATTTATTAGGTCATCCAACCCATGACAAGGGTTGTGGACTCACCGAAGCTCACAGCGTGAAGTCCTCTCCGAGCGACCTTCGGGATGACTCTCCGGACGATGAGGACGCGCCGCCCGAAGACGAGACCGGCGAAGAAGCCGGCGAAGAGTACGAACCGCTCTGACACCCCCCAGGAGAACCCCCATGAAGATTTCCCTAGGCGTGCGCCGACGGTGGCCGGTCGCGGCCCTCGCGGCGCTCGCCATGGCCACGACGGCTGTGCACGTGCCGCCGGCCGCAGCCGAGAAGGTGCAGAAGGAGCCGGCCGCGCCGGTCACCCTCGACGGCGTCGAGCCGGGCGAGCACGAGATCACCCTCATCACCGGTGACAAGGTCACGTTCACCGACGAGGGCGGCGGACGCTACCGCTTCCAGACGGAGGCCGCGCCCAGGCCCGGCGGCGCCATGCCATCCTTCCACGGCCAGGGCGGGCCCGACGCCTTCTACGTCTACCCCGACGACGTGCTGCCCGCGATCGAGTCGGGTCGCGTCGACCGCGCGTTGTTCGACGTGAAGTACCTGGCCGAGCACGGCTACGCGGACGACACCTCCACCCCGGTGATCGTGCAGTACCCCGAGGCCGCTGAGAACCGCCGGGCCGCGGCCGACGCGCTCCCGGCCAGCGCGCCGACGGCCACGCTCGACAGCATCAACGGCGCAGCCTTGGCCGTGCCGCATGACCGTACCGCCGCGTTCTGGACCGCCGTGCTGGACCGTACGCCCGAGGGACGGGTCGCGAGCACCCTCAGTGCGGGCCTCTCCAAGGTGTGGCTCGACCGCAAGGTCGAGGCCGACCTCGACTGGAGTGTGCCGCTGATCGGGGCGCCGCAGGCGTGGGCCGCCGGTTTCGACGGCACCGGCGTCAAGGTCGCCGTCCTGGACACCGGGATCGACGACACGCACCCGGACCTCGCCGGCAAGGTCACCGAGGCCCGGTCGTTCGTCCCCGGAGCCGAGACCGCGAAGGACGGCCACGGCCACGGCACCCATGTCGCCTCCATCATCACCGGCACCGGGGCGGCCTCCGGCGGCAAGCACAAGGGCGTCGCGCCCGGCGTGGAACTGGTCGTCGGCAAGGTGCTCGACGACGGCGGCAGCGGCGAGTGGAGCGGCGTCATCGAGGGCATGGAGTGGGCCGCGTCCAGCGGGGCCGACGTCGTGAACATGAGCCTGGGCGGCGATCCGACCGACGGCACCGACCCGATCAGCCAAGCGCTCGACACCCTCACGGCCGGCACCGGCACGCTGTTCGTCGTCGCCGCGGGCAACTCCGGCGAGGCCGAGAGCGTCGGCACGCCGGGCGTGGCCCGGTCCGCGCTCACCGTCGCGGCCACCGACAGGGACGACAAACTGGCCCCGTTCTCCAGCCGCGGCCCGCGGTCCGACGGCGCGCTCAAGCCGGACATCGCGGCCCCCGGCGCGGACATCGTCGCGGCCCGCGCTGCGGGGACCAGCATGGGCACACCCACCGGCGACTCGTACACCTCCGCGTCCGGCACGTCGATGGCCACGCCGCACGTCGCGGGCGCGGCGGCGATCCTCGCCCAGCGGCACCCGGACTGGGAGGCGGGCCAGCTCAAGACCGCGCTGATGAGCACCGCCGAGGACGTGGGCGGGACCGTCTACGAGCTGGGATCCGGACGGCTGGACCTCGCCACCGCGATCACCCAGCGGATCCACGCCACCACTCCGAACCTCGACTACGGCCACGTCGAGGCGGGCACCGCGCCGATCAGCAAGGAGATCTCGTACGTCAACGCGTCGGACCAGCCGGTGACCCTCACCTTGACCCCCGACCTGGCGAACACCGCCGGCGAGGCGGTCCCGGAGGGCATCCTGGCGGTGGACGCGACGCTGACGATCCCGGCCGGCCAGACGGCCACGGCCACCGTCACGATGAACGCGGCCGATCTCGCCGAGGGCGCCTACACGGGTGCGGTCACCGCGACCGACGGCGGCGGCACCCGGCTGACCATCCCCGTCGGCCTGCTCCGCGAGCCGCCGAAGGTCCAACTCACCATCCGAGTCCTCGACCGTGAGGGCGCACCGGCGGCGCCGGCGGTTCTCGGCATGCTGGACGTCACGGGCGGCCGCGGCTCGCTCGGCCGCCGCCTCCGGGCGGAGTCGCCCGGCGTCTTCACGGCCATGGTGCCGCGTAGCGTCTACAGCGTCACCGGGGCGTTGGCCTGGGTCGACCCGTCCACGTACCTGACGCACAGCGCCTGGCTGCTGGCGCCGGAGTTCGAGGTCTCCGGGGACGCCGAGATCACCCTCGACGCGCGTGACGCCCGCGAGATCCGCTTCGGCACGCCGGAACCGTCCGTCCCGTCACCGGAATCCCAGCGGTACACCTACGTCCAGGAGACGCTGGCGGACGGCAGCATCTGGTACCACGGGACGAGCTCCGCCCCGTTCGTCCGTCACTGGGCGACGCCCACGAAGAAGACCACCAAGGGCAAGGTCTCGCTGACCACCAGCGTGGGGCAGGCGGCTCCCGAGGTGACCATGAAGGTGCGCGGACGTGACGGGTTCGCCCTGCACCCCGAGGTCTTCCCCCACGTGGGCGACATCGTCAGGAACTACGGCGTGAAGCACGTCCCCTTCACCGGCAAGCTGACCGCGAAGCTGGTCGACGTCGGGATCGGCACTCCGGAGAAGCTGGCGGGGCTCGACCTGCGCGGCAAGCTGGCGCTGCTCGACGACGAAGGCAACTGCGGCGGGCGTCCGGAGCGTTTCCACGCCATCCGCGACGCGGGGGCGGCCGGCATCCTGATGTGGCCGTCGGGGCCTCTCTACTCCTGCGGCCTGGGGCCGTTCATCCCCCAGCCGGTGTGGATCCAGCCCGATGACGGCGTGACGGAGATCGGCATCCCCTACGTGTCGGTGTCTCCCACCGAGGCCCGCGCGTTGCGGGAGCGGCTCGCCAAGGGCGCGGTCAGCATCGACGTGCACGGCAGGCCGCATTCGCCCTACGCCTACGGGCTGCACCACACCGAGCGGGGCCGGGTGCCCGCCAAGCTGTCGTACGAGCTCACCGGCCGGCAGTTCGCGACCATCGACGCCCGCTACCACTCCGAGACGCCCACGGCCTACCAGAGCGAGTCGTGGCCGGTGGCGAAGTCGGACGTCGTGCCCATCCCGGCCGTGCTTCCGCAGATCGCCGCCCCGGGCGCGCGCGTCGAGTACGTCGGCCCCATCGACCCCGAGGCGGTCGTCGTACGCCAGACGAGCAGCGAGCAGTGGTCCCTGCTCCGCGCCATGCACGTCTTCCGCAGGCCGGCCCGCCTCACCCACCACTGGAACGCCGGCCCCTTCACCCCGAGCGCGTCCGTCGTGCCGGACGACGTCTACCGGACGATCGACCCCGCCGGCAGCGGGCAGAGCGTCGGGATCTGCTCGGTCTGCCGGCAGGGGGACGCCCTGTGGCCTCTCTACACCCGTACCGGGGCGCAGGGCCAGCTCGGACAGCCCGTGATCGGTGGCATGCGCCTCTACAAGGGCGGCACGGAGATCCCGCTCGGCATCGCCGCTCAGCTGCCCGCGTTCAACCTCCCCAAGGAGGCGGGCGACTACCGGTTGACCCTCGACGACGCCGAGGCCAGGACGACGGCGGAGTGGACCTTCCGCTCCCGGACGGTCACCGAGGAGGCCAAGCTGCCCGGCTACGACTGCCTGGGCGCGCTGGCCGGCGTCATGGACCCGTGCCGGCCGGAGGCGGTCGTGTTCGTCGCCTACGACCTGAGCGACAGCATCGGGCTGGACAACAGCGTGCCGGCGGGAAGGCGGCACACCTTCGACGCTGACGTCTACCACTCGCCGACGACCGCCCGCACGTCCGCCGTAGCCGGTCTCAAGCTGTGGACCAGCACTGACGACGGCGTGACCTGGGCTCCGGCCGACGTCCGCCGGGGCCGCGGCGGCGCCTACACCGTCTCGGCCAAGTATCCCCGCCTGTCCGCCACCAAGGGCGCGGTGAGCCTGCGGGCCGAAGGCTGGGACGCCGCGGGCAACCGCGTCACCCAGACCACCCTGCGCGCCTTCACCCTCCGCTAGCCGGGTGAACCGACGCTCCTGCGGGCTCCGCATCCAGCGGGGCCGCAGGAGCCGGGTGTGGGGGAACAGCACGTTCACGGCCGAAGCCGGGGGCGAAACAGAGAGGTCACAGGCCTTCGACGAGCCGGAATGCCCGGCCCCGGGCGCGCGCTCAGGGCACTCGTCGTGCTCACGGGGTAGGTCGGCCACGAACTCTGTCGCTGCGGCCTGGGTCCCTCGGGTCGTTCCGCTTTACTCCGGCGAGCCCAAGATCGCGCTGAATTCCGGTGCGGCCGAGTGGAATTCCTGGATGTCTGCGAGACCGAGGACTTCAATGGTTTCGCATGCGTAACCGTGGGAGACGGTGATGGGACGCACACCGGCTTTCCCATGTACAAGTGCGGATGGCGGAAGGTCTGCAACTTCATCAACGCGGGCGCTGTCGTGAACAACCAGTACGGCGGCAACGGAGTGGATCAGCATCTGCTGACCAGCCTCCTGAGAACGGCGACCTGCAGGCTCTAGCGGGTCTTGAACCGGCGGAGGGTTGTTGACAATCTGGAGGTCCAACATCAGCCCGTGCTGCCGTGGAGAATCGTGATGGCGGACGCGACGACTCTGAATCGCATACTGCTGGACCTCTATGGCCTTCACCAGTCCGACCCGGACTGGCTGGAGAAATCTCTCGCCGTGCTCACGGATGACTGCGAGGTCGTCAATATTCCGCTCGGCGCCACCTCTCACGGGCCTTCCGGGTACGCCCGGTTCATTCAGGCGTGGGTGGCGGCCTTCCCTGACAGTACGGTCGAGATCACGAATCTGTTCTCGACCGATGACCAGGGCGTGGTCGAGTTCATCGGACGCGGGACGAACACCGGCCCGCTGCTCGGTCCCGTCGGGGTGATAGCCGCGACAGGGCGTCGGGCGGAGGTGCGCTTCTGCAACGTGCAGCGGTTCGCCGATGGGAAGGTCAGCAGCTTCCACCAGTATTTCGACCTCATGGGTCTGCTCCAACAGCTCGGCGTGCCGCCGGCCATGCCTTCTTCTCCGCTCTAGCCGGTCACAGGAGATCAGGAACGGCTTATGGGCGCATCAGAAAGCCGATCTCTCGCCCATCTGGAGACGGTGCTCGACCAGACCGCGGCAACACTTCAGGCGCATGGAGCCGCCGTAGCGACGATGGAGGTGCTCTTTCTCGAACTGTTCACGATACGTGGGCAAGTGGCTGTTGACTTCTGGAAAGAAGTGGTGGTCGACGCCTGCCGCCGCCATCCCCTCGTACATCTTCTTCATCAAGATTCGTTCACCTTCCGCGCGTTCAGCAAACCACGTGGCTATGCGGGGGATGCGGTGCTGCTCGACTTCATGTATGCGGCTGAGGACTCGTCGACGCCGGCGGAATGGGAAACCGGCTCCCTGCTGGGCAAGCAGATCTGCCATTACACCTCCACCTGTTCGCAGGGAGCACGGGCTGCCCGGTCTCGCCGCCGCGTGATCATCGACACCCTGAACCGGTGTGCGGCCGGCGACTCAGCGCCGTCGGTGCTCTCCCTGGCCTGCGGGCATCTGCGCGAAGCCAGATACTGCCCCGCCCTCCGGCAGGGGAGTCTGGGCCGGTTCCTCGCCGTGGACCAGGACAAGGAGAGTCTGGCCGTCGTCTCACGCGAACTGGCGCCATGGGGAGTCGTCCCGCTGGCGGCCTCGGTTCGGGAGATCCTCAGAGGCGACGTGGTTCTGACCGGCTTCGACCTGGTCTACGCGACCGGTCTGTATGACTACCTCGCCGAACCGGTGGCGCAACGGCTCTGCGAGCGCCTCTTGCGCATGCTCGGTCCCGGTGGGCGCTTCCTGATCGCCAACGTGATGCCCACCTGCACCAGCGCCGCCTACATGGAGGCGTACATGGATTGGTGGTTGCTGTATCGAACCGAGACGCAGATGCTCAAGCTCGCCGAGACCTTGCCGGACAAGGACGTCGAAAAGATCCGCGTCTTCACCGACAACCTGGGGCAGATCGTCTTTCTGGAGGTGGAGAAGACGGCCTACGGGTAGCTGACGCCCGACCGCAGCTTGCCGCTGTAGAGCTGCGGCACGGTGACCAGGTGGTAGCCCCGCTTCTTCAGCTCCCTGATGACCTCCGGCATGGCCTGGACGGTCTGCGGCACCGTGTCGTGCATCAGGATGATGCCGTCGCGCTTGGCCAGGCTGAGCACCTTGGCCTTGATCTTCTTCTTGTCTTTCAGCGCCCAGTCGTGGGTCGTGCCGGTCCACTTCACCTCGGCGAGGTCCAGCTCGTCGGCGATGCGCAGCACGCGCTCGTCGGTGTGGCCGAACGGCGGCCGGAACATGGTCGCCGTCAGGCCCGTGGCCTTCTTGATGGCCTGCTGGCCGGCCTTGATGTCGTCGAAGATCTCGTCGTCGAGCCGGGGCGTCAGGGAGAAGTGGGAGTAGGTGTGGTTGCCGATCGCGTGTCCTTCGGCGAGCGTCCGCTTCGCCAGCGCGGGGCGCTGGTCGACGTACTTGCCCGTCAGGAAGAACGTGGCCTTGGCGCGTTCCTTCTTGAGGATGCGCAGGAGCTTCGCCGTGCTCTTGCCCGGGCCGTCGTCGAAGGTCAGCGCCAGACACTTGACCTCGGCACAGTCGATCTTCGCCTGGGCGGTGGTGGCGGGGGTGCCGCTCAGCGCCAGCGACCCGGCGAGCAAGCCATGAATCAGCACAGCCAACACCCTACGGCCCGTGCCTCCACGTGTTCGATCATGCTCGGGAGAAGGCGCAGGTCGCGGACTCTTGGACCGTTTTTCGTTATCGACCCGTGTCAGGCGAACACCGTCACCAGACGGGTGAACTCGCTCGCGACGTCCATGCCGTCCCACACCCGGTGGAAGCTGAGCGCGTCGCCGAACGGCACCATGCGGTCGACGCCCCGCCCCGCCAGGGCGTGGGCCAGCTCCATCAGCTCCTCGCGGGAGAAGCCGAAGTGGGTCATCGTCTGGTCGCGCCGTCCCACCAGGGGGATCAGCTCGGCCAGGGAGCCGAGCCTGGCGTGCGCGAACGTGCCGGCGCCGAGCCAGCGCCGGGGCGCGGTGATCGCGGTGGCGAGCGCGAGGGCGTCGTCGTGGAGGTCGGCCGCCCGTTCGTAGGCGGCCACCCGCCGCTGCACCGCCACGGCCGCGTCGACCGCCCACCCGCGCCGCTCGACCGCGAGCGACAGGCAGGCGGCGAAGGCGGCGCGGGCCGCGTCGCAGTCGGCGCGCGACCCGACCCAGAACGCCGTGCGCGGCGAGGAGCAGGCCGCCTGGTCGAACCAGTAGGAGTCGTTCACGAACCCCTCCGCCACCGCCGCCCGCGTGGCGCGCGGCGCGCCCAGCCACGCCGAGGCCCGCACCACCGCGAACGACGACCGGTCGGGGAACGTCAGCTCCCGCGCGTGCGGGGCCAGCGGATGGCGGCGGATCTCGTGCGCCGCGCGGTCGCCGCCCCAGATGACGCGCAGGTCGCAGGCCGAGGAGAGGGCGGCCGTGATGGTGGGGGAGCGGTCGTAGCAGATGATCCGCTGGGTGGCGGCCACCACCGGGTCGGCGTCGTCGAGCGCCTCCTGCAGCGCGTCGACGATCGTGGCGGCCATGGGACCCGCGCGCGGGGACAGCCGCACGACGTTGCGGTTGCCGGTCAGCGCCGACAGCGCCCACGAGTAGACGAACACGGTGTCGACGTCGGCGGGCGGGACGTGGAACGCCAGGCCGCGCGGCATCCGTACATGATCACCGCGCAGCGCGTCGATCGTGCGCAGCAGCTCGCCGGGACGCAGGAAGGAGCCGAGCGTGCCGAGCTCGGGATGGCGGCGCGCGAGCGCCGGGCGCAGCAGCAGCCGGCCGAACGCGACCAGGAAGTCGAGGATCCGGTCGTCGCCCACGGACAGGCGGCTCCCGGCCATGACCTCGTCGAGCAGGTGGTCGACGGTGACGGGCGGACCGGCGGGGAACCTGACGTCGAGCATCACGTCACCGCCCGGCCGCTGACACCCACCACGTGCATGCACTCTCCGTGTTGAGAACGCAACAAAGTGTAGTTGAGCCAGGCGTCAACTGAAACCGCGTCCCCTGGGCGAGTAAGGGAAGCGTATAAGGACGCGTGGCGCTGATCGGCGACTGCGAAGGTTCGACGGGGCGCGCCAACCGCACGGAGGGACACCATGCACGATTCCAACCACTGGTACGGTCACTCCCGCGTTCCCGGCCGGAAGCGGGTCCGATGCGCGTGATCGACGGCGCCGAAGGCGTCGAGCTGAGGGCGGGCCCGGGTGAGGCGCCGGGCAACGTCCGGCTGATCGGCGGCGCGATGCTGCTGTGGTCGGACACGGGTGAGATCACCTGCTGGCGGGCCGCCGCGCTGGAGCTCCTGGACCGGTTGCTGCCCGCCGCCGCGCGGGTCCTGCTGGTCGGCCCGCACCCGATGGAGCTGGTCGACCGGGTGGCCGGGCGGGCCGTTTCGGTGGCGGCGGTGCTGCGTTCGTTCCCCGACGCGTGCGCGCTGGGCGAGCGGCATCCGGGCATCGACGTCCACTGCGGACGCCTGGATCTGCTCGACCCCGACGAGCCGTACGACCTGGTGCTGGCGCTGGACGGGCTGGCCCGCACGCACTCGGCCGAGGCGCCGGCCGTGCCGTGGCGACGGTCGCTGGCCGCGCTGGCCGGGCTCGCCGCCCCGGGCGGGCGGCTGGTGCTCGGGGTGCGCAACGACCTCGGGGTGGACCGGCTCCTCGACGCGCGCCCGCCGGACCGCGACGGCCAGTGGGAGCCGCACGGCTGCGACCCCACCTACCCGAGCGGGCCGGTCACCCTCGACGCCGCGCTGGCGTCGGCGGGGCTCCGCGCCGAACGCTGCTACGCGGCCTACCCCGACGGCCGGGCGCCCCGGGCCGTGCTCGCCCGCGAGCTGCTCGGCATGGAGCTGCCGGAGGCGCTCACCTTCCCGCTGAGCGGGAGCGAGGCGGAGCGGATGCCGGCGGCCGACCCGCTGCGGCTGACCCGGCTGGTGTTCCGCCACCGGCTGGGGGACGAGCTGGCCCCGCTCTGGCTGGCCGTGGCCACCCGGGGGGAGCCGTCGTCCGCGGACCTGCCGCTCGGCCTGGTCGAGGAGGGGGCGTCCGTGCACGAGCTGGTACGCGACGGCACGGGTCCGATGATCGCGCTGCGGCTGCCCGGCGGCGAGGCGCGGCCGGTGCCGGCGGGCCGGGTCGTGGAGGAGATGCTCGTGGAGGCCTGCGCCCGCGAGGACGTCCGGGCCGTCCGCGTGCTGCTCACCGCGCTCGCCCAGTGGGTGGAGGACGGCGGCGATGTCACCGCCACGGCCGACGCGCTGGTCTGGGACGGGGAGTCCTTCCATCCGGTCGCCCCCGGCCCCGTCCCGCCGCCCGGGGGCGCCGGGCCGCCGCCGGCCGTGGTGCTCTGCCGGATGCTGTGGCGGTTCGCGGTGCGGTTGCTGGCCGCCGGGCACCACCATCCGTGGCCGTGGCCGCTGGAGAGCGACCAGCTCACGCTCACGCTGTGCGGCATGGCGGGCAGGCCGTGCGACCGCGCCGAGCTGGAGCTGGCCCGCAGGCTCGACGCCGAGCTGGGCCCGCCCGCCGGGCCGGACGATCCGGCGCCGACGTACCGCGACCTGCTGCGCGCCAGGGACCGGCTCGCCGAGCAGCTCGCCGTCGCGCTGGCCAGGGTCTCCCGGCTGGAGAGCCGGCTCAAGCACCGCGAGCGCGCGCTGGCGAGGGCGCGTTCGCGCCTGCGGCGCAGCCGCCACAACGCCTCCGCCTACCGCAGGACGCTCGGCTACCGGCTGTCACGCGGGCTCTCCGGCCCCCGCCGGGCCGCTCGCCGGGTCATGCGCCTGTTGTACGGATGACGTCTGCGGCGGCAGATGGTCAAGAACAGGCATGGACATCCTCTAGTAGTAGCAGAGAGTAAAGATTCAAACACGGCAGGTCGTCATGCTGTTGGTCCATGAGGACCTATTCGCTCGATGACGTCCACGAGACACGCAAGCGGAGAGACTCCTGGTGGACGGTGTACTTCGTGGACCCGATCGCCTGCCGGGTCGCGCTCGTGGTCGCCAACCGTACCCAGATCACGCCCAACAACCTCACGGTGTTCTCGCTGGTCCTCGGCGCGGCGTCAGCCGTGTGCCTGGCGGCGGGCGAGCTGGCGGCCGGCGCGCTGCTCTTCTACCTGAGCTTCATGATCGACTGTGTCGACGGCAAGATCGCCAGGTTGAAGGGCACGGGGACGCCCTTCGGGCTCTGGCTCGACTACGTCGGCGACCGGGTGCGGGTGGTGCTGTGCGCCGCAGGGCTCGCCTACGGGCAGTACGAGCGCACGGGGGAGGTCGCGTACATCCTGCTCGGCGCCGCCGTGGCCGTGCTCGACCTGTTCAGGTACGTCAACGCGCCGCAGATGAAGCGGGTCCACGCCGCCATCAGGGGGGAGCGGAACGCCGAGGAGGCCCCGCCGGACCTGGTGCCGGCGCCGCGTGAGGAGGACGCCGAGGCGCCCGTGCCGACGGGCTTCCTGCAGCGGCTCAACGCGTTCCTGGCCCGCCACCGGGTGCGATCGCACCTGATCAGCGGGATCGAGTTCCACGCGGCCGTGTTCGTGATCGCGCCCCTGATCGGGGTGGTGGCGCTGATCCCGGTGGCGGCGGCGGCCAGTTTCCTGCTTCTCGCCAACGAGGTCTTCCTGGTTTACCGGATGTGGCTCTTCGCCCGCAGGCATGGAGCCGCTCAGGAGAGCCGAGAGCACGTTCTCGTCTAAGTTTTCGGGGGTTAGTACGAAATGTCTGACAGGCCGGTGTTCGTCATCGGGTGCCCGCGCTCCGGGACCACGATGCTCCAGCTCATGCTCCACTCCCACCCTCGGCTGGCGGTGGCGCCGGAGACGAAGTTCGTCCTTCCCGCCTACTACCGCCGCCGGGTCTTCGGCGACCTGCGGGACGCCGCCCGCCGCCGCCCGCTGGCCGAGTGGATCGCCGGCGACCGCAGCACCAAGTTCCGCGAGCTGAAGATCGCCAAGGCCGACTTCGTCCGCGAGGCCGTGGAAGGGCCGGGCTCGCTCGGCTCCGTCATCGGGACCGCCTTCCGCATGTACGCCGACCGCTTCGACAAGCCCCGCTGGGGCGACAAGCGGCCCAGCTACGTCAAGCACACCGACCTGCTGCTCAGGCTCTTCCCCGACGCCCAGTTCATCCACCTGATCAGGGACGGGCGCGACTGCGTCGCCTCGCTCAAGGAGATGCCCTGGTACACGGCCGACTCCTTTCACGCGATCGCCACCTGGGCCGAGGCCATGGACGCGGGGGAGCGGCTGCGCCGGACGCTGCCCGAGGACACCTACTTCGAGCTGCGGTACGAGGACCTCACCGACGATCCGGAGACCGAGCTCAAGAAGCTCTGCGTGTTCCTGGACGAGGACTTCTCGCCCGCCATGGTCTCGCCGCGCGAGGCGGCCAGCATGGCCGTGCCGGTGCACAAGGTCTGGCACAGCAACACGCACGGCGAGGTCACCCGCAGCAGGGTGGGGAGCTGGGCCAAGCGGCTGGACTCCTGGGAGATCTCGCTGTGCGAGCACGTGTTCGGCGAGCGCCTCGAAGCCAACGGCTACGAGCTGTCCGGCGCGCCCAGCGCGGCCAAGGAGCACGTGGCGGCCTGCAACAAGACGATGGCCAGGCGGCGTACCAGCCGGCTGCGCAAGGGCTTCCGCGACCGCATCAACAGGATGCGCGAGCCCAGCCCCGTGGCGGCCCTGCTCACCAGCGGCCAGCGGGTGCTGGCGGGCGTCCCGCAGCAGCGCAACGAGTCGCCCGAGCTGGCCGAGCACAACTGATCACCGACGGCGCCGGCGCGGGGGCGCGGCGCCGTCAGCACGAAGGGCCCGCCGGTCACCGCCGGCGGGCCCTGTGTGGTTCAGCGCTCCAGGTGCGCGAACAGGGACTCCCAGCGGTCCAGCACGCGGTCGAGGCGGAAGGCCTCGGCGCGCTCGCGGGCGGCGGCGCCCAGCCGGCGCCGCTCGCGGTCCGATCCGGTGAGCGAGCCCAGCCGCTCCGCCAGCGCGTCCACGTCACCGGGCGGCACGAGCACCGGTCGCGCCGAACGAACCCCGCCCGACACGTCGAACGCCACCGCCGGCACCCCGTGCGCGGCGGACTCCAGCAGCACGATCGGCAGCCCCTCGTGCTCGCTGCTCATCGCCAGGAGCGAGGCGGCGCGGTACTCGGCCGGCATCTCGCCGGCGGGCACCCGCCCGCGGAACACCACCCGGTCCGTCACCCCCTCCTGGGCGGCGTGCGCGCGCAACCGGTCCAGCTCCGCGCCGTCGCCGATCAGGTGCAGCTCCCACGGCGGCGGCGCGCCCGACCGGGCGAAGGCGGTGATCAGCCGGTCGAACCGCTTGACCCCTTCCAACCGTCCCACCCCCAGCACGCGCGGCGCCGAGAGCTCCGACACCCGGCGGGGCCAGTGCGCCAGCGGGTTCGGCAGCGTCCAGGCGTTGGGCAGCAGGGCCTGCTCCGAGAAGCGCCACGCGTCGTCCTCGCTGAGGAACGCCGCCTGCTCCAGCTCCGGGTAGTGCTTCTTGATCGAGCCCAGGTGCCAGCAGCCGCTCGCATGCTCGTACGAGCCGTGATACTGGCCGATCGCCCGCAGGCGCTCCGGCATCAGCCCGGCCGTCCTGGTGACCACTCCCGGCGAGGTGAGCACCGCGTAGCCGGGGCGCATCGTCCCCAGCAGCTCCCGCAGCCTGCGGCGGGACCGCCGGCGCGCGATCCCGCCCTCCTGCCCCACCTGCGCGCTGCTGACCAGGTGCCGGTGGTAGCGCGGGTGCTCGACGTAGGGGAAGGGCGACGCGGCCCGGTGCAGGCCGATGACGTGCACCTCGTGCCCGCGCCGCGCCAGGCCCTGGGCGAGGGTGTGCGTGACCTGCTGGATGCCGCCGAGCGTGTCGGCGTCCAGACACGCGAAGACGACGTTCATGCCGCGTTCCCCGCGGAATCCGCGTCCGGCGCGGGCCCGGCGTTCGCCGCGTCCGCGGGGGTGCCGAGGTTTCCGGATGAACTCGCGTACCCGGAGGAAGCGACGGGCCGGACGTTCCCGGACAGGCCCGCGTTCCCGGACGGGCTCGCGCTCCCGGACGGGCTCGCGTCCTTGGAAGGGCCCGCGGCGAAGAAGTCCGTGACGATTCTGGCGGCGGCGTCGCCGTGCTCGTCGGCGCACCACAGCTCGCGGAAGGCCGCGTACCGCGCGGCGTGGGCGGCGTGACCGGCGGGCAGGTCGCGGAGCCGGTCGACGAGCTCCTCCGTGGTGGTCACGCACGGTCCCGGCGCGATGGACGGCAGGTCGTGGTAGACGCCCCGTTCCGTGAGCCGGTACTCGTCCCAGTCGTCGATGAGGAAGAGCATCGGCTTGCCGGTGATCGCGTAGTCGCACATCACGGACGAGTAGTCCGTGAGCAGCGCGTCCGAGACCAGCATCAGGTCGTTGATCTCCGGGTACGTCGCGGCCGGCCGCACGAAGTGGAGCAGGTGCTCGGGCGGCCGGTACCGCTCGACCGGGTGGGTGCGCAGGATGACCACCCACTCGCCGGCCAGCTCCTCCGCCATGAGCTCCAGGTCCGCCCGGACCGAGCGGCCGCTGCTCTTGGCCCGGTCGCGGTACGTGGGCGCGTACAGCAGGACCTTCTTGCCGGCGGGCAGCTCCAGCCGCGTGCGCGGGTCACCGGCGAACTCGCCCCTGACCAGCGCGTCGCAGCGCGGCGTGCCGTGCCGGTAGACCGGGCCGGTGTAGCCGTTGGACGGGATGAAACGGCGGGAGAACTCGGCGCTGGGCGAGATCAGCGCGTCCCAGCGGGCGACCGCGGCCCGCCACCGCGCGCGCGGCCCGTCGAAGTCGCCGCGCAGGTCGGGCGCGTCGAAGCCGATGGACTTGATGCCCTGCCCGTGCCAGGTCTGCAGGTAGCGGGTGCCGCGCGGTTTGGGGTAGTCCAGCGGGAAGCCATGGCTGTCCACCCAGTAGCCGGCCCTGGCCAGCGTCCAGACGTACTTCCAGCCGCCGCGCCGGACCCCGCGCGCGCCGGTCGGCGCCTCGCCGCGGCCCTTGGCCACCGACCAGACCACCTCGACGGGCAGGCCGCGCCGGCGCAGCTCCTCGTACAGGGCCCTGGGGCTGCCGGTGCAACCCTTGCCGACGTCCGACTCGAACAGCGCGAGGTCGCGGCGCGGCCGCAGCACCTTGATCATCAGCTTGTACGCGCGCAGCTTCATCGCCGGGGTGCTGATCCTCCTGATGAGCGCCCGCTTGACCCGTCCGGGCAGCGCCCGCCGCCGGGCGGAGCGTCGCACGCGCAGGTAGGCGGCGTGGCCGTCGCAGCCGACCGTGGCTCCAGGCAGCTCGATCGGCGTCATCTTCGGGTCCACGATGAGCCGGTCGGTGGTGGTGAGGCCGTCGGCGAGCCGGGTGAAGCCGATGCGCGGCTCGCAGGAGCCGTCCGGGGTGAAGGTCACCTCGGTGACGTAGCCGCCGTCGCCGGACGGGTGCGGCCGGAGCGGGACCCGCCGCCCGCCGAGCTTCAGGAACGCCTCCCAGGCCACCGGCAGCACGCCGAAGGGATCGTACGTGCGCACGGTCATCCGCACCCGGCGGCCGTCGCCGGCGATCTCGGTGACCTCGTGCCGCAGCCGCGACGCCGAGAACGGCAGCTCGGCCAGGCGCAGCGGGGTGATGTCCAGGCCGGGTGAGACCGTGGTGCCCCAGTAGGTGCGCCCGCCGAGCTGCACGGCGGCGCGCGGCACGGCCCGCGGCCCGGTCAGGCATCCGGCGGCGACGCGCAGGTCCTCGGCCCGGTCGTCCATGATGAGCCGGCAGCACACCTTGACCAGCGGGTCCACCCGCTCGTACACCTCGGCCGGTATTCCCTCCAGGTACGGGCGGACGACGGCGGCGAACTCCTTGACCCACACCAGGTCCCTGGAGGGTAGCGGGTTGAGGTAGACGCACAGGTCCTGCCGGAGGAAGCGGTGCTGCCGCTCGGGCACCAGATCGGCGGCCCCGTGCCGGCGCAGCGCCTCGTCGCTCAGCCTGGCGGCGGTCACGCGGTGGCGGACGTTGTCCATCTCCTCGATCGACAGCGAGATGGACGAGGCGCCGCGGGCCCGGTGCCAGTGGTAGACCACCCACGGCACGATCGCGAACCGCCGCGCGTGCGCGTACAGCTCGGTGGCGAAGACGTGGTCCTCGTAGTGGATGTCCTCGGGGAAGCGCACCCCGCTCTCGCGCAGGAAGCGCACGTCGTACAGCTTGTTGGTGCTGAACGAGTCGAGGAACAGCTCCGGGTCCTCCCGGATGCCCTCGACCACGCGCCGCCGGGCGAACAGCGTCGGGTAGTACGGGCGCAGTCGCCCGTTCCACTCGTACAGCCGGGAGATCTGGCCGGACACGAAGTCGGCCCCGGTCCGCTCGATCTCGGCCAGCAGGCTCTTGCAGGCGTGCCGGGGCAGCTCGTCGTCGCTGTCGAGGAACATCACGTACGGGGCCGCGGCGGCGTCCAGGCCGTCGTTGCGCGGGGCGCCGCAGCCGCCGCTGTTGCGCTCTCTGCGCAGGTAGCGGACGCGCGGGTCGGACGCCGCCAGCCCGGCCGCGACCTCGGGGGTGTCGTCCGTGCTGGCGTCGTCGGAGATGATCACTTCGAGGTCGCGCAGTGTCTGGCCGAGCACCGAGCGGACCGCTCTGGGCAGCCGGGGGGCGTCGTTGTAGGTGATCACGACAACCGTGCAATCCGCCATGCCTACCCCCCGTGCGTCACGACGTGGGAGTAGGCATTCCCGGCACTTCAGGAGGTACGACCGAATGGCAGTGTTTTTTGCCCAAAATCATCGAATAAGGCGACGAATCACCCAAACAATGACAAGTAGCGCGGCGACTCCGCCCAGCACCGGCGCCAGCCGCTTGAGCAGCGGAGCGCCCGCGATGTCGAGCAGGTCGAGCGCCTCCTCGTCGGGCGTGCGGGACGTGCGCATGGTGCCCGCCGGATGGGCGTCCTCGCCGGGCGCCGGCACGGCGGCCAGGTGGCGCTCCGCCGGTTCCTCGGCGACGGCCTCCTGCTGCGACTCCTGCGCGGGCTCGGCGAACAGGTCGGCGAGGTTCGCCGCGAACCGGTCGATGAGCTTCGCCCCGACCTCGGCCATCACCCCGCGGCCGAACTGGGCGGGCCGCCCGGTCACGTTGAACGACGTCTCGACCGTCACGGACGTGCCGCCGTCGACCGGCGTCAGCCGCGCCTTGACCGTCGCGGCGGCGGTGCCGGAGCCGCGCGCCTCCTTGCCCGAGGCCTGGATGGTGAGCGTGTGGGAGTCCTTGTCGACGTCCTCGAACGCGGCCGAACCCCGATAGGTGACGGTGATCGGTCCGACCTTGACCTTCATCCTGCCCGTGAACTGCTGACCCTCGACGCTGTCGAGAGCCGCCCCCGGCAGGCACGGGGCCACTCGCTCGACATCCAGCAGGACCGCCCAGGCCTGCTCGATGGGGACCGGGACCGTGAACTCGTGCTCGAACCGCATCGCCATCGATTCGCTCCTTCCCGCTGCTGCGAGACTACGTGCCGCGGGGGCGCCCCGGAAGAGGGGCGCCCCCGCCTGATCAGGGCGCTCCGGCCGCGGTGCGGACCGCCCGGTGCGTCAGCACCCTGGCCAGATGCCGCCGGTAGTCCGGCTGCGCGTGCAGATCGGCGGGCGGCGAGGTGTCCGCCGCCGCCTCCTCGCACGCCTGCCGGAGCCCGTCACCCAGCTCCAGACCCTCCAGCGCGGTCTCGGCCGCCCGTGCCCGCACCGGTGTCGTCCCCATGTTGGTCAGCCCGATCCTGGCCTCCTGGATCGAGCCGTTGGAGCGCCTGACGGCCGCCGCCACGCCGACGATCGCCCACGCCTGAGCGGTGCGGTGGAACTTCTCGTAGTGGAAGCCCCAGCCGTCGCCCAGTTTCGGGATCTTCACGCCCACCAGGACCTCGCCCTGCCGCAGCGACGACTCCAGATAGTCGACGAAGAAGTCGGCCGCCGGGATCTCCCGCTCGCCCTGCGCAGAACGGGCCACCAGCACGCCCTCCAGCGCCAGCACCACCGCGGGCAGGTCGCCCGCCGGGTCGGCGTGCGCCAGCGACCCGCCGAACGTGCCCCGGTGCCGCACCGCCGGGTCCGCCACCATGGCGGTCGCCAGCGCGAGCAGCGGGGCGCCCGCGGCCACCACGCCGGAGCGCATCACCTCGTCGTGCGTGGTCATCGCGCCGATGAACACGTGGTCGCCGCGGTCGTGCACGCCTGCCAGCTCCGGCAGCCGCGCCACGTCGACCAGCTTCGTCGGGTACGCCAGCCGCAGCCGCAGCAGCGGCAGCAGCGACTGCCCGCCCGCGATCACCTTGGCGTCCTCGTCCGCCGCCAGCTCCTGGCAGGCCTCCGCCAGCGAGCCGGGGCGCACGTAGTCGAACGATGCCGGGATCATGCCCGCCCTCCTTCCAGCGCGCGCCACACCCGCTCGGGCGTGCACGGCATCTGCACGTCCCGCACGCCGTGCGGCCGGAGCGCGTCCACGATGGCGTTGACCACCGCGGGCGTCGAGGCGATGGTGCCCGCCTCGCCGACGCCCTTGGCGCCCAGCGGGTTGCTGGTGGCCGGCGTCTCGGTCCTGTCGGTCACGAAGTCCGGCAGGTCCGCCGCCGACGGCAGCAGGTAGTCGGCCAGCGTGGCGGTGAGCAGGTTGCCCTCCGCGTCGTAGACGGCCTCCTCGTACAGGGCCTGCCCGATGCCCTGCGCGATGCCGCCGTGCACCTGGCCCTCGACGATCAGCGGGTTGACCACCTTCCCCACGTCGTCGACCGCGACGTACGAGCGGATCTTGACGTGTCCGGTCTCCGTGTCCACCTCCACCGCCGTCAGGTGGGTGCCGTGCGGGAAGGAGTAGTTGACCGGGTCGAACGTGGCGTCCGAGTCCAGCCGGGCCTCCGCCCCCTCGGGCAGGTTGTGCGCGGCGAACGCGGCCAGCGCCAGCTCCTGGATCGTCGTCTGGGAGTCGGTGCCCTTCACCTTGAACGCGCCGTCGGCGAAGTCGAGGTCGTCCGGCGAGCACTCCAGGAGGTGCGCGGCCAGCTTGCGTGCCTTCTCGCGCACCTTCTCGCACGCCTGCAGCACCGCGACCCCGCCGACCACCAGCGAGCGCGAGCCGTAGGTGTCCATGCCCTTGTGCGAGATCGCGGTGTCGCCGTGCACCACCGTGACGTCCTCGAACGGGACGCCGAGCGCGTCGGCCGCGATCTGGCTCCACGACGTCACGTGGCCCTGCCCGTGCGGCGACGTGCCGGTGACGACCTCCACCTTGCCGGTCGGCAGCATCCGCACCGACGCGTGCTCCCAGCCGCCCGCGCCGTAGTTCGCCTCGCCCAGCATCCGCGACGGGGCCAGCCCGCACATCTCGGTGAACGTGCTGACGCCGATGCCGAGCTGCACCGGGTCGCCACGGTCACGCCGGTCGGCCTGTTCGGCGCGCAGCTTGTCGTAGCCGAACAACTGCAGCGCCTTGTCGGTCGCCGCCTCGTAGTTCCCCGAGTCGTAGGTCAGGCCCGCGATCGTGGTGTACGGGAACTCCTCGTGCTTGATCCAGTTGCGCCGCCGCACCTCGATCGGGTCGAGCCGCAGCTCCGCCGCGAGCTCGTCCATGATCCGCTCGATCGCGAACGTGGCCTCGGGACGGCCCGCGCCCCGGTAGGCGTCCGTCGGCATCTTGGTGGTGAACACGCCCTTGCAGGCGAACTCGTACGCGTCCATCTTGTAGATGCCGTTGAACATGGTCGCGCCGAGCATCGGGACGCCCGGGGTGACCAGCATCAGGTACGCGCCCATGTCGGCGAGCAGGTCGACCTGGAGCCCGCGGATGCGGCCGTCGGAGTCGGCCGCGAGCCTGATGTGCTGGAGCTGGCCGCGCCCCTGGTGGACGGCCAGGTTGCCCTCGGTGCGCGACTCGGCCCACTTGACGGGCTTGCCCAGCTTCCGGCAGAGCAGCAGGCAGAGCACCTCTTCGGCGGTGACCTGCAGCTTGGTGCCGAACCCGCCGCCGACGTCCGGCGCGATCACGCGGAGCTGGTGCTCGGGGACGCCGGTGACCATGGCCAGCATCACCCGCAGCACGTGCGGGATCTGCGTGGACGTCCACATCGTGAACGTGTCGCCGTCGGTGGAGACCAGCACCGCCCTGGGCTCCATGGCCGCGCCGATCAGGCGCTGCTGCACGTACGTCCGGTCGATGACCACTGGGGCGTCCCTGAAGGCCGCGTCGAGGTCACCCGAGGTGATCTTGACGGAGAACGCCTGGTTGCCCGTCTCGTGCACCTTCGGGCTGTCCGGCGAGAGCGCCGTCTCCAGGTCGATCACCGGCGGCAGCGGCTCGTAGTCGACCTCGATCGCCTCCAGGGCGTCGGCCGCCTTGAACCGGTCGGTGGCGACCACGCAGGCCACGATCTCGCCCGTGTACCGCACCTCCGTCACCGCCATCGGCGGGTGCTCGGGGATGACGATGTCGTCCGACACCGGCCACGCGCACGGCAGGCTGCCCTGCTCGCCGGCGACGTCCTGGCCGGCGAACACCGCGACCACGCCGGGCAGCTCGCGCGCCGCCGACACGTCCACCCCGGTGATCCGCGCGTGCGCCATCGGGCTGCGCAGGAAGGCCACGTGCAGCATCCCCGGCTGCTGCAGGTTGTCCGTCCACCGCGTGCGCCCGGTCAGCAGCCGGGCGTCCTCCTTGCGCCTTCTCGCCTTGCCCACCTCGGTCATGACGACTTCACCGCCTGACCCATCTCCTGGGCGCCCCGTTTCACCGCTCTGACGATGTTGCAGTAGCCGGTGCACCGGCAGAGGTTGCCTTCGAGCCCTTCCCTGATGGCCTCCTCCGACGGGTCCGGAGTGTCTCTCACCAGGTCGATCGCGGCCATGACCATGCCTGGCGTGCAGAATCCGCACTGCAGCGCGTGTTCCTCGTGGAAGGCCCGCTGCATCGGGTGCAGCGACCCGTTCGCGGCCAGGCCCTCGATGGTGACGATGTCGGAGCCGTCGGCCTGCACCGCGAGCACCGAGCAGCTCTTGACGGTCTTGCCGTCGAGCATCACGGTGCAGGCGCCGCAGTTGCTGGTGTCGCAGCCGGCGGGGGTGCCGGTCTTGCCCAGCCGTTCTCTTAGTAGGTGAACGAGAAGAAGTCGCGGTTCGACGTCCTCCTCGTAGGCGATTCCGTCCACTTTGACGGATATCCGGGGCATACGTCCTCCCTCACAGGAGCAGGGGAAAGGCGGACAAGGCCAACGTATGCCCGTGTTTGTCTCGGTAGTCAAGGGTTACTTACCACGAATAACCCTCGCCAGGATCGCCACCAGCCCCGCGAAGCCCAGGCCCGTCACCAGCACAGGCAACAGGACCAGCGGATCCGTGATCGACCGCGTCATGATCAGGATGCCCAGCACGACGAACAGGGTCCCGCTCAGCAGCGCCATCCAGTCGGTCCTGTGCAGGCGCCGCGGCCGGTCGACGTCACGCGGCACGCCGCACCTCCAGGTCTCCGACGCCGCCCCGGATGTGCAGCACGATCGTGGCCGGCTCGCCCTCGGGCGCGACCTCAGGCTCCATCACCCTGTCCAGCCGGACCTCCAGGCCGCCGCGGAGCGACTGGTCGACCTGGATGTCGCCGACCTTGTTGGTCGCGTGCACCTCCACCCGCGCGTCGGGCGGCACCACCACGTCCAGCATCCCCACCGAGACCGCGGCCCGCACCTCGACCGTCGAGCCCGGCTTCAGCGCCAGCTTCGACAGGTCCAGCTCGCCGTCTCCCACGCCCACGTCGAACACCTGGCGCGTCTCCTCCACGGTGAGGGGCTGCCACACGGCCGACCCCACCTTCGCCGGGAGCCCGCCGAACATCAGCCCGACGCCGATCAGCAGCGCCACCGTGGTGCCCGCGGCCACCAGCCCGGCGCCCTTGCCCCACCAGGCGGCGATCAGCAGCCCGGCCCCGATGGTGACGAGCACCGCGCCGCCGACGATCGTGGGCTGCACGCCCGAAGGCGATGCCGCCTGCACGGCCACGAGGATCCCTCCAATGATGGTTGCCAGCAGGATGGTGATGGCGCCGATGAACGACTTCGGCCGTTTCTTCCGCTTCGGCAGCGGCACCCCGTACAGCGCGGGGTCGTACGGCGAGTAACCTCCGCCGCGCTTGGCCGGGTCCAGCGGCTGGTACGGCCCGTGCGGCGCGAACGGCTCCCCGTACGAGCCGTACCGGGTCTCCCGGTGCCCGGCGAGCGGCCGGTACGCGGGCATCTCCCGCGTCTCACCCGCCGCGAACACCGACTCCTCCTGCACCCCATACGACCGAACCCGATCCCCCTCGGCCCCTTCGCCGGTCGCGGATTCGGTCCTGGAACCGGCCCCGGACCCGGTCCTGGAACCCATCCCGGACCCGATCCCGGCCCCTTCCCCGGTCCCGGACCTGGACCCGATCCCGGCCCCTTCCCCGGTCCCGGACCTGGACCCGATCCCGGTGCCTTCGTCGGTCCCGGTCCCGGTCCCGGTCCCGGCCTGGTCGCCGATCCTCGTACCGGTCTGATCGGTCCTCTCGCCTGTACCGGCCTCCGCCCGGAAGCCGGCCTCCGCCGGCTCCTGTCCCGGCGCACCCTGCCGCGGCAGATCAACGGCGGGCCGCGCCACCGTCTCATCGCCCCGGCCCTCCTGCGCCCGGTCGCCCTCGGCGGCCGGGTCCGTCCCCGCGTCGGCGTAAGCAGCGGCGTGTGCGGCTGCGGCGGGCGGCGCGGTCGCCTCGTCCCGCCCCGTTTCGGGCCACCCCGCCGCGTCGGGTGAGATGCTCGTGGGCGGTGCCGCCTGGTCCCGTACCGTTTCGGGCCGGCCGTCGGGCGTTGCCGCCGTGCCGGGGGAGGTGGCGGTCGCCTCGTCCTGGCTCCGTTCCGTCCGGTCGGCGTCTGCGGACGTCTTCGGCGAGACGCTGGCGTGGACCGCGGCGGGTCCGGCGCCGGTGAGCGGCACGGCACGAGGGCCCTTGCCGGGCTCGGGCGCCGCGTCAGCCGCCGGGTGGGAGGTCTCTTCCCGCGTACCGTTCTCGTCCGTACGGCGGGGCTGGTCCGGGGGGCCTCCGGCGTGGGACCCCGGGGGGCGGTGACCCATCGGGGGGGTCGCCTGCGCGTACGGAGGCACGCGGGGGGTCTCCTGGTACCCGTCCAGGTCCATCGCCCGGGGCCGCCGGTTGAGGCGTTCGGGCATCGAGCGCACCAGCCCCAGCAGGTCGACCCCGTGCGCGTGCGCCGCCAGCAGCGCGACGGCCAGGAACAGCCCCGCCACCAGCGTCCCGGTGTCCAGCCACACGGTCGACAGGTTGATGCCCAGCCCCAGCGCCAGCACCGCCGTCAGCAGCGCCATCACCGTGTCGGCGTCGAAGTCGCGGTGGGTCCACTGCTCGATGAGCCCCGGCCGCCCACTGGGCTCCTTCATCAGCAGAAAAGCCGCGATGTACAGAAACAGCCCGATACCGGACCCGAACAGCAGGATCACGAACCCCACGCGGAACACCACGGGGTCGATGCCGGTGTGCCTGCCGAGCCCGGCGCACACCCCCATGAGGAATCGTCCCTCGCTGCTGCGGCGCAGCACGCTCGGGGGCGCGGCCGGTTCCCTGGGCGGTGCTTCTGTCATGGAACCATCGTGACCCACCCCCAGGGGGGCACGCATCGGGGAGACCCCTGACCCGACCCGGGGGTTGTTCCCTGATGCCCCCAACGCTGCGACATGTGACGATGGCGGTGTTATGACAGACCAGAAGACACTCGCCGAGCCCGAGACCAGCGGGCCGTACCGCCGCATGATGCGCCCCATGGAGGGCCGGCTCGTCGGCGGCGTCGCGCAGGGCCTGGCCGCGCAGCTCAAGCTCGACCCCGTCGTGATCAGGCTGGTGTTCGTGCTGCTCAGCGTGGTCGGCGGGGTCGGCGGTGTGGCGTACGCGGTGCTGTGGATGATCACGCCGCGCGAGCCGTACAGGGGAGAGCCGCCCGCCCGCGACTGGAGCCAGCTCGCCGCGTTCACGGCGATCGGGGTGGCGCTGCTCGCGTTCGGGTTCCTGACGGGAGCCTCGCGGGGCGGCATCGGCATGCTGCCGTTCGCGGTGGGCGGCATCGGCGGGCTGATCCTGTGGCAGCAGGCCGACCCCGACCGCCGCAAGAACTGGGTGAGCGGCGCGACCAAGAGCATCAGGAAGAACCGGGTGCGCACGCTCCTCGGCGTGATGCTCGTGGTGGCGGGCGGGATCGGCTTCCTGGTGGTCGAGGGCCAGCTCCAGGAGGCGGGCCAGGGCCTGCTGTTCACCACGGTCGTGGTCGGCGGGCTGGCGGTCATCGCCGCCCCGTGGCTGGCCGGCCTGTGGAAGGAGCTGCAGCTCGAACGGCGCGAGCGCATCCGCCAGGAGGAGCGCGCCGAGGTCGCCGCGATGGTGCACGACTCCGTTTTGCACACGTTGACGCTCATCCAGCGCGTCGCGCACGACTCGCGCGAGGTCACCCGCCTGGCCCGCTCCCAGGAGCGCGAGCTGCGCAACTGGCTCTACCAGCCGGCCCAGGACGCCGACGCCACCCTCGCCGCCGCCGTACGGCGCATCGCGGCCGAGGAGGAGGACGCGCACGGCGTGCCGATCGAGGTGGTCTGCGTCGGCGACATCGACCTCGACTCCGGCGGCAGGCTCGGGGCCATGCTCAAGGCGGCCCGGCAGTCGATGGTCAACGCCGCGAAATACTCTGAGAGTCCGTCCATTTCCGTGTACGCGGAAGTAGAGGGTGAAGAGGTCACGATTTTCGTGAAGGATCGGGGCAAGGGGTTCGACCTCGACGCGGTGCCGGTCGACAGGATGGGGATCAGGGAGTCCATCATCGGAAGGATGGAACGTCACGGCGGCGCCGCCAGGGTGCGTACCGAGCCTGGCGAGGGCACTGAAGTGATGCTGACGATGAAGGTGGAAAAGCAATGACGCGGGTGCTGATCGTGGACGACCACCGGCTCTTCCGCTCCGGCGTGCGGGCCGAGCTGGGCGACTCGATCGAGGTCGTGGGCGAGGCGGAGGACGTCGACTCGGCGGTCAAGGCCATCGCCGAGCTGCAGCCGGACGTCGTCCTGCTCGACGTCCACATGCCCGGCGGCGGCGGCCAGGAGGTGCTGCGCCGCGTGCTCGGCGCCGGCTCGCAGGTGCGCTTCCTCGCCCTGTCGGTGTCGGACGCGGCCGAGGACGTGATCGGCGTCATCCGCGGCGGCGCCCGCGGCTACGTCACCAAGAACATCAGCGGCAAGGAGCTGACCGACGCCATCAGCCGGGTCGCCGACGGCGACGCGGTCTTCTCGCCGCGTCTGGCCGGCTTCGTCCTCGACGCCTTCGCCTCCTCCGAGGCGCCTCCGATCGACCCCGAGCTCGACTCGCTGACGCAGCGCGAGCGCGAGGTGCTGCGGCTGATCGCCCGCGGTTACGCGTACAAGGAGATCGCCAAGGAGCTGTTCATCTCGGTCAAGACGGTGGAGACCCACGTCTCGTCGGTGCTGCGCAAGCTCCAGCTCTCCAACCGCCACGAGCTCTCCCGCTGGGCCACCGCCCGCCGCCTCGTCTGACCGCCGGGGAGAAAGTCGTCCATGAACGACTCCGGCTGGGCGTGGGCGGGGCTGGCGGTCCACGTCCTGGGTGCGCGGCGGTACGGGGAAGTCGGAGCGTAGGCGCCTTGCCTCAGCCCAGGACGAAGGCTGGGCGTGGTGGGGTGGTCTAACAAGGGACGGCGTGCGACATTCCAGGTATGGGCAGGGATGTGCCGATCGTCGTGTTCAGCCGGGACGACCGACGGAAGTACCGCGAGAAGGTCCACCGTTGCCTCGACGTCTTCGCGGAGCTGCTCCGGGAGTCGAAGTTCGAGGTCGACCGGTCGCTCGCCGGTCTGGAGATCGAGCTCAACATCGTGGACGGCGCGGGCGAGGCGTGCATGCGCAACGCCGAGGTGCTCGCCGCCATCGCGCGGCCTGACTGGGCCACCGAGCTGGGTCAGTTCAACGTCGAGATCAACATCGAGCCGCAGGAGCTCGGCGACGGCGGGGCCCGGCGGCTGGAGGACGACGTGCGCGCCCGGCTCAACCACGCCGAGGAGCGCGCCCGGTCGCAGGGCGCCCGTCTGATGCTGGTCGGCATCCTGCCCACGCTGCGCGAGCGGGACATCGGCGAGGGCACGCTCTCCGCCAACCCCCGCTACAAGCTGCTGAACGAGCAGATCTTCGCAGCCAGGGGCGAGGACCTGCACCTGCGGATCGAGGGCGTCGAGCTGCTGGACACGCGCGCCGACAGCATCACCCCCGAGGCCGCCTGCACCAGTGTCCAGCTGCACCTGCAGGTCAGCCCGCCGGCGTTCGCCGCGCACTGGAACGCCGCCCAGGCCATCGCCGGCCCCCAGGTCGCCGTCGCCGCGAACTCCCCGTACCTGTTCGGCAAGGAGCTGCACCGCGAGACCAGGATCGCGCTCTTCGAGCAGGCCACCGACACCCGTCCGGACGAGCTGAAAGCACAGGGCGTGCGGCCCCGGGTGTGGTTCGGCGAGCGCTGGATCACCAGCGTCTTCGACCTGTTCGAGGAGAACGTCCGCTACTACCCGGCCCTGCTGCCCATCTGCGAGGACGAGGACCCGAGGGCCGAGCTGGAACAGGGCCGCGTCCCGCAGCTGCACGAGCTGACCCTGCACAACGGCACCGTCTACCGGTGGAACCGTCCCGTGTACGCGGTGGTGGACGGCCGCCCGCACCTGCGCGTGGAGAACCGGGTGCTCCCGGCCGGCCCGTCCGTGCTCGACATCGCGGCCAACGCCGCCTTCTACTACGGCCTGATGAGCGTGCTGCCGCACGCGGAGCGGCCGGTCTGGAGCCAGATGTCGTTCGCCGCCGCCGAGGAGAACCTCTACAACGCCGCCCGCCACGGCCTGGAGGCCCGGCTGTACTGGCCAGGGCTCGGCGAGGTGCCTGCGGACGAACTGATCCTGCGCCGCCTGCTGCCCATGGCGTACGAGGGACTGAACCTGCGGGGTGTGGACCACGACGTCTCCGCCCGCCTGCTGGGCGTCATCGAGGGCCGCTGCCTGACGGGCCGCACGGGCGCCACCTGGCAGGTCGAGAAGGTACGGGCGATCGGCGGCGACCGCCACGAGGCGCTGCGGGCGATGACGCTGGAGTACCTCGACCGTATGCACGCGAATGAACCCGTACATACCTGGGCAGTCTGAGGCATGTGACGCCTCCCCTCGTCGTGCGCCTCCTGCTCGTCGTGCTGTTGCTGGCCCCCGTCTCCGCCTGTGGTGTGATCGACGTGCCGTCGAGGGACCGGCGCGGGCTCGACTCGTTCGAGGACGACGTGTGGGGCGCCAGGACGCTGTCGGAGGAGTTCTGGAAGCAGCAGTTCGCGGCCTCCGGGATGACCTATCGCCCGGTCAACCGGTTCATCCCCTACTCGGGGACGAACGGGCCGCGTTGCGGCGGGCAGCCGTCCGTGCCGAACAACGCCTTCTACTGCTCGGCGGGACATTTCATCGCCTACGACGAGGAGTGGATGCGGGCGCTGTGGAGCCGGATGGGCGACGGCTCCGTCTATCTGATCATCCCGCACGAGTTCGGCCACGCCGTGCAGGCCCAGCTCCGCACCAGTTTCCGCCTCAACGTGGAGATGGAGCTGCAGGCCGACTGCTACGCGGGCGGCACGCTGCGCGCCCTGATCGACTCGGGGGCGCTGGTGGCCGAGCCGGGCGACGAGGACGAGCTCCTGCTCAACCTCGCCGCCGCCGGCGACCCGACCGACGACTGGCTCGACCCGGCGGCCCACGGTACGGCCGAGCAGCGCCAGCGGTCGTTCGCCGTCGGCTACACCCGCGGCGTGAGCGCCTGCTGACACCTCCCGCGATGTAGTCGCGTGTCAATCCCCAGGATGATGCGACTGATCTTGTACACGTCATAGCGTTAGCCCATGCCATTGGAGGAGATCGGCTGGCTGCGCAGGGGGGCCTGCAGATCCAGCGACCCGGAGCTCTTCTTCCCCCTCGCCCCCTCACCCGTCCAGGAGGCGCGGGCCAAGGCCGTCTGCGCGACGTGCCAGGTCCTCGCCGAGTGTCGTTCGTACGCGTTGAAGGCGGGCGAGGCCGATGGCATCTGGGGTGGGCTCACCCCGGAGGAGCGCCGCCGCTCCCGCGTTCCCGAAGGTGTGCGCCGCCCCGCGGCCTCATGACCCTCCGGCGCGGGTTAAGAGTGAGCGCGACTAATCTTCAAGGGTGCTGCTTCGCTCGATCGCCGTGCTGACCGCGGCCAACGTGCTCAACAACCGCGTCGCACCACGGCTCGGCCCCCTCACCTCCGCCGCGGCCACGGCGGCGCTGGTGGCGATGGCCCGCCGGTCCGGGGTCACGTGGGAGGAGCTCGGGTTCGAGCACGGGCGCCGGGGGGCCGTCATCGGCGGGGTGCTGGTGACGGGCGTGGCCGCGGTCTACACCGTCGGCATCACCCTCCCTCGCACCCGCCCGCTCTTCCACGACGAGCGGGCGCTGTCGCTCACCCGCGCCCGCGTCCTGGAGGAGGCCCTGCTCCAGGTCCCGTTCGGTACGGTGCTGCTGGAGGAGGTCGGGTTCCGCGGGGCGCTGCACGCGATGCTCCGCCGGGCCCACGGGCAGGCCACCGCCACGGCGGTGTCGTCGGCGCTGTTCGGCCTCTGGCACATCCTGCCGGCCGTCGACATGGCGCGCGCCAACCCGGCGCTGGGAGCCGTCGTCGCGGGCGAGTCCCCCGGGCGGCTCGACACGGCGCGGGTCGTGGCGGGCAGCGTGCTCTCGACGGCCGCCGCCGGGGTCCTGTTCACCGAGCTGCGCCGCCGGGGCGGGCTCCTCGCGCCCTCGATGCTGCATCTGGCGACCAACTCGCTGGGCTACCTCTTCGCCCGCCTCGCCGCTACCAAGACCGAGCCCGTCCAGCAGGAGGCCTCCCTCTGATGACGACGCGCGAACGGGAGATCACCGAGCCCGTGGACCTCTGCCTGCCCGACGGACGGCTCAACCCGGCCGCCGTCGGCTGGACGCGACGGCCGCTCCACCGGGCCAACCTGCGCGGCTGGGGCCGCACCAAGCGCTGGGAATACTGGGGGATCGTCACCCCGTCCCACATCATCGGCGTCGTGGCGTCCTCGCTCGACTACGCGGGCGTGCACGGCCTCTACGTCCTCGACCGCGCCGCCGGCGAGGAGATCAGCAGGGACGTCGTGGTGCCGTTCGCCCGCGGCACCGTCATGCCCGACCGCAGCGGGGAGGGCACCGCCGTCGCGAAGGGCGGCGGCGGGCTGGACATCCGGATCACCCAGACCCCCGGCGCCACCGCGCTGCGCGCCCGCGCCGAGGGCATCGAGGTCGACCTGGAGATGCCGTCGCGCGAGGGCCACGAGTCGCTCGGCGTGGTGGTGCCGTGGGGCCCGCGGCGCTTCCAGTACACGGTCAAGGACGTCGGCCGCCCGGTCCGGGGCAGGCTCGTGCTCGGCTCGGTCCCGTACGAGGTGCGCGAGGAAGACTCGTTCGCCGTGCTCGACCACGGGCGGGGGCGCTGGCCGTACTCGATCGCCTGGAACTGGGCGGCGGGCAGCGCGCCCGGGAAGGCGATCCAGCTCGGCGGGCGGTGGACGGCCGGCACCGGGATGACGGAGAACGCCCTGTTCATCGGCGGCCGGCTGCACAAGATCGGCGAGGAGCTGGCGTGGAGCTACGACCGCGCCGACTGGATGCGGCCGTGGCGGATCACCGGTCCCCGGGTGCAGGTGGAGTTCACGCCGTTCTACGAGCGGGTGGCCCGCACCGAGCTGGTGGTGGTGGGCTCCGAGACCCACCAGTGCTTCGGCCACTTCGCCGGCCGCGCCCAGGCCGACGACGGCACCTGGGTGGAGCTCGACGGGCTGACGGGGTGGGCGGAGGAGGCCCGGCAGCGCTGGTGATGTTCTCCCGGTGGTGAGGGTGCTTTCCGCCCCGGGGTGAGGATCCTTCACCTCGCGGCCCTGGCCTGCGTTCATCCTCTTTGCCGCTGCTTTAAAGTCACTTCCGCGCCTCAACGTGTTCGATCAAACACGGAGAGTGCGTATATCAAGATCACACTTCGTGATATACGCTGGAGGTAACGGAGGTGGTGTTCCATGCGAACGGTCATCGACATCGACAAGGAACTCGTCCAGGCGGTCCAGGACAGGCTGGGGACGAGCAGCATGAAGGAAACGGTCCACTCGGCCCTGCAGGCGGTGCTCGACCGGGACGAGGAGACGGCGGACGCGATCGAGGCGTTCGAGTTCTGGCGGACGGAGGGGAGCCCGGATCTGCTGGATCCGGAGGTAATGAAGCACGCGTGGCGGCGACAGGAGTGATCTACCTGCTCGACACGAGCGCGCTGGCGCGCATCAGGACCAGCGACGTCGTCGCCAAGGCGCTCCACCCGCTCTACGCGGCTCGTGTCGTGGCCACGTGCGACATCATCGACCTGGAGGTCGGCTACAGCGCCCGTAACCACGCGCACTACAAGCGCATCATCCGCGCACAGCACCAGGTCATCAGGCTGTCCGCCGGACCGGAAGTCTGGGCGCGCGCCCGCGAGGTCCAGCTGAAGCTGATCGAGGCCTCGCAGCATCGCGGCGTCAGCCCGCCGGACCTGCTCATCGCCGCCTGCGCCGAGGTGTACGGCGCTACGGTGCTCCACTACGACCGCGACTACGACCGGATCGCGGAGGTCACCGGGCAGCCGTCGCTGTGGGTGGTGCCGCCCGGTTCGGTGCCGTAAGCCGGCCTATGTCGTGTTGACGACCTGGAAGCCCTCGGCGTAGTGCCCGTCGGGGAAGCCGGCCTGCCGCGCCCAGGCGGCGAAACGGTCCCTGACGATCTCCGCGAACCCCTCGATGTGACCCACCTGACTGGCGTGCGACTGCAGCGCCGCCAGTTTGCGGTCGACGACCGGCGTGATGTCCACCCAGTGGTTGCGGGTGGGCCCGCCCATGAGCCACACCTCACGCACCGTCCACGCCTCCAGGCCCTCCTCCTCGACGAGCTCGGGGAAGGCGTACGGGTTGCGCGCGTCGGGATAGACGGCGTCCAGGGTGGCGCCGCCGACCGCCCGGTGGTCGGGGTGGCTGGGGGCGATGAACTCGTAGTTGCGCTCGGGGTGATGGGTGATCACCAGCTCGGGCCGTACCTGCCTGATGACGCGCGCGATGTCCCTGCGCAGATCCAGCGACGGGACGACGGTCCCGTCGGCGCGGCCGAGGGAGCGCAGGTCGGTCACGCCGACGCACTTGGCCGCCTCGGCCTGCTCGGCGCGGCGCAGTTCGGCCATGCCGGAGTGGTCCAGGGAGCGGTCGTTGCCGCCCGCGTCGCCGTCGGTGACCAGCAGGTAGGTCACCTCCACGCCCTTGTCGGCGAACAGCGCCACGCTGCCGGCCGCGCCGAAGTCGGCGTCGTCCGGGTGCGCAGTCACGACGAGGACCCTGGTGATCTCACTCTCCGGCAGCATGGCTCCCCTTTCTGAGGCGTCTGTCCGCACAACGGGAGCCCGGTCCCCGGCATTCCGGGCGCCGATTGTCGGTGAGGGGGCCTAACCTAGGGGCGTGCCCACCCAAGTCTCTGTTGACCACCCTTTGCTCGACGGCCTCAACCCTCAGCAGCGCGAGGCCGTGCTCCACCACGGCAGCCCGCTGCTGATCGTCGCGGGCGCCGGGTCCGGCAAGACGCGGGTGCTCACCCACCGCATCGCCTACCTCCTGGCCGAGCGCGACGTCCATCCGGGCGAGATCCTGGCCATCACGTTCACCAACAAGGCCGCCCGCGAGATGAAGGAGCGCATCGACAAGCTCGTCGGCCCGCGCTCGCGGGCGATGTGGGTGATGACCTTCCACAGCGCGTGCATGCGCATCCTGCGCCGCGAGGCCAAGCGGCTCGGCTTCCCTTCGAGCTTCTCCATCTACGACCAGGCCGACTCCCAGCGCCTCATGGCCATGGTCTGCCGCGAGATGGAGCTCGACCCCAAGCGCTATCCGCCCCGGTCGTTCTCCGCCCAGGTCAGCAACTTCAAGAACGAGCTGATCGACTACGAGACCGCGATCGAGCGGGCGGGCTCCCACCTGGAGAAGACGCTCGCCCAGGCCTACAAGAGCTACCAGCTCAAGCTCACCGAGGCCGGCGCGATGGACTTCGACGACATCATCATGAACACGGTGACGCTCTTCCAGCTCTTCCCCGAGGTGGCGGAGCACTACCGGATGCGCTTCCGCCACGTCCTCGTCGACGAATACCAGGACACCAACCACGCGCAGTACATCCTGATCAGGGAGCTGGTCGGGTTCCCCGAGCTGCGCACCGCCGACGGCGACCAGGTGCGCTCCGGCACCAGCCAGTCGGAGCTGTGCGTGGTCGGCGACGCCGACCAGTCGATCTACGCCTTCCGCGGCGCGACGATCCGCAACATCCTCGAGTTCGAGCGCGACTACCCCGACGCCCGCACGATCCTGCTGGAGCAGAACTACCGCTCCACCCAGAACATCCTGGCCGCCGCCAACGCGGTCATCTCCCGCAACGAGTCGCGCAAGCCGAAGAACCTCTGGTCCGACCAGGGCGACGGGCCCAAGATCGTGGGATACGTCGCCGACAACGAGCACGACGAGGCCGTGTTCGTGGCCCAGGAGGTCGACCGGCTGGCCGACGAGGAGGATGTCAGGCCGGGCGACGTCGCGGTCTTCTACCGCACCAACGCCGCCTCCCGCGTGTTCGAGGAGATCTTCATCCGCACCGGCCTGCCCTACAAGGTCGTCGGCGGGGTGCGCTTCTACGAGCGCAAGGAGGTCAAGGACCTGCTGGCCTACCTCCGGGTGCTGGCCAACCCGCTCGACGTGGTGTCGCTGCGCCGCATACTCAACGTGCCCAAGCGCGGCATCGGCGACCGGGCCGAGGCGATGGTGGAGGCGTTCGCGGCGCGCGAGCGGATCCCGTTCTGGGAGGGCCTGCGCCGGGCCGACGAGGCGCCGGGCATGGCCACCCGCTCGCTCAACGCGATCAGGGAGTTCGTCGCGATGATCGATGAGCTGATCGCCAAGGGCGAGGGCGTGCCGCCGTCCGCGCTGGCCGAGGAGGTGCTGGTGGCCACCGGCTACCGCGCCGAGCTGGAGGCGTCCGAAGATCCTCAGGACGAGTCCCGCCTGGAGAACCTCCAGGAGCTGGTCTCGGTGGCCGGCGAGTTCGAGGAGGCCAACCCCGAGGGCACGCTCGTGGAGTTCCTGGAGCAGGTGTCGCTGGTGGCCGACGCCGACCAGATCCCCGAGCAGGACGGCGGCCAGGGCGTGGTGACGCTGATGACGCTCCACACCGCCAAGGGCCTGGAGTTCCCCGTGGTGTTCCTGACCGCCATGGAAGACGGCGTCTTCCCCCACATCCGCTCCATCGGCGAGCCGAAGGAGCTGGAGGAGGAGCGCCGCCTGGCCTACGTCGGCATCACCCGCGCCCAGCAGCGGCTCTACCTGACGCGGGCGGCGGTGCGCAGCTCGTGGGGCGCGCCGTCGTTCAACCCGGCCTCGCGGTTCGTCAACGAGGTGCCGGCCAAGCTGGTCGAGTGGCGCACCGACCCCGACAAGTCGGCGTGGAGCGCCGCCACCCGCCGCGAGCCCGCCCCGGCCGCGGCCCCGAAGAAGACCGGCGGCCGGGCCGTCCCGTCGCTGACGCCGGGCGACCGGGTCACCCACGACGCGTTCGGTCTCGGCACCGTGGTGTCGGTCGATGGCGTGGCCGAGAAGACCAAGGTCAAGATCGACTTCGGCTCGGGCGGTGAGAAGACGCTCCTGCTCGCGTACGCGCCGCTGGAGAAGCTCTGACCCCGTACGTCAGCTCTGGGCGGTGCGCAGGGCGCTGCCCTTCTTCCACTGGGTCCAGTTGAGCTGCCAGTAGCTCCAGCCGTTGTTCCACTGGAGCTTGCGCTTGGTGCCGACGATCTTGACGACGTCGCCGCGCTGGCTGATCTGGTAGAACCACTTGGCCCCGGCAGGGGTGGCGCGCACGCAGCCGTGGCTCTGGTTGGACCGGCCGAGATACTGGTAGTCGCCGAAACTCTGGTGGACGTACTCGCCGCTGTCGGAGATGCGCACCGCCCACGGGATCTCCTCCTTGTAGTAGCGGGGGTCCTTCGGGTCGGTCACCCCCATCCACGACGAGGTCATGGTCTCCACGGCCTTCTTGCCCATGGTCAGGTGGACGCCGCTGGTGGTCAGGTAGACGTCGACGCCGTTCCTGACCAGCCCGCCGCGGCCGGCGCTGATCGGGATCTTCTTGGCCAGCTTGCCGTTGCGGTAGACCTTCATGACGTGCTTGCGGGTGTCGACCAGCGACACGTGCTTGGCGCCGACGGCGAAGCGGCGGCTGACGTTCTTCGCCTTCTCGTTGCCGGGGATCTCGCTGAGCAGGGCCTTGAACAGCACCTTCTGGTAGGGCTTCCAGTAGGTCTTGGTGCGGTAGATGACCTTGCGCGGCGACACCCACCGCCAGGCGCCCTCGACGGGCTGCTCCGCCTCGACCTGGAGCACGGACTCGACGGCGGCCTTGTCGGGCACGTCGCGGTCGAAGGTGACGATGATGGGGAAGCCGACGCCCACCTTCTCCGTCTTCTCGCCCATGGGGGTGATGTCGTCGATGCCTATCTTGAACTTCTTCTTCGCCTTCGTGACGGTTTGAGCCGCCTGCACCGTCTGCGGCCGGGCGGCCTGCTGAGCGACGGGGGCGCCCTCCACCGCGCAGGCCACCGCCGTCACCAGCGCGGCGGCGGCGAGAATCCGGGGGAAGACATTCACGGGTCGTACTCCTGAGCTATGGTTCTCCGCGTTACGCGTCTGTACGTGTGACAATTGGGACGCGTGTTTCGACGGCGGATGGCTCGTCACGATGTTGTAACGGTCCAAAGGAGCACGAAACCGGCCTCCGTGGATCAGCGTTTGACCTTAGCGGCCCGCCGCTCTGACGGTCCCGCTTCTTCATGGCGGCCAGCGGATCCTTGGGCGCGGCCTGCGCGGGGACGGCCTGGACGAAGGTCGAGGCGAGGGCCGCGGTGAGACGCTTCATGCGATGTCTCGGTCTTGTGGGACTGGGAAGACCCCCATGCCCGAGGGCATGAGGGTCCTCATTCGTACGGAAGAGGAGAAAGCTAGCCGCCGACCCCGAGTGAGCTGATGGCGTCTTCCGGGATCTCCGACGGGATGTCGGCGTCCGGCGTCTCGGCGAACAGGTCGGCGATGTCGAGCCACTGCGACTTCGCCGGGGCCTTGATCGTGACCTTGGAGCCCCAGCCGGTGTAGCGGGTGTCGGTGACGGTGCGGCTGCTGCCCATGAGGCCGAAGTCGAGTGTCCACTCGCTCACCACGCGGGTCACCAGTCCTCTGGCGTTGGTGTCGAGGAGATACTTGACCTTGATCTTCCCGAGCTTGCCGGGGATCTTCGTGTCCTGGAACGCCGCGAGCTGCTTGAGGGTGACCGTGCCCTTGTAGTCGCCCTTGACGTTCTCGGCCTTGGCGACCAGGCCCTTGAGCACCTTCGGGTTGAAGATGTCGACCATTTGGTTCGACTGGTGGGAGAAGCCGGGGTAACGCAGCCACTTCTTGCCCTCGGGCAGCATGTCCGTGAAGATGCCGCCCTGCAGGTACCTGTGGTCGCCCGTGCTGATGGTGCGGTTGGAGCCCAGCGCCGACAGGGAGGTGCGCGTATTGCCCTTACCGCTGGACTTCGCGCGGCTGGTCAGGTCGGCCGCGATCACTCCCTTCTTACCGAAGGCGAGTTTTCCTGTCGTACGAAGGGTTTCGGCGGCCTTTCCGTCGACGTAACTACGCGCAGTTTCGGAAACGCGCACTCCGTGTCCGGGCTTGAACTGCTGCTTCAGCGTTTTGACCGGATTCGCCGGTGCGGCCTGCGCTGGCGCCACCGTGACCAGCGTCGCCGCGGTGGCCAATGCCAGTCCGGCAATGACTCTTCTCATCGTTGTCCTCGGTTGAAAAGGAAGGGGAAAAAGGTATCTTGCCGATCGAAGATCACAGCGATATCTCAATAGGCGGACAAGAGCTGATGATTCGGTGCACATTTCGTGCAGGCGGAGTGAGATCACCGTCACATCCAGGCACAACCGCGACCCGGTGACCGGGAAGGGTCAAGTCTGGGGCTAGGCTTCACTGGCGGAAACGCCCGGCACGGACGTACGGGGTGGCCCGGGCCGTCGAACATTCAGTCGGAGAAGCAAGGACGGACCCTCGTGGACCTGTTCGAACATCAGGCGAAGGAACTCTTCGCCGACTACGGCATCCCGGTGCCACGCGGCATCGTCGCCCACACCGTGGAGGAGGCACGCGCGGCCGCCGAGGAGCTCACCGGTCGCGTCGTCGTCAAGGCGCAGGTGAAGACCGGTGGCCGCGGCAAGGCCGGCGGCGTCAAGGTGGCCGACGACGCCGCCGACGCCGTCGAGAAGGCCCAGGCCATCCTGGGCATGGACATCAAGGGCCACACGGTGCACAAGGTGCTCGTGGAGGAGGCCAGCGCGATCGCGGAGGAGTACTACTTCTCCTTCCTGCTCGACCGCGCCAACCGCACCTTCCTGGCCATCTGCTCCGCCGCGGGCGGAATGGACATCGAAGAGGTCGCCCACTCGACCCCCGAGAAGGTCGCCAAGGTGCCGGTCTCGCCGCTGACCGGCGTCGACCGCGCCACGGCCCGCGAGATCGCGGCGGCCGGCGGGCTGCCGGAGAAGGCGCTCGACGGCGCGGCCGAGCTCATCGAGAAGCTCTGGTGCGCGTTCGTCGACGAGGACGCCAGCCTCGTCGAGGTCAACCCGATGATCCTGTCGGCCGACGGCCAGGTGAAGGCCCTCGACGGCAAGGTCACGCTCGACGACAACGCCTCCTTCCGCCAGCCCGACCACGAGGCCTTCGTCGACCAGGCAGCCGAGGACCCGCTGGAGGCCGCGGCCAAGGCCAAGGACCTCAACTACGTCAAGCTCGACGGCACCGTCGGCATCATCGGCAACGGCGCCGGCCTGGTCATGTCCACGCTCGACGTGGTCGCCTACGCGGGCGAGGCCTTCCCCGGCAAGCCCGCCCCGGCCAACTTCCTCGACATCGGCGGCGGCGCGTCCGCCGAGGTCATGGCGGCCGGCCTGGAGATCATCATGTCCGACCCGTCGGTCAAGTCGATCTTCGTCAACGTGTTCGGCGGCATCACCGCCTGCGACGCCGTGGCCAACGGCATCGTCTCGGCGTTCAAGCTGCTGGAGAGCCGCGGCGAGTCGGTCAACCACCCGCTGGTGGTCCGCCTCGACGGCAACAACGCCCAGCTCGGGCGACAGATCCTGGCCGACGCCGCGCTCCCGCGCGTCGAGCTGGTCGACACGATGGACGACGCGGCCAAGCGGGCCGCCGAGCTCGCTGCGGTAGGTGCGTGACACATGGCTATCTGGCTGACCGAGAACAGCAAGATCATCGTTCAGGGCATGACCGGTTCGGAGGGCACCAAGCACACCCGCCGCATGCTCGCCGCCGGCTCCCGCGTCGTAGGCGGCGTCAACGCCCGCAAGGCCGGCACCACCCACGAGGGCCTGCCCGTGTTCGGCACGGTCAAGGAGGCGATGGAGAAGACGCGCGCCGACGTGTCCGTCGTCTTCGTCCCCCCGGCGTTCACCAAGGACGCCGTCAAGGAGGCCGTCGACGCCGAGATCCCGCTCTGCGTGGTGATCACCGAAGGCGTGCCGGTCCACGACACCACCGAGTTCTGGGCGTACGCGACCGAGAAGGGCAACAAGACCCGCATCATCGGCCCCAACTGCCCCGGCATCGCCTCTCCCGGCGCCTCCAACGCCGGCATCATCCCCGCCGACATCACCACCGCGGGCCGCATCGGCCTGGTGTCGAAGTCCGGCACGCTGACCTACCAGCTCATGTACGAGCTGCGCGACTTCGGCTTCTCCACCGCCGTGGGCATCGGCGGCGACCCGGTCATCGGCACCACGCACATCGACTGCCTCCAGGCGTTCCAGGACGACCCCGGCACCGACGCGATCGTGATGATCGGCGAGATCGGCGGCGACGCCGAGGAGCGCGCGGCCGCCTACATCGAGAAGCACGTCACCAAGCCGGTCGTCGCCTACGTCGCGGGCTTCACCGCGCCCGAGGGCAAGACCATGGGCCACGCCGGCGCCATCGTCTCCGGCTCGGCCGGCACCGCCCAGGCGAAGAAGGAGGCCCTGGAGAAGGTCGGCGTGCGCGTCGGCAAGACCCCCTCCGAGACCGCCCGCCTGATGCGGGAGATCATGCAGTCACGCTAGACAGCGGCGAAGGCCCCCACGGACGGCTCGTTCGTCCGGGCGGGGCCTTCCGCGTGTCCGGGGCTCGGAAAGCCCGTGCCCGTCGCGGAAACACCGTATAAACCGGGCGGGTGCGGCGCGTCAACCAAGCGCCGGTCGGAAAAGATTGAGAAAATCACTTGTTGTGACGGCGATACTCGACCAGCTCCGCACCGCCCCCCGGTCGGTTCTCGGCAAGCTGCCGGGGGTCTCGGGTGACGACGAGTCCCGCCGGCCCCTGCCCGTGTCCGGCATGCTCGCCGCCGCCATCGCGCTGGGTGCCGGGCTCGCCGTCCTCACCACGCTCACCATCGTCGGCTGGATGGCCGCCCCGCGCGGCGCGCTCGGCCAGGGGCTGCCCGGCGTGTTCCGCACGGCCGCGCAGATCTGGCTGGCCGCCCACCACGCGGGCTTCGACATCCCCGGCGGCCGGGTCGGGCTTCTGCCCCTGGGCCTGATGGTGCTGCCCGCCCTGCTGCTCTACAAGGCGGGGCGGTGGATGGCCCGCGACGCCGACCTGCGGCTGCGGCTGCCGGCCCGGCTGCCGAAGAACAGCCCGAAGGAGAAGGCCAACGCGCGGCGCCGGGCCCAGCTCGTGCTGGTCGTGCAGGCGGGCGTCTCGCTCGCGGCCCCCTATGCCATGCTGGCCGGCGGCATCGCGCTGGCCACCACCAACGACCTCACCAAGCCGTCCATCGGCGAGGCGCTGATCAGCCACTTCCTCCTGGCCTTCCTGGCCGGCACGCTCGCCGTCGCGCGAACGATCGGGCCGTGGCGGGTGATGCCGAGGCTGCTGCCCGAGCGGGTGCGGGCGGTGACCGTCGGCACGGCGGTGGCCACCGCGATCATGCTCGCGGCCGGGCTGGTGCTCGTGCTGGTCGCCATCGTGCTCAACTTCGACCAGGTGCGGGAGCTGTCCGACGTGCTCGCGCCGGGGTTCGTGGGCGGCGTGCTGCTCCTGCTGGTGCAGCTGCTCTACCTGTTCAACGTGGTCATCTGGGGGCTGTCCTACATCGCCGGGCCGGGGTTCGCGGTCGGCGCGGACACGCTGGTCGCGCCGACGGGCGTGCAGCTCGGCACGGTGCCGAGCCTGCCGATGCTGGGCGCACTGCCCGACAGCGGCCCGGCGCCCGTCTGGATGATGGCGGTGATCGCGCTGCCGTTCGCGGCGGGCGCGGTGGCGGGCGTCGTGGTCGCCAGGATCTCGCCCTCTCCCGCGTACGAGGCCGCGCCGCTCTGGGGTTTCCTCACCGGCGTCACGACCGGGCTGGTGGCGGCGGCGCTGGCCGCGTTGTCCGGCGGGCCGATCGGCGGCGGCAGGCTGACGGTCGTCGGGCCGCCGGCGTGGGAGGTGGCCCTGTCGGTCGGGCTGGAGGTGGGCGTGGCCGCCGGCATCTCCGCCGGCGTGACCAACCTGCTGCTGCTCAGCCGCAAGGCCCGCGCGCCGCTCGACAAGGCCGCCGCGCCGGTGCGGAAGGCGGGGGCGGCGATCGCCAGGGCGGCCAGCAAGGTCGGGCTGGCCGAGTCGGACGCCCGCCCGCTGCCCGGCCACTGGATGGACGCCACCGAGGCCGACACGCAGCCCATCCCGGTCATCAGGGACGACTGGCAGGACGAGCACGCGTCGGCCGCCGCCGAGACCCTGGCCCAGGCGCGCCCGCGCGCCCCGCTGGACGAGGCGCCGCGGAGCCGCAAGGACATCGTGGACGAGTCAGACGACAAGGGCGGCCACGTGATCTACGTGGACCCGTACGCCTGGGACCGCGACTGATCAGGGCTGCGCCGCGCCGAGCAGCTCCAGCACGTCGGGCGGCAGCTTCTTCTCGGCCGCCTCCCTGAACTGCACGAAGCACTCGCCCTGCGACTGAACCGTGCCGGCGCCCTTCATGCACTCCTGGTAGGCGGAGTTCTCGTCCATCAGGTAGACCTGCATGCCGGTGGCCCCGGCGGAGAGCAGCAGCGCGGCCGTCGCCACGGCGATGCCGCCCGACGCCACGCCGGTGGGTTTGCCCGCGCCTCTCAGCAGCGGGAGCGCGCGGATGCCGGCCACGAGCGCGAACACCGCCATGACCAGCCCGGCCAGCGGCAGCATGAACGTCATGGCCAGCGCTGCGATGGACAACCAGATCGCTCGGCGGCCCGCGGACTCCGCGGGCTGCTGACCGGCCGGTGCTTGCACCGGTGTCGACACCTGACCTCCTCTGCGTCACCGGGCGAGTAACGGATACGCTTGCAGCCCCACCCCACGATTGTCCATGGGAGAGTGCGTGTCTAAGGCTGGGCGGCTCGTCGTCCTCGTCTCCGGCTCTGGAACAAACCTACAGGCCCTGCTGGACGCTTCCGCCGATCCTTCGTACGGGGCCCGCGTGGTGGCCGTCGGCGCCGACCGCGATGGGATCGAAGGTTTGGCCAGGGCGTCACGCGCAGGCGTACCCACTTTTGTGCGAAATTTGCGTGATTATCCGAATCGTGAGGATTGGGATGCCGCGATCGCCGCGGAGATCGCGGCCCACAAGCCCGATCTGGTGATCTCGGCCGGCTTCATGAAGATTCTCGGCGCTCCGACGCTGGACTCGTTCCCGGTCGTCAACACCCACCCCGCGCTGCTGCCGTCGTTCCCGGGGGCTCACGGCGTGCGCGACGCGCTCGCGTACGGGGTCCAAGTGACGGGCTGCACCGTGATGCTGGCCGACGCCGGCGTCGACACCGGGCCGATCATCGCCCAGGAGGCCGTGCGCGTGCTGCCGGGCGACGACGAGTCCGAGCTGCACGAGCGCATCAAGACCGTCGAGCGCCGGCTGCTCGTCGACACTGTCGGCCGGATGGTCCGCGAGGGCTGGACGGTCAGCGGACGCGTCGTCCGCATCGGCAACAACATTGGAGGGGAAAACTCGTGACCCGCATCGCCATCCGGCGTGCCTTGATCGCCGTGTACGACAAGTCGGGGCTGGAAGAGCTGGCCAGGGCTCTCGACGGTGCGGGGGTGGAGATCGTGTCGACGGGCGGCACGGCCGCCGCCATCGCGTCCTACGGCATCCCGGTGACCAAGGTCGAGCAGCTCACCGGCTTCCCCGAGTGTCTCGACGGGCGCGTCAAGACGCTCCACCCGAGGGTGCACGCCGGGCTGCTCGCCGACCTCGGCAAGCCGCACCACGTGCAGCAGCTGGAGGAGCTGGAGATCGACCCGTTCCAGCTCGTGGTGGTCAACCTCTACCCGTTCGAGCAGACGGTGGCCTCGGGGGCATCGCCGGAGGAGTGCGTCGAGCAGATCGACATCGGCGGCCCCGCCATGATCCGCGGCGCCGCCAAGAACCACAACACCTGCGCGGTCGTGGTCGACCCCGGCTTCTACGGCGAGGTGTCCGCCGCGCTGGAGCAGGGCGGGTTCAGCAAGGCCGAGCGCAAGCGGCTGGCGGGCATCGCCTACGCCCACACCGCCGCCTACGACGTGGCCGTGGCCTCGTGGTTCGGCAGCGCGTACGCGGCCGAGGAGGAGTGGCCCGCGTTCATGGGCGCGACCTGGCGGCGCAAGGCCGAGCTGCGCTACGGCGAGAACCCCCACCAGGGCGCCGCCCTCTACACCTCGGGAGCGGACGGGCTGGCCAACGCCGAGCAACTGCACGGCAAGGAGATGTCCTACAACAACTACCTCGACGCCGACGCCGCCTGGCGGGCCGCGTGGGACTTCACCGACCCGTGCGTGGCCATCATCAAGCACCAGAACCCGTGCGGCATCGCCGTCGGCGCCGACGTGGCCGAGGCGCACCGCAAGGCCCACGCGTGCGACCCGGTCTCCGCCTACGGCGGCGTGATCGCCGTCAACGGGCCGGTCACGGCGTCCCTGGCCCGGCAGATCGCCGAGGTGTTCACCGAGGTCGTGGTGGCGCCCGCGTTCGAGCCCGAGGCGCTGGAGATCCTCACCAGGAAGAAGAACCTTCGCCTGCTGGTCTGCCCCGCTGGCCCGGCCAACGCGGCCGAGTTCCGCCGGATCGACGGCGGCCTGCTCGTCCAGCAGGTCGACCGGGTCGACGCGGCCGGCGACGACCCGTCCACCTGGCAGCTCAAGGCGGGCGAGCCGGCCTCTCCGGAGATGCTGGCCGACCTGGCGTTCGCCTGGCGGGCCGCGCGCTCGGTCAAGTCCAACGCGATCCTGCTGGCCAGCGACGGCGCCACCGTGGGCGTGGGCATGGGGCAGGTCAACCGGGTCGACTCCTGCCGCCTCGCGGTCAGCCGGGCGGGCGAGCGCGCGACGGGCGCGGTTGCCGCGTCCGACGCGTTCTTCCCGTTCCCCGACGGGCCGCAGGTGCTCATCGAGGGCGGCGTGAAGGCCATCGTCGAGCCCGGCGGCTCCGTACGCGACCAGGAGGTCATCGACGCGGTGGAGAAGGCGGGCGTCACGCTCTACTTCACCGGCACGCGGCACTTCTTCCACTGATCGACGGCTCGGCGGCCCGGACCCCGGGCCGCCGATTTGCCGGAAAAGTGCGGCGGCATGCCGCTTTTCCGGTTAATCTGATGCGCGTTGCGTGTCTCATTCCCCTCGGAGTGTCTCCATGACGCTGCTCGACGCATCCCTGAACGTCCTCCTGGCCGTGAACGGATTCGCCACCAGCCCTTTCGTGCTCATCCTGCTGGCCTTCATCGGCGCCTACCTCGGCGGCCGGGCCATGGAGCTGATCCCGTTCACCCGCAGGATCATCGAGCGCCGTGAGGCTCAGCTCGCCGAGCGGGAGTAGTCCCAGGCCAGCTTGGCCGCCCCGGCGAGGCCGGCCCGCACCCCCAGCGTGGTCGGCCACACCTCGACGGCCCTGACGAACCCCAGCCCGCCGACGTCGTCCAGCGCCGCCTCCAACGGGCCGAACAGCACCGGCCCCGCCTGGGAGACGCCCCCGCCGACGACCACGGTGGTGATCTCGACCGCGGCGGCCGTCGAGGCGATCATCCCGGCCAGCGCCCGCGCCCCCCGCTCGAACGCGGCCACCGCCACGCGATCACCCGCGGCGGCATCCCCCGCCAACGTCCGCGCGTCCGCGACCACGGGGTCGCCGGTCGATGCCCGGCCGGGGGTCCAGCCGTTCTCCAGCGCCCAGCGGGCCATGTTGGGGCCGCTCGCGTACCTCTCGACGCAGCCGCGTCCGCCGCACTCGCAGCGCTCGCCGTACGGGTCCACGCTCATGTGGCCGACGTGTCCGGCGTTCCCGGTGGGGCCGAGCAGTGGCGTGCCGTCGACGACCAGGCCGCCGCCGATGCCGGTGGAGACCACGATGCCCAGCAGCGCGCGGGTCTCCTGGCCCGCGCCCAGCCAGTGCTCGCCCAGCGCCATGCACTGCGCGTCGCCGGCGAGCACGGTGGGCAGGCCGGTCAGCTTCCGCACCTCGTCCCGGAGCGGGAAGCCGCGCCAGCTCGGCATGTTCACCGGGCTCACGGTCCCGGCGGCGAGGTCCAGCGGCCCGGCGCACCCGATCCCGACGGCACCGGGCTCCGGCCCGCCCTCGGTCACCTCCTCGATCAGGCCGCGCAGCGCGGCCATGACCTCCTGCCCCGGCGTGGGCCGGGTGCCGGAACGCAGCACGGATCCGCTCGCGTCCACGAGCGCGGCGGCGAGCTTGGTCCCGCCGATGTCAATGGCAAGTACGTGATTCATGAGTGTTTGTGGTGGTTGTCGGGCTGGCGAGGGTCGCCAGGATGCTCAAGTCCGGGCACGAGCCGCACCGTCGCGGCCCGCTTCTCATCGATCCACCGCGCGAAGGCGAGCCGCCGCGCCGCGTCGAGCCGGGGTGCCCCGGCGCCGCTCTCCGAAGCGGGCGTCTCGCCGTCGAGGGCCGCGACGTCCAGCTCCGAGCGCTCCGCCACCGCGACATGCCAGCCCAGGGCATCTCGTACGGGGTCGGTGATCTCTCCGGGAGGCCGGGAGCGCAGGGCAGCGGCGAGGGCGGCGGGCAGCGACTCCAGGGTGACCGCGCCCAGCGGTTCCAGGTCGGCCGGGGTGGCCGTCCGGGCGGTCTCCCGGTCCTCGAACAGCCCGTGCAGCACCAGGTAGCGGGTCTCCCGCTCGTCCCGTACGGGGGAGGGACGCCAGGCGGCGGGCACCTCGGCGGTGGCGGTCACGTGCCGGTACATCGCGCGCACCCACGGGCTGCCGTGATAGGCGGCGGCGTTGACGGAGCCCAGCTCGACGGCGGCGATCCGGTCGAGCGGCGGCCCGTCCACGGGGGCCAGCCCGAGGCGCGCGGCCTCGTCCTCGCACAGCGCCTCGGTGAGGATCACCTGGGTCAGCCACCGGGCCAGCTGGCGGTCCTCGGCGCTGCCGGGCGTGGGCAGCGCGGCGCGTGACGGCCCGGCCCGCAGCTCGGCGATCCGCCGGTCGAGCGCCTCCCGCCCCACGGGCCTGTCACCGATGTACCCGATCTCCGCAGGAACGGCGGTCACCGGGTCACCTCCAGGCGGACGGTGGCGGCGTACTGGCAGCGGCCGAACCACATGACCTTGGGCAGCGCCCAGAAGTGCCCGGCCGCCGCGTCCGGCGGGACCTCCACGGGGAACGTCACGTCACAGGTCCCTCCGGCGGCCACCGTGAACCCCCTGATGACCGAGGGGAGCAGCTCCCACGTCCCCCACGGGGCGGCGAGCTGGCCCTCGCCCCGGATCTCTCCGTGGGTGCCGTTCGCGAGCCGTACGGTCAGAGCGGCGCGGTCGCCGGGGCGGAGGGTGAGCGCGTCCGCGAGCGTCGTCACCGACAGGCCGGTGGGCCGGGCCCCGTCGGCCGTGGTGCCCCGGACGGCGTCGACGGGGGCGGGCGCGGGGCCGGGCACGGGCAGCTCGGGGGCGTCGCCGAGCGCCACCGTGACCACGTCCTCGATCACCTGCCCGCCGACGCCCGTCCGCGCGGACACGAAGTGCAGGCCTCTTCCGGGTGCTGGGGTGACGGTGGCGGGGAACCGGACGTGCCCGCCTGGCTCGACGCGGAACGGCCGCCGCGCCGGCAGCACCGTCCACCCATCGGGTACGTGCAGCTCCACGACGCCTTCGTGCGCCGCGTCGGTCAGCTGCGACGACACGACGACGTCCACCTCGAACGGCCCGTCCGGGGTGACCAGGCCGGGAGTCAGGGTGACCGACACCGGCAGATAGCCGAGCGGCGCCGGGCCCTTGTTGTGCAGCCAGTAACGCGCGTACACCGGCTGCGCGGTCTCTCTCACCGCGCCCAGCTCGGGCCCCGTCTCCATGGGCTCGGCGGCGACCAGAAACGTGCCCACCTCGGCCCCGCCCAGCCTCACGGCCCCCGGGTGGTTCCCCTCGGGATCGAAGAGCGGCCGGCGCGTCCTCGAACCTCCCACCCGCTTCGGCAGCACCGACCCGTCGAAGCCTCCCGCGGCGGGATGGGGCGCTGTCGGCGGGAGAGGACGTTCGAGCAGGTCGGCGGGCGTCAGAGCGGAGGGCAGAAGAGGGGAGTGGACCTTGGCCTCAGAGCCGAGCCCAGTGGCCTCCACCAGGCGCAGGGTGACCGTCTCGGCGGCGAGACGGGCGCGCCCGTGGGCGTGCGGGTTGCCGGTGGCCTTGAGCGTGCCCAGGAGCACGTCACGAGCAGGCTCCACGCGCAGCAACGAGCACACCTGCGGTAGCACCGGACCACTCGCCCCCATCAGCGGCCCGTCCGTGGCGTGCGGCGGGGACGCGCCCGCGTGTGGCGCCACTCCCGCCGGACCGGTCGCGCCCATCAGCAGCCTGTCCGTCGCGTGCGGTGGCTCGCTTGCTGGGTTGGTCGTGTGAGTCGGAGGTCTGTTCGCCGGGGCGACCACGCGGGGCAGCAGTGGGGTGGTGAACTCCTGGCCCGAGGAGGGGAGCCGGTTCGCCCGCCAGTCGCCGGGTCCGGCCACGAGGGCGTACGAGAACTCGTGGGTCCAGTGCTGGAGCTGGAACGCCGACCCGTCGGGGCCGGTGCGGCGCGGGGGGTCGAGCCAGACGCCGGAGGGCCAGCCCGTGCAGGACCGCATGAGCGACAGGTGCAGAGCCCCCGACGGGTCCACCGCGAAGCCCGGCAGCCCGTACGCCAGCAGCGCCACCGTCCGGTCGTCGAGCCGTTCGGAACCGGCCGGGCAGACGGCCGGGATGACGGCGCCGGCCAGGTCGTCCACCAGCTCGTCCACCGGCCCGGCGACGATGAGGGCGGGCAGGGAACGCAGGTCGCGCAGGTCCGCGCTGGGCCGCCACACCTCGGCCAGCGGCCGTTCGGCGGGCACCCACACGCGCCGCGCGCCCGACGTGAGCGCCTCGGAGAAGACCGGGTCGCAGCGGGACAGCAGCTCGGCGGCGACCGGGTTGGTGTCCGGCCCGCCGAGGACGATGCGCGTGTCCGGCAGGTTCGAGTCCACGTGCAGCCACCCGTACCGGGTGCCCGAGGCGGTGGAGGTGGTGGCGGTGACGCCCACCCGGGCCAGCGCCGCGACGAGCTCGCGGGCCCGCGGCGCGTCCGAAGGGCCGGGCACCACGATCTCGGCCACGCCGATCGCCCGCGCGCCGGCCGGGCCGAGGTCCACCCGGGCGGTGGAGGACAGGCCGAACCAGGTGTTGGCCGGGTTGTCGAGCGTCCACGGGTGCTCGGCCGAGTCCACGTCCGGCAGCGCGAAGCCGCGCCCCACGACGGCGCCCGCCACGTCCGACACCGGCAGCGCGCCCTCGACGTGCGCCGGGAACCGGACCCTGAGCAGGCGGTCGGCGCCGGTGTAGTCGACCACGCGGGTGGTGAGGTCCACCCGGTCGGAGCCCGCCAGGAGGGTGACGACCTGCTCGTACGCGACCTCGCCCACCTGCCCGGTGACGATGATCCGCTGCCCGACGGGGGAGGTCTCGGCCCGTACGGAATCCGCCGGGGCGTCGCCTGACCCGAGGGAGCTGCCGGTGGGCATGAGGTGCCACGGCCCCTCGCCCATGTCCGGGTGCTGCGGGTACTCCTCGTACAGGCGCAGCTCGTTGCCCAGGCCGGTGAGCAGTTCGCGGCCGGTGGCCAGGTCGGTGACGGAGGCCAGCGCGCCGCCCCTGGCGGGGTCGGCGACGACCCGCCAGCGCTCGTTCTCGATGGTCGTGCCGGGCAGGTCCTGCCACGGGTCGGCCCGGCCCTCGACGACCCGGTACGTGCGCCAGCCCGTCGCGGGCACGTCCCTGGCCGTGAACGTCAGCGTGCCGTGCTCTGAGACCGCCGGGATCTCCACGCCCGCCGGGTCGGCGACGCGCAGTCCGGGCCCGAGGCGCACGCGCACCAGGCCGTCGCGGGCGAACGGCAGCGTGTTCGTCACCACGACGCTGCGCCCGTCCACCGCCACCCGGCCCATCAGCGCGTCGAGCGCCCGGTCGCGGGCGTCCGCCGCCAGGTCGTACGCCTCGCGCCAGCCGGTCAGCAGGTCGATGTAGACCTGGTCGGACTCGGAGCCGGTGATCGCGTCGTGGTGCGCCCCGTACGCGAGCTGCCGCCACACCTTGTCCAGCGCGGTGTGCGGGTAGCGGCCCAGCCCCAGCAGCGCGGCGAGCGCCGAGAGCCGCTCGGCGTCCAGCGCCGCCACCTCGGCGGCCCGCTGGGCCTGCTTGGTGTCGATGTAGGAGACGTCCTTGCCGGTATAGATCGGGTTCATGTCCCGTGATTGCGGGCTTAAGGCCGAAATTTCGGTACGAACCGCGTCCAGGAAGTCCCGAGGCGTCCCGCACACGAACCGCGGCCACACGTACCGCGCGTTCCAGGCACGGTGGATCTCGGTCACCCACTTGTTCGGCGGGGTGTAGTCGGTGCCGACAGGCAGCAGGATGTTCCGGGTGGCGGCGACGGGCTTGAGCGACCGGTACAACTCGTACACCGCCGCCATGGCGGCCTCCAGCGTCGGCGCCGAGTCCATCCACCAGCCGGCCGAGTAGTGGGCGGGCATGTAGTGCGTCAGCACCCCCAGCCCGGACGGCGCGATCCACTCGAACTCGCTGGGGAACTGCATCAGGGTGGCGTCGTTCCCGGCCGCGCCGAAGTTCTTGTCGATCGGCCCCCACTGGTGGAACGGCCCGCGCGCCCACGCGCTCCCGGTCAGCCCGGCCGCCGCCAGGTAGCCGGGGAACTGCGGGTCGTGCCCGAACGCGTCGAGCTGCCAGGCGGTGCGCGGGTCGCCGCCGAGGATGTCGCGCTGGTAGCCGATGCCGTGGACGAGGTTCCTGATGGTGGTCTCGGCTCCGGTCAGGTTGGTGTTGGGCTCGTTGTACGTGCCGCCGACCAGTTCGGCCCGGCCCTCGGCGAGCAGGGCGCGCAGGTCGGCGCGGCGCTCGGGGTGGGTGTCGAGGAACGGCTTCAGATAGTCGACCTCGGCCAGCACGAACCGGTAGTCCGGGTCCCGCAGGGCCAGCTCGATGTGCGCCTCGACCAGCGCGAACGCGTTGAACTCCCAGAGCGGTCTGGTGGTCGCGTCGGCGGCCAGCAGCTCCCACGGGCTGGTGTAGGCGGCCTGGGTGTTCCACCAGACCGGGTCGTAGTGGAAGTGGGAGACCATGAACATGGTCCAGCCGGGAGACTCGGCCGTCACGGTCACGTCCAGCGTCTCGCCCTCCAGGGTCACCACGCACGGCACCACCGCGCCCGGCGGCGTCTCGGCGTCGAGCGGCACCTCCAGCGTGACCGGTCCGTCCCCGGCGGGCACGGTCGCGTGCCCGCGCACGCCGTCGCCGCGCACCTCCAGCGCGGCCTCGCGTCCGTCCCGCGCGACGGTGACCTTCAGCACCTGGCGTGGCCGGTCCGCCGGCCCCACGAACAGATCGGTCGGCTCCGCGGACAGCAGGCGAACAGACAAATCAACCCCTAACACCCAGACCGGCGACGGCCACACTATGCCTTCCGTGGGTCCATGACAACGATGTCATCGGCCGGGAAACGCGCGCCGGCGGAGCCATGGAAGGATTGGAAGCATGAGCGCAGTCAGACTCGACGGCAAGGCCACCGCGGCGAAGATCAAGGCAGACCTCACGGCCCGGGTGTCCGCCCTCAGAGAGCGCGGCATCACCCCCGGGCTCGGCACGGTCCTCGTCGGCGACGACCCCGGCAGCCAGATCTACGTCGCGGGCAAGCACCGCGACTGCGCCGAGGTCGGCATCGCCTCCATCCGCGTCGACCTGCCGGCCACCGCCACCCAGGCCGAGGTCGAGGCCGCCGTCGACGAGCTCAACGCCTCACCCGAGTGCACCGGCTACATCGTCCAGCTCCCGCTGCCCAAACACCTCGACACCATGGCCCTGCTGGAGCGCATGGACCCGGCCAAGGACGCCGACGGCCTCCACCCGGTCAACCTCGGCCGCCTGGTCCACATGGTCGACGCGCCGCTGCCCTGCACGCCGCACGGCATCGTGCTGCTCCTCCAGGAGTACGGGGTCCCGATCAAGGGCGCCGAGGTGGCCCTGGTCGGCCGGGGCATCACCGTGGGCCGCTCGCTCGGCCTCCTGCTGACCCGGCGCAGCGAGAACGCCACCGTGACCCTCTGCCACACCGGCACCCAGGACCTGGCCGGCCACGTGCGCCGCGCCGACATCGTGGTGGCGGCCGCGGGCGTGCCCGGCCTGATCACCAAGGACATGGTCAAGCCGGGCGCCGCCGTGCTCGACGTCGGCGTCTCCCGGGTCAACGGCAAGATCGCCGGCGACGTGGCGCCCGACGTGGCCGAGGTCGCGGGCTTCCTCACCCCCAACCCCGGCGGCGTGGGCCCGATGACCCGCGCCCTCCTGCTGGCCAACGTCGTGGAGGCGGCCGAGCGGCTGCACGCCTAGGGGCTCGTACGGGGTCCGAGGCTGGGTTCTTCGTACGTTCGACAACCGCTGTTGATATCTTTGGCCGCTTTAGTCCAGAAATATCGTGAGGCGGTTTAGATGCGGAGATTTGTGTGGATGGTCGGGTGCTTGGCTCTGGCAGGATGCTCCGTCCTGCCGGGGGCGGGCTCGGAGCAGGCGCCGTCCACGGCGGCCACCGGCACCCCGACACCCGCGGCCGCGCCCGTCACCGCCCAGGAGGTGGCCTCGGTCCTGGAGGACTACGTCAAGCGCAACAACGCCGCCAACAAGGCCGTGAGCGACAAGCTGCTCGCGGGCTACGAAGGCGGCTCCAGCCTGGCCATCGACAAGGCGGGCTACGCCTCCGTCCGCAAGCTGGGCGGTCGCCAGGCCGCCTACCAGCCGTTCGGCTACACCGAACCGGTCCACACCGTGCCCGTCGGCCAGGAGGGACGCTGGTTCCTGGCCACGACGCACTGGAAGGGCAAGACCGGGACCGCCAAGGAGCCGACCTACCTGCTGTTCACCCGTGACGGAGAGTCCTGGAAGCAGGTGTACGCCCCCGACGTCTTCGAGGGCAAGGCCGCCGAACTCCCCGAGATCGTCGCGGACGCCTCGGGAACGGCCGAGGAGGTGGCCCACTCCGACGCCGCCGGGCTGATGATGTCGCCCGCCGCGTTCGCCAAGAGCTACGCCGCCCACCTGGTGAACAAGGGCACCGCGGCGTCCAGGACCCGCTTCGCGGCCGACCGGCTCACCACCGGCGCCGCGTCCAACCGCGTCAAGATGAAGGAGTACGCCAAGGTCGTCGAGAGCGCCCGCCCGGCCACGGCGTATCCCTCCTACGCCCTGCGCACGGCTGACGGCGGGGCGCTCGCCTTCACCACCCTCCAACGGACCATCCGCTACGACGTGCACCAGGGGCCGGGGCGCAAGTACGTCTTCCAGAAGAACAACGGGTTCCTGCGCGGCAAGTTCTACACCTACATGAAGTCCACCGCGCTGATCCAGGTCGTCGCGCACATCCCGCCGAAGACCGCCGAACCCGCCCAGGTCGAGGTGCTCGGCTCCTACAGCGGCATCATCTCCGGCAGCGGACGCTAGCCCGCCACCGTGAGGCGTGTTCGGCATGCGTACACTTATTCACTAGCCGAACATTTCGGAGAGCTGCGCCTCTGCCCGCCGGTGTCAAGGGAACCTCATGGTCGAACACGTGCAGTCGCTGGCCCGCGGCCTGGCCGTGATCCGCGCCTTCAGCGCCACCGCCCCCCGGCTGACGCTGAGCGAGGTGGCCCGCGCGACCGGCCTCACCCGCGCCGCAGCGCGCCGTTTCCTCCTCACGCTCGCCGACCTCGGCTACGTGCGCACCGACGGGCGGCTGTTCTCCCTCACGCCGCGTGTCCTGGAGCTCGGGTACGCCTACCTGTCCAGCCTGTCGTTGCCCGAGGTCGCCGCGCCCCACCTGGAACGCCTGGCCGCCGAGGTGCACGAGTCCGCCTCCGTCGCGGTGCTGGACGGCGAGGACGTCGTGTACGTGGCCCGCGTCGCCACGGCCCGGATCATGCGCGTGTCGATCAGCATCGGCACCCGCTTCCCCGCCTACTGCACCTCCATGGGCCGTGTCCTCCTGGCCGGTCTACCCCCGGCGGACCTCGACGCCTACCTGGACCAGGCCGACCTGCGCCGCCTGACCTCCCGCACCATCACCGTCCCGTCGGCGCTGCGCGACGAGCTGGACGGCATCCGCGAGCAGGGCTGGGCCATGGTCGACCAGGAGATGGAGGAGGGCCTCCGCTCGATCGCCGCCCCGATCCGGGACCGCTCCGGGGCGGTCGTCGCGGCCGTCAACGTCTCCACCCACGCCAGCCGCACCACCCTCCAGCAGGCCAGACGCACGCTCCTCCCGCCGCTGCTGGCCACGGCCGCCAAGATCGAAGGCGACCTGTCCTCGCTCGCCTCTCCGGCGAAAAGGGACACGAGCTGACCAGCGGGCCGGCAGACGGGTCACGTGCGTTGACGGTAGCGGTCGGTGGCCTGGCGGGTGGCGCGGATGGCCGCGTCCGCCTTGTCGTAGGTCCGCTGCGCCAGCCCCACGAAGATGCAGTCCACGATCAGCAGCTGGCTGATCCGGCTGGCCAGCGCGCCGGGCCGGAACGCGGTCTCCCTGCCCGCCGACACCAGGGTGTGGTGGGCGAGCGCGGCCAGGGAGGAGCGCGGGTTGTTGGTGATGGCGACCAGCAGCGCCCCCGTCTCGGCCGCCGTGCGGGCCGGGACGAGGACGTCCGGCGTCTCGCCGCTGCAGCTGATCGCCACCGCCACGTCCCCGGGTTTGAGCAGGGCGGCGCTCGTCAACGCCAGGTGGGCGTCGCTGAACGGGTGGCTCGACAGCCCGATCCGCAGGAGTTTCTGCGACATGTCGGCGGCCACCAGGCCGGAGGCGGCGACGCCGTAGACGTCGACCCGGCGGGCGCCGACGATGGCGGTGACGACCTCGTCGAGCCGGTCCGGGTCGAGCTGGGCGGCGGTGTCGGCGAGGGCTTCGGACTCGGCGCGGGCGACCTTGGCGATGACGTCGGTGAGCGGGTCGTCGGGGGCGAGGTCGCCGGGGACGAGCCGTTCGGGCTCCTTGGCGACGGCGGCGGCCAGCGCGAAGCGCAGCTGCGAGTAGCCGGTGAAGCCGAGCGCTCTGGCGGTACGGACGATCGTCGCCTCGCTGGTGCCCGACACCGTGCTGAACTCGGTGATGGTGCTGCGCACGACGAGGCCGGGGTCGTCCAGGATGATGCGGGCGATGGCCTGGGCCGCGGGGGTGAGCGACGGCAGGACGGCGCGGACCGCGGCGACCGGGTTGGCCGGTTCGGTGGTGCCGGTCACGAGGTCAGCCGTTCGGCCGCCGCCTGGGCGGAGACGCGGGAGATGCCGTGGGTGGCGAGGTGGGCGGCGCCGGCGGGTTCGGCCGGGATGCCGGTGTCGATGACGACGATGTCGGGACGCTCCCGTACGGCCTGCTCGATGCGCTCGCGTACCCAGGCGTGGCGGGCGGCGTCGTGCACGACGAGGACGGCGGGGCCGGTGCCGAGGGGCGGGAGCGCGGCGCCGGGCTCCAGCGGGACGCGGCGGGTGCCGGGCAGCGCGGCGGCCAGGGCGGCGGTGACGCCGGTCGGGTTGACCTGGTCGACGGCCTGGCTGTGACGGGTGTTGACCTCGACCACGAGCGGCGGGCCGGTGAGCCGGGCGGCGCCGGTGACGGTGAGGGCGGCGCGGGCGGCTTCGAGACCGGCGGGGTCGTCCGGTTCGGCGAGTGCCTGGGCGCGGAGCGCGGCCTGGCCGGCGTACCAGGCGGAGACGGCGCGGACGCGGGCGGCGGCCTCGGCGAGGCGTTCCTCGGGCAGCGCGCCGGAGCGGACGGCCTCGACGATGGCGTCGCGTAGCGCGTACAGGCCGTCCTCGGTGACGTGGCCGGCGCAGACGGCGTCGGCGCCGGCGGCGAGGGCGCGTACGGCGATCTCGCCGGGCTCGAGCATGGCGGCGACCGCCCGCATCTCGATGGCGTCCGTGACCAGCATGCCGTCGAAGCCGAGCTCGCCCCGCAGGAGCTCGGTGAGGGCGGCGCGGCTGAGTGTCGCGGGCAGGTCCGGGTCGAGGGCGGGCACGAGCAGGTGGCCGCACATGATCGACCGCACGCCGGCCTCGACGGCGGCGCGGAACGGCGGCAGGTCGCGTTCGGCGAGCAGGTCGCGGGAGGCGTGCACGGTGGGCAGCGCCAGGTGGGAGTCGGTGGTGGTGTCGCCGTGGCCGGGGAAGTGCTTGGCGCAGGCGGCCACGCCGGCGCCCTGGACTCCGGCCACGTAGGCGGCGGTGTGGCGGGCCACCAGGTCCGGGTCCGGGCCGAAGGAGCGGACGCCGATGACGGGATTGGCCGGGTTGGCGTTCACGTCGGCGGTCGGCGCGTAGTCGAGGGTGACGCCGGCGCCGGCGAGCATGCGGCCGAGCTGCCGGCCGACGCGTTCGGTCAGCTTCACGTCGTCGACCACGCCGAGCGCCCGGTTGCCGGGGACGGAGCTGCCGTGCTCGACTTCGAAGCGGGTGATGGTGCCGCCTTCCTCGTCGACGGCGACGATCGCGTCCGGGCTGTGCGCGCGGATCTGCCGGGCGGCCCGGTCGAGCGGGTGGTTGCGCGCGAACAGCACGACGCCGCCGAGCCCTTGATCGAGCGCCCCGCGCATCCAGTCGGGAAGCGAGGCTCCCGCGTACCCCGGCTGGAGCACGGTCATGGCCAGGCGGGACAGGTCTGGGGTCATGCGGCATTTTCCTTCACGGTTGTTGAACTGAAGGTAATTTTCTGTCATCGTCGCCCTCGACACAACCGCTTCCGGGAGGCCACCCCCCATGCCCAGCCGAAGGACTCTCCTGAAGGGTCTCGCCCTTGCCGCCGCCGCCACGGCGGTTCCCCTGCCCGCTTTCGCGTCCGCCGAGTACGTTCCCCCGCTCCGCCAGATGCGCGGCATGTGGATCGCGTCCGTGGTGAACATCAACTGGCCCTCCACGCAGGGCCTGAGCGTCGAGGAGCAGAAGGCCGAGTATCTGGCCTGGCTCGACCTGGCCGAGCAGCGCAAGCTCAACTCGGTGTTCATGCAGATCAGGCCGACCGCCGACGCGTTCTGGCCGTCGCCGTTCGAGCCGTGGTCGCACTGGATCACCGGCGTGCAGGGGCAGGACCCCGGCTACGACCCGCTCGGGTTCGCCGTCGAGGAGACGCACAAGCGCGGCCTGGCCTTCCACGCCTGGTTCAACCCGTACCGCGTGTCGATGCAGGACGACCCGAACCAGCTGCACCCCGACCACCCCGGACGCAAGAACCCCGACTGGATCCTCCCGTTCGGCGGCAAGCTCTACTACAACCCCGGCATGCCGGAGGTGCGGAAGTTCTGCCAGGACGCGATGCTCGACGCGCTGGCCCGCTACGACATCGACGGCCTGCACTTCGACGACTACTTCTACCCGACCAACAGCACGGCCTTCGACGACGCCGAGGAGTTCGCCAAGTACGGCGCGGGCTTCCCCGATCTGGCGGCCTGGCGGCGCAACAACGTCGACCTGATGGTCTCCGAGATGCAGCAGCGGGTCCGCGAGGTCAAGCCGGAGGCCGCCTGGGGCATCAGCCCGTCGGGCATCTGGCGCAACAAGGGCACCGACCCGCTCGGCTCCGAGACCAACGGCGGCCAGTCGTACGACAACCTGCACGCCGACACCCGCGGCTGGGTCAAGAAGGGCTGGCTCGACTACATCGCGCCGCAGCTCTACTGGTACATCGGCCAGCCGCCGGCCGACTACTCCAAGCTCGTGCCCTGGTGGTCCGACGTGGCCGACGGCACGAAGACGATGCTGTGGATCGGGCAGGCCGCGTACAAGGCGGGCGACCCCGCGCAGGCGCCCGAGTGGCAGGACCCGAAGGAGCTGTCCGACCACCTCACGCTCAACCGCGACCACCCGCAGATCAGCGGCGACATCTGGTACAACGCCAACGACCTGCGCCAGGACCGGATCGCGTCGGTGAGCACCGCCGTCGCCGACCACTACGTCCGGCCCGCGCTCGCCCCGGTGCTGCCGAGGCTGGCGACGGGCAAGGCGCCGAACCGTCCCGTGCTCGCCTACGCGCTGCGCAAGCGCGGCGGGGTCGAGGTGCGCGCGGTGGCGACCGGTAGGCAGGAGCCGTTCCAGTTCGCCATCTTCCGCTTCCCCGGCAGGGCGCGGGACGCGCAGTTCGCCGACGCCCGCCACCTGGTCGCGGTCGTCCCCGGCGACCGGCAGGTGGTCTGGCAGGACCCCGACGGCAAGCGCGGCGACCACTACCACGTGGTGGCGGTCGACCGGGCCAACCGGACCAGCAAGCCCAGCAACGGGTTCCCGGTGATCTGAGATCATGCGGGTTCTCGGCCTCATCTCGGGCACGTCCCACGACGGCATCGACAGCGCCGTCGTGGACTGGACGCTCGACGCCGGCGTGCTCACCGGCAGGATCGAGCACACGGGCGAACGGCCGTACGAGCCGGAGCTGAGAGCCCGCATCCGGGCCGCGCTGCCGCCCCACCGCGTCGACCTGGGCGAGGTGTGCGCCCTGGACACGCTGATCGGGCAGGCGTTCGCCGGCGCCGCCGCCGGAGCGCCGCCCTGCGAGCTGGTCTGCTCGCACGGCCAGACCCTGTTCCACTGGGTGGAGGACGGCCGGGTGCGCGGCACGCTGCAGCTCGGCCAGCCGGCCTGGATCGCCGAGCGCACCGGCGTTCCTGTCGTGTCGGACGTACGGGCGCGCGACGTGGCCGCCGGAGGCCAGGGCGCGCCCCTGGTGTCGTATCTCGACCTGCTGCTCATGGCGGGGCTGCCGGGTCGCACCGGCGCGCTCAACCTGGGCGGCATCGCCAACCTGACCGTGCGCGAGCCTCCGCTGGCCTACGACACCGGGCCGGGCTGCGCCCTGATCGACGCCGCCGCGCCGCCGTACGACAGGGACGGCGCGCTGGCGTCGGCGGGCACGGTCGACCGGGACCTGCTCGACCGGCTGCTCGCGGACCCCTACTACCTCCAGGAGCCGCCGAAGTCCACCGGCAAGGAGTTGTTCACGCCGGACTACGTGAAGGCGGAGCTGCCCCTGACGGACCTGGTGGCGACGCTGACGGCGCTGACCGCCGAGACGGTCACCGCGGAGATCCGCAGGCACCGGCTCGACACCGTGATCGTGTCGGGCGGAGGCGCCCGCAACCCCGCGCTGATGAGCATGCTCCGCCTGCGCGCGACGCCGGTCAGGTTTCTGACCAGCGACGAACTCGGGGTGCCGGCCGACAGCAAGGAGGCGATCGCCTTCTCGCTGTTCGGCTGGCTCACCGCACACGGCCTGGCGGCGACCGTGCCCGGGTGCACGGGCGCGTCGGGCGCCCGGATCCTGGGCACGATCACGCCGGGTTCCGGTCCGTTGACGCTGCCGGAACCCCTCGCCGAAGCCCCGGTCGCGATCCGCTTCTCAGGAAGCCCTGCGGCCCGCCGCTGACGGCTCCGCGGTGGTGCCCGCCCGCTGCGGGGGAACCACGGGGGTCGGACGCACCAGGCCGAGCGCGACGACCTCGTTGGCCAGTCGCGTGCGCCGGTTGGTGCCTTCGGGGATCCTGAACTTCTGATAAAGCCGCAGCAGGTGCTGCTTGACCGCGGCCTCGGTCACGACCAGGTCGTCGGCGATCTCCCGCGCGGTGGCCGGAGCGACGAACGCCTCATCCGACAGGGCCGGCCGGCAGAGCGAGGTGAGCACGTCGACCTCGCGCCTGGTCAGCTCGGGCGCCGCCGCCCTGCGGAGCTCCACTTCGGGCGCGAAGTCCTCACGGGGGACTCCGCCGACCCGTCCTCGCGCGGCCCCGAACGAGACGACGTCGCCGTCGTCGAGCACCCTCCGGGCGATCGGCCTGCCGTTCACCCGTGTGCCGTTGCGGGACAGGCCCAGGTCAACGACGTACAGGTAAGGCCCTCGCCTGACGAATTCGGCATGGAGCCGAGAGACGCTGGGATCGGTGAGCCGGATGTCGACACCGCGGCCCCTTCCCACCGTCGTGATCTCGGGGCGCAACGGGATCACCTCGCCTGTGTCCTCGATGCGTATGAACGGCCCCTCCACGGCAGTTCCTCCCCAGGTAGCCCGCCGTAACTCTTACTACAGCTCCGGCTTACCCAAACGTGGGGATGCGGAATCGCCTTTGCCGAAAGCAGAATCGCGCGTGAAATTGGTCTGGACCTCTGCGGACGGTTTTGCCTGCTCACGGGTAGACTTCGGGCGAAGATAAGCGGAGGAAACACTCATGGCGGACAAGCCCACCAAAGGCCTGGCTGACGTCGTCGCCGCGTCCACAGCGCTCAGCGACATCGACGGAAAAGCAGGTCGGCTGTTCTACCGGGGATACGACATCCACGATCTGGCCGGCCGCGCGACCTTCGAGGAGACCGCGTACCTGTTGCAACGAGGCAAGCTGCCCGACCGCGCCGAGCTCCAGGAGTACGGCGACGACCTCGTGCGCGGCCGTGACCTCGGCGAGCTGGTCTCGGCGAACATCTCCGAGATCGCCGAGAAACAGAAACCGATGGAGGCGCTGCGCAGCTACGTGTCGCTGTCCGGCGCGGACGACCCTGACAAGGACTCGAACGCCCCCGACGCCAACCTGCGCAAGGCCGCCCGCCTGACCGCCCAGCAGCCCCTGCTGGTGGCCCGCTACCACGCGGCCCGCACCGGCGCGACCGCCCCCGATCCCGACCCCTCCCTGAGCACCGCGGCGAACTTCCTGTTCCAGATCACCGGGCGCGTCCCCTCCCAGCGCGAGGTGGAGATCTTCGACACCTGCCTGGTGCTGCACGCCGACCACACGATGAACGCCTCCACGTTCGCCGCCCGCGTCTGCGCCGCTACCCTCTCGGACATGCACTCCGCCATCGTCGCGGCCATCGGCACGCTCAAGGGCCCGCTGCACGGCGGCGCCAACGAGCAGGTCATGAAGACCCTGGAGTCGATCTCGCCGACCGGCGTCGCCCAGGCGGTCCGTGACAAGCTCGGTGCCGGCGAGAAGATCATGGGCTTCGGCCACCGGGTCTACAAGACCGAAGACCCGCGCGCCACCCATCTGCGCCGCATGTCGCAGGAGCTGGCCGAGTCGGCCGGCGACGACACCTACTACCGGATGTCCAAGGAGATGGAGGAGGTCGTCTTCGAGGAGAAGGGCCTCTATCCGAACGTCGACTTCTACGCGGCCTCGGTTTACCACTACCTTGGCATCCCGACCGACCTGTTCACTCCCGTGTTCTCGATCAGCCGCATGTCCGGCTGGACGGCGCACGTGATCGAGCAGCACGCCGACAACAGGCTGATCCGCCCGGACAGCGAGTACATCGGCGAGACCGACCAGAAGTGGAAGCCGATCGACGAGCGATGAGCCTGCGTGACGACGTCGAACGCGAGGGCTGGGGGCCGTACCCGCTGATTCTGGCGGGTGCGGCCGTCGCCGTGGGATTGGTGTTCCTGATCGACCCGCGCTGGGGCGGATTCGCCCTGGGCGGTGTCATCATGATCGGTGCCGCACTGCGCTTCTCCGGATTCGGCGGGCCCCTCGCGGTGCGCGGCCGGAAGGCGGACGCGGTCACGCTCGGGCTGGCCGGGTTCATGCTGGTGCTGACTTCGCTGCTGCTCGACAACCCGGCCGCGAAGGCCCTGATCGAGTCCCTTTTCTCTCGCTGACGAGGCGTCCGATAGCCTCAACGCATTCATTCATGAAGGGGAACCGTTCGCATGCCCAAGATCAAGGTGGAGGGCCCGGTCGTCGAACTCGACGGCGACGAGATGACCCGGATCATCTGGCAGTTCATCAAGGACCAGCTGATCCTTCCCTACCTGGACATCGACCTTAAGTACTACGACCTCGGCATCGAGCACCGTGACGCCACCGACGACCAGGTGACCATCGATGCCGCCAACGCCATCAGGAAGCACGGCGTGGGCGTCAAGTGCGCCACCATCACCCCGGACGAGGCGCGGGTCGAGGAGTTCGGCCTCAAGCAGATGTGGAAGTCCCCCAACGGGACGATCCGCAACATCCTCGGCGGCGTCATCTTCCGCGAGCCGATCATCATGTCCAACGTGCCGCGGCTCGTGCCGGGCTGGACCAAGCCGATCGTCGTCGGCCGTCACGCCTTCGGCGACCAGTACCGCGCCACCGACCTGAAGGTGCCGGGCGAGGGCACCCTCACCCTCACCTTCACCCCGAAGGACGGCTCCGAGCCGATCGAGCTCGACGTGTACGACTTCCCGGGCTCGGGCGTCGCGATGGCGATGTACAACCTGGACGAGTCGATCCGCGACTTCGCCCGCGCCTCCATGCGCTACGGCCTGGACCGCAACTACCCGGTCTACCTGTCGACCAAGAACACGATCATGAAGGCCTACGACGGGCGCTTCAAGGACATCTTCGCCGAGGTGTTCGAGAGCGAGTTCAAGGACGACTTCGCGAAGGCCGGCATCACCTACGAGCACCGCCTGATCGACGACATGGTCGCCGCCGCGCTCAAGTGGGAGGGCGGCTACGTCTGGGCGTGCAAGAACTACGACGGCGACGTCCAGTCCGACACGGTGGCGCAGGGCTTCGGCTCGCTCGGCCTGATGACCTCCGTGCTCATGACCCCCGACGGCCGCACCGTCGAGGCCGAGGCGGCGCACGGCACCGTGACCCGCCACTACCGCCAGCACCAGCAGGGCAAGCCCACCTCCACCAACCCGATCGCCTCGATCTTCGCGTGGACCCGTGGCCTCGCCCACCGCGGCAAGCTCGACAACACCCCCGCGGTGACCGAGTTCGCCGACACGCTGGAGCGGGTCTGCATCGAGACGGTCGAGGGCGGCCAGATGACCAAGGACCTCGCGCTCCTGGTCGGCGGCGACGCCGCGTGGCTCACGACCCAGGACTTCCTCGCGGCCCTGGACGAGAACCTGAAGAAGAAGATGGCCTGACCGCCGTCTCACGTGAAGGGCCGCCTCCGGGCGGCCCTTTCCGCTTCCCGGACGATCCCTTGGTGCGCCGCGGTTGATCAGCTGGGTAAGAGCCCTCCATAACAGTCGTGCGCGTCTCGGGGGGTTCGAATGCGACTGCGTTTCATCGGTGGCGTGGGTGCGGTCGCGGTCGCCGTGATCGTGTCGGGGTGCGGCTCCGAGCCGGTCACCCAGGTGAAGGACGCCAAGGCCGACAGCGCCGCCAAGCAGCAGCTGTTCAAGGCCGCCCAGGCGAAGGCGGCCGCGGCCGTCAAGGCCAACGAGCTGGGCCAGGTCCCGGTTCTCATGTACCACCGGATCGTCGACAAGCCGGGGACCACCGACGACCGCACGCCCGCCCAGTTCCGCACCGAGCTCGAACGGCTGGCCAAGGAGAACTACGTGCCGGTCACCGCGGCCGAGTTCGTCACCGGGAAGATCGACATCCCGGCCGGCAAGCACCCGGTGGTGCTCACCTTCGACGACTCCTCCCCGTCCCAGCTCACGCTGGACGCGATGGGCACGCCCAAGGCGAACACCGCCGTCGCCATCATGCGCGAGGTGGCCGCCAAGCACTCCGGGTTCCGCCCGGTCGCGACCTTCTACATCACCCGCGACATGTTCGGCAAGCACGTGCGCGAGGAGCAGGCGCAGACGCTGCTGTGGCTCAAGTCGAACGGCTTCGACCTGGGCAACCACACCCGCGACCACTACAACCTGCGCGCCCGCACGCACGACCAGGTGGAGGAGCAGATCGGCTCGATCGGCAAGGAGATCAACGAGCTGGCCGGGGTCAAGCCGGTGACGATCGCGCTCCCGTACGGGGTGCAGCCGCGCAAGAAGGAGTGGGCGGCGCGCGGCAAGTCGTACCACCACCAGGGCGTCTTCCTGGCCGGTTACACGCCTGCGGCGTCGCCGTTCAGCAAGTCGTTCGACGCGCTGGGCATCCCGCGCATCAGGGCGATGGACAAGAAGGGCGACTGCGCGCAGTTCTGCTCGACGGCCTGGCTCGACTGGCTGAAGGCCAACCCCGACATGCGCTACACCTCCGACGGCGACCCGTCGACGATCGCGTACCCGAAGTTCAAGAACCCGTTCCTGCGCGCCTCGTACAAGGCGAAGGCGCTGGCCTACTAGCGGACCGACCCGATCAGCACCGAGAGCTCAGCCGGGGCGAGCAGGTAGTCGGAGACGGCTGCCATGGCGACGCGGAGGTCCCGTGCGGCCCCGGTGGCGAGGTCCACGACGTGGTAGGAGATCTTGCCGTGTCGGTCTTCGGCGCGGACGAGCAGGGCGTCCTCACCTTCCCAGCGGATGAGGGCGTCGGCCCGCAGGCCCTCCGGGAGTCGCGGCACGACCGTGCGGAGGGTCTTTCCGTTTCCGGTGCCGGTCAGCAGGATGCCGGTGCTGACCACGTCGTGCGGGGCGATCTCCTTCGCGAGCGTCGCCAGCGTGCGGGCCGACGGTGACGGCAGGCCGTGGGCCAGGTTGCCGGGTACGGTGAAGCGCCGCACCACCCGGCCGCCGGGGGAGCGGATCACGTACGCGGCAGAGGTGGCATAGCCGGGCAGGTCGCGGGCGGGGTGGTCGGTCACCAGGGCGAGCCCCTCGGTGGTCCAGCCGGCGACCCGCTCGCCCTTCGGCAGGCGGCGCACGGTGCCGCGCCGGATGTCGACGATCATCGGGCGCTCCAGCACGACCTCGACGTCCTCGTCCAGGTGGTCGTGCTGGACGAGCAGGTGGCGGCCGTCGAGGGAGAGCAGCGGCTGCTGGGAGCCGAAGATCTCCCCGACCGATTCCTCCGTTTTGACGGGCAGTTTCGTGACCGTGCCGGTGGTCAGGTCCCTGGCGACGAACCGGTCACCCAACGGGTGGACGACCAGGGTGCCGTCGGAGGAGAGCGCGAACGGGGCGTCGTCGTGGGCGCCCTCCAGCCACCACTGCTGACCCGTCGCCGACACCAGGATGTGGTGCCGGCAGCCGTCGGTCCCGTCGTTGCAGTGCGGCTCGTACGCGTACCGGACGGGGGCGGGCGCGGGCCCGGTCAGCTTCACCGCGGCCGGGGCGGGGGTGGCCGGCGGGGCCGGCTCCGGGCTCAGGAACTCCACCGGCGGCGGGCCGCCGCCGTTGATCAGCCACGCCGCGGCGAGCGCCGCCGCCGCGGCCACGCACAGCCGCCAGAACGCGCTCACGGGATCAGCCCGAACACGCCGTGGTCGAGCTTGTCCATGACACCCTTCATCGGGCTCGACCTGCCGGTGCCCGGGTCGACCAGGTGGTAGTGGCCGTCGTCGCCGTCGGGCTCGATCAGCACGGCGAGCCTGCCCTCCGCCGACCAGCCCAGCGGCTCCGGCGGGCCGTGGTGACGGGGCAGCTTCAACGCCGCCCGATCGGTCACCCGGCCCGTGCGCGCGTCCATGGTGACGGCCTCGTCGTCCGTGAACACGATCAGGGAGCGTCCGTCCCGCGTGGCCAGGGCTGGGAGGGTGGGGTCGAAGGGCGCCCGGCTGCGCACCCGGCCCCGCGGGTCCAGGGTGACCAGCTCGGTGCCGGGCGCGCCGGGCAGGGCGCGGTGGCCGGTGGTGCCGACCACGCCGTACGGGCCGAGGCCGAGCACGCGCCTGACGCCGGGCAGGGCGGTCCTGTCACCCGTGGCGGTGTCAACCAGTTCGGTCCCGGTGCCGGAGACCAGCGCCGCGAGGCGGCCGTCGTGGGAGAGGAGCGGCCGGGGGACGGCGTGGGCGGGCAGCGGCCCCGTGAGGTCGCGCCGGGTGGCCTCTGACAGGTGCTGGACGACCAGGCGGTCCGTGACGGAGTCGAGGTAGACGACGTGGTGGCCGTCGCCGCTGAGCGCCAGCGGCCCCTCCTGCCTGCCCCCGTCGCCGGTGGCGAGCCGGGTGACGGCCCTGTCCAGCGAGAACCCGCCGAAGTCCCAGGTGCTCTCGTCCCACTCGTCGTCCGGTTCGCGTCCCTTCGGAATCGTGGCCAGCTCCCACTGGCCGCTTACCTCGGCGACGTACGCGAACAGGGCCGCGTTGGCGTGGGGCTCGGTGAGAGGCGACTGCGGCTGCTCGTCCGGCTCGGCGACGGCGGCGTTCCAGCCGGCCGCGAGGACGGGCGTGAGCAGCACGGCGGCGACCACCTGCCACCGGAGCGGCCGGCCCGCCTGGGTGAGGCGTTCGGGCGAAAGTGTCATGTACCAGGCCAGCAGCGACACGACGAGACCGAGAAGCGAGCGGATGCTCTCCGCCTGGGAGGACCAGCCGCCACCCGGCGCGGACCAGATCGCCACGATCGTCCCGCCGGCCAGCAGCAGGCGCGCGGACCGGGACCGCATGGCCCACTCGGCGGACACCAGGTCGGCGGGCCCCGCCCGGAGCGGCCGCCGCCGCAGCCCCATGACGAGCAGGTTCACCGTCAGCACCACGGCGAGCGTGAACACCGCCCAGCCGCGCTCGGCGAGATCCACCTCGGTCCGGAACGAGCGCAGCACGGAGGCCAGCGCGATCGCGCCGGACACCATGGCGGCGAACACCCACAGCCCGGTCGCCTGCGGCGGCGCCAGCCGCAGGCCGAGCGGACGCCCCAGAGGCCCGCCCCGGCGAGCCAGCACCATTTCGGCCGCGGCGAAACCGCAGAACCATCCGGCGATCGGCCAGAAAGGGCTGACGGTGAACGATTCTCCGGGGGCCTGCGCGAACATGACGGCGAATCCGACGCCCATTCCGGCCCACATCAGACTCTGCGTGACATGCAGATAACGCAGAATCGCCGTGCCGTTGTAGGGAGTGACTTCAACCTGGTGTACGCGGGAGAAACGGTTCATCGCCTCCCGGGTCACCGGCCCGGATTGGGCACGGAGTGTGAGCGGGACCGCGACCGCCAGGAACACCAGAAAAAGAATTAACCCCACGAAATACCCCTCGTCACCCCGGGAGAAAGTAGCAGAATGCCCATCGAGGTGACAGGGGTGCATGAGTGATATCCGACGACGTGTGGGACCGGCTGGATCACAGCGCGGGGACGGCCGGTAAGCGCGAGGTCCGGCGGATGAGTGCCGCGTTCGGCGCCCTCGCTGCCGTGGTGCTGCTGGTGCTGGGCGCGTCGGTCAGCGGGCTGGCCGTGCCCAGGCTGACGCACGGCGCACCTGACCCCCACATCTCCGTGCTCAGCGACGACGCCGACCGGATCCGGTACACGAGCATGCGGCTGCGGCACACGGTCGTCAACGACGGCTGGTTCCCCGTCACCGTCACCGGTGTGGGCCTGCGCGCGGACGGGATCCGGCTCGCCGAGGTCGAGAGCCCCGCCTTTCCCGTGACCGTCGGCTCCGGGGAGAAGCTCTCGATGACGCTCGGCCTGGAGGTCGTCGACTGCGACCGGGCCCAGGCGACGGTCCCCGAACTGGTGCTGCGGGTGGAGCGCTGGTGGGGGAGCCAGACCACGAGTTCCTCCGGTGAAGACCCGCTCTTCGGCGAGTCCAGCTGGGAGTTCCACCTCCGGTCGGCCTGCGACAGGTGAATGTGTCCGCGAAACGTGACGTCACGAACGGTTAACGGTTCTCTGGGAAGTTCCGCAACGTCGTAAAGTTTGCCTCGTCGGGCTTCATTGGACACGTGGGGAAGTGGAATGCCGCAGATCTCGCCGCTCGTGGCCGGCGATCCCACCCAGCTGGGTTCGTTCCGGCTGACCGGAAGGATCGGCGAGGGCGGGCAGGGCATCGTCTTTCTCGGAGTCGACCAGCACGGCGAGCGGGCCGCCGTCAAATTGCTGCACGTGAAATTCACCGGCGACAAGAGCGCACGCTCCCGCTTCGCCCGTGAGTTGAAGGCGGCCAAGCGGGTGGCGTCGTTCTGCACCGCCAGGGTGATGGAGGCCGACCTCGACGGCGACACTCCATACATCGCCAGCGAGTACATCGACGGGCGGGCGCTGCGCGAGATCGTCGAGACCGACGGGCCGCTCACCGGCACCGTGCTCGACCGGCTGGCCATCGGCACCGCCACCGCGCTGACCGCCATCCACCACGCCTCGATCATCCACCGCGACCTCAAGCCCGACAACGTCCTCATCGCCGCCGACGGGCCGAGGGTGGTCGACTTCGGCATCGCCCGCATCATCGACTCGACCGGGACGATCACCAGCCGGGCCATCGGCACCCCCGCCTACATGGCTCCCGAGCAGATCGCCGGCGAGGAGATCGGGCCGTTCACCGACGTGTTCGCGTGGGGGGCGACGATCGCGTTCGCGGCCACCGGGGTCGCCGTCTTCGAGGGCAACTCGATCGCGACCGTGCTCAACCGGATCCTCACCCACGAGGTGGACGTGGGGATGATGCCGGAGCCGCTGCGCGGCGTGGTGCGGGGGGCGCTGTCCAAGTCCGCCGCCGACCGGCCGTCCGCCGACCAGATCCTGCTGCGGCTGCTCGGGCAGCCCGAGACGGTGGGGGCGTCCACGGCGCTGCTGACCCGGGGGGTGCAGGTGGCAGGCGACGACACCACCCCGTTCAGCCGCGTCTCGGTCCCCGCCCCGGGCACGGCCTCGGCCGTCACCGGCTTCCCCGCCGTCTCCGGCCGCACGGGCGCGCAGGACCCGCCCGGCCACGCCGCCGCCGGCGCGGTCCAGGGTCACGACAGCTCCGGTACGGGCGCGTACGGAACTCCGGGGGGTACGGGGACGTACGGACCGGCGCAAGGCACGGGCGCGCACGGAGCTCAGGGGAGCACGGGCGCGCAGGGTCTTCCGGCCCATGGCGGCACGGGCGCGCAGGGCGCCGGGGTCCCGACGCGGGAGGCCGGAGGCGGTCAGGCGCCCGCGCCGCCCAGGAAGCGGGGACGGGCGAAGTGGTGGGTGGCGTTCGCCGCCGCGCTGGCCGTGGTCGCGACGATCGCCGCGATGACGGTGGTCAAGGGCTGGCCGCTGAACGCCCTCGGCCCGGATCCCGGCCCCACGGAGGACCCGCTGCCGCCCTCGTACGCGAGCGTCGCCGAGAAGGTGGCCGCGACCGGGAAGATCGTCATCGGGGTCAAGGCCGACCTGCCCGGCGTCGGGCTGCGGCGCGGCGACGCGTTCGAGGGCTTCGACGTCGACGTGGCCCGCCGCGTCGCAGAAGGGCTGGGGGCCCGGGACGTCGAGTTCGTCGCCGTCTCCCCGGCGACCAGGGTCCGCGCGCTGGCCGAGGGCAGCGTGGACCTCGTGGTGGCCACCTACTCGATCGTCGACGACCCCGAGGTCGCCTTCGCCGGCCCTTACTACCTGGCCCACCGGGACGTGCTGGTCCACCGGGGCCCCATCGACTCGCTCGGCGACCTGAAGGGCAAGAAGATCTGCGCGGTCAACAGTCCGTCGGTGGGCGCCGTGCAGGACAAGGTGAAGGTCCACCCGGTGCCCGCAGGCAACTACGCCGAATGCATGAACATGCTGCTCGACGGCACCGTGGACGCGGTGCCCGGCGACGACCTCATCCTGGCCGGGTTCGCCGGCCGGGAGAACGTGCGCTTCCGCCTGCTCGGCGCCGGGCTCAGCGACGAGCGCTACGGCGTCGGCCTGCGCAAGGGCGACGCGCGGACGTGCAAGGCGATCTCCGGCGTGCTGGCCGACCTCTACCGCAAGGGCGTGGTCAAGGAGCTGCTCGCGAAACACTTCGGCAACGTGGAGTTCGAGCCGGAGACGAAGGTGCCCGCGATGGAAGCCTGCGAATGACGACCGGGTAACATCCGAAAGTCAACGCATCAGCTTGCGAGTTAGGGGAAAGGCCATGGCCACGCCCGTCAAGGTGACCGTCACCGGTGCTGCCGGACAGATCGGCTACGCGCTGCTGTTCCGCATCGCGTCGGGCCAGCTACTCGGGCCTGACGTCCCGGTCAAGCTGAGCCTGCTGGAGATCCCGCAGGCGGTCAAGGCCGCCGAGGGCACCGCCATGGAGCTCGACGACTGCGCCTTCCCGCTGCTGTCCGGCATCGAGATCACCGACGATCCCAACGTGGCGTTCAACGGCACCAGCGTCGGCCTCCTGGTCGGCGCCATGCCGCGGAAGGCCGGCATGGAGCGCGGCGACCTGCTCGGCGCCAACGGCGGCATCTTCGGGCCGCAGGGCAAGGCCATCAACGACCACGCCGCCGACGACATCCGGGTGCTCGTCGTCGGCAACCCCGCCAACACCAACGCGCTCATCGCCCAGCAGCACGCCCCCGACGTGCCGGCCGACCGGTTCACCGCGATGACCCGCCTCGACCACAACCGCGCGATCTCGCAGCTGGCCGCCAAGCTCCAGGTGCCGGTCACCGAGATCAAGCACATGACCATCTGGGGCAACCACTCCGCCACCCAGTACCCCGACCTGTTCCACACCGAGGTGGGCGGCAAGGTCGCCGCCGAGCAGGTCGACCAGGAGTGGCTGCGCGACACGTTCATCCCGACCGTCGCCAAGCGCGGCGCGGCCATCATCGAGGCCCGCGGCGCGTCCTCCGCGGCCTCGGCCGCCAACGCCGCCATCGACCACGTCTACGACTGGGTCAACGGCACCGAGTGGACCTCGGCCGCGATCGTCTCCGACGGCTCCTACGGGGTGCCCGAGGGCCTGGTGTCGTCGTTCCCGGTGCGGGCGGCCGGCGGCAGGTTCGAGATCATCCAGGGGCTGGAGATCGACGCGTTCTCCCGTGAGCGCATCGATGCCTCGGTGCGGGAGCTCGCCGAGGAGCGCGACGCGGTCAAGTCGCTGGGCCTGATCTGATCCGTACCACGAGAAGGCGCGCGTCCGTGCGGGCGCGCGCCCGGGTCACTCTCCGGTAGGCGCCGGGCAGCTCGCCGAGGACGCCGGTATGGCCGGCACGGGCTTCGGCGTGGCGAACACCACTCCGGCCGCGGCCGTCGCGCAACCCGCCACGAGCACGGCGCCGAAGAGCACCTTCGTCACCCTTGGTGAAAAGCTCCTCACATTTCGGTATCACAGCACATATCGACCGCCGATAGGGGTCAAATCCCGGAAAGCGCCTCCCAGGCGTCCGCGACGATGTCCCGCAGCTCGGTGCGCTCCGGCTTCCAGCCCAGCTCACGCTGGAGCCGCTCCGACGAGGCCACCAGGACGGCCGGGTCGCCGGCCCGGCGCGGGCCGACGACGGCGGGGATCTCGTGGCCGGTGACCTCGCGGCAGACCTCGATCACCTCCAGCACCGAGAACCCCGTGCCGTTGCCCAGGTTGTAGATCTGGTGCTCGCCCTCTCGGCAGGCGCCGAGCGCCAGCAGATGGGCCCTGGCCAGGTCGGCGACGTGCACGTAGTCGCGCACGCAACTGCCGTCGGGCGTCGGGTAGTCGGTGCCGAACACGCTGACCGACTCGCGCTCGCCGGTGGCCACCTTGAGCACGTTCGGGATGAGGTGGGTCTCCACCGCGTGACGCTCGCGGTAGCGGCCGTAGGCGCCGGCCACGTTGAAGTAGCGCAGGCTGACCGCGCCCAGCCCGCGCAGCCCGGCGAAGGCCGTCAGCGCGGTGTCGACGGCCAGCTTGGAGGCGCCGTACGGGTTGGTCGGGCGCGTGGGGTCGCTCTCCCTGATCGGCGACTGCTCCGGCTCGCCGTACGTGGCCGCGGTCGAGGAGAACACGATCTTGCGGACGCCGCGCTCGTGCATCGCCTCCAGCAGCGCCAGCGTGCCGCCGAGGTTGTGGGCCCAGTAGAGTCCGGGCTTCTCCACCGACTCGCCGACCAGCGACCTGGCGGCGAAGTGGAGCACCGCGTCGACGCCGTCGAGCGCCGGCCCCGCGTTCTCGATCGAGGCCCGCACGAACGTCGCGCCGTCCGGCACCGCGTCCGCGTGGCCGGTGGACAGGTCGTCGAGCACGACGACCTCGTGGCCCGCCTCCACGAGCTGCGCCGCGACGACGCTGCCGACGTATCCTGCCCCTCCGGTGACCAGCAGCCTCATGTTGACTCCAGTTCGAATATGTTTGATTTTGTACGGCTTGCCGTTCAGCATACGCGGCAAGAGGCCCGTATACGCTGCCAACCACCATGTTTGACACCGTCGCGGCCAACATCGCCGTGGTCCTGCTGTTCATCCTGATCGGCGGGTTCTTCGCCGCCGCCGAGATAGCCATGGTCTCGCTACGCGAGAGCCAGGTGCGCAAGCTCTCCCAACAAGGCCGCCGCGGCGAACGCGTGGCCAAGCTCGCCCGCGACCCGAACCGCTTCCTGTCGGCCGTGCAGATCGGCGTCACCGTCGCCACCATGCTCTCGGCCGCGTTCGGCGCCGACCGGCTCAGCGGGCAGCTCAGCCCCTTGCTCGAACGCTGGGGCGTGCCCGTCGCCATCGCCGGCGTGCTCGCCCTGGTGCTCGTCACCCTGGCCATCTCGTACGTCTCCCTCGTGCTCGGAGAACTCGCCCCCAAACGACTCGCGCTCCAGCGGGCCGAAGGACTGTCGCTGGTCGTCGCCCCGTTCCTCGACCGCCTCGCCGCCCTGTCGCGGCCCGTCATCTGGGCGCTGTCCAAGTCCACCGACGGCGTCGTCCGGCTGCTCGGCGGCAACCCGCAGGCCGACCGCGAGGAGGTCACCACCGAGGAACTGCGCGACATGGTCGTCGGCCACGCCGAGCTGACCCCCGACGAGCGCAACCTGATCGCCGAGGTGTTCGCCGCAGGCAAGCGCCAGCTCCGCGAGCTCATGCTGCCGCGCACCGAGGTCGAGTTCATGGAGGCCGACACGCCGCTGGCCGAGGCGGCGGTGCTGGCCGCCGCGCTGCCCCACTCGCGCTTCCCCGTCTACCGCGAGTCCTACGACGAGGTCATCGGCTTCGTGCACGTCAGGGACCTGCTCGACCCCGTGCTCACCGGCCGCACCGAGCCGCTCAGCGAGCTGGTGCCGATCCGGCCGGCCAAGTTCGTGCCCGCGTCCAAGCGGCTGCTCAACACGCTCTCCGAGATGCGCGACGAGGGCCAGCACATGTGCATCGTCATCGACGAGTACGGCGGCACCGCGGGCATCGTCACCATGGAGGACCTGGTCGAGGAGCTCATCGGCGACATCAGGGACGAGTACGACGTCGAGGACCAGTCCGTGATCCTGCCCGCCGGAGTGATGGAGATCGACGGGCTCACCAACCTCAACGACTTCGCCGACGAGACCGGCATCCGCCTGCCCGACGGCCCGTACGAGACGCTGGCCGGCTTCGTCATGGCGATGCTCGGGCACGTGCCCGAGGTGAACGACGTCGTCGAGGCGAGCGGCTTCGACCTGACCGTCATCGAGCTCGACGGCCGCCGGATCGCCAAGGTGCGGGTGAAACGCCGCCCTGTCGTGGAGTCGCCGCCCGAAGCCGATACCTGACACAATTACGTGTCATGGCCAGACCTCGTGTTCTCTCCGGCATCCAGCCCACCGCGGACTCCTTCCACCTGGGCAACTACCTGGGTGCGGTTCGTCAATGGGTCACGTTGCAGGAGACCCACGACGCCTTCTACTGCGTGGTGGACCTGCACGCGATCACCGTGCCCACCGAGCCCGCCGCGCTGCGCCGCCGCACCCGCGTCGCCGCGGCCCAGCTCTTCGCCGCCGGGCTCGATCCGGAACGCTCCACCGTGTTCGTGCAGTCCCACGTCCGCGAGCACTCCGAGCTGGCCTGGATACTCAACTGCCAGACCGGCATGGGCGAGGCCGCGCGGATGACGCAGTTCAAGGACAAGTCGGCCAAGTTCGGGGAGAGCGCGGCCAGTGTCGGCCTGTTCACCTACCCGATCCTGCAGGCCGCCGACATCCTGCTCTACCAGGCCAACAGCGTGCCCGTCGGCGCCGACCAGAAGCAGCACCTGGAGCTCACCCGCGACCTCGGCCAGCGCTTCAACCACCGCTTCGGCGACACCTTCACGATCCCCGAGCCGTTCATTCTCAAAGAGGTCGAGAAGATCACCGACCTGCAGGACCCGTCGGCCAAGATGTCCAAGTCCTCCTCCAGCCCCGCGGGCATCCTGGACGTCCTGGAGCAGCCGGGGCCGCTGCGCAAGAAGATCATGCGGGCGGTCACCGACACCGAGACCGAGGTCCGCTTCGACGAGGAGGCCAAGCCGGGGATCTCCAACCTGCTGCGCATCCAGTCCGCGCTGACCGGCACGCCGATCCCCGACCTGGTGGCCCGCTACGCCGGGCAGGGTTACGGGACCTTCAAGAAGGACGTCGCCGAAGCGGTCATCGACGCCTTCGCCCCGATCCGCGAGCGCACCGAGAAGCTGCTGGCCGACGAGGCCGAGCTGGACCGGATGCTGGCTTCGGGCGCGGAGCGCGCCCGTGCGGTGGCCCGGCGCACCATGGCCGAAGTCCGCGACCGGGTCGGCTTCCTCCCGGGCGCCTAGCCGGCACCCCACCGCTCTTCCCGGGGCGCCTCCGGCGCTTCACCCCCGGTCGCTCCGCGACGCCCCGGCTCAAACCATCAAGCGCCTCCGGCGCGACAAGGGCTTCGCCAGCAGCCGCTTCGCGGCGACCAGCTCAGGCTGTCCTTCCCAAGCGCGCCTCCGGCGCGCGAAAGGTCCGCGCCTCCACAGCTCGGGCGTCCTCCCAGGAGCTGACGCCCTTCCCTGCCCAGAGGCGTTGGGATCGGGGTTTCCTGGCAGGGGACGGGCAGCAGAAGTCGGTTGATGTCCTGAGGCCGGAAGTGAACCTGCGCTCACGGCCGAGAGATACGTCACCAGGCGCGTGTCATCGCCGGGCATGGACGACCGGTGCCGTCTGCTTCGCGGACGTCGACGCGGATCGGTCACTGCCGCAGGTTCAGGAGTTGGTCGATGAGCACGGCGAACGCTTCCTGACTCCACGGCGGCGCATACGGCTCCAGCTCTTACGTCTGCCCATCGACCGTCACGGTCATGGCTCCGTCGTCGGCGATCGTCATCACGACGTGCGGGAGCACCACGGGCACCTCACGCTCGCGGTGCGCAGGCGGCTGGTCGGGGGTGCGCTTGTATCGGTGGCGACCCATCAGGGGTCTCTCCGTTCGTGCGGGCACAGCACAGATGCACGAACGACGCCCCTCCGGCAGATACGCGAAGGGGGCGCGCACCCCGTGGGAGTGCCGCGCACTCCTCAGGCGGGAATCCAAGCCCCTGACGGGTCCATCGAGGGAGAACGACGTCGACGACCTGCCTGACCCGGAACTTCAGACGGCTGCACACGTAGCCGGGGAGGAAGGCCCGAGCTTGGAGCCGAGTGCGCGAACGTCGTCGATCGTCGCCACGTCACACCTCCTCGACCGTACCGAGCCGTCAACGTGCGGCGAGCGAGCGTCGCAGACCGTCGAGCAGTTGGTTCCACCCCGGCTCAAGGCCTGCGGTCATCGGGGCCGCCTCAGCGCGGACCTCGGACACCACGATACGGAGGCGGACCGTCGTCATCCCGTCCTCCTCTGTCAGCGACACTGTGTGACGGGCCGAGAAGAGCGGCACTCCGGTGGCGTCGACCGGGGCGAGCGTGAACACCAGTTGCCGGCGCGGCCGCACCTCCACGACTCGGCCCACGGACTCGTAAGTCGCCCCATCCCCCTCGTGCAGCACGAAGCGGATCGGCGTGCCCTCCTGCGGCGCGATGTCGAACACGTCGACGTGGAAATGACGAGGCGCCCACCACTGTGCGGCCTGCTCGGCGTCGGTCCAGGCATCCCACACCACCGCCGCGGGAAACGGCAGCTTCCGCTCGAAGGTGAGGACACGGGCACCGTCGTCGCCAGGCCGGCGAGCCTCCTCCCGCCCGATCGACGCCTCGTAGCTCTCAAGCACGGCGTCATCCGGGTCGGGCACGGCGAGCCGCCCGAAGAACGACGAGAGCATGGACATGGATGCGCGGTCGAGTCGAGCGACCCGCCTGCGCCCGAGCTTGTGCACCCGGATGACGCCGGCAGCCTCGAGCGCCTGGATGTGCTTGGTCGTCTGAGGCTGCAGCGCGCCGATGCCCTCGGCGACTTCGCCGACCGTACACGCGCGCGTCGACAGCAGCTCCACGATGCGGAACCGTGTGGGCTCGGCGATCGCCGCGAGCATGGGCTGGATGCCCTCGCTCATTCAGCTCTCCGCGACGTGGGCCGCCAGATTGTCCAGCTCGTTGGCGCGCCCCGCGAGTAGCCGCTGCGTCCACACCTCGTCATGCATCCGCTCGACCTGCATGACGATACGCGTGCCGCCCTCGACGGACGAGAGCTCGACGACCGTCAGATGCTCGTACGGCTCATGGTCGGGCACGAAGTCGACAACCGACTGGTAGGCGAGACGGTGAGGTTCGGCGATCTCGGTGAAGTACTTGCGGGACTCGGTTGAGAGCGGCATCCCGTGCTGCTCCATGAAGGCGATCTGCTCCGGCGCCACCGCCGTCATGGTGTAGACCAGCTCACCGCCCGGCGTGAGGTCAAGCTTCGTGACGTCAGTGCGGAAGCCCTCTGGCGCCCACCACGACGAGATGCCCTCCGCGGTCGTCCAGAGCTCCCAGACGCGGGCAGGCGATGCGGCAACGATTCGTTCGATGTTCTCGGTCATGCCATGGAGAATACATTCGTCTAGGCGAATATTTCAGGCGACCTTCGCACGTACCGACTCATCTCTCGTCGCAGCCGAGCGCGACCGCCGCACGGACCCCGCCATCGACCAGCGGCATAACGCGCGTCAGGAGGCGAAGGCGGCGCGGATGGCGGCGGCGAGCTGCCGCTGGATCGGGTCCGCCGAGGACCCGAACAGCAGGTCGTCGACGTCGCCGATGGCCTGCTCGGCCGCCGCCAGGAGCCGCCGCCCCTCGGGGGTCAGCTCGATCGTGGACGCCGAGCCGGCGCGGGCGTTGCTGTCGCGTACGAGACCGGCGGCGACCAGGGCCTTCACCGCGGAGTGCACGCTCTGCACGGCGGTGCCCGACATGCGCGCCAGGTCGCTGAACGACACGCCCGGCACGGCGGCGATGTGCCCGAGCAGCCCGAGCCGGGTGACGGTGAGGTCGAGCGGCGCGAGAGCGGCGCCGAGCTCGGTCTCGACCCGGCGCGCCAGCGTCAGCACGATGATGGAGGGGCTGATGGGCGGCGGAGAGCCCTTCTCGGTGGTCACCCTTCCAGTTTCCCGCCCTGCGTCCCGTGTCAAGCCGGAGTGGTCCACAGCGCGGAGACGGGCAGGCAGGCCATGCCGTCACCGAAGCTCAGCGATCCAGTGCCTCATGGACGAGCGAAACAGCACGTCGGGCCAGGTACTCGCCATAGTGCGGCTTTCAATCTGCCGAAGATCACCAAAGGCTTGCCAGATCCTTGGGAGGCCCGTCCAACGGGAATCCCCCGGCGCGGAATGATCGCCGAAAGGATACGAACGTCGCCTCCAGGGCAGGTCTGGGGCGTGAGCGTGAGCCTGACCGAGCGGATCCGGTCCATCAAGAACCGGGCCAGGCGGATGGTGGAAGGCTGGCGCGTGCGCAGGCCGTCCGTCGACCACCTCATCAAGACCGTCCAGCGCTATCAGGCGCAGTCCGGCGACCGGCTGGCGGGCGGGGTGACGTACTTCGCGTTCCTGTCCTTCTTCCCGCTGATCGCGCTGGCGTTCGCGCTGCTGGGGTACGTGGTGACGGTCAGCGCGACGGTGGCGGGGGCGCTGGAGACGGCGATCACGGAGCGGCTGCCCGGCCTGGCGGGGCAGCTCGACCTGACGGCGGTCAAGGACGCCAAGACGACCGCGGGCGTCATCGGGCTCCTGGGCCTGCTGTACGCGGGGCTCGGGGCGGTGGACGCGCTGCGCGGGGCGCTGCGCGAGATCTCCATGACCACCTCTCCGGCGTTCTCGTTCGTCAGGGCCAAGCTGCGCGACCTGGCGTCGCTGCTCATGCTGGGCGTGACGCTCATCGTGTCGGTGCTGGTCGGCGGGCTGGCGACGCAGGCCACCACGATGGTGGCGAACTTCCTGTTCGGCGGCAGCTCGCCGGTGGTGACGGTGCTGACGGGGCTCGTCGGCCTGGCGGGCAGCGTCGCCGCCGACTGGGTGCTGTTCATGATCGCGCTGGGCTGGGTGGCCAGGCCCGTCCAGCCGTTCCGGGTGCTCGCCCGGGGCGCGCTGCTCGGCGCGATCGGGTTCGGCGTGCTCAAGCAGGTCGCCTCGCTGCTGCTCGCCGGGACGCTGTCGAACCCGATCTACGGCGCGTTCGCGGTCATGGTCGGCCTGCTGCTGTGGATCAACTTCTCCACCCGGCTCATCCTGTACGTGGCCGCGTGGACCGCCACGGCCGGAGGCGCCCCGCCGCCCGCGCCCTCGCCCGTGCCCTCGGCGGGCACGCCGGAGCCGGCCGGGCCGTCATAGCCTCCTGCGCCTGCGGCGGATGCCGTAGCCGAGCCAGACCAGCCCGAACAGCAGCCCGCCGCCGATCACCACGGAACCCATCGTGCGCGTGCTCGCGTCCTGCTCGGACGCGGCCGCGTCCATCATCGGCTTCCGGCTGGGCGACGGAGTGGCGTGGGACGTGGCGACCGGCGCCGCCTGCTGGGCCGGCTCGTCCGGCAGCGGGTCGACGAGCCGGCCGACCGGCGTCACCTTGCCCCGGGCGGCGAAGCCCCAGTCGAGCAGGTCGGCCACCTCTTCCCAGAAGTAGCCCTCGTGCTTCATGATCGACACGATGATCGTGTGGCCGTCGCGGGTGGCCGCGCCGACGAACGTGCTCTGCGCCTTCGTCGTCCAGCCGTTCTTGACCCCGATCATGCCCTTGTAGCGCCAGAGCAGCTTGTTGTGGTTGCTGATCTCGTACCACTTCTTCGGCGCGGGGAACTTGGCCGTCTTGGTGCTCACGTACCGCCGGAAATCCTTGTCGGACAGGCCGGACCTGGCGATGAGCGCCAGGTCGTAGGCGGAGCTGCTCTGACCGGGCTTGTCCAGGCCGCTGGGCGTCTTGGCCACGGTGTCGTTGGCCTGCAGCCGCTTGGCCTCGTCGTTCATGTCGCGCATGGTCTTGTCGAGGCCGCCGTTCGCCTCGGCCAGCGCCATCGCCGCGTCGTTGCCGGACGACATCATCAGGGCCTTGAACAGGTCGTCCACCGTGTAGATGGGCCTGGTCTGCAGGCCGACGGCGCTGCCCTCCTGGTTGACGGCGTTGCGGCTCGGCCTGACCTTGAGGGTCTTGTCGAGCTTGGGGATCAGCGTGGCCGCGGTGAGCATCTTGAGCGTGCTGGCCGGGCGGTAGCGGCCGTGCGGGTCCTTCGCCGCCAGCACCTGCCCCGTCTCGTGATCGGCGATCACGTACGCGGTCGCCTTGGTCTTCGGGGGCGCCTTGAACCCGACGGGCTTGATCAGGCCACGTCCGGCCAGCAGGTCACCGCCGACCGGCGGCGGCGGGGTCGGGGTCTGGGTCGGGGCCGGGGACGCCTGGGCCGCCCCGGTGAAGGTCACCGCCACGAGGAGTGCCGTGACTGGCACCAGTTTCATCCACATCGCGAACTCAGCGTAGCTTCGTGTTGTCGCTCATGTGCCGACACATCCCCTGAAGATCCGCTTCAGACGCTAGAGAGATGGTCATGTCACGAAAGATCGCTGGATTCCTCATCGCGCTCGCCGCGTTCATGATCTTCGAGTGGATCAACCTGGGATTCAACCTCCAGGACGGGCACGACACCGGCTTCTACGTGGTGCACGGCATCCTGATCGCCGTCAACATCGTGCTGGCGATCGTGCTGGGCGTCATCGGGTGGCGCGGCCTGCGCGGGCGGCGATCAGGAGGCCTTGGCGAGCAGTAGCGCGATGTCGTCGCGCTTGTCCGTCGGCCGCTGCGCGTTGATGATCAGGTCACAGATCCGCTCGATCCCCCGGGGCGGACCGCTGAGCAGCGTGCACAGGCCCGACAGGCCCTGGTCGATGCTCTGCTCCCTGCTCTCCACCACGCCGTCGGTGTAGAGGGCGAGCAGGCCGCCCGGAGGCAGGTCGACGGTGCAGGTCTCCCACGTCTCGACGTCGACGCCGAGCGGCAGTCCCGGGACGACGGGCACCGTCGCGGCCTGCCCGGCGGGTTCCACCAGCACCGGCGGCAGGTGTCCCGCGCTGGCCATGGCGATCTTGCCGGACGTGCGGTCGTACGTCGCGTACAGGCAGGTCGCGATCTGGTCGGAGCTGAGCTGCTGGGCCACGTGGTTGAGCCGGAAGAGCAGCTCGGACGGGTCGAGGTCCAGGCTGGCCAGCGTCTGGGTGGCGGTGCGGAGCTGGCCCATGGTCGCCGCGGCGCGGATGCCGTGGCCCATCACGTCGCCGACCACCAGCGCGGTGCGCTCCGGGGTCACCGGGATCACGTCGAACCAGTCGCCGCCCACCTCGGCCAGGTCGCTCGCCGGCAGGTAGCGGTAGGCGATCTCCAGGCCGGGGGACCGCTGCAGGCCGGTCGGCAGGAGGGAGCGCTGCAGCATGAGCGCGGTGCGCCGCTCGCGCTCGTAGAGCCGGGCGTTGTCGATGCAGATCGCGGTCCGCGCGGCCAGTTCCTCGGCCAGCGGGACGTCCGACTCCTGGAAGGGCTCGCTGCAGTCGTGGCGCAGCAGCACCAGGAACCCGAGCACGTTGCCCCTGGCGAGCAGCGGCGCCACGAGGAAGGAGCTCCCGGGCAGCAGCCTGGCGATGACCGGCCGCTGGAACGCCTGTGCGTTCTCCTCGCCTACGGTGCGGTCCAGCCTGGGCACGAGCACGGTCTCGCCCGTGGCCATGGCCTGCCCCTGCGGCAGGTACGGGGGATAGACGCAGACCTCGTCGACCGGGAACGCGTCGTCCCACTCCCACGGGTTGTGCGTCGCCACCGCCGTGGACACGCGTCTGACCAGGGCCGAGCCGTCCTTCGCGCGGGCCGGGAACTCGCCTTCGGTGATGAGCCGCTCCTGCACCATGACGCCGCCGGTGTCGGCCAGCCGGGGGATCGCGACGTCCATCAGCTCGCGGCACGTCTGCTGGAGGTCGAGCGTGCTGCCGATGCGGCTGCTCGCCTCGTTGAGGAAGGCCAGCCGCTCCTGGGACGTGGCGGACGCGCTCAGACGCAGACCGGCGCGGCTGCGCGGGTCTTTGATGACGAAGTACGGATTCACCGGAGCGCCCCTCCAGCCCATACGTGACTTCGTTTATTAATGCACAGAATCGGTGCGGAATCAGCCACAGAGGGCGCGTCGGGTCCGGCGGTGCAGCTCGTCCGCCTGCTCGCGGGAGTCGGCGATCGAGGTGAAGCCGAGCTTGCCGTGCTCGGGGATGGCGCCGAGCAGGTGGAAGACGTTGCCGGTGCGGCTGTCGTGGTCGAAGCCGAGGCCGAGCCGCTCGGCCTGGCGCAGCACCTGCCCGGGGGTGCGCCCGCGCAGGCAGTCGGCCGCGCAGTTGTCCGTGGCCGTGTAGTACTTGGGCCGGCCCTCGGCCATCAGCAGCCCGGTGCCGGGGTCGTACGTGGCCCCGGTCGTCAGCAGCGCGGCCCCGTACGGGTGGGTAGTGCCGCCGATGCGCAGGTTGATCTCGCACAGCAGCGCCGCGTAGCCGGCGTCGGTCTTCATGGCGAAGAAGTCCATGCCGAACAGGCCGATCACGCCTTTGGCCGCCAGCGCTCCGGCTATGCGCCCGGCGCAGTCGCCGACCTCGGAGCGGTACTCCGGCGCGGCCGGGAACATGCAGCCCTGGTAGACGTGGTTGTTCGGGCCGCCGAGCACCTGGTCGTGGGTGGCGACCACCTCGTAGTCGCCGCCGGGGGAGATGCGGGCCAGCGCGCTCGGGTGGTAGAGCGGGCGGTGCTCGATGAACTCCTCGACGACCGCGCCGCGCTCGCGCACCTTGGCGGCGAAGGTGGCCCAGGTCTCGCCCTCGGCCGCGAAGCTGGTGCCCCGCAGGTCGCCCCTGGGCACGATGGCGTTGCCGAGGCCGGAGTAGGCGTCGTTCAGCTTGACGATCAGACGCTCGCCCGGCAGCGACTCGATCGCGTCCTCGATCTCGGCGAGCGTGTAGAGGTCGCGGAAGCCGCGGGCCATCGGCACGCCCGCCTCGGTGCCGATCTCCCGGGAGCCGCTCTTGGAGCCGTAGTAGGCCAGTGACGTGGCCGGGCCGTAGAGGGGAACGCTGAGTAGCGAGGCGAGCCGTTCCTCCAGCTCGCTCAGCACGAAGGGGACCAGCCAGGCGTCGCCGTCGATCGCGGCGCGCAGCCGCTCCAGGACATCGGGACGGGAGAGTAACGTCCGGGTGAGGGGCTGCGCGTCCGGGGTGTCGAGGCTGATCAGCGTGAGCCGTTTGGCGGCTTCCTCCGGATCGGGCAGGAATCCCAAGTAGTAGTCGACGATGGCCGGATCGATCGGCGCGGACGACAGGTAGATCACGTCGACCCCGGGCTCGCGCAGCGTCAGCAACAAGAAGAGCAGACGCTCCTCGTAGCATCGCGCGCCCGTGATGCGGCGGAGCTCATCCTGGGGCAGGGAGAGCGAAGGTACGACCACCAGGGTGCCCTGGCCCGGCTCGAAGATGCTCAACCCGGCATACTTCTCCCCGAACGGGATGTTAGTGATCATATAGCGAGTGAAACACGCAATTCTCCCAAATGCAGCCAGCGCGGTAGTGTTATCGCCATGGCTGAAGGTGACGCGATTCGGAATCGGTCACCACGTTTGGGAGTGGCGGCCGCGGGTCATGATCTAGTGATCCCTTGTGACTATTTTCAGGTCAGTTGACCTGTCACTCTCCGTGACCGTCCATGGTTACGGGCATGCCGTCGGCTAACTTTTGGTGTAGTCGTCAGCGCGAAGCCTCGTGAGAGGGATAAAGTCGGAGCATCGCCAGGTTCCACGGCCGACCGCTGTGATCCGGGCTGTGGCGGTTGTCCTCAACAGGCGACCGAGAGTCGTGCCCCGCGCTGACGATCCCCGAAGACCTCCGGGTGTGCGGCAATCTCGATTCGCCGGACGGCTGCTCCGATCGAACAGCCGACCACAGTTGGGACAAGTACTAGATACGGCGCTATTGGCCGTGTGATTTCCGGGTAGTCGACGGCGCACGGCACGGGACGGGATGGTGACTGATGCAGGGGCGTGAGCTTCGAGGGGAACTCGACGCGTTCCTGGTGGAGACCGAGCAGGATCTCGTGGCGTTCCGCCGCGACCTGCACATGCATCCTGAGCTGGCCTTCGCCGAATACCGCACGACCCAGCGGGTCGCGGAGCGGCTCGTGGCCGCAGGGCTGACCCCGACGGTGCTCCCGCGCGGCACGGGTCTCATCTGTGACGTGGGAAGCGGCGACGGCCCCACCATCGCACTGCGCGCCGACATCGACGCGCTGCCCCTGCAGGACGAGAAGGGCGTGTCCTACCGTTCGACCGTCCCTGGTGCCTGCCACGCGTGCGGCCACGACGTGCACACCACGATCCTGCTCGGCGCCTCGCTCTTCCTCGCCCAGCAGGCCGCCGCGGGGCTGCTGCCCGGCCGGGTGCGGCTGATCTTCCAGCCCGCCGAGGAGCTTCCCGGCGGCGCGCTCGAGGTCATGGCCCAGGGCGGCATCAGCGGCGTCGACCGCATCTTCGGCCTCCACTGCGACCCTCGCGTCGACGTCGGCCAGCTCGGTCTCAAGAGCGGCCCGATCACCTCCGCCTGCGACAAGGTCGTCATCCGGGTGTCCGGCCCGGGCGGCCACACCGCCCGCCCGCACCTCACGGCCGACCTGGTCTTCGCGCTGGCCAAGGTGCTCACCGAGCTGCCCGCCGCGCTGTCGCGCCGGATCGACCCGCGCTCCTCGCTCAGCCTCGTCTGGGGCCGCGTCGAGGCCGGCACGGCCGCCAACGCGATCCCCGACGGCGGCGTGGCCGAGGGCACGGTCCGCTGCCTCGACGAGGACGCCTGGCACGCCGCCCCTGACCTGATCAAGACGCTGCTGGAGTCGGTGGCGGGCGCGTACGGCATCGAGGCCACGATGGAATACACCCGCGGCGTGCCGCCGGTGGTCAACGACGAGGGCTGCGTGCAGATGCTGTCGGAGGCCGCCGAGCGCGCCCTGGGCGCGGGCGCCGTGGTGTCCACCCACCAGTCGCTCGGCGGCGAGGACTTCGCTTGGTACCTCGAGTCGATCCCGGGCGCCTTCGCCCGGCTCGGCACCCGGTCCCCGGAGAGCGGCGTCACCTACGACATCCACCAGGGCACGTTCGACATCGACGAGCGGGCGATCGCGATGGGCGTGCGGGTCATGGCCACGACCGCGCTGACCGCGCTGTTCGAGAGCACCCACGTGCCGGCCGCTGACGAGATCACCTCGGCGCTGGCCTGACGAGACACGGTCCGGCGGCGGGAGACTCCGGTCTCCCGCCGCCGTCCCATGTCAGGAGATCCGGCCGAAGACCACCGGCAGCCGCAGCGACGAGCGGCCGGGCGACAGCGTCACCTCGGTGCCCGCCGGGTAGCGCAGGGTGTAGTCGTGGTCGGTCGAGATGATCACGACGCCGATCCTGTGCCCCTTCTTGAACAGGTAGTCCTGGGGCTGGAAGTCCCAGGTGAAGCTGTACTCCTTGCCCGCGCGGACCGGCTCCGTCCGGTCGGCCCGGTTCCGGTTGCGCACGTCCAGCCAGCCCCGGGTGACGATCTTGTACGCGGTCTCGGCCGTGCCCAGCCGGCGCAGCACCGTACAGCCGGTGTCACCCGGCACGCCCTGGCCGTAGCAGTACTCCTCGCCGGTCGACAGCAGCCTGCCGTCGGGCCGCGTGTCGGTGCCGTAGTCCACGAGCAGCGCGGTCAGGAACGGCGAGGAGCCGTTCTTCAGCGAGGCCCGCACGGTGACCTCCGGCGTGCCGGAGATCCGCACGTCCGTCGGCAGCGTCCCGGTGAGGTAGGCCAGCCGGTTCGGGTCGGCGGCCGGGGCGTTCTCCACCAGCTGCTCCGCCGTGCGGGCCTTCTGGTCGACGAACGACTCGCGCGCCGAGAGCGGTCGCGGCAGCAGGCCCAGCTTCGCGTCCGAGCCCATCCACAGCCGCACCGGCGCGGTGCCCGGCAGCGGCCACGACCTGTGCTGACCCCACTGGCCGGCCGCGATCTCCACGTCGGCCTGCGGCTCACGCATGATCCCGCTGTCGATCCCGTACAGCCAGTGGTCGAACCAGCCGTGCAGCTGGCGCAGCCACTCGGCGGTGCGCAGGCTGAACGGGTTCATGTGGGTGCCCTGGTGCAGCCAGATCTTGCGCGGCACCTTCCGCTCGGCCAGGGCGTACCACCACTGGGCGGCCTGCTTGGTCTTGACGTTCCAGTCGTTGAGCCCGTGCACGAGGAAGACGCTGGCCCGCACCTTGCGCACGTCGTTGAGGTAGTTGCGGTCGTCCCAGAAGTCGCTGTAGTCACCGGTGACCCGGTCCTGGGCGGCGGTCAGGTGGTCCATGACCGGGCCGCACACCTCCTGGCCGTTCTCCCTGGTGAGCACGTACTTGGCCAGCACGTCCGCGTCCTCGCCCTGGAACCCGCCGGGCGCGACCACGCCTCCGTTGGCCCGGTAGTAGTCGTACCAGGAGGAGATCGCGGCGATCGGCACGATCGTCTCCAGGCCCTTGACGCCGGTCGCGGCCACCGCGTTCGGCAGGGTCCCGTTGTACGAGACGCCGATCATGCCGACCTTGCCGGTGGACCAGGTGGCCTCGACCGGGTTGCCGGCGGCGTCGAAGCCCTTGGCGCGGCCGTTGAGCCAGTCGATGGCGGCCTTGGGCCCGGCCGTCTCGTTGCGGTCGCCGGTGGTCGGGCAGCCGGTGGCGCGGCCGCTGCCCAGGTTCTCGACCAGGGCGACGGCGTAGCCGCGGGGCACGAAGTAGTTGTCGTAGTAGGAGTCGAACGGCTCGCTCGACAGCTTGGACTGCCCGCGCAGGGTGCTGGGCAGCGGGTTGCCGTGCTCGTCGACGTCCACGACGTGGTTGGCGACGTCGTTGCCGCCGGCGTAGTACGGGCTGGCCTCCATGATGACCGGGACCTTGAGTCCCTGGTCGGTCTCCTTGGGCCGCAGGATGTCGACGGCGACCCGGTCGGGGCTGCCGTCGTCGTCGCTGTCGGTGCCGGCCACCTCGACGAAGACCGTCTGTTTGATCGCGTCGGCGCGGGAGAAGACCGGTTGGGTCGCGCCTCCTTCGACCTTGACGGCGGGGGTGTCCGCCGATGCCGCGGGCGGCGCGGACGCCATGGTGAGCACCATGGCCGCGGCCAGCGGCACGGCGATTGCCTTCCAGGGGTGCATGCAGGACTCCTGAGTGGTTGCCCCGGTTGGGGGAATGCCCTGTCATGATCGATCCCCTCGGACCGGATGGCGAGGCCCAAAATTGGGCAAAGCTTCCGGACGTGGGTGAGGGCGCGGCCAGGTCACAGTCCCGCTTGAGGTCGATAACGGAGCGGTTGCGACCCTGTGTGCCGGTTTGGTATGGCCTGGTCAACCAACTATCTTCCGTGCAGGGTTGCCGTGCATTTCTTCGCGCCTGCGATGAAGTTTGACGGCCGGGGAAATGGAAGGAGTCGCCTTGCTCAGCAAGCGATTCGGCAGGTTGGCGACCGGCACGCTGGCCGGTGCCATGCTCATGGCGGCCGCGGCTTGTGGCGGCAGCGGCAGCGGCGGGGAGACGACGGCGAGCACCGCGCCGTCCGCGGACAGCAGCAGCGCCCCCGCGGGTGGCGCGCTCAAGGTCGGTCTCGCGTTCGACATCGGCGGACGCGGCGACAAGTCGTTCAACGACGCCGCCTACGCGGGCCTGGAGAAGGCGAAGGCCGAGCTCGGCGCGGAGATCAAGGAACTCAGCCCGGCGTCCGACGGCTCCAACCGCGGCGAGCTGCTGACCCAGCTGGCCGACGCGGGCTACAACCCGATCATCGGCGTCGGCTTCGCCTACGGCGAGGACATCAAGAAGGCCGCCGAGGAGTACCCGGAGATCCAGTTCGCGGTCGTCGACTCGGCCTCCAACGCCACCAACGTGACGGGTCTGCTCTTCGCCGAGGAGCAGGGCTCCTACCTGGCGGGCGTCGCGGCGGCGCTCAAGGCCGAGAGCGGCCACGTGGGCTTCGTCGGCGGTGTCGAGAACGACCTGATCAAGAAGTTCCAGGCGGGCTTCGAGGCCGGCGTGAAGTCGGTCAAGAGCGACGCCAAGATCGACGTGACCTACCTCACGCCCGACGGTGACTTCACCGGCTTCCGCGCCCCCGACAAGGGCAAGGTCGCAGCCGAGAAGATGTACCAGGACGGCGCGGAGATCGTCTACCACGCCTCCGGCGACTCCGGCCTCGGCGTGTTCCAGGCGGCGGCCGCGGCCAAGAAGAAGGCCATCGGCGTCGACTCCGACCAGCGCCAGACGGTCAAGGAGACCAACCTCCAGGAGGTCATCATGACCTCCATGCTCAAGCGCGTCGACGTGGGCGTGTTCGAGTTCGTCAAGGCCTTCCAGGGTGGCGCCAAGGGCGGCACCGACGTGATCTACGACCTCAAGGTGGACGGCGTCGGCCTGTCCACCACCGGCGGTGAGATCGACGACATCGCGGACAAGATCGAAGCCGCTCAGAAGGACATCGTCGACGGCAAGATCACGGTCCCGACCAAGCCGTGATCTGAGGAATGCCTCCCCGAGGGCCCGGCGTCCCCTGACCCGGGCCTTCGGCCTGTATCTGCCAAGGAGAGATCGAATGAGCGGCCGATGAACGCCGAGACCGTCGCCGCGGTTCCACCAGCCGTCCAGCTGGAGGGCATCACCAAGCGCTTCCCCGGTGTCGTGGCCAACCACGACGTCAGCCTCACCGTCGACGCCGGAACGGTGCACGCGATCGTGGGGGAGAACGGCGCCGGCAAGTCGACGCTGATGAAGATCCTCTACGGCATGCAGAAGCCGGACGAGGGCACGATCAGGGTCAACGGCGAAGAGGTCGCCTTCCGCACCCCGAGCGACGCCATCGCCGTCGGCATCGGCATGGTCCACCAGCACTTCATGCTCGCCGACAACTTCACGGTGCTGGAGAACATCGTGCTGGGGGCCGAGCCCGGCAGGGCCGGCGTGCTCGACAAGGCCGGCGCCCGCCGCCGCATCAACGAGCTGGCCGAGCGCCACGGGCTGCGGGTGGACCCCGACCGGCTCGTGGAGGACCTGGGCGTCGGCGACCGCCAGCGGGTGGAGATCCTCAAGGTCCTCTACCGCGGCGCGCGGATCCTCATCCTGGACGAGCCGACCGCGGTGCTCGTGCCGCAGGAGGTCGACGAGCTCTTCGACAACCTGCGCGAGCTCAAGGCCGGCGGCCTCACCGTCATCTTCATCTCGCACAAGCTCGACGAGGTGCTCAGCATCGCCGACGCGATCACCGTGATCCGGCGCGGCACCACGGTCGCCGGCGTCGACCCCGCGGGCACCACCGCCCGCCAGCTCGCCGAGCTCATGGTCGGCAGCGAGCTGCCCACCCCGGAGACCCGCGAGTCCACGGTGACCGACACCGTCATGCTCAAGGTGTCCGGCCTGACCCTGGAGGCGCAGGGCGGGCGGCGCCTGCTGGACGAGGTGTCGTTCGAGATCCGCAAGGGCGAGATCGTCGGCATCGCGGGCGTCGAGGGCAACGGGCAGTCCGAGCTGATCGAGGCCATCATGGGCATCCGCCAGGCGCGCGGCGGGCTCACGCTCGGCGCCGAGGACATCTCCGCCTGGCCCACGTTGCGCCGCCGCGAGGCGGGCATCGGCTACATCCCCGAGGACCGCCACCGCCAGGGCCTGCTGCTGGAGGCGTCCCTCTGGGAGAACCGCGTGCTCGGCCACCAGACCAGGCCCCCGGCCCGCCGCGGGTTCTGGATCAACCGGCGCGCGTCCAGGGCCGACACCCAGCGCATCGTCGAGGCGTACGACGTCCGCACGCCCGGCGTCGACACGCTGGCCCTGGCCCTGTCGGGCGGCAACCAGCAGAAGCTCATCGTCGGCCGCGAGATGAGCGGCGAGCCGAAGGTGCTCATCGCCGCCCACCCGACCAGAGGCGTCGACGTGGGCGCGCAGGCCGCCATCTGGGAGCACCTGCGCAACGCCCGCGCGGCCGGGCTGGCCGTGCTGCTGATCTCGGCGGACCTCGACGAGCTGATCGGCCTGTCCGACACGTTGTACGTGATCTACCGAGGGCGGCTCGCCGCCCGGCTCGACCCGTCCGGCGTCACGCCAGAGCGGCTGGGCGGATACATGACCGGTGCCATCACCGGCACTGAGGAGGCGTGATGCCCGCGGGGCTCTTCAGGGCGCTGCTCACCGTCGCCGGCGCCGTCGCGGCCATCGTGCTGGCCATCGGCATCTCCAGTGTGGCGATCGTCGCCGTGGGCGCCAGCCCGGCGGACGCGTTCGCCGCTTTCCTGAACTTCGGCGCCACCGAGAAGGCCGTGTCGACCAGCATCGCCGACATGCTCAACCGGGCGGTGACGCTGTTCATCGCCGGGCTGGCGGTGGCCATCGGCTTCCGGATGAACCTCTTCAACATCGGCGTCGAGGGCCAGTACCGCATCGCGGCCATCTGCGCCGCCTTCGTCGGCTCGACGTTCGTCGCGCCCGCGCCGATCCAGATCACGGTGATCATCATCGTGGCGGCGGCCGCCGGCGGCCTGTACGCGCTGATCCCGGCCGTGATGAAGGTGACCCGGGGGGTGAACGAGGTCATCTCCACGATCATGCTGAACTACATCGCGATCAACCTGGCCGCGTTCCTCGTCCGCGGCCCGTTCGCCGGCGAGCGGGCGGAGGGCCAGCTCACCACGAGCACGCCCGTGCTGCCCGAGTCGGCGTGGTTCCCCAACGTGAACGTGCTGCTGGAGATGTTCGGCCTGCCCGCGCCGCGCGGCGACGGCCTGTGGGGCTTCCTGATCGTGGCGATCCTGCTCGGCGTCGGGATCTGGCTGGTGCTCGAGCGCACCAGGTTCGGCTTCGAGGTCAAGGCCAGCGGTCTCAACGCGCCGGCCGCGCTCGCCTCCGGCGTCGACCCGAAGCGGATGGTCATCTCCGCGATGGTGCTCTCCGGGGCGGTCGCGGGACTGATCGGCCTGCCCGAGATCCTCGGCGACGAGCACGCGTTCGGCTCCAACTTCACCCCGGGCCTCGGCTTCCTCGGCATCGCCGTGGCCCTGCTGGGCCGCAACAAGCCCGCGGGCATCGCGGTGGCCGCGCTGCTGTTCGGCTTCCTCGACCGGGCGCAGGGGCCGCTGCAGTTCGCGGACGTGCCGCCCTCGGTCATCACGATCATGCAGGGCACCATCGTCCTCCTCGTGGTCATCGCCAACGAGATCACCAGCAGGATCGCGCTGCGGCGCGAGGAACGGCGGGCCGCCCAGGCGCTCGGCAGGAACACTCCCGTTGAGGTGGCAGCATGACCAGGACCCGCAAGTACCATCTGGCGCTCGTCGGCGTCGCCGCGGCGATCCTGCTCGTGGCGCTGATCCGCCTGATCACCGGAGCCAACGAGATCACCTCGTCCGGCACGTTCGCGGCCGCGCTCATGCTGGCGGTGCCGATCGGGCTGGCCGGGCTCGGCGGCCTGTGGGCCGAGCGCGCGGGCGTGGTCAACATCGGCCTCGAAGGCATGATGGTGCTCGGCACATGGTTCGCCGGCTGGGCCGGCTACCAGTGGGGCCCCTACGCGGCGCTCGTCGCCGGGCTGCTCGCGGGCGCGATCGGCGGCCTCATCCACGCCATCGCCACCGTCACCTTCGGCGTCGACCACATCATCAGCGGCGTGGCGATCAACCTGCTCGGTCCTGGCGTCACCCGGTTCCTGTCCGAGGTGCTCTACAAGGAGGGCAGCCCCGCCAACCAGGCGGGCGCGGGCATCACCACCTCGCCCGCGATGTCGTCCGCGGCGCCCGAGCTGAGCCTGCCGCTGCTGTCGGCCGGGCCCGACTGGCTGGGCAGCCTGGAGAGCACCAGGTGGTTCCTGATCGGCGACGTGGCGGGCATCCTGCGCGGGCTCACGCACAACGTGAACGTGCTGGTCATCCTGGCCGTGCTGATGCTGCCGCTGACGTTCTTCGTGCTCTGGCACACCTCCTTCGGGCTGCGGCTGCGCTCCGCGGGCGAGAACCCGTGGGCGGCCGAGTCGCTGGGCGTGAACGTCTACCGGATCAAGTACATCGCGGTGGTCATCTCCGGCGCGTTCGCCGGGCTGGGCGGCGTGTTCCTGGTCTTCGTCAGCACGAAGTACGTCGAGGGGCAGACGGCCGGGCGCGGCTTCATCGGCCTCGCCGCGATGATTTTCGGTAACTGGCGGCCCGGCGGGCTCGCGGCCGGCGCCGCGCTCTTCGGGTACGCCGACGGCCTGCAACTGCGCAGCCAGGGGGCGATCACGTCCTTCCTGCTCCTGGGCGCGATCCTGCTGCTGATCTACCTCGGCGTCAGGGCCCGCCGGGCGGACGGGCTGTCGGCGCTGACCGTCAAGGACTACACGGCGATGGGCGCCGCCGTGGTGGGCGCGGCCGTGCTCTTCTGGCTCTGGCTGACCGTCGACCGGCTGCCGAACGAGTTCGTCTTCATCACGCCGCACGTGCTCACGCTGCTGGTGCTCCTCGTCGCGTCGCAGCGGCTGCGGATGCCCAAGGCCGACGGCGTACGCTACCGACGGGGGGAACAGCATTGAGCATCGACTGGGACTCACTGCGCGCCGAGGCCGCGGAGGCCATGCACCACGCCTACGCTCCATACTCCAAATTCCCGGTCGGCGCCGCCGCGCTGGTCGACGACGGGCGCGTGGTGACCGGCTGCAACGTGGAGAACGCCTCCTACGGCGTGGGGCTGTGCGCCGAGTGCGGGCTGGTGTCCGCGCTGCAGGCGTCCGGCGGCGGCCGACTGGTGGCCTTCACCTGCGTCGACGGCCACGGTGAGCTGCTCATGCCGTGCGGGCGCTGCCGTCAGCTGCTGTGGGAGTTCGGCGGCGCCGACCTGCAGGTCGAGACCGTCGACGGGCCCAAGCGGATGGCCGAGATCCTGCCGTACGCCTTCGGCCCCGACGACCTGTCCCGGATGGCGTGATGGACGCCATCGAGGTCATCGTCGCCAAGCGCGACGGCGGCGAGCTGACGGCCGCCCAGATCGACTGGGTGATCGACGCCTACACCCGGGGCGCGGTCGCCGACGAGCAGATGGCCGCGCTGGCCATGGCGATCCTGCTCAACGGCATGAACCGGCGCGAGATCGCCGGCTGGACCGAGGCGATGATCCGCTCCGGCGAGCGCATGGACTGGTCGGCGCTCGACCGGCCGACCGCCGACAAGCACTCCACCGGCGGCGTCGGCGACAAGATCACGCTGCCGCTGGCGCCGCTGGTCGCCGCCTGCGGGGCCTACGTGCCGCAGCTCTCCGGGCGCGGCCTCGGCCACACCGGGGGCACGCTCGACAAGCTGGAGTCGATCCCCGGCTGGCGGGCCTCGCTGTCCAACGACGAGATGCTCGGCGTGCTCCGCGAGGCGGGCGCGGTGGTCTGCGCCGCCGGGTCCGGGCTCGCGCCCGCCGACAAGAAGCTGTACGCGCTGCGCGACGTCACCGGCACCGTCGAGTCCATCCCGCTCATCGCCTCGTCGATCATGTCCAAGAAGATCGCCGAAGGCACGGGCGCGCTGGTGCTCGACGTGAAGGTCGGCTCCGGGGCGTTCATGAAGACCCCGGAGCGCGCCCGCGAACTGGCCGAGACCATGGTGGCGCTCGGCACCGACGCGGGCGTGCGCACGGTCGCGCTGCTCACCGCCATGGACCGGCCGCTGGGCCGGGCCGTGGGCAACGCCCTGGAGGTCGAGGAGTCGGTCGAGGTCCTCGCGGGCGGCGGGCCTTCCGACGTGGTGGAGCTGACCGTACGGCTCGCGCGGGAGATGCTGGAGGCGGCCGGGATCTCCGGCAAGGACCCCGCCGACGCGCTGGGCGACGGGTCGGCGATGGACGCCTGGCGGCGCATGATCGCGGCCCAGGGCGGCGATCCGGACGCGCCGCTGCCCCGGGCGGGCGAGACGATGACCGTCGAGGCGCCGGCGTCCGGGGTGCTGTCCCGGCTCGACGCCTACGCGGTGGGCCTGGCGGCCTGGCGGCTCGGCGCGGGCCGGGCGCGCAAGGAGGACCCGGTGTCGGCGGGCGCGGGCATCACCCTGCACGCCAAGCCCGGCGATCCGGTGCGCCAAGGGCAGCCGCTGATGACGCTGCACGCCGACGAGGCGGCGCGGTTCGAGCGGGCGCTCGCGGCCCTGGACGGCGGTTACGAGGTGGGCGAGACCGCGGGGGAGCAGTTGCCCCTCGTGATCGGCCGCGTCACCGCGTAACGGCAGGGTGGTCCGCCGCGTCGGCGTTCGACCGCTGGCGCGGCCGGGTTCGGTGATCCGTCCAGGGCTCGGGTGGGTTCAGACCGTGATGAACGCGTACAGGGCCAGGTGGTTGGACTTCGTGCTGTTCACCGTGTGGTCGACGGGTGACGGCCGCACGGCGCCCTTGACGAACAGGTGGTCGATCTTCCTGGTGCCCATGGTGGCCTTCGCCCCGTAGCCGGTCATGCCGAAGCCGCCGAGGGTGGTGCGGGCGATGCCGGTGCGGTTCGCGTCGATCCCGATCACGCGGACGGCCGAGGCGTTCATCAGTCTCGTGGCGTCCGCGCCGACCTTGATGCCGGAGTTCGCGATGCCCGGGTCGCCGGGCCCCGCGCAGGCGTTCTTGCCGTTCTGCTCCGGCAGGTGCATGGAGGCGGCGAAGACCGACGTCCCCGTCCCCTTGATCGTGAACCTCGCGGCGATGGCGCTGGTGCGCTTCCACTTGTGCTTGTTGGCAGCGGCGTCGTCGTTGCTCGGCGGCTTGTAGAGCGTGCACCCGGCCCCGCCGGAGTAGGACGTGCCGGGCTTCAGCCAGCCCGCGCTCCAGTACTTGGAGGTCTCGGCGAGGCCCAGCGTCCTGGTGTTGTAGATGATCCCGTTGGTCTGGCGCTTCTTCAGGTCGCCCAGCGACTGCTGGCTGCAGTGGTGGGAGCCGCCCCACTGCTCGGGGTCGTCCCAGGCCACGATCGCCCTGTAGGTGCCCGCCGGATAGCCGAACTTGGCCGAGAGCTGGTCGGCGTAGGCCGTGGCCTGGCCGGTGCCGCGCACCTGCTGCACGATCAGGAGATCGGGAGCCCGCACGCCGGACGTGCCGGTCTTGCCGTTGTCGTCGACCAGCATCGAGGTGAGGTGGTCGGGGCCCGAGATCCGGGTGCAGGAGCCGTCGGCGTTGTTCCTCACCAGGTTCTCGATGTTGTTGGTGTAGACCCGCAAGACCTGGTCCGCGGTCCTGGTCGCTTCGTGCGCCGTCGTGGCCGGGGCCACGGTGAGCGCGGCGGCCACCGCGAGCGTCAATGATCCGTGAATGAGGAGCATCGCCGTAGAGTAGCGACGATTGACAGCCGGAGTCAGGTGCTCAGTGGCGTGGCGGCGTCGTCGAAGATCTCGGCCAGGACGGCGCGCTGGGTGGGGAGCGCCGCCGCGTGACGGGCCCGGCCCTCCTCCGTGATGCGCACGAACACGCCCCGCCGGTCGGAGTCGCACACGCCGCGCGACACGAGCGCGGCCTTCTCCAGGCGGGCCACCACCCGCGAGAGCGCGCTCTGGCTCAGGTGGACCTCGTCGCAGAGCTCCTGGATGCGCAGCTTCCTGTCATGGCTGACCATCCGGTCGAGCACCTCGAACTCGCTGGGCCCCAGCCCGTGCTTGTCGCCCAGCTCGCGCTCCAGCGCGCACATGGCCCTGGCGTGTTTGGAGAGGACGTCATGCCAGGTGTCGACCACGAACCGCTCGTCCATGCGCGGAGGTTACCACGCCGTAAAGATCATGGTTAGATGCACGCGCATCCAGGCGGGAGGTCGGGAAACCGCCGAACCTATCGTGCCCGGCGGTTCCCGGGCGTCCCCCGATGCCGATCAGGTCGACGGCGCATCGGACGCGCGGTCGCCGGGCATCCAGTGCACATGACCCCGTTCGTACGGGCCGCCGTCGCGTTCCTCGCGTGTGGCGCGGTCCTGATTTCCTGCGGCACGGCGCCTCCCGCGGACACCCCGGCGGAGAGCGCCGCGTCCCCCGGGCCCGCCACCGAGCCGCACACGGCCACGCCCGTCCCCGGCCCCACCGCCACCGCCCCCGTCCGGGTCGAGCGGAACGACGCCGAACCCGCCCTGGTCACCGGGGTGCGGTTCGGCCGGCATCCCTCGTTCGACCGGGTGGTCGTCGACTTCCAGGGCGGCGTCCCCGGCTACACCGTGCGCTGGGTCCGCGAATTGCACGAGGAGGGCTCGGGCCGGCCGATCGACCTGAAGGGCGGCCGCGCCCTGCACATCCGGCTCGTGCCCGCCAACGCCCACACCGAGGACGGCACCCCCACCTGGAACGGCACCACCGTGCCCGCGTCCGGGGGCATCACCGGCATCGCCAAGACCGGCGACTTCGAAGGCCTCGTCGGCATCGCCCTGCTGGCGCCCGGCGTCACGGGCTTCAAGGTCAGCGAGCTCACCACCCCGCCCAGACTGGTGGTCGACGTGGCACACTGACCGGGTGGTGAGAAAGATCGAAGGACCTTCACGCATCCCGGTGCCGGGCGGCAAGCTCATCGACGAGCACGTGGGCCGCGTCAACAGCGGCGACGAGGCGATCTCGATCGCCCACATGGTCGCCCCGCCCGGCTGGGACGAGCCCGCCCAGGCCCCGGCCTTCACCGAATACACGCTCGTGCTGCGCGGCACCGTCCTGGTCGAGCACGCCGGCGGCACCACCGAGGTGTCCGCCGGTCAGACCGTCGTCACCGAGCCCGGCGAGAAGGTCCGCTACCGGGTGGGCGACGAAGGCGCCGAGTACGTCGCGGTGTGCCTGCCCGCCTTCAGCCCTGATTCGGCCAACCGCGACGAGTGACTCGTATCATGGGCGGATGAGCCCCACGATTGACGAGATCCGGCGCGCGCCCAAGGTGTTGCTGCACGACCATCTCGACGGTGGTCTCCGCGCCGAGACCATCGTGGACCTGGCCCGCGACACCGGCTACGACCGGCTGCCCACCACCGACCCGGACAACCTGCGCCAGTGGTTCGAGGAGGCGTCCGACTCCGGCTCGCTGGAGCGCTACCTGGAGACGTTCCAGCACACCGTCGGCGTCATGCAGACCCCCGAGTCGCTCGCCCGCGTCGCCGCCGAGTGCGCCGAGGACCTGGCCGCCGACGGCGTCGTCTACGCCGAGGTGCGTTTCGCCCCCGAGCAGCACACCACCAACGGGCTGAGCCTCGACGAGGTGGTGCAGGCCGTCCTGGAGGGCTTCCGCAAGGGGTCCGAGAGGCGCGGCATCCGCGTCGGCACGCTCCTGACCGCCATGCGCCACCAGGCCCGCTCGATGGAGATCGCCGAGCTGTCCGTACGCTACCGCGACGTCGGCGTCGTCGGCTTCGACATCGCCGGCGCCGAGGCGGGCTACCCTCCCACCCGCCACCTCGACGCCTTCGAGTACCTCCAGCGGGAGAACGCCCACTTCACCATCCACGCCGGCGAGGCCTTCGGCCTGCCGTCCATCTGGCAGGCCATCCAGTGGTGCGGCGCCGACCGGCTCGGCCACGGCGTACGCATCATCGACGACATCTCCGTCTCCGGCGACGGCACCGCCAAGCTCGGCCGGCTGGCCGCGTACGTGCGCGACAAGCGCATCCCGCTGGAGATGTGCCCCACCTCCAACCTGCAGACCGGCGCCGCCGCGTCCATCGCCGACCACCCGATCGGGCTGCTGCGCCGCCTCCACTTCCGGGTCACGGTCAACACCGACAACCGGCTGATGAGCTCCACCACCGTGTCGCAGGAGTTCGCCAAGCTCATCGAGGCGTTCGACTACGGCTGGGACGACCTGCAGTGGTTCACGGTCAACGCGATGAAGTCGGCCTTCCTGCCGTTCGACGAACGCCTCGCGCTGATCAACGGCGTCATCAAGCCCGGATTCGCGCAACTCAAGTGGCAGCCGTGAAACAGGTCTTCCGTTCCAAAACCGCCTTCGTCTTCGGCTGGATCTGGGTGGCGTTCGTCGCGGCCAACGTCATCGACCTGACCCTCCGCTACAGCGGCAAGCCGTCCATGGTCGCGCTCGCCGTGCTGGGCGTGCTCACCGCCGTCGTCTACGTCGTCGCCATCCGCCCGGCCACCGTCCTCACCGAGCCCGGTCTCGTGGGCCGCACCCCGCTGCGGTCCACGTTCGTGCCGTGGGCCTCGGTCGAGGACGTCACCGTGTCCCACTCGATCAACGTCTCCCACTCCGGCTCGCAACTGCTGCGCCTGTGGACCCCGATGACCTCGGCCCGCGAACGCGCCAAGGCCGTGCGCCGCGGCGCCGCCCCGGTCCGTCACGGCCGCTACCAGACCGAGCCCGTGCTCACCAAGGGCGAGCAGGCGGCGGCCGAGGCGATGGCGGGCAAGACCCACGCCGACTGGGTGGGGGAGCAGATCACCTCCCGGGCCGAGCAGGCGAGACTCCGCAAGGACGAGGTGGGCCAGGTCCGTGTGACCTGGGCGTACGACTCGATCGTGGCTTTCGTCGTGGCGGTGGGGTTGATCGTCGCCGCCGTGCTCGTGCCCTGAGTGCCTTTCCCGGGGGCGCGTTGTGGCAGGTGGGTCCCGCGTTCAACGGCATCCTTCTCGTGGTGTGTTGTGGCGGGCTGGCCCCGGCGTTCAACGGCATCGTCCTCGTGGTGTGTTGTGGCGGGCTGGCCCCCGCGTACAACGGCATCGGCCTCGCGGTCGGACGCGCTTCGCGCGACGCGGCTCGGGCTGTGCTGTGCGGGGGCAGGCCCCCGCGCCCCCGGGCGAGGGAGCTACCGCCCCCTCGCGCACCCCGGTCCCTGCCCGCTTGCCCAGGAACTCAGCTGATTCGAACTCCGGGTCAACCCCTGTCAGGAGCCCTCGGCTGCCACCACGGAAGGTCTTTGCGACCTGCCAACAGCCCGGGAGACACGGCCTGGCGGGTGAGCAGCGCAGCCGGCTTTCGGGCAGCTTTCCGCGCCGCCCGATGTGCCAAGGTGGAGGGGTGACAACAGTCTCCCAGTTCCGCAAGGCTGCGCTTTCCAACCCTGATGTGGTCGAAAGTGCTGTCGACGGCGCGCCGGTGTTCGCCGTGGACGGCAAGGAGTTCGCCTTGCTGGATGCGGATGCCCTCGTGTGCCTTAGGTTGCCGGGAGCCGAGGCTGAGGACCTGGTGTCCCAGCACGCGACGGCCGAGCGGGCGGGTGACTTCGTGCGCCTGCCTGTCAAAGACATCAACGGCCAGGCTCTCAACTACTGGGTGCGACGTGCCTGGCTCGCGTGCGCGCCGCGGAAGGTCGCGGCCCGTGCGTCCGCTGCCGACAAGGCCGGCGCGGGCGAGGTCGGTGACCTGCCCAAGGCGATCGGGCGGCCGGCCACCCGGGCGCTGGCGAACGTCGGCATCACCACGCTCGACCAGGTGGCCGGGCTTTCGGATACGGAGCTCAACGCGCTGCACGGGGTCGGGCCGAAGGCCGTGCGGATTCTCCGGGAGACGCTCGGGTCCCTGTGATGGCCACGTGGTGAGATCCGGATCGTCGATCTTCAGCGACCTGGCGCCACTACCGATGACCGGACAGAGCCGAAACCGTACGGTTCCGAACCTCGCATAGCACCCGTACGTCTGAAGAGCATGCGGTTCCTCGTCTTGCTCGCCCTCATCGCGTTGACCGGCTGCGGCAGCGAAGTGGCGGCCGACAATCCGGTCACGTACGCGGCCGACGCCGTCTCCGTCCTGGAGAGCCCCGAGCACGGGCCGCAGCTGTGCGCTGAGATGGCCACGTCGCTGCCACCCCAGTGCGGCGGGCCGGACATCGTCGGCTGGGACTGGTCCAAGGTGCGGCACGAGAGCGTCCGGGGTACGAAGTGGGGCTGGTATCGGGTGGTCGGCACCTGGGACGGCTCCCGGCTGACCCTGACCGAACCACCAGGGGCGGCGGTCGAGCGCGCATCGGAGGAGCACAGCCTGGACAGCCCGTGCCCCGTCCCGGAGGGTGGCTGGCGGCCGGCCGATCCCGCCAAGGCCACCCGGGAAGCGCTCCAGGTGACTAAGCAGCGGCTGGATAACGAGGAAGCCGTGGGCGGGGTGTGGCTCGACCAGAGCTATCTGGACTCGATCCCCGGCTACGACGGCAGTAAGCGGGAGTGGTCGGAGAAGTACGCCAACGACCCGGCCAAGCTGGTGCTGAACGTGAAGTTCACGGGCGACCTGACCGGCCGGGAGGCGTGGGTCCGGGAGAGCTGGGGCGGCGCACTCTGCGTCAGCCAGGCCCAGCGCAGCGAGGAAACGCTCCGGCAGATCCAGGAGTTCATCGGCGACGATCTTGGTCAGCGCTTCACCTCGACCTCCGTCGACATCATGAAGGAGCAGGTGGTCGTGGGCGTCTGGGTGGCCGACGAGGAACTGCAGCAACGGCTGGACGACAAGTACGGCGAGGGCGTCGTGCATCTCCAGGCGGCGCTGAAGCCGGTGCGATAGCCAGTTTCAGGAGCTGTGGCGGTGTCCAGGAGGGCGCCGGTGCCTTCGTGTTCCCTACGGAAAGTGATGCCGTGCGCGCACTGGATAACCACAATCGCCATCGGTGCCCTCGAAAGTGCGGCTAATGTTGCGGCCCTGAACGAGTTCAACCGGCGGGCCCTTGTGCGCCCACCGAGTCGGTGAGAGAAGATGACTGCGAGCAAAAGAGGAGGTGCGCGGCATGGACGACATCAGGACTCGGACCGGTCTGCTCAACCAGAGCGACGCCGCCCGCTTCCTCGGCATCCCCCAGCAGACGTTCAACCACTGGGCGCGCGGCTACGAAAGAGGCCGTCCCCTGCTGCACGTTCTTCCGCAGCCGATCGAGCATCGCATGGCCACCGTTCCCTTCGTGGCCATGGCAGAGGCATACGTCCTGGATGCGCTGCGGGCCGCAGGAGTGAAGCCACGCAAGATCCGCCCTGCGCTGGAGCGGCTCCAGCGAGAGTTCGGGCAGTACGTTCTCGTCGCCCCGGAGCTGGCCACGGACGGCATCGACGTTCTCTGGGACTTTTCGAAGACTTCGCCGGAAGGGGAAGGGCTGATCGAGGGCACCACGGGGCAGCGGGTGATCCGCGAGATCGTGACCGACTATCTGCAGTACATCGTGCGAGCGGAAGACGGCTACCCTGCGATGCTCCGTCTGCGGCACTGGGCGCCTTCGAAGATCGTCGTCGATCCGCTGAGATCTTTCGGGCAACCTATTTTCGAGGAGTCTCGTACCCGAGTGTCGGATGTCGCCGCGATGGTCAGGGCCGGGGAGGACTTCGAGGTGATAGCCGATGAGCTCGGAGTCACCGTTGAGGACGTCCGAACCGCCGCCCGCATCTTCGTGGGCCACGCCGCCTGAGTTCTACCTCGACGAGAACAGTGTCAGCCGAACCATCCGCAGGCTGCTCACCGGACTCGGCTATCGCGTTCACAGTCCTGCGGAGTTGTACGGGTCGAGGGATCAGGCGCTGGGGGCCGATGATGATGACTGGCTGCCGAAGGTAGGTCAGCGAGGCTGGACTGTGCTCGCGACGGATTTCCGGATATTCGAGCGTCCGCACGAGTACGAGGCGTATCTCAAGGCCGGTGTGTCGGTCTTCTTGATGCCGGCGGAGTCGAAAATCGATGAGCGCGTCGAGCTGATAGCAGCGTGTTTGCCGTCGATGTGCAGCGCTGCCAGTCAGAGAGGGGCCGGTGTATGGCGACTCACCACGCGCGGCGCGGAGCCGTACACCGCGCCGGCAGCTCGTAAGAAGCGAGGTAGGAGCCGCGACACGTGAGGCATGGCGAACCATGCTGTTGCGCACGATGGCCCGGGGAGGCGGCCAAGAGAGCCTCTTACGGGCCATGTGCAGCGGGGACGTGGTTCTGTTGAGGTCAGCGGTCGCGGTTGACGAAGCGGTCCATGCCGGCCTTGGCGATGCCGGAGCCTTCGACCTCCTTGGCCGCCTCCGTCTCCGCCGCGAAGGCGCGCTCCACCTCCTCCAGGGACGGGCGCAGGAGGCGGAGGTGGACTCCGGTGGCCGTGCCGGGGAGGGTCCAGCGGTGGACGAGGCCGATGGCGGTGTCCAGGAGGGCGTCGGGGGCGACGATCTCATCGAGGATGCCGAGCCGCTGTGCCTCCTCCGCGCTGATCCGGGACGAGTCCAGCACCAGCCGGAGCGCCCGCCCGCCGCCGACGAGGCGGCTCAGCAGCAGGCTCGACGCGTTGGAGACCGACAGGCCGATGTGGTTCTCCGGCCAGAAGTACTCGGCGCCGGGGGTGCCGACGCGGGCGTCGAAGCAGAGCGTCCACTCGGCGGCGCCGCCCACGGACAGGCCGTTGACCGCGGCCACCACGGGCACCCGGGCCTCCAGGACGGCCCTGGTCAGGTCGTGGAACAGTTCGACCTCGTCGAGCAGCGACCGGTCGACGGCCTGGTTGATGTCCTCGCCGGACGAGAACGCCCGCCCGGTGCCCGTCACCACGATGCCCCGGGCCGAGCCGTCGCCGTGGGCGCGTACGGCCGCCGCGAGGTCCCGGCGCATGCCTTCGGTGAGGGCGTTGAGCTTCTCGGGACGGTTCAGGGTGATGACGGCGACCTCGTCGCGGACCGTGATGTCAATCATGATCTCTCCTCTTCGACGGCTTCGACGGCTTCGACGGCTTCGACGGCTTCGACGGCGAACGCTCCGGCACGCTGGTCGGGGCGGAGCAGGTGGCGCTTCTCGACGCGGGCGGACGGGGTGAGCCGGAAGCCGTCCACGAACTCCACAAAAGCGGGGACCTTGAAGCGGGCCAGGCGTTCCCGCGCGTGTTCGGCCAGGCTCACGGCCGTCTCCCTGGAGGCCGGATGGTCCGGCCTGAGCTGGACGAACGCCTTGGGCAGCTCGCCCCACAGGTCGTCGGGCACGGGCACGACGGCGGTGTTCAGGACGGCGGGGTGCTCGCCGAGCACGCGTTCGACCTCGGCGCAGGAGATGTTCTCGCCGCCCCTGCGCACCATGTCCTTCAGCCGGCCGGAGTGGTGGATGTAGCCGTGCTCGTCCTGGAAGCCCAGGTCGCCGGTGTGGTACCAGCCGCCGCGGAGGGCCTCGGCGGTGGCTTCCGGGTGGTTCCAGTAGCCCTTCATCATCGGCGTGCCGCGGACCAGGATCTCGCCCGTACTCTCGTCGATCTTGACCTCCTTGCCGTCCGGGGGCAGGCCCATGGCGCCGGTGCCCACCGTGTCGGCGGCGTCCACGGCGGCGAGCAGGTCGGGGCCGCTCTCGGTGGACCCGTACAGCTCCCGCCAGGGCGCGCCCCACCGTTCCTCGAACGTGCGGTGCAGGTTTGGGGCGATGCCGGAGCACAGGACCAGGCGCATGCGGTTCTCCCGGTCGAGCGGGTACGGCGGCTGCTTGTGCAGGAGCAGCGGCATCGTGCCGAGCACGTACGTGAGCGTCGCGCCGTGCTCGCGGACGGCGGGCCAGAAGCCGGAGGCGGAGAAGCGGGGGAGCACCACGTGCGGGATGCCGCCGATCAGGCACATCAGCGTGGTCCACTGCGGGTCCATGTAGGAGTACGCCTGCGCGATGATCATGACGTCGTCGTCGCGGAGCCGTACGTGGTCGGCGACGATCCGGGCGCAGCGGATCCAGTAGTCGTGGGTGAGCAGGCAGGCCTTGGGGAAGCCGGTGGTCCCCGAGGTGTACTGAAAATTCGCGATATCGTCCGCGCCCGGCGAGATGTCGGGCGGGACGGCCGGGCCGGCCAGCGCGTCCAGCGTGTACGCGGGACCGGGGATGTGCGGGACGTGCTCCGGCGTCGTCAGCGTCACCACCGCGCCCGAGTCGCGCAGCACGTGCTCCAGGTCGGCGGCCCGGTAGCGGACGTTGACCGGCACGGTGATCGCCCCCGCCTTGAGCACGGCCAGCCAGCTGAGGGGCCAGCCGGGGACGTTCTCCATCATGATCGCCACCCGGTCGCCCGGGCGGACGCCCTTCGCGGCCAGCGCCCCGGCCAGCCGGTCGGACTCGGCGTCCGCCTCGGCGAAGCTGAGTGACGCCTCGGGGAAACGCAGGAACTCGCGTCCGCCGTACCGCTGCGCGGCGTGGCGGACCAGCTCGGGGATCGTTCGGTACGGATCAGTCACGGGGCGGCTCCCAGGGCAGTTCGGGCAACAGGGAGAAGTCGGCGATCGGCAGTGGGCGGGCCGGGGCGCGGACGGCCGCCAGCCCGATGGCCACGAACTCCGCGCACACCTGCTCCAGCGTCGAGTCGCCGTCCGGGCGGTACCACTCGCTGGTGCCGGTGCACATGGTCATGAGCGCGAGCCGGGTCAGCTTCTGGTCGGCGACGTGGAAGACGCCCTCGCCGACCCCGTCGGCCACCGCCCCCCGCCAGAGATCCTCGTACGCGTCGCGCAGCGCGATGACCTCGGCCAGGGCTGCGGAGCCGGGGGTGAGGGCGCGCAGCTCGCCGTCCATGACGCGGGTGGTCATCGGGTTCAGCGCGTGGATGGCGGTGAGCGAGCTGATCAGCAGGGCCAGCCGCTCGGCGGCGTCCTTCACCCCGTCGAGCACCCGCTCCGCGGCCTCGATGAGCCCGCGGTGCCCGGATAAGAGCAGGTCGGCGAGGAGGGCTTCCTTGCTGGTGACGTGGTGGTAGATGCCGGCGTTCGTCATGCCGACGGTACGGGCGAGGTCGCGGATGGTCGTGGCCGCGTACCCCTGGCGGGCGAACAGCAGCACCGCCGCCGTCCTGATGCGCAGGCCGGCGTCGGCGTGGCGATCGGTGAGATAGGTGGAGAGGGTGGTCATGTAGCCTACCGAACGTTCGGTGGATCCGATGTTCCGCACGATAAAGGACAAAAGCCTTATTGCCTAGAGTGGCAGCGCGGGTGCCCGCGGTTTGATCTCACGGATGAGACCAACGAAAAATTTGGTCTCACGAAGTGAATCCGTGAGACCTCGCGCCGACTTTGGTCTCACGGATGAGACCAAAGTCCAAGCTCAGCGCCACGCCTCGATGAGCTCTTCCGGTGTGACGTGCCGGACCCCGTCCACGGTGCACCCCGCCCGGGAGACCGCGTACAGCGGTGTGTCGGCGTCGGCGCCGGGCATCTTCGACCGGTGCACGATCAGTTCAGTCAGGTCGTGGTGGTCGAACGGCCGGTTCTCCAGCCACTTGATCGACCCCAGCAGGGTGACCCGCTTGGCCACCGGCTCCCGGTCGGCGCCGACCAGATCGATCTCCGGGTCATTGGTCCGCGTCCAGTAACCGCCCACGGCGCCCGTCTCCTCGGGCAGGCCGTCCATGCGCCGCAGCGACTCCCGGACGACGGGCTCCACGGCCATCCCCCGCCAGGACGTCCAGCACCGGCGGATGTGCTCCAGCACCTGGTCACCCCGGCCCCGCTCGATGACCGTCAGCCGGGTCCCGATGAACGGGATCCAGAAGCGCAGATGTGAGTCGACCACGTGGTAACGCGTTTCCCGTGACGGGCGTGTGGACAGCGGGCGCTCGACGGCGATCATCCGTTTCTCCAGCAGCACCTGGAGGGCGCGGTTCATGGTGGCACGGGACATGCCCTGAGCGGCGGCGGCGATGTTCGCGTGCGTACGCTGCCCGGACCCGATCGCGGTGAGGACCTGACGGGCATGCGCCTCCGGCGGGAACTCCGCGTCCAGAGCCCGCTCCCCGCTGACGATCAGAGCGGAGAGCGGGTCGTTGACCGCCTCCCGCAGGTAGTCCCAGAGCGAGCCGCCCTCGGGCCACTCCTCGCAGACCAGGGGCAGGCCGCCGGACACCAGATGGGCGTCGAACGCCTCCGCCGCCGGCAGCCCCAGAGCCTTCCCGACGTCGCGGGGAGTGAGGGGATCGACCAGGAAATCGGCCGCCCGCTGATAGAAGGGCCGGTCGTAGGTGTTGATCGCCTCCATCATCGACAGGTCGGAGCCGATGAGGAGCAGCAGCACCGGCCGCCGGGAGAACTCCCGGTCGAAGACCTTCTGCAGCACGCCCTCCAGCGTGGGATCCGCCTTGATGAGGTACGGAAGCTCGTCGATGACGACGATGCTCGGCGCGTCCTCGGGCAGGGCACGGGCCAGCAGGATCAGGGCGTCGTGCCAGGACTCCGGCTCGCGCTCGTCGAAGACCGAGGCGGCGGGGAGGTCGCTCGCCCGCACCTCGTCGGTGAAGGTGCGCAGTTCGGTGCTCAGGGTCTGGCCGGTCGCCGTGTAGAACACGTACGGCACGCCGGCCTGCCGGATGAACTCCTCCGCCAGTCGCGACTTGCCCACCCGGCGGCGGCCCCGGACGAGCAGCGCGCGACCGGGGCGTCCGGTCCTGCTGGCGCGGCACTTCTCCAGCGCACGCCCGAGAACGGCGAGTTCCCGCTGTCTGCCGATGAAGGGCTCCACTGCGCCTCCTGTTGGTCTCATCGGTGAGACTAACAAGAAGTTTGGTCTCAAGAAGTGAATCGATGAGCCCATGCCGGAGATTGGTCTCACGGATGAGACCAACTGAGTCGACAGGACCAAATCTGGTAGGTCCACATCTGGTAGGTCCAGATTTGGTCCTGTCGGTGGTGGAGTCAGAGCCGCAGGACGGTGGTCAGGTCGGCTTTCAGGGTTTCCAGGTCCTGGGAGGCGCGGGCGCGGGCGGGCGTGACCTCGTCCGTGACCGGGACGACCACCTCCAGGTAGCACTTGAGCTTGGGTTCGGTGCCGGAGGGCCGGACCACCACGCGGGCGTCGCCCGACAGCAGGAAGCGCAGGCCGTCCGTCGGGGGTAGGCCGCCGTCGCCGCGGCTCAGGTCGTCGATCCGGGTCACCTCACGGCCGCCGAGCCGGGACGGCGGGGTGGCGCGGAGGCGGGTCATGGCCTCCGTGATGAGGGCCAGGTCGCTCACCCGGAAGGACAACTGGGCCGTGGCGTGCAGGCCGTAGCGGCGGGCCTGGTCGTCGAGGAGGTCCAGCAGCGTGCGGCCGGCGCGCTTGGCGCCGGCGGCGATGGCCGCCACAGTGAGGGCGGCGCCGATGCCGTCCTTGTCGTGCACCGGCAGCCCCGCGACGCCGCCGACGCTGTAGCCGATGGCTTCCTCGTAGCCGAAGACCAGGCCGGGACCGGCCTTGATGATCCACTTGAAGCCGGTCAGGGTCTCGCCGTAACCGACGCCGTGCGTGCTGGCGATCTTGCCGAGCAGCGTCGAGGAGACGATCGTGGTGGCCACCATGCGCTCGCCCGAGGTGTGGGTGATGACGTGTTCGGCGAGCAGGCCGCCCACCTCGTCGCCGGTGAGCATGCGGCAGCCGCCGCCGGGCAGCGGGACGCCCACCGCGCACCGGTCGGCGTCGGGGTCGTTGGCCAGCACCAGGTCGGCGCCGGTCTTGGCGGCCAGGGCGACGGCGAGGTCCATCGCGCCCGGCTCCTCCGGGTTGGGGAAGGCCACGGTCGGGAAGTCGGGGTCGGGCTCGCGCTGCTCCTCCACGGGCAGCGGAGGCTCGAACCCGGCGGCCTCGAAGGCCCGCGCGAGCGTGGCCGCGCCGACGCCGTGCAGCGGCGTGTAGGCGACCCGCAGGTCACGGGCGTCGCCCAGCGGCAGCGCGGTGACGGCCTCGATGTAGGCGTCGACGATGGAATCGTCCAGAAGGGTCCCCGGGCCGCCGAGCGGCAGCTCGGAGACGGACTCCACGGCGTCGATCGCGGCCGAGATCTCGGCGTCGATCGGCGGCACGATCTGCGAGCCGTCGCCCCAGTAGACCTTGTAGCCGTTGTCGCGGGGCGGGTTGTGGCTGGCCGTGACCGTCACGCCCGCGTCGGCGCCCAGACGGCGGACCGCGAAGGCGAGCACCGGGGTCGGCAGCGGGCGCGGCAGCACGGAGGCGCGCAGCCCGGCGCCCTCCAGCACGGCGGCCGTGTCGCGGGCGAACACGTCGGACTTGTGGCGGGCGTCGTAACCGATCACCACGTGCCTGCCGGGGCCGAGCACCCGGGCCAGCCCGGCGGCGGCGCGCATGACGGTGACGCGGTTCATCCGGTTGGGCCCGGCGCCCAGCTCGCCGCGGAGCCCCGCGGTGCCGAACTCCAGCTTGGCCCCGAACCGGTCGCGCAGCCCCTCGGCGTCGCCGCGCTCCAGCATCGCGGCCAGCTCGGCGCGGGTGTCGGGGTCGGGGTCCTGCGCCAGCCAGGCGCGGGCGCGATCCTCGATGCTCACGACAGAGGTCAAAGCCGGTCGACCACCTTCGCGAGCAGCACCCCCATGCGGGCGGCGGTGGCGCGCCCGACCTGGAGCACCTCCTCGTGGTCGAGCGGGTCGCCCGCCAGGCCCGCGCCCGGGTTGGTGACCAGCGACACGCCCAGCACGTCCAGCCCGGACTCGCGGGCCGCGATGGCCTCCAGCACGGTGGACATGCCGATCAGGTCGCCGCCGAGCGTGCGCAGCATCCGGATCTCGGCGGGCGTCTCGTAGGTGGGGCCGCGGAAGGCGACGTAGACGCCCTCGGACAGGCTCGGGTCGATCTCCCGTACGAGGTCGCGCAGCCGCTTGGAGTAGACCTCGGTCAGGTCGAGGAACGTGGTGCCGGTGATCGGGTTGGCGCCGGTCAGGTTGATGTGGTCGCTGATCAGCACCGGGTCGCCGACCTGCTGCGTCTCGGGCCGCAGCCCGCCGGCCGCGTTGGTCAGCACGATCGTGCGGATCCCGGCGGCCGCGGCGGTGCGGACGCCGTGGACCACCGAGTCGACGCCGCGCCCCTCGTACAGGTGACTGCGCCCGAGGAAGATCAGCGCGTGGCGGCCGGCGTCGGTGCGGACGACGCGGATGCGGCCGCCGTGGCCCGCCACGGCGGGGGCGGCGAACCCGGGCAGGTCGGTGAACGGGACCTCGGCCACCACCTGCCCGATCGCGTCGGCGGCCGGGACCCAGCCCGACCCCATCACGAGGGCCACGTCGAAGGTGTCGAGACCGGCGGCCGCCTTCAGAGCGGCGGCCGCCTCGCCGGCGAGGGAATAGGGGTCGTTGTTCACCGGATACCTAGAGGCTGGAGGCCTCGTCCTTCAGGGCACGGAGGAAAGCCGGAACGGCCGGACATCATGGTCTCCCGGTTTTGTCGGTGGCGGTCGGTAGTTTGATCGGCGTGTCCCGCTACCGGCTCCAGCCTTCGCCTGCCCAGGAGCAGGCGCTGCTGGAGCATTGCGGGCACGCCCGGTATGTGTGAAATCTCGCGGTTGAGCAGCACGCTTGCTGGAAACCGGGACGCAGGTCCGCGCCGGGGTTCGCCGAGCAGTGCCGCCAGTTGACCGAGGCGCGGGCGGAGTCCGCGTGGTTGCGCGTCGGGTCGATCATCGTCCAGCAGCAGGCGCTCAAGGACTTCGCGCAAGCCATGGCCAACTACTTCGGCGGAACCCACAGGCGTCCGACATGGCGCAGGCGCGGGCGGGGTGAGGGGTTCCGGATCGTCGCCGTCAAAGCGGATGACGTGCGCCGCCTGTCCCGGCACGTGGGCGAGGTGAAGGTCCCGAAGGTGGGCTGGATCCGTTTCCGCTGGTCCCGCGCCGTCCCTGACGGGGTGAAGTCGTATCGGGTCACCCGCGACCGCGCGGGTCGCTGGCATGTGGCGTTCGCCGCCGTCCCCGCACCCGTCCCGGCGCCGGGTACGGGTCAGGTCGTCGGCGTGGACCGGGGTGTGGCCGTGTCGGCCGCCCTGTCGACCGGGGAGACGCTGCACGCTCCCGGCCTGCGTGAGGCGGAGAGGGCGCGCCTGCGGCGGCTGCTGCGCAAGCTCGCCAGGGCCACGCGCGGATCGAACCGGCGCGCCAAGGTCAAGGCCGCCATCGCCCGCGTGAAGGCGCGCGAGAGCGACCGGCGCAAGGACTGGGTGGAGAAGGTCAGCACCGATGTGGCGCGCCGGTTCGACGTGATCGCCGTCGAAGACCTGAAGATTCGTAACATGACCCGGTCGGCGCGCGGCACCGTCGAGGCGCCCGGCCGGAACGTTCGCGCCAAAGCCGGACTGAATCGGTCGATCATGGCCGCCGCATGGGGCGGTCTCGTCCGACGGCTCGAGGACAAGGCGCCCGGACGGGTGGTGAAGGTCAACCCCGCGTACACGAGCCAGCGGTGCTCGGCGTGCGGGATCGTGGACCGGCAAGCGCGCGAGAGCCAAGCGCGTTACCGGTGCCGATCGTGTGGATACGCCTGCAACGCTGACGTGAACGCGGCCAGGAACATCGCACACGCGGCAGGGCATGCCGTGTCTGCGCGGGAAGGGCCACGGGTTGCCGGGCCGGTGCACCGCGAACCTCAACGCGACCTCCTCCTCGTGGGGTGATTGCGGCTGGAATCCCCGTGCTTCAGCACGGGGAGGATGTCAAGTCAGTAGTCTAGGAGGAGGCGCTCCAGCACCCGCACGCCGAACTGGAGGGCGTCGACCGGCACCCGCTCGTCGACGCCGTGGAACATCGAGGCGAAGTCCATGCCGGCCGGCAGCCGCAGCGGCACGAACCCGAACCCGCGGATGTCGAGATCGGCGAAGAACGTCTTGTTGTCGGTGCCGCCCGACATGCAGTACGGGATCGCGCGCGCGGCGGGGTCCTCGGCCTTGAGCGCCGCGATCATCGACTCGACCAGGGCGCCGTCGAACGTCGTCTCCAGCGCGATGTCGTGGTGCACGAACTCGCGGCGCACCTTCGGCCCGATCAGCGAGTCGATCGTCTTGAAGAAGTCGTCCTCGAAGCCCGGCAGGAAACGGCCGTCGATGACGGCGCTGGCCTGGCCGGGGATGACGTTGGACTTGTAGCCGGCGTCGAGCTGGGTCGGGTTGGCGGTGTGGCGGAGCGTGGCGCCGACGAACCGCACCAGCGGGCCGAGCCGGTCGAGCAGCACCGACGGGTCGTCCTCGTCGAACGGCAGACCGTACGCGTCGGCGATCTCGACGAGGAAGCGCCGCACGGTCGGGGTGTAGGCGAGCGGCCAGTCGTGCGAGCCGATCCTGGCCACCGCCTTGGCGACCTCGGTGACGGCGTTGTCGGAGTTGAGCATGGAGCCGTGGCCGGCGGTGCCGTCGGCCACCAGCTTCATCCAGGCCAGCCCCTTCTGGGCCGTCTCGATGAGGTAGAGCCGCAGCGACGGGGCGACCTCCAGCGAGTAGCCGCCGACCTCGCTGATCGCCTCCGTCACGCCCTCGAACAGGCCGGGGTGGTGCTTGGTGAGGTACTTGGCGCCGAAGGTGCCGCCGGCCTCCTCGTCGGCCAGCCAGGCGAACACCAGGTCGCGGCGGGGCCTGCGGCCGTCGCGGGTGAGCTGGCGCAGCACGGCCAGCATCATGGCGTCCATGTCCTTCATGTCGACCGCGCCGCGGCCCCAGATGTAGCCGTCGCGCACCTCGCCGGAGAACGGGTCGACCGTCCAGTCTGCGGCGTTGGCCGGGACCACGTCCAGGTGGCCGTGCACGAGCAGGGCGGGCAGCGACGGGTCAGTGCCCTCGACGCGGGTGATCACGTTGCCCCTGCCGGGCGCGCTCTCCAGGTAGGTGGCTTCGATGCCGACCTCCGCGAGCCTGGCCATGACGACCTCGGCGGCGGCCCGCTCGCCCGGGCCGCTGCCGTCGCCGTAGTTGCTGCTGTCGACCCGGATCAGCTCCACGCACAGGTCGGCGACTTCGAGTTCGGCAGGGGTCATGATCTCTTCTCCAGGGTTGAACGGGCCGGTACGACCTGGATGAGAGTCTGCACTACCCGGGCGGGTCGGGGTATGCGCCGGGTCAGTCGCCGAGTGACTTGCAGGGGCGTCCGCGCAGCTCCTTGACGTAGTCGTCGGGGGCTCCCGCGCGCTCGGCGGCGTCGGCCAGGATGCCGAGATAGCGGGCCGAGGGCAGGCCGCCCTCGTAGCCGTCGAGGACGTAGAACCAGGCCACCACCTCGCCGTCGAGCGTCTGCACCCGCAGGCGGACCTTGTGGTAGAGGCCGCGGGCCGCGCCCTCCCACTGGTCGAGGGACTGCTCGTCGAACTCCGGCACGTCGTAGAGGGCGACGAAGACGTGATCCGTCGGGTCTTCCACGATGGTGGCGAGCGCGCCCTCCCAGCCCAGGGTCTCCCCGCCGAAGGTCAGGCGCCAGCCGGGCAGCCAGCCCACGCCCCGCACGGGAGAGTGAGGGGCCCGCATGGCCATCTGCTCCGGGTCCATGTTGCTGCCGTAGGCGGCGTAAACAGGCACAGCATGCAAGAGTAGCGTGACCGTGGCCGCCCCGTTCGTCAGCAGCTCAGAGGATGCGGGACAATAGGTACGTGACGAGGATCGTGATCATCGGTGGCGGACCCGGCGGCTACGAGGCGGCGCTGGTGGCCGCCCAGCTAGGCGCGCAGACCACGATGATCGAGCGCGACGGTCCCGGCGGGGCGTGCGTGCTGACCGACTGCGTGCCGTCCAAGACGCTGATCACCACCTCGGTCCGCAAGCAGGCGCTGCTCGACGCGCCGTCGCTGGGCGTCGGCTTCGACGGCGGGCTCGACGGCGAGGTCGGTGTGGCCCACGTCGACCTGCCCCTCGTCAACAAGCGGGTCAAGGAGCTGGCCCAGGCCCAGTCCGCCGACATCGGGGCCAGGGTCGAGGCCGAGGGCGTGGAGATCATCAAGGGGCAGGGCCGGCTGGTCGACCCGCAGGTGGTCAAGGCCGGCGACCGCACGATCCGGGCCGACGTGGTGCTGGTGGCCACCGGCGCGACCCCCCGCATCCTGCCCGGCGCCGAGCCCGACGGCGAGCGCATCCTCACCTGGCGGCAGCTCTACGACCTCGACAAGCTGCCCGAGCACCTCATCGTGATCGGCTCCGGCGTCACCGGCGCCGAGTTCGCCGGCGCCTACCGCTCGCTGGGCGCCGAGGTCACGCTGGTCTCCAGCCGCGACCGCATGATGCCCAACGAGGACGCCGACGGCGCCGAGGTGCTCGAAGAGGTCTACCGCCGCCGCGGCATGAACGTCATGGGCCGCAGCCGCGCCGCCTCCGTCAAACGCACCGCCGACGGCGTGGTCGTGACCCTGGAGGACGGCCGCACCGCCGAGGGCTCCCACGCGCTGATGACGGTCGGCATGATCCCCAACACCTCCGGCATCGGCCTGGAGGAGGCCGGGGTCCAGCTCGACGACCACGGGTTCATCAAGGTCGACAAGGTCTCGCGCACGTCCGCGCCCGGCGTCTACGCGGCCGGCGACTGCACCGGCGTGCTCATGCTCGCGTCCGTCGCCGCCATGCAGGGCCGCATCGCCGTCTGGCACGCGCTCGGCGAGGCCGTGCAGCCGCTGCGGCTGGCCACCGTAGCGTCCAACATCTTCACCGATCCGGAGATCGCCGCCGTCGGCGTGGCGCAGCGGGCCATCGAGGCGGGCGAGATCGAGGCCAAGGTGGTCAAGCTGCCGCTGGCCACCAACGCGCGGGCCAAGATGCAGGGCTTCAACGACGGCTTCGTCAAGTTGTTCTGCCGCCCCAACACGCAGATCGTGCTCGGCGGCGTGGTGGTGGCGCCGCGGGCGTCGGAGCTGATCCTGGCGGTGTCGGTGGCGGTGCAGCAGCGGCTTACCGTCGACCAGCTCGCCCACACGTTCGCGGTCTACCCATCGCTGTCCGGCTCCATCACCGAGGCCGCCCGCCGCCTCATGCAGCCCGAGACCTCCCTCGACATCTGACTCTCCTCCGCCCGGCCGATGATTTCGGTCGGCTGGTGTGGTCTGATCAAACGTGCGCAAACTCATCATCCAAGAGCTCGTCTCGGTCGACGGCTACGTGGCCGGGCCCGACGGGGACCTCGGCTTCTTCGAGTCCGTGACCGACTACAGCCAGGTGGACCAGGACAACCTCCGGATCCTGGCGGACGTGGACACCGTCCTGCTGGGGGCAGAGACGTACCGGATGTTCGTCCAATACTGGCCCACCGCCGACGAGACGGTCGCCAAGACGGTGAACACCCTGCCCAAGGTGGTCTTCTCCGCCACCCTGGACGAGGCGCCGTGGGGTGACTGGGAGGCGGCGCGGGTGGTGCGCGGCGACGCGGCCGAGGAGGTCGCCGCGCTCAAGCGGCAGCCGGGCGGGGACATGATGCTCTGGGGCAGCCTGTCTCTCGCCCGCTCGCTGATCCGCGCCGGCCTGCTCGACGAGCTCCAGCTCCGCGTGATCCCCGTTGCCGTCGGCGAGGGCCGCAAGCTCTTCCCCGGCGACCTGAACCGGCTGGACCTGGAACTGACCGAGGCCAGGCCCTACGCCTCGGGCATCGTCTCCCTGCACTACCGTCCGAGGCGCCCGCCCGCCGCCTGACCGCGCCTGCGGGCCTGGAGGACGGTGTCGTGGAGGGGGATCTCGCGGCCGCCGTGGGACATGACGCGGGACCGGTCCCCGGCGACGGCGATGTCCCATCGGCCGGGGTCGAGGACGGCGGCGAGCTCTCCGATCTCGACGTGGGCCTCAGGGGTGGTGGCGGTGTGGTGGTCCGACGGGTGGTGGCCGACGAGGAGCAGCGTGCCGCCGGGCGCGACCGCTGCCGCCAGCCGCCGGAACAGGTCGCCGGGTGCCGCCGCCGGGTGCACGTAGTGGGAGCAGACGAGGCCGAAGCGCTCTTCGGCGGGCGTCCACGTGGTCAGGTCGGCCTGGATCCAGTCGATCCCGGTCGTGACGCCGGCGGCCGCGGCGTGCTCGCGCGCCCGGTGCAGGGCGGTGTCGGCGATGTCCACCGCCGTCACCTGCCAGCCGTGCGCGGCGAGCCAGATGGCCTCGGCTCCCTCGCCGCAGCCCGCGTCCAGGGCCGTGCCGGGCGTGAGGTCCCGGGCCGCCGCCAGCAGGTAGGGGTTGGGCCCGCCGGCCCCGGCCGGGGCGTGACCGTCGTAGTGCTCGTCCCAGTACGCCTTGTCGAAGGTTTCGGACACAGTCGTTCCTTTCGGTGTCAGCGGGATCCGGCCGAGGTGAGCTCGCGGTGGGCGGCCACCGCCTCGCGGGTCTCCTCGGCGACGAGGTCGGCGTTGATCTGGGCCGCCGCGCCGGCGCCCGCCGCCGCCACGGTGCCGACCTGGGCGACCAGGTCGGTGACGTTGCCCGCGACCCACACCCCCGGCACCTCGGTGCGGCCGGTCGCGTCGGCGGGGATGTGCTCACCGGCGCCGCCCGGGTGTTCGACGGGCCGCAGCCCGAGCGTGGCCAGGAAACCGGCCCGCGCCTCCATGCGGGACGCCACCGCCAGGACCTCACGGCTCACCAGGGTGCGGTCGCTCAGCCGTACTCCCACCAGGCGGTCCTCGACGACCTCCAGGGACGCGACCTCGCCCTCCACCACCCTGATGCCGCGCGCGGTCAGGCGCTCCGCGTCCTCGCCGGTGGGGGCGGGCATGGTGTGCGTGAAGTACGTGACGTCGTCGCTCCACTGCCGGAACAGCAGCGCCTGGTGCACGGACATCGGCCCGCTCGCCAGCACGCCGATGGCCCGGTCGCGGACCTCCCAGCCGTGGCAGTACGGGCAGTGCACGACATCCCGGCCCCATCTGGCCCGCAGCCCCGCCACGTCGGGCAGTTCGTCCACCACCCCGGTGGTGACCAGCAGGCGGCGCGCCCGGACCGTCCGGCCGTCGGTCAGCGTCACCCCGAACCCGTCGTCGTCGCGGACCGCGGCCTCGACCTCGCCGGTCACCACCTGGCCGCCGTAGTGGCGTACCTCCGCCCGGCCGCGCTCCAGCAGCTCACCCGGCGGCATGCCGTCACGGGCCAGCAGCCCGTGCACGCCTTCGGCCGGGGCGTTGCGCGGGCTGCCCGCGTCGACCACCAGCACCCTCCGCCGGGCCCGCGCCAGCATCAGCGCCCCGTTGAGCCCCGCGGCGCCGCCGCCGACCACCACCACGTCATAGCTGTCGTTCAGCTGCTCGGTCATCGTGACCACCTCCGCGCACACTATGCGGGCGGTCACGTCGTCGTGGCAAATGCCTTTGCTGATCCGGCAAATCGCGGTGAGGGCCGCCCGCTATGGACTCTTCGGGGAGTGGGAGCCCACGGTCACGTCGTTGACCGGGAAACGCGCCGGTTGCCCCGTCAGGACCCGTACGGCCTCTTCGGCGGCGATGCGGCGCACCGTCCCGATGGCTTCCTCGGAGTAGTAGGCGGCATGAGGTGTGACGATCACATGGGGCAGCTCGAAGAGGGGGTTGCCCGGACGTTGCCGGTTTCCTGCAGGGGATGGACGGGGAACTCGAGCGGGATGCCGCCGCTGTCACGGATTCCGGCCTTGACCCGGTCGGCGAGGGCGAGATGGTGCCGGTCGCAGGGAACCAGGTCGTTACCCGTCTGGGCGATGCCGATGATCGGCCGGCCCGACTGGAGCTCCGCCGAGGTGAGGCCGTAGTTGAGAAAACGCTCCAGGTAGAGAGCGGTCATCGCCGGATTGCCCGTGTTGTCCCACCAGGCCTGGCTGCTTCGGGGGCCCGTCGGATCCCGCCGGATACTCCTGGAGCGGAACGAGGTCCTTCGACCAGGCTGACAGCACGGGTGTGAGGACACGCCAAGCCTCTTCGGCCTCGTCGCCGCGGATGGACAGGGTGGCGTTCCCGCTCAGGATGTCGAGCAGCACCTGACCGTAGGCCGGCAGGCTGGGTGCGTCCATCTGGGCGGCCAGGGTGAGCGGGACAAGGGTCTGGGCGTGGGAACCGACGCCCGTGACATCCAGCGCGAAACCCTCCGGGTCGAGCCCGAACCGCAGCATGTTGGGCAGTGCCTCGCCGTGGCCGAAGGGCAGGTGAGGCACGGGCCGGAAGCGTACCGCGATCTCCTTGCGGTCATTCCTGAGCGCTTTGCCGCTGCGAAGCCGGAAGGTCGTGCCCGACCAGCGCCAGCTGTCGAGCTCCAGCTCCACCTCGGCGAAGGTCTCGGTGCGGTGCCCCGGGTCCACGCCTTCCTCGTCGGTGTAGGTGGGCACGACGCGATCACCGACCCGGCCGGCCGTGTAGCGCGCGCGGCGGGTGCGGCGGAGCACGTCCTGCTCGGTGAAGGGCCGCACCGAGCGCAGCACATCGACCTTCCGGTCACGCAGCTCACGCTCGCCGATGCTGATCGGTGGTTCCATGGCCACCAGGCACAGCAACTGCAGCAGGTGATTCTGCACCATGTCCTTGAGCGCGCCGACACCGTCGTAGTAGCCCGCTCTGCCTTCCAGCGTGAGGCACTCGTCCCAGACGATCTCCACCTCGTCGATGTGCGCGCTGTTCCAGATGGGCTCCAGCACGCGGTTGGCCAGCCGGCCGCCGAGCACGTTCTGGACGGTGGTCATGGCCAGGAAGTGGTCGATCCGGAACACCGCCTGCTCTGGCACGACCGCCTCCAGCAGGCGGTTCAGCTCCGCCGCGCTGTCCAGGTCCTCGCCGAAGGGCTTCTCCAGCGCGATCCGGCTGCCGGGCGGCAGGTTCGCGTCGCGCAGGGCGGCGACCGTGCCAGGGAAGATCGCCGGTGGGAGGGCGAGATAGAGGGCGACGGGCCCTTCACCGGCGATGAGCGAGGCGAGGTCGGCGGGGTCGGTGGCGTCCGCCTGCCGGTACCGGACGGACCCGGCGATCGCCCGCACGCCCTCGCCGGGCTGGTCCGCGGCGTGCCGGGCGAGCTGGTCGGACGCCCAGTCACGGAACTCCTCGACGGACCAGTCCGACCGGTCGGCGCAGGTCAGCTCGAACCCGTCGCCGAGGTGCCCGGCGGAGCGCAGGGCGACCAGGGCCGGCAGGAGGTAGCGGGCGTTGAGGTCGCCGGTCGCGCCGAGGACGACGAGTCGGTTGATCATGTGGTTCCTGCTCTCATGCGTGCGAGGTTGACGCCGCTGGCGATGATCCCGATGTGGCTGAACGCCTGCGGGAAGTTGCCCATGAACGCGCCCGTGGACGGGTCGATCTGCTCGGGCAGCAGCCCGACCGGGCTGGCGCGGGCGCACAGTGACGCGTACAGGTCCTCGGCCCGGTCCTGGTGGCCTTGCAGGATCAGGTTGTCGACCAGCCAGAAGCTGCACAGCAAGAAGGCGCCCTCATCGCCGGGCAGGCCGTCGGGGGAGTGCTCGTGCAGGTAGCGGTAGAGCAGCCCGTCACCGGCCGACAGGCGCTCGGCGATGGCCTCGGTCGTGGCCGTCATGCGGGGATGGCAGGCCGGGATGACCTTGCGCAGCGGCAGCGCCAGCAGGCTGGCGTCCAGGCCGCCGCCACCGTCGAGGTGCTCGCCCAGGCACTGCGTGTCCTCGTTCCACGCCTGGTCCAGGATGAGCCGGCGGAGCTTCTCGGCGGTGGCGCGCCAGGTGGCGATCGGCCCGGACAGGCCGAGCCGCTCACCGATGGCCGCGGCCCGGTCCAGGGCCACCTGGCACATCCCGGTCGAATAGGTGAAGACCCGGCCTTCGCTGCGTACCTCCCAGATGCCCTGGTCCGGCTGCCACCACGTGTGCGCGGCGGCCTCGGCCAGCTCCGACAGGCCGGACCACAGTGCCGGTTCGAGATCGCGGCCGGGGAGCAGCCACTGGTCGGCGCAGTCCAGCACCTCGCCGTAGACGTCGTGCTGGCGCTGGTCGGCGGCGCCGTTGCCCCACCGCACCGGCGCCGAGCGACGGTAGCCCTCCAGGTCGGCGTCGTGGATCTCCTCCGGTACGGGGTCGCCGCCGAGGGTGTACATGATGCGTGGACGGCGGCTCTGCTCGAAGGCGTCGAGTATCCAGCCGAGAAAGGCGTCGGCCTCCTCCCCGATGCCGACGCGCCGCAGCGCGAACACGGCGTAGGCGGCGTCGCGGATCCAGGTGTAGCGGTAGTCCCAGTTGCGCACCCCGCCGATCGGCGCGGGCAAGGAGGACGTGGGCGCGGCGACCAGCGAGCCGTTGGCCCAGTCGTCGCACAGCTTCAGCGTGATCACCGAGCGCCGGACCAGCGCTTCCTGGGGGCCTCGGTAGCTGCACTTGCGCATCCAGCGCCGCCAGGCCTCGGCGGTCTGCCGCAGCATCGTCCCGGCGTCGAACCGGTGGTGGCGGTGCACGCGTCCCCAGGAGAGCACCAGGTCGAGGCGGTCACCCTCCTGAAGGTCGTACGCGGTGCGCATGCCGGTCAGCGGACGGTTGGACCGCAGGTGCAGCCGCAGGCCGGGGTGCCGGGAGGCGCGCACCTCCAGACCGCTGTGAGAGCTTCGCGCCTGCCCGCCACCGCGCGGCTCCAGCTCCGCCCGCAGGCGCACGGTCCCGGACCGGACGACCGCGGACCGGACGAGCTCGGACCGGCCGCTGCCCGCGTCGTCGCTGAGGTCGGCGCCGGCCCGCAGGGCCAGCGCGTCGGTGATCCGGACCAGGCCGGTCGGACCGCGCAGCTCGGTCACCAGCACCGCGGTGTCCGGCTCGTAGAACTGCCGGGCCTCGCGCAGGTCGTCCACGGTCAGCGTGAAGTGGCCGCCGCGCGCGTGATCCAGCAGGCCGCACAGCAGGGGCTCGCTGTCGAAGCGGGGCAGGCACAGCCACGGGATCGAACCGTCGACGCCGACCAGCGCCGCCGTCGTGCCGTCGCCGATGAGGCCCAGGTCCTCCAGCGCCAGGTAGCCGTCGCGGTGGTGCACCGGGCGAAAGGGTGGATCGAGATCGAGCATGTCCGGGACCGGCTTCCGTCACGCGAAGGTGATCAGCACTTTCACCACGTTGTCGAGTTTCTTGTCCGAGACCTCGAAGCCACGCTCCATCTCGTCGAAGCGGAACGTGTGGGTGGTCAGGTGGGTCGGATCGAGCCGTTTGTTCGCCAGGATGCGCAGCAACCGTTCCATGCGCAGCCGGCCGCCCGGGCACAGACCGGTCGCGATCGTCTTGTCGGCCATCCCGACGCCCCACTCGACGCGGGGGATGCGCACGAACTCGCCTTCCCCGTAGTAGCCGGTGTTGGATACGGTCCCGCCCGGCCTGGTGATCTTGACGGCGGTCTGGAAGGTGCCGTCCGCGCCGAGGGCTTCGATGGCGGTGTCCACGCCCTGCCCCCCGGTCAGGTCGAGGACGCGCTCGACGACGTCCTCGGTGGTGAAGTCGACGATCTCGTCGGCGCCGTAGTAGCGGGCGAGCTTCTGCCGGCCGGGCACCGATTCGACCCCGATGACCAGGCCGGCGCCGCGCAGCCTGGCGCCCGCGGTGGCCATGAGGCCCACCGGGCCCTGGGCGAGCACGGCGACGGTCCCGCCTATGGGGATGTCGCCGTTCTCCGCGCCCATGAACCCGGTGGAGAGCATGTCGGCGCAGTAGACGGCCATCTCGTCGGGGACGTCGTCGGGGATCTTCGCCAGGTTGGCGTCGGCCTCGTTGACGTGGAAGTACTCGGCGAACACGCCGTCCTTGGAATTGGCGAACTTGAACCCGCCGAGCGGTCCGCCGGACTGTGACGGGTGACCGTTCTGGGAGGCGACATCGCCCCAGTCGGGGGTGATGGCGCCGGCCAGGACGCGGTCGCCCGGCCGGAAGATCTTCACCTCGCTGCCCACCTCGTGCACCACGCCGACGCCCTCGTGGCCGAGGGTGAGGTTCTCCCGTGGCCCGATGCCGCCGGCGACGGTGTGGGAGTCAGAGGTGCAGATGAGGGCGGTGGTGGTCCTGACGACGGCGTCGAGGGGACCGGCTCGCGGGACGGGTTTGTCCATGAAGCCGACCTGTCCGATCCCCTTCATCACGAACGCTTGCATCGTGCCCCCGATTGCTCCCCCGTGTCGGCGTCGCGTAGAACGCCGGAAACACGCAACGGCGTACCCTGCGAACTTCGGGGTTTAACCGGGCCTCACCTGCGGACGGACGCGTGGAGATCGTCCGCGGCCGTGTCACTTCGTCCAGATGGCGGCGATGCGGGCGCAGTCGCCGGGATGACGGCGGTCAGCGCGAGCGCCCCCCACGGTCACGGTCGAGATCCTGCGGCTGCTCACGGAAGGTCCCTCTCGTCCCGGAGGACGGGTGCGCGGTGGGGACCAGGGACACCGCGCACCCGCCGACGCAGGGTTGACTAGATGCACGATGCATTTAGTCAATGTGCGCCCGTGGGTCAGTGCCCGCCGTAGTAACCGGCGAGGGCGGCGAAGGCGGCCTTGGGCTCCCAGGGCAGGCCGGGGTAGGTCTCGCCGGAGCCGTGGTCCAGGACCTTGACCACGCCCCAGCTCCCCAGGTCGAGGTCCTTGCGGGGGTCGGGGCGGTGCGGCAGGCCGTAGCAGACGAAGGTGCAGGCGAAGGCGGCGTCGACGCCCTCCGCGGTGAAGACGTCCAGCAGTTCGCGGAGGTAGGTGGCCTGCTCCTCCTCGTCGCGGACGTAGTCGCCGTTGATCCCCACCGGGACGACGCCGTCGTACTCGATGATCTCCCCGCTGCGGGCGCCGAGGTCGGCCGCGCCGCGGTAGGCGGTGCAGCCGAACTCGGTGATCGCGACCGGCTTGTCCTGGGCGACCAGCGAGCGGATGCCCTGCTGGTAGAGGTGGGCGACCTCCTTCGAGCGGTGGGCGTCCACCGACACGATGTCGAACGGCGTCCAGTCGACGTTCTCCAGGGGGACCGAGGCGTAGGTGACCTTGCCGCCGAACCGCTCGCGCACCACGGACACGGCCTCGCCGAGGAAGTCGTTGACCTGGGCGGACAGCCGGCCCAGCTCCGGTCCCCGGGCGAGGAGGGCGCCCACGCGCTCCTGGATGGTGTCACCGGGCACGAACCCGCGGTTGAACAGGCTCACCTCCGCCCCGGCGACGAACACCACCTCGGCGCCCCCAAGGCGGACCCGCTCGGCGCGCTCGGCCGCGTCGGCGAGCAGGTCGAGGAGCTCTCCCCGGTCGAGGTGATGCGGGAACGGCGAGAACCAGACCTCCAGGCCCAGGCCGGCCGCGTGGTGGGCGGCGAACTCGATCCGGTCCGGCTCGGTGCCGAAGATGCGCACGGCGGTGCAGTGGAGGTCGTCGCGGATGATCTGGAGCTCCCGTTCCATGATCGTCCGGTCGAACGGCCTGTTCTCGACGCCGTCGAGAATGATCCCGGTGTCGTAACCGATGCCCTTGGCTCGCATGCCGGTATGTCCTTTCCCTCGATAGGGTACGCAACGTACCGTAAAGTTCTCCCGAGAGTCCAGACATTTCCGAGAATGGGGTACGTGCGGTACCCTACGCGGGTGAGTGCGGCCGGAGAGTCAGCGGCGAAGCCCGCGAGCAGGCGTCGTGGCGCCGAGCTGGAGAGCGCCATCCTGCGCGCGGCCGTGGAGGAGCTCTCCGAGTCGGGCTATCCGGGGCTGACCATGGACCGGGTCGCCCGCCGGGCCGGCACCAACAAGAACGCGATCTACCGCCGCTGGCCCAACCGGGCCGCGCTGGGCGTCGCCGCCTACCAGCGGCTCGCCACGGAGAAGCTGCGGCCGCCGGACACCGGAGCGCTCCGTGACGACGCGCTGGCGCTGCTGCGCCGCGTCAACTGCGACCTGTCCTCGCCGCAGGCCGAGATCCTCCGCGGCCTGCTCGCGGGCGTCGGCGACGAGCCGGAGCTGCTGGCGCGGCTGCACGACGCCGTCGCCGACGGCGGGTCCGGCGTCTGGCTGACGATCGTGGGCCGTGCGGTGGCGCGCGGCGAGGTGCCGCCCGAGGCCCTGCATCCGAGGGTCGTCACCGTGGCCCTCGCGCTGCTGCGCAACGAGTACGTCACGCGAGGGCTCACGACCGTGCCCGACGACGTCCTGGTCGAGATCGTCGACGAGGTCTATCTGCCCCTCCTGCGGAGCCGCGGCCCCGCCTGATGAGGGGCGGCCGCGTCCTCCTAGATGAAGGCCGTGACGCCGGCGTACTCGGCCCGGGGCGCCTGGCCTGTCGTCCGGTATTCGAGGAGCAGCAGGCCGTTCGGCGTCGCCTCGTGATGGGTCAGGCGGAAACCGGACGCGTCGCCGTCACCGGTCAGGAGGCGGCGGCCGGTCCTGAGCACCGTGGGGGCGACCACGAGACGGAGCGTGTCGACCAGCCCGGCCGACAGCAGCGCGTCGCCCAGGCGGGCGCTGCCGTGGATCTGGAGTTCCCGTCCCGGGCGTGACTTGAGCGCGGCGACCGTCCGGACCGGGTCGCCGGCCAGCACGGTCGTGGGGTCCCAACTGCCCTCGGTGAGGGTGTTCGAGACCACGTACTTCGGCAGCGCGTTCATCCGTCCGGCGAACGGGTCGGCGGGGTCGGTGATCTTCGGCCAGTCGCGCGCGAACGCCTCGTAGGTGCGCCGGCCGAGCAGCAGGCCGTCGGCGAGGTCGAGCCAGTCGGAGGCGCGGCGGACGAACGTCCCGTCGATGTGCGGCACCAGCCAGCCGCCGCGGGTGAAGCCGTCGCTGGTGTCCTCGTCGGGCGAGCCGGGGCCCTGGCTGACGCCGTCGAGCGTGACGAACTCGGTGAGGGTGATCTTCATTGCGGTGCCTCCGTGAAAGCGGCCAGCTGGCCGGCGACGGTGCCCCAGCCGGCGGCGAAGCCGATCTTCTCGTGATGGGCGCGGGACGCCGGGTCGCCGTGCCGGACGAGCATCCGGTAGCGGGTCCCGTCAGGGTGGTCGTCCAGCGTGATCGTGGCCGTCATCGCGACCGGGTCGGGGTTCGCGGGACGCCACGCGCTGGTGATCGCGTTGGTGAACACGATCCGCTCCAGGTCGTCCACGGCGAGGAAGCACGCGTCCAGATGCGGTACGAAAACGGCGCCGTCGTCGCTGAGCCGTGTCACGAACGCCCCGCCGGGCCGTAGGTCCAGGCGGTCCACGCGGCAGCGGGACGGGGCCGGGACCCACCAGCGGGCGAGCTTGGCCGGGTCGGTCCAGGCGCTCCACACGGTCGCGCGCGGGGCCCGGATGATCCGTTCCAGGGCGAGGTCGAGATCGGGGTTCACTGGTCGTCCTCCGTGACGAACTGTTCGAGGCGGTCGGTGCGCTCCTCCCAGACGCGGCGCTGCTCGGCGAGCCAGTCGTCGACGAGGGCGAGCCGCTCGCGGTTGAGCACGCACGTGCGCACCCGGCCGGACTTGACCGTGCGGATGAGTCCGTTCGACTCGAGCGTCCGCACGTGCTTCATGAACGAGGGGAGGGTCATCGGGAACTCGCGGGCGAGGTCGCCGACGCTCGTGGGCCCGTGGCCGAGGCGCCGGACGACGGCACGCCTGGTCGGGTCGGCCAGGGCGACGAAAACGCCGTCCAGTTGTGCCGAATACTGTGCCATGCGGCTAAGTATTGCGGAGGCTGATAGTTAGCGCAAGGGCTAAGTGTTCATCGCGCTCACGAATACCGTTGACGTTTGTTGGTATGGGCACCAAACTAATTCACGAGTTTTGCGCTGTCTGGAAGAGGAGCGTCCATGCCCTACCGCCCCCCACTCGTCGCGCACGAGTACTTCGTCGCCGACCCGCCCGAGCTGCCGGTGCGCGCCCACGGCGAGGGTGGACTGTCCGCGCTGACCGCCGCCGAGCTGGTCGCCGCCGACGGCGCGGGAGTGATGCTGAAGGCCGTCACCACGGCGGAGGAGACCCTGGTCGTGCAGATCGGCGTCGCGGGCGAGGGCGTGATCCGGGTCCGGCTGAGCGAGGACGCCGACGCCCGGCCCCGCTCGGAGCGGGCCATCGCGATGGTGACGCCGGGCTCGTACGCGGGAGCGCGGGCCGAGGTGGCGCCCGGGGAGCCGATCGTGATCGACGCCGGCTCGCTGCGGGCCGAGATCAGGCTGGCGCCGTGGCACCTGCGCTTCACCGACGCCACCGGCGCCCCGCTGCTGGAGCAGGACCGGGGGCACACCGACATCAGCGGCCGGCTGCGTACGCTGCCGTTCGGCCGGTCGTCGGCGGGCGGCGCGCACGTGGCCTTCCACGAGAGCTTCGAGGTCGCGCCCGACGAGGCGTTCGCCGGGTTCGGGGAGTCGTTCGCGCCGCTCGACAAGCGCGGCCAGCGGCCCCTGATGTGGAACTTCGACGCCTTCGGCGCCGAGTCGCAGCGCGCGTACAAGAACATCCCGCTGTACGTGTCGAGCAAGGGGTACGGGGTGCTGGTCGACAGCGGCGCGCCCACCGAGTTCGACGTGTGCCAGTCGACGCACAGCGCGGTGCAGATCGTGGTGCCCGACGACGTCATGGACTACTACGTGCTGGCCGGGCCGACCCCGGCCGAGGTGCTGGAGCGCTACAACGGGCTGACCTGCCGGCCGGTGCTGCCGCCGAAGTGGGCGTTCGGCACCTGGATCTCCTCCGGCTTCTGCGTCGACAGCCAGGAGCGGGTGCTGGCCAGGGCGCGCACGATCAGGGAGCGCGGCATCCCGTGCGACGTGCTGCACCTGGACACCTACTGGCAGACCGACGGCCACTGGTCGGACCTGCGCTGGGACCCGGTCAACTTCCCCGAGCCGGAGGCGATGCTGGCGGAGCTGGACGGGATGGGGTTCAAGGTCTGCCTGTGGATGAACCCGTACATCTCCCATCAGAGCCCGGCGTTCCAGGAAGCAGCCGATGCCGGATATTTCCTGAAGAAACCCGATGGTGAGCCGTACGTGGCCGACACCTGGCACGGCTCCTACCCCGCCTGCGGCATCCTCGACCTCACCCACCCCGACGCCGTCCGCTGGTTCCAGGACCGGCTCAGGGCGCTGCTGCACCAGGGCGTGCAGGCGTTCAAGACCGACTTCGCCGAAGGCGTGCCGCACGACGCGGTCGCGGCCAACGGGATGACCGGCACCGACCTGCACAACGTCTACACGCTGCTGTTCAACGACGCCGTCGCCGAGGTCACCAGGGAGGTGCACGGGCACAGCCTGGTGTGGGCGCGCTCGTCGTTCCTCGGCGGGCAGCGGCACAGCGCCCAGTGGAGCGGCGACACCTACACGAGCTACGCCGCGATGGGCAGCACGATCCGGGGCGGGCTGGCGCACGGCCTGTCCGGGGTGCCGTTCTGGAGCCACGACGCGGGCGGCTTCACCGGCAGGCCCAGCGACGACCTGTTCGTCCGGTGGACCCAGTTCGGCGCGCTGTCGCCGCTGCTGCGGCTGCACGGCACCACCAGCAGGGAGCCGTGGGAGTTCCCGGCGGTGGAGGAGCACGCGGTGGCCGCGCTCCGGCTGCGCTACCGGCTGATGCCCTACATCTACTCGGCGGCCGTGGACGCCGCCAGGACGGGCGCCCCGATGATGCGCGCGCTCTGCGTCGACCACCCGGGCGACCCGGTCGCCTGGCAGGCGGACCTGCAGTACCTGCTCGGCCGCGACCTGCTGGTGGCGCCGATGACCTCGCCGGAGGGCGCGCGGGAGGTCTACCTGCCGGAGGGCGAGTGGGTGGACTACTGGACGGGCGAGGTGCACGCCGGCTCCCGCTACGTCCGCGTGGTCAAGCCGCTCGCCGAGCTCCCGCTGTTCGTCCGGTACGGTGCCTTGATCCCTGTCGCCGAGCCGGGGGACACCGTGCGGACGCCGGACCGGATCACGCTGGTCGCCTTCGGGAGCGGCGACCGCCGCATGCGGATCCACGACACCGACGGAGAGACCGCCGTCACGGCCACCCTGGAGGGCGACACGCTGCGCGTGACCGTCACCGGGCCGAAGCGGGTCGCCGCCGTCGAGTTCGCCCCGGTGCCGGGCGCGCCCGGCCGGGCCGTCATCACCCAGGAGGAAATATGATCAAAAAGTCTGGCGTGGCGGCGCTGGCAGCCATGGTGCTGGCCCTCTCGGCCTGCGGTTCCGGCTCGGAGAGCCCGCCCGCGCAGAGCGACGGGCCCCGCGTGCTCAAGCTCTGGCACTACGAGGCCGCCGAGTCCGCCATGGGCAAGGCCTGGGCCGAGGCGATCAAGAAGTTCGAGGCCTCCCACCCGAACGTCAAGGTGGAGTTCGAGGAGAAGAGCTTCGAGCAGATCCAGAAGACGGCGAGCATGGTGCTCAACTCCGACGAGGCGCCCGACCTCATGGAGTACAACAAGGGCAACGCCACCGCCGGCCTGCTGTCCAAGCAGGGCCTGCTCGCCGACCTGAGCGCCGAGGTCACCGGGCGCGGCTGGGACAAGCTGCTGCCGGGCGGCCTGCAGACCACGGCCAAGTACGACGAGCGGGGCGTCATGGGCGCCGGCAAGTGGTACGGCATCCCGAACTACGGCGAGTTCGTCATGGTCTATTACAACAAGGACCTGTTCGAGAAGCACAAGGTCGAGGTGCCGACGACCTTCGAGGAGTTCACCGCCGCGCTCGACACCTTCGTCAAGGCCGGGGTGACCCCGATCGGCACCGCCGGGGCCGAGTATCCAGCGCAGCAGATCTTCTACCAGCTCGCGCTCAGCAAGGCCGACCGGGCCTGGGTGGACGCCTTCCAGGCGTACCAGGGCAAGGTCGACTTCCACGGCCCCCAGTTCACCTACGGCGCGCAGACGTTCGCCGACTGGGTCGGCAAGGGCTACCTCGACAAGAAGTCCTCCGGTATCAAGGCCGAGGACATGGGCGTGTCGTTCATGAAGGGCGAGCACCCGATGATGGTCAGCGGAAGCTGGTGGTACGGCCGGTTCGCCTCGGAGATCAAGGACTTCGAGTGGGGTCACTTCCTGTGGCCCGGGGCCACGATGGCGCCCGGCTCCAGCGGCAACCTCTGGGTCGTGCCGGAGAAGTCCGAGAACAAGGACCTGGCCTACGACTTCATCGACATCACGATGAGCAAGGACGTCCAGAACCTGCTGGGCAACTCCGGCGGCGTGCCGGTCGCGGCCGACCCGGCGGCGATCACGGACGCCAAGAGCAAGGAGCTGATCGAGAGCTTCAACACGCTGACCGCCAGGGACGGGCTGGCGTTCTACCCCGACTGGCCGGCGCCCGGCTACTACGACGTCATGGTCGCCGCCACGCAGAACCTCATCAACGGCAGCAAGCAGCCCGCCGCGATGCTGGACGAGCTCGCGCAGCCGTACGAGGACAACCTCGCCGACCTCGGCAACTAGATGCGCGTCCGTAAGAAGGGCTACTGGCTCTACCTGGTGCCGAGCCTGGTGCTGTTCCTGGCCGTCATCGTGGTGCCGTTCCTGATGAACCTGGGCGTGAGCTTCACCCGCTGGTCGGGGGTGGGCACGCCCAGGTGGGTCGGGCTGGAGAACTACGCCCGGTTACTGGAGGACGAGCGGTTCTGGCTGTCTTTCCAGAACAACGTGGCGCTGATCTTCGCGATGGCGATCGTGCCCACGGTGCTCGGCCTGGTCCTGGCGGCGGCGCTGTTCGACTACATCGGCAGGCGGTTCGGCCCGCGCACCGCCTCGGCGCTGCGCGCCATGTACTACCTGCCGCAGGTGCTGCCCGTGGCGGTGGCCGGGGTGGTGTGGGGCTGGATGCTGCACCCGTCGTACGGCGCGGTCAACCAGGCGTTCGGCCTGGAGCTCGACTGGCTGGGCGACCCCGACCTGGCGCTGGCCACCGTGATGGCGGTGATGGTGTGGTTCCAGCTCGGCTACCCGGTGGTGATCTTCATGGCGGGGCTGCAGCGGGTGGACCCGGCCTACTACGAGGCGGCCGAGCTGGACGGGGCGTCGTGGTGGCGCAAGGTGTGGCACATCACGATCCCGCAGATCCGGCCGGAGATCTTCGTGGTGCTGCTCACCTGCACGATCGCCGCGCTCAAGGTGTTCGGGCCGATCTTCGTGCTCACTCGCGGTGGGCCCGGCAACGCCACGCTGGTGCCGTCGTACTTCTCGTACCTGAACTTCTTCCAGAAGAGCAACGTCGGGTACGGGTCCGCGATCGCGACCGTGCTGGCCCTGATCATCGTCGTGGTGACGTTCCTGTTCCTGCGGGTGCAGGAGCGTGAGTCATGAGAGGGCCGGGCCGGTGGGCCGTCCTGGCGTCGATGACGGTGGCGGCGCTGGTGATGGTGTTCCCGTTCGCCCTCGTGGCGCTCAACGCGGTCAAGACGCCCGAGGAGTACGCGTCGGAGGGGCCGCTCGGCCTGCCCGGCGGGCTCTACCTCCAGGGCATCGTGGACTTCTGGAACCGGGTGGACTTCGGCGAGAAGCTCTGGAACAGCCTGCTCATCAGCGGCTCCGTCGCGGTGCTGGCGGTCGTGCTGTCGGTGCTCAACGCGTACGCGCTCGGCATCGGGCGGGTGCGCGGGCGGCTGTCGATCCTGGTGCTGTTCCTGGTGGCCAACACGCTGCCGCAGGAGGCGCTGGCCTACCCGCTGTACTACCTGGCCAAGGAAGCCGGGTTGTACGACACCAGGCTGTCGATGATCATCATCTTCACCGTGATCCAGGCGGCGTTCGGCACGTACCTGCTCAGCGCGGTGCTCGGCCAGTTCCCGAAGGAGATCATGGAGGCGGCCGAGATCGACGGGGCCGGCCGGTTCAGGGCGCTGGTCCGGGTCGTGGTGCCGATCAGCCGGCCGACGATCAGCGTCCTGATGATCTTCTTCTTCATCTGGACCTGGAACGAGTTCTTCCTGCCGCTGATCTTCCTCATCTCCAACGACAACCAGACCGTGCCGGTCGCGCTGGGCGTGCTCCAGGGCGAGCGGTACATGGACGCGACCATGTCCAGCGCCTCCGCCCTGCTCGGCATCGTCCCGGCGGTGGCGTTCTTCCTGATCTTCCAGCGCACGCTCACCCGAGGCATCACGGTCGGCGCCGTGAAGTGAGCCTCCCTCCCGAGGAGAACCCCCATGAAGAAACCGATCCTGATCGCCTTAACCCTGGTCGCGTCGCTGCTCGCGGCACCGGCCGCGGCGCAGGCGGAGTTACCGTTCCGCGACCCGTCGCTGCCGGTGGAGCAGCGGGTCGCCGACCTGCTGGGCCGGCTCACCTTGCAGGAGAAGCTGGGTCTGCTGCACCAGTCGCAGGAGGCCATCCCGCGCCTGGGCGTCCCGTACCACAAGAACGGCACCGAGGCGCTGCACGGCGTCGCCTGGTCCAACGCGCTCGACGACAACTGGAACCAGAAGCTGGCCAAGGGCACCGTGTTCCCGCAGGCGGTCGGCCTGGCCAGCACCTGGGACCCGGAGCTGATCAAGCGGGTCGGCTCGGCCGTCGGCGACGAGGCGCGCGGCTACAACGCGACCGACCCGACGCTGTGGGGCCTGCAGGTCTGGGCGCCGGTGGTGGACCCGCTGCGCGACCCCCGGGCGGGCCGCAACGAGGAGGGCTACTCCGAGGACCCGCTGCTGACCGGCGCCATCGCGACCGCGTACGGCAAGGGCCTGCAGGGCGACGACCCGTTCTACCTGAAGACCGCGCCGGTGCTGAAGCACTACCTGGCCTACAACAACGAGGTGAACCGCAGCCTCACCTCGTCCAACCTGACGCCCAGGCTCAAGCACGAGTACTACGAGCAGGCGTTCAGGTCGGCGATCTCGGCTGACGCCGCGACCGGGGTCATGGCCTCGTACAACCTGGTGAACGGCCGGCCCAACCACGTCAACTCCGACCTGGAGGAGGTCGTCAGGTCCTGGACGGACAAGACGCTCTACAACGTCAGCGACGCCTGGGGCCCGCACGCGCTCACCGACCTGGAGCGGTACTACGACGACAAGGCCGAGGCGTTCGCCGCGGTGCTCAAGTCGGGCCAGGACAGCTTCACCATCGACGGCAGCGACAAGGGCCCGATGGTGCAGCACCTCACCACGGCCCTGGAGCGCGGCCTGATCACCGAGGCCGACGTCGACCGGTCCGTCAGCCGGGCGCTGACCATCCGGTTCCGCCTGGGCCACTTCGACCCGGACGGCGGCCCGTACAAGGGCATCGGCGCGAGCGTGATCGACAGCCCCGCGCACCGCGCGCTCAACCGTGAGACCGCGGCCAAGGCGGCCGTGCTGCTGAAGAACTCCGGCACGCTCCCGCTCAGGTCGCCGAAGTCGGCGGCCGTGGTCGGCCCGCTGGCGGACGAGCTCTACAGCGACTGGTACGCGGGCACGATGCCGTACGAGGTCACCCCGCTGGACGGGATCAAGGAGCGGGTCGCCGACGTGACCACCGGGGCGGGCCTGGAGCGCGTCGCGCTCAAGCACGTCGAGTCCGGCAAGTACGTCACGGCCACCGGAACCGGGCCCGACGCCAACGCCGCGCTCGTGGACACCGCGCCGACGCCCGCCTCGCAGTGGGACGTGACCGACTGGGTGAGCGACATCTCGACGCTGCGCAACGTGGGCAACGGCAAGCTGCTCGGCGGCGACTGGCGCTCGCTCGACACCGACGACGACGACCCCAACGGCTGGTACGTGTCGCAGCAGTTCTCGCTGGAGAAGCAGGGCGACGGGACCTTCCTGATCCGGTACGCCGGGTTCGAGGCGGTCGAGGGTTGGTACGCGCTGCCCGACCCGTACGTGACCGTGACCGCAGACGGCGCGCTCGCGCTGGCCCCGAAGGCGGAGGCGGCGAGGTTCGCCAAGGAGGTCGTCTCCGACGGCATCGCCGCGGCGGCCGAGCAGGCCCGGAAGGCCGAGGTCGCGGTCGTGGTCGTCGGCAGCCACCCGTGGGTGCACGGCCGTGAGTTCCACGACCGTGACGACCTGCGGCTGGGCGACGGGCAGAAGCGGCTGATCGAGGCCGTGCGCAAGGCGAACCCGAGGACCGTGGTGGTGCTGGAGACCAGCTATCCCGTGATCGTGGACGCCCCGGCGCTGCTGTGGACCACGCACGCGGGCGCGGAGACCGGGCACGCGGTCGCCGACGTGCTCTTCGGCGAGGTGAACCCGGCCGGGCGGCTCACCCAGACCTGGTATGCCGGTGGCGAGCTGCCGAGCATCCTGGACTACGACCTGGCCAAGACCGGGATGACGTACCTGTACCACGAGGGCCGGCCGCAGTTCGCGTTCGGTCACGGGCTCAGCTACACCACGTTCGGCTACCAGGGGCTGAAGGCGCAGGGCGAGCAGGTGAGCGTCAAGGTCACCAACACCGGCCGCGTGGCGGGCGAGGAGGTCGTGCAGCTCTACACCCACCAGCGGCAGTCCCGCTTCGACCAGCCGGTCAAGCGGTTGCGCGGCTTCCAGCGGATCGCGCTGGCGCCGGGCGAGTCGAAGACGGTGACGTTCCCGCTGAAGAAGTCCGACCTGGCCGTGTGGGACCACACGCGGGACACGTGGGTGGTCGAGGACGCCGCGCACGACGTGCTCGTGGGCTCCGCCTCGGACAAGATCAGGCAGCGCACGACGCTGAAGGTGAGCGGGGAGAAGGTGCCGCCGCGCGACCTGACGAAGCCGACCAGGGCGATGAACTTCGACGACTACGCGGGCGTCACGTTCGCCGACGAGAACAAGGTGCGCGGCGACGTGGTGGCCGGGTCGGACGGCGGCTGGATCTCGTTCACCGACGCCGTCTACGGGGGTGAGCTCAGCGCCGGGGTGGCCTCGGTCGCGGGCGGCTCGATCGAGCTCCGCCGCGGCTCTCCGAAGGGCGCTCTGCTGGCCTCCGTCCAGGTGCCGGCCACGGGCGGGGTGTACGAGTACGCCACGGTCACGGCGCGGCTCAAGCCCGGCAAGGGCGACCTGTACGTGCTCTTCAAGGGCGGGATCCGGCTCAGGGATCTGACCCTGGCCCGGTGACGGAGCGTCGGCCCGGCACGGGGAGCATGGCTCCGTGCCGGGCCGACTTATTTGGTTGTACGTCCAAACTATTGACGGGCCGTTGAGGCGTGTGTGAGCCTCTAATTGCTCATGCGCGAGGGCGCGGCGATGGTCAGGGTCCTGCAACCTGGTCGTGCATGGCGGTCATCTGTTTGTCCTCAGGTGCGCTCTTTCGGCGTGCCAGGAAAGGGAGAGCCGCTCATGCGAAAGGCATTACTCAGCCTGCTCGCGATCACCGCAGTCCTGCTGGCCACAGCAGTGGTGCGGATGACTCCGGTCGCCGCCGTCGCGGCGGACCCGTACACCTACAAGAACGTGCGGATCGACGGCGGCGGGTTCGTGCCCGGCATCGTCTTCAACCCCACGGAGCGCAACCTGATCTACGCCCGCACCGACATCGGCGGCGCGTACCGCTGGAACCAGTCGTCGAAGTCCTGGACGCCGCTGCTCGACTGGGTGGGCTGGGACAAGTGGGGCTGGAACGGCGTGATCAGCCTCGCCACCGACCCCGTGCAGACCAACCGCCTGTACGCGGCCGTCGGCATGTACACCAACGACTGGGACCCGAACAACGGCGCCATCCTGCGCTCCACCGACAAGGGCGCCACCTGGCAGGCCACCCAGCTGCCGTTCAAGCTCGGCGGCAACATGCCCGGCCGAGGCATGGGCGAGGCGCTGTCGGTCGACCCCAACCGCAACAGCGTGCTCTACTTCGGCGCCCCCAACGGCAACGGCCTGTGGCGCAGCACGGACTACGGCGCCACCTGGGCGAAGGTGACGAGCTTCCCCAACCCCGGCAACCACGCCGACGACCCGAGCGACCCCAACGGCTACCAGAGCCACCGCCCCGGCGTCGTCTGGGTGACCTACGACCCGCGCTCGTCCTCCTCGGGCACCGCCACCAGGACCATCTACGTGGGCGTGGCCGACAAGCAGAACACCGTCTACCGCACCACGGACGCAGGGGCCACCTGGCAGCGGGTGGCGGGCCAGCCGACCGGCTACATCGCGCACAAGGGCGTGCTGGACGCCCAGAACGGCCACCTGTTCATCGCCACCAGCGACACCAGCGGCCCGTACGACGGCGCCAAGGGTGACGTGTGGCGGCTCGACACCGCGACAGGCACGTGGACCCAGGTCAGCCCGGTCCCGTCGTCCAGCTCCGACGACTACTTCGGCTACAGCGGCCTCACCCTGGACCGGCAGGACCCCGGCACGCTGATGGTCGCCACCCAGATCTCCTGGTGGCCCGACGTGATCTTCTTCAGGTCGACCGACTCCGGCGCCACCTGGACCCGGGTCTGGGACTGGACCTCGTACCCGAACCGCAGCTTCCGCTACCAGATGAACGTCTCCGAGGTGCCCTGGCTGACCTTCGGCACCAACCCGCAGCCGCCCGAGGTCACGCCCAAGCTCGGCTGGATGACCGAGTCGCTGGAGATCGACCCGTTCGACTCCAACCGGATGATGTACGGGACCGGCGCCACGATCTACGGCACCGAGAACCTCACCCAGTGGGACTCCGGCGGCACGTTCACGATCAAACCCATGGTTCGCGGGCTGGAGGAGACCGCGGTGCTCGACCTGATCAGCCCGCCCAGCGGCGCCCCGCTGATCAGCGGCCTGGGTGACATCGCCGGGTTCCGGCACACGAACCTGGACGCGGTGCCGCCGATGATGTTCACCTCGCCGAACTTCACCTCCACGACCAGCCTCGACTACGCCGAGCGGAACCCGTCCGTGATGGTGCGGGCCGGCAACTTCACCGACGCCGACCGGCCGAACGACAGCCACGTGGCCTTCTCCACCGACGGCGGCGCCAACTGGTTCCAGGGCAGCGAGCCCGGCGGCATCAACGAGGGCGGCACGGTCGCGGCGGCGGCCGACGGCTCCCGCTTCGTGTGGGCGCCGCGCGGCGTCACCCCGCACTACTCGGTCGGCTTCGGCAACTCCTGGACCCAGGTGCAGGGCCTGCCCACGGGCGCGATCGTCGAGTCCGACCGGGTCAACGCCTCGAAGTTCTACGGGTTCGACGGCGGCCGGTTCTACGCCAGCACGAACGGCGGCGCGTCGTTCACCGCCACCGCCGCCTCCGGGCTGCCCGCGACCGGCAAGTTCAAGGCCGTGCCCGGCGTCGAGGGCCACATCTGGCTGGCGGGCGAGGGCGGCCTGTGGCGCTCGACCAACGGCGGCGCGTCCTTCACCAAGATCTCCGGGATCACCGGCTCGGTGAACGTCGGCTTCGGCAAGGCCGCGCCCGGCGCCACCTACATGGCGATCTTCGCGGTGGCCACGATCGACGGCGTCACCGGCCTCTACCGCTCGGACGACACCGGCGCGAACTGGCTCCGGATCAACGACGACCAGCACCAGTGGGGCAACATGGGCGAGGCCCTCACGGGCGACCCGCGCGTGTACGGCCGCGTCTACCTGGGCACCAACGGCCGCGGCATCATCTACGGCGACCGCACCGGCCCGCCGGTCACCGTGACGCCCACGGTCACGCCCACCGTCACTCCGACGGTCACTCCGACTGTGACCCCCACGGTCACGCCGACCACCGGGACCGGCTGCACGGCCACCTACCAGGCGGGCAACCAGTGGCCCGGCGGCTTCCAGGCCGAGGTCACGGTACGCAACACCGGCGGCTCGGCCATCACCGGCTGGCGGGTGACCTGGACCTGGCCGGGTGACCAGAGGATCAGCCAGCTCTGGAGCGGCTCGCACACCCAGTCGGGCGCGAACGTGAGCGTGACCAACGTCGGCTACAACGGCAACCTGGCGCCGAACGCGGCCACGTCGTTCGGCTTCAACGGCAGCCAGACCAGCGCCGGCTCCACGCCGGCCCTCACCTGCACGCCCGTCTAGCCTGAGGGCGCCCCTCCGGGGGCGCCCTCACCCCTTGACGGCCCCGATCAGCACGCCCTTGGTGAAGTGGCGCTGCACGAACGGGTAGATGACCAGCGCGGGGACCACGGCGACCACCACGATCGCCATCTTGATGGCCAGCGTCGGCGGCATGTCGCCCGCGCCGGTGACCCCCACGGTCGCCGTGGGCAGCGGGTTGGAGTCCACCACGTACTGCCGCAGCACCAGCGCCAGCGGCCACTTGCGGGTGTCCTCGAGGTAGAGCATCGCGTTGAACCAGGCGTTCCAGTAGCCGACCGCGTAGAACAGGCCGACGACGGCGGTGACGGCCTTCGACATGGGCAGCACGATCCGCCACAGGATGCGGAACTCGCCCGCCCCGTCGATCCTGGCGCTGTCCATGATCTCGCCGGGGATGTTCATGAAGAACGCCCGCATCACCACCACGTTGAACGCCGACACCGCCGTCGGCAGGATCAGCGACCAGTAGGTGTCCTTCAGCCCGAGCCCGCTGACCATCAGGTAGACGGGGATGAGGCCGGGGAAGAACACGAACATCAGCAGCACCGCGAAGAGCAGCGGCCGGTGCAGGAACGAGCCGGGCCGGGCCAGCGAGTACGCGCCGAGGATGCTCACGCCCAGGCTGATGGCGGTGCCGACGACGGTGACGCCGGTGGCGACCAGCACGGCCCGCCGCACCACCGTGTCCGAAAATATCTGGATATAGGCGTCGAAAGTGATGCCCTCCGGGATCAGCACCAGCCCGCCCACCCGGTTCACCGTGGCCTTGGAGCTCAGGCTCGTCAGCACGATCGTGTAGAGCGGCAGGAGCACGGCCAGCACGATGACCGTCAGCACCGCGCCCTTGCCGACCCGCCCGGCCGGTGAGGGCGGCTCCTCCCACGCCGCCAGGCCCGACGGCTTCTTCCTCGTCGCCAGCAGAGTCATGATCTCGAATACACCCCTCGCTCGCCGAACGCGTGCGCCACCCGGTTGGCCGCGACGATCAGCAGCAGCCCGACCAGGCCCTTGAACAGCCCGGCGGCCGCGCCGTAGCCGAGATCCCCGGTGCGCAGGCCCGAGTAGAAGACGAACGTGTCGAACACCTCCGACACCTCGCTGCCGACCGCGCCGCGCTGCAGCATGAACTGTTCGAAGCCGACGTTCAGCGCGTCGCCCAGCCGGAGGATCAGCAGCAGGATGATCACCGGCCGCAGCCCCGGGAGCGTGATGTGCCACATCCGGCGCCACCGCTTGGCGCCGTCGACCGCCGCGGCCTCGTACAGGCTGGGGTTGATCGTGCTCAGCGCGGCCAGGAAGATGATCGCCCCCCAGCCGGCGTCCTTCCAGATCGTCTGCGTGGTGAGCAGCAGGATGAACGTGTCGGAGTTCGTCATCCAGTCGACGCCCTCGTGCCCGCGCTCGCGCAGCAGCTGCGCCAGCAGGCCGGCGCCGCCGAACATCTGCTGGAAGATGGCCACCACCAGCACCCAGGAGAAGAAGTACGGCAGGTAGACGACGCCCTGCACGAACGCCCGCAGCCTGGCCGAGACCACGCTGTTGAGCAGCAGCGCCAGCATGATGGGCACCGGGAAGTAGAAGATCAGCTGGAAGGCGGTGATCGACAGCGTGTTGACGATCGCGCGCAGGAACTGCGGGTCCTGGAAGAGCAGCGCGAAGTTGGTGAAGCCGATGACCGGGCTGCCCAGGATGCCGCCCGAGTAGGGGCTGTAGTCCTGGAAGGCGATGATGTTGCCGAGCCCGGGGATCCACCAGAACGCCACCACGAGCAGCAGCATCGGCAGGTTCATCAGCAGCAGCGGCCAGTCGCGGCGCAGCTTGGCGCGCCAGTCCGCGGTCCTGCCGCGTTTCCTGCCGCGTTTCCCGCCGGCCCGGCGCCGGGCCGGCTTCTCGGCGGTCACGGCGGGGGAGCTCACAGGCGGCCGTTCTCCTTGGCGACCTTGCTGTAGAACTCGCGTGCCTCGTTGCCGCCCTGCTCCTGCCATTCCTTCACGATCGTCTTCCACTCGGAGACCGGCCGCTTGCCGCGGTAGATCTCGTTGAGCTTGTCCTCCGTCGGCTGGACCAGGCCCGCCATCTTCGACGGCACCTCCACCCGGATCCCCACGAACGGGTCGTTCTCCAGATACTTGGCCGCGCCGGTCTGCCAGTCCCACAGCGACTGGACGAGGCCGTCGTACTGGCTCATGGAGTTCGCCGGCGGCCGTCCCGACAGGAACATGTACGTGGGCGCGACCTCCTTGCGGCCCAGGGCGGTCTGCGCCACCTTGCCGTCCTCGACCTTGTAGTGCTCGCCCTCGACGCCGTTGTTGACCAGCTCGTACTCCTGGGTCCCGAACGGGGCCGAGCACCAGTCGGCGATGGCCAGCAGCTCGCGGGTGCGGGCGTCGCCCAGGCCCTTCTTGACGAAGCAGAACATGCTGGCGGGCTCGTTGCGCCAGACGATGGGGGCCTGTCCGGCGGTGGCCGCGAACGGCGCCACGGGCTGCTGGTCGAACTTCGGGTTGTCCGGCAGGAAGCGGCCGAGGTTCTCGTGCCAGGAGCCGAGCCCGTCCTTCAGCATCATGAGCTGGCCGCTGCCGAACGGCGCCTTCTGGTCGGCGAACGCGTTGGCCACGATGTCGGGGTGCACCCAGCCGTTCTCGAAGAGCTTGGTCAGGAACTCTACCGCCGCCGCGAACTCGTCGGTCTCATACTTGTGGACCAGCGTGCCCTGGGCCGTCTTACGCCACTCGCGGGGAGCGCCGAAGGCGCGCTGGAGCTCCTGGTCGACGCCGCCGAAGGCCCAGCGCTTCTTCTTCGCGTCGGTCAGCTCCTTGCCCAGGGTGAGCAGGTCGTCGGTGCTCTTGGGGTGCGGCAGGCCCAGCTCGTCGAGGATGTCCTGGCGGACGAAGAGGGCGAACGGGAAGGGCTCGTTCTGCCAGGGGATGCCCTGCAGCACGCCGCCGAACACGCCGAACTGCCAGGCGGCCGTGTCGTAGTTGGCCAGCAGCGGGAACTCCTTGGCCTTGTCGCCGGCGAGATAGGGCGACAGGTCGGCGAAGAGCTTGTTGGCCGCCTCGGTGAATCGGGCGATCTTGATCAGCTCCCAGCCGGGGATCTGCATCAGCTCGGGGACGTCGCCGCTGGCCAGGAGGGTGGAGACCTTCTGCACGTAGGTGTTGCCGTCGGAGATGTTGAACCGGACGGTGCCGCCGAGCCGCTCGTTGACGGCCGCGTAGTAGGAGTTGTCGCCGAGGCCGGGAGGCACCGTGCCCCACAGCGGGGTCATCGCGGTCACCTCCTTGCCGCTGGTGATCGGCTTGGTGGTGACCGCCTGCACCATCTGGGCGGGCCGGGTGAGGAAGCCGGGGGCGACGAACTCGTTGCCGGGCAGGTCGGGCCGCAGGCCGGGGATCTCGTACGGCATACGGGTCGGCACCAGGCCCGCCAGCTTGTCGGCGGCGACCGCGGTGCCCTGGGCGGGCCCCCGCTTCTCGGCGCAGCCGGTCGCCGCCGCCAGGACGCCCGCGCCGACCAGGCCGAGGAACCCTCGGCGAGTCGTCGGATTCATCGCTCGCACCCTTCTCCGAGTGGGAATGGCCAACTAGGATTAATTAGTTGGTATTACGCCCAAACAAATTAGTAGACTGTGACCGCTACCACAAGGGAGCGGCACGGTCACAGGTTGGTGAAGGGAGCCCGCGATGCGGCATGCTGGGGTCACTTCTCGGTGGGAACGGGGCTGATATTGATCACATCCACGACCGGCCCGCAGCCGGCCGACTTCGCGGACGTCCGGGCCACCAATCTCGCGGTCGTGCTCCGGTTCGTACGCGAGCACGCGCCGTGCTCCCGCGCTGACATCGCCGCCAACACGGGGCTCAACAAGGCGACCGTCTCCAGCCTGGTCGCCGACCTGATCGACCGCCGCCTGGTGCGCGAGACCGGGCTCACCGAGAACCGCGTCGGCAGGCCGGCCACCATGCTCGTCCTCGACGGCTCCCCGTACGCCGCGATCGGCGTCGAGATCAACGTCGACTACGTCGCCGCGGTCGCCACCGACCTGGCGGGGCAGCGGCTGCTGGCCTGGCGGCGCTCCTTCAGCGCGGGGGAGTCGGTCAACCAGGGCGTGGCCAACGTCGCGGCCGTCGTCCGGCGGGTGGTCAACCGCATGGCCAAGGAGGAGCGGCAGGTCCTCGGCCTGGCCGTGGCCGTGCCCGGCCTGGTCGACGTGCAGGGCACGGTGCGCATCGCGCCCAACCTCGGCTGGCGCGACGCCGACATCGGCGGCGACCTGGCCAAGGCGCTGCGCGACCCCGGCTTCTCGATCCAGGTCGACAACGACGCCAACCTGGCGGCGCTGGCCGAGCAGCGCTTCGGCGGCAACGCGGGGGCCGACGACCTGGTCTACCTGACCGGGCAGATGGGCGTCGGGGCGGGCGTCATCCTCGACGGGCGGCTGCGCCGCGGCGGCCTGGGCTACAGCGGAGAGCTCGGCCACGTCCAGCTCGACCCCGAGGGCCCCGCCTGCCGCTGCGGGCGGCGCGGGTGCCTGGAGGCGATGGCCGGCATCGGCGCCGTGCTCCGCCGCGCCGACCCGTCACCGGCCGAGATCGAGATCGAGCTGGAGGAGGTCGTCAGGTCCGCGCGGGCCGGCGACGAGGCCACGCTGGCGACGCTCGCCGCCGTGGGCGCCGGCCTGGGCAGGGGCGTGTCGATCATCGCCAACCTGCTCAACCCCCAGGTGGTCATCCTGGGCGGCTACTACGTGGCGCTGGCCCCGTGGCTGCTGCCGCCGGTGCGCGCCGCGGTGCGCGACGGCTCCATCGCGCCGCAGGCCGGGGGCTGCGAGGTGGTGGCCTCCACGCTCGGTCACGACGCGGCGGCGCTGGGCGGGGCGGCGCGGGTGCTCGACTCGCTCGATTCGGGAAGATTGCCCGGCGGAATCTCACGAACCACTTGACCTAGCTTCACAGACGCGTGCACCCTTCATGAAACCCCCAGAAACACCGACGTAACTCCACCGGCCGGTCATCGAAGCGCTTCGACACTCCCCCCAGAGGATGGCCATGCACGAACCCTTCCGCGACCCCGAGATCCCCCTTCCCGACCGGATCGCCGACCTGTCGCGCAGGCTCACGCTCGAGGAGAAGATCGGCCTGCTCCACCAGTACCAGGCGCCGATCGACCGGCTGGGCGTGGCGGCGTTCCGCACCGGCACCGAGGCCCTGCACGGCCTGGCCTGGCTCGGCCCCGCCACGGTGTTCCCGCAGGCCGTCGGGCTGGCCTCCACCTGGGACCCGGAGCTGCTGCGCCGCGTCGGCGAGGCCACCTCCGACGAGGTGCTGGCCTTCCACCACAAGGACCCGACGGGCGCCGGGCGCAACGTGTGGGCCCCCGTCGTCAACCCGCTGCGCGACCCGCGCTGGGGACGCAACGAGGAGGGTTACTCCGAGGACCCGTGGCTCACCGGGCTGCTGGCCGCGGCGTACGCGTGGGGCCTTCGTGGGAGCGATCCCAACGTGCTGAAGACCGCGCCCACGCTCAAGCACTTCCTCGCCTACAACAACGAGACCGACCGCTGCGTCACCTCCAGCAACGTTCCGCCCCGGGTGCTGCACGAGTACGAGCTGCCCGCCTTCAGGCCCGCCATCGAGCAGGGCGCCGCGGTGGCCGTCATGCCCTCCTACAACCTGGTCAACGGCCGGCCCGCGCACCTCAGCCCGCTCATCGGCGAGGCGCTGCGCGCCTGGGCTCCGGACGACCTCCTGGTGGTCAGCGACGCCTACGCGCCCGGCAACCTGGTCACGCTGCAGGGCTACCACGACAGCGCCGCCGAGGCGTACGCGCACGCGATCAGAGCGGGGCTGGACAGCTTCACCCAGGACGACGACCGGGCCGAGGCCACGCTCGGGCACGTCAGGGAGGCCCTGGATCGCGGCCTGCTGGCCGAGGACGACATCGACGCCGCCGTGCGTCACCTGCTGTCGATCCGCTTCCGGCTCGGCGAGTTCGACCCCGCGACCCCGTACGACGACGTCACCGAGGAAGTCGTCAACTGCCCGCGCCACCAGGACCTGGCCCGCGAGGCGGCGCGGCGCTCGTTCGTGCTGCTGGAGAACGACGGGCTGCTGCCGCTGCGTGACGTCGCCACCGTCGCGGTCATCGGCCAGCTCGGCGACACGCTCATGGAGGACTGGTACAGCGGGACGCTCCCGTACGCCGTCACCGCACGCGCCGGGCTGGCCGAGCGGTGCGCGACCGTCTTCTGCGAGGGCGTCGACCGGGTGACGATGACCGCCGAGGCGGGCTGCGTGACGGCCGACCCGGCGGGCGGGCCGCTCAGCCTCGGCTCCGAGCCCGGCACGTTCGACGTGTTCGACTGGGGTGGCGGCGCCTACGCGCTGCGCGCCGTGGCCACCGGCCGGTTCGTGTCCGTGGACGACGGCGTGCTGGTCAACGACCAGCCGGGGCCGAACGGCTGGGAGGTGCGCCAGACGTTCCGGATGGAGGAGCGGCCGCGCGGGGCCGTGGCGCTGCGGCACATCTCCACCGGCTGTTACGTCGGCGCCGCGGCCGACGGGAGGCTCCGCCTGGTCGACGACGCCGACCAGGCGCTCTGGCTGGTGCCCGAGGTGGTCAGGAGCGGCGCGCGGCAGGCCGCCGAGCTGGCCGCCACCGCCGACGTGGCCGTCGTGGTCGTGGGCGACCATCCGCTGGTGAACGGCCGCGAGACCGAGGACCGCAGCACGCTCGCGCTCGCCCCCGCCCAGGACGCGGTGGTCCAGGCCGTGCTCGCCGCCAACCCGCGCACGGTCATGGTGATCAGCAGCGGCTACCCGCTCACCTGGGGCGCCTCCGGGGTGCCGGCCGTGCTCTGGTCGTCGCACGGCGGGCAGGAGTACGGGCACGCGCTGGCCGAGGTGCTGCTCGGCGACGCGGACCCGGAGGGTCGCCTCACCCAGACCTGGTACCGCTCCGAGCAGGAGCTGCCCGACCTGCTCGACTACGACATCATCACCGCCGACGCCACCTACATGTACTTCCGGGGCATCCCGCGCTACCCGTTCGGGCACGGGCTCGGTTACACCGAGTTCGGCTACTCCGGCCTGACGGTCGAGGTGGACCCCGGGGGCATGGTGCGCGCCTCGGTGACCGTGACCAACACCGGGCCGCGCGAGGGCGTCGAGGTCGTCCAGTTCTACACCCACCAGCAGCGCTCCCGCGTCAAGCAGCCGCTGCGCCGGCTGCGCGGCTTCGAGAAGGTGCGGCTCGCGCCGGGCGAGAGCCGCGTCGTCCGCCTCGACCTGCCCGTGCGCGAGCTGGCCTGCTGGGACGTGACCAGCGGCCGGTTCGTCGTGGAGCGCGCGCCGCACCGGCTCATGGCCGGCCGCAGCGCCACCGACCTGCGCGTCACCGCCCGCTTCGAGGTCGACGGCGAGGCCATCCCGCCGCGCCGCGGGCTGCTGCGCGCCGTCGACCACGACGAGTACGACGCGGTCACGTTCACCGAGGCGAGCCGCGAGAACGGCGACGCCGTCCGCGCCGACGCCGAGGGCGCCTGGATCCTGTTCCGGCAGGTGGACCTCAACGGCGCCGCCTCCTGCCTGGCCGTGCTCGGCAGCACCGAAGGCGGCATGATCACGCTGCGGATCGGCGACCCCCTCTACGGGCAGCCGATCGCCACCCTGCCCGTGCCCCGCACCGGACGGTACGACCTGCACGCCATCGTCACCTCCCTTGCGGCCACGCGGGGAGTGCACGATCTTTATGTGGTGTTCGAGAACGAGGGCGTCACGCTGAGCCAGATCGACTTCGGAGCGGCGACTTGAGCGGGCGCACGGTCACCATCACGGAGGTCGCCCGGCACGCCGGCGTGGCCGTCAGCACCGTCTCGTACGTGCTCAGCGGCAAGCGCACGATCTCGGCCGGCACGAGGCGCCGGGTGCTCGACAGCATCGACGCGCTCGGTTACCACCCGCACGCCGGCGCCCGTGCGCTGGCCAGCAAGCGGTCCAACGTGATCGCCCTGGTGCTGCCGCTGCGCGCCGGCATGCACGTGCCGGTGCTGATGCGCTTCGCCAGCGCCGTCGTCACCGCCGCCCGCCGCTTCGACCATGATGTGCTGCTGCTGACCGCCGACGAGGGCACCGACGGCATCAGGCGGGTGGCGGCCAGCGCGCTGGTCGACGCGTTCGTGCTGATGGACGTCGAGCTGGACGACAGCAGGGTGCCGCTGCTGCGCGAGCTGGCCGAGCCCAGCGTGCTCATCGGCTTCCCGGCCGAACCCGCCGGCCTGACCTGCGTCGACCTCGACTTCGCCGCCGCCGGCGCGCAGTGCGTCGCCCACCTGGCCGAGCGCGGCCACTCCCGGATCGCCCTGCTGGGCGCGCCCGCCGTCGTCTACGAGCGCGGCACCGGCTTCGCCCGCCGCACCCGCGAGGGCTTCGTCGCGGCCGTCGCCGCGCACCGGGTGACCGGGGTGGCGCTGCCGTGCGAGGAGACGTTCGACGAGGTGTACTCGACGTTGAGCAGGCTGCTCAGGGACCAGCCGGACCTTTCCGGGCTCGTCGTGCACAACGAGGCCGCGGTCGGCCACGTGCTCAGCGCCCTGCGCCAGCTCGGCAGGCGCGTCCCCGAGGACGTCGCGGTGGTCGCCATCTGCCCCGACGACGTGGCGGAACGTGCCAGCCCTCCGCTCACCTCGGTCCTGATCCCGGCCGAGGAGGTGGGCCGGGAGGCGGTCCGGCTGGTGATGGACAAGCTCGACGGCAAGCCCGCCCCCGACGCCACCCTGCTCACCCCCCACCTGGCCCTGCGCGCCAGCACCTGACCTCAGGTCACGAGGACGACCGCGAAACCGATCAGCAGGGCGGCCGGGATCGCGGGGGACAGCCAGGTGTGCCACCTCACCGGCTTCGCGCTGAGCGGCAGACCGGGCCAGCGGGTCAGCGCGGCGGCCGTGGCCGCGCCCAGGACCCCCGCCCCCAGGGCCCACACGAACGGCGGGACGACCCCCCAGGCGCCCGCCGTGTGCCCCAGCCCGAGGAACAGCATCCCGTACAGGACGCGGCTCACCACCGACACCCGGTCCAGCCCCGGCGTGCGGAACGCCGAGTAGAGCAGGCCCAGCCCTGCGAACGGGAAGGTCAGGGCGAAGACCAGCGGCCGGATCTCCAGGCTGTCGTCGTCCGGCGCCTCGACCCCGAGCAGGCGCAGGCCCACGCCGTCCACCGGTGTGCCGGTGTTGCCCATGACCACCACGCCCCGGCCGGACGCCCGGTCGAAGCCCGCGTAGGTGCGGAACCCGCCGGTCCCGCCGTTGTGCCAGGTGATCTCCCGCTCGCCGTGCCGGGTGGTGAACCAGCCGTAGCCGATCCGTTCGTCCCGGCCGGCGTCGAAGCGCGGCGTCGCGGCGTCCGCGCCCGGCGCGGAGCCCGCCATCACGCCCTGGACGAGCCGGGCCACGTCGTGGGAGGTGGACCAGACGGCGCCGCCCGCGCCCGCGTGGCCGTGGTCGCGCCACGGCTCCATGGGCAGCCCGTTCTTCTCCTCGCCGTGCGCGTGACCGGCGGGCAGCGGCTCGTCCGGCCCGAGCACGACGGTCGAGTCCATGCCGAGCGGGGCGAGGATCCGCCCGCGCAGCAGGTCCTCGTAGCCGGTGCCCGCGTGCTCGGCCAGGGCCTGGCCGAGCAGCGCCACGCCGAGGTTGGAGTACGCGACCTCGCCCCGGCCCTCGGCGGAGACGGCCGCGGCGTCGTCCAGCATGCTCCGCGTCCCCGCCGCGCCGTACGGGTCCTGGCCGGCGAAGACGTACAGGTACGAGCGGAGGAACGAGAGCGGCGTCACGCGGACGCTGGGCACCCCCGCGCGGTGCGAGGAGAGCTCGGCGAGGGTGGCCGACCCGACGGCGGGATCGGAGAAGCGGACGCCCGGCAGCTTCTCGCGCACCGGCGTGCCGGGGGAGAGCCCTTCCTCGGCCAGGCTCGCCAGCAGCATCCCGGTCATCGGCTTGGCGATCGACCCGAGCTCGTAGGACGTGTGCTCGTCCACCGGGCGCGGGTCGGGGCCGCCGGTGTCGCCCACCCCGGCGTGGCGGATCCGGCCGTCCTCGACGAGGGCGACCGACAGCCCTCGGTATCCGCCCTCTCCGGCGGCGCTCCGTACCAGCTTCGCCAGGGCGGGGTCGCCGGTCGTCGCCCGGCCCAGCACGGGCGGGCTCGGGGCCGGGAACAGGGCGAGGGCGGCCACGACGAGGGCGGCCAGGGCTGCTGCTCGCTTCATAACTCCGATATTACGTAATTTCGGAGTATCCCCAAAATGCCGCGACGGACAGCGAAAAGCGCGCCCCCCGAAGGGAGCGCGCTCATGCTGGTGAGTGAGGGTGGGCTACCAGTCGCCGCCACCGAAGTCGCCGCCGCCGAAGTCGCCCCAGCCGCCACCGCCGCCGAAGTCTCCGCCACCGCCGAAGTCGCCACCGCCGCCGAAGTCACCGCCGGCACCGGCGTCGTAGCCGCCGCCCATCATGCCGCCCATCATCATGCCGCCCATGCCCCAGCCCATCATGGAGCCCATCATGGTGCCGATGAACATGCCGGTCATGATGTCGCCGAAGCCGCCGTAGTAGCCGTAGGCGTACGGCTGGTAGGCCGGGCCCGCGTCGTAGTAGGGACGGCGCTGACCGTCGACCATGACCTCGCGCATCTGCGGGTCGAAGCCGCGCTCCACCGCCTCGGCGTCGGCCTTGCAGGCGGGCACGTCGCGGACCACGCCACCGGGCGGGGCCCAGCGCACGTCGCGCAGGGAGGGGCCGTGCTGCGGGTTGAAGAAGCAGGGGGCGCGCCGCTCGGGCACCGGCTGGTTGTCGACCCTGGCCTTCACCACGGCGAGGGCGTAGCGGCCCTCCTCGAGCGTCCCGGTGACCTCGCGGACCTGGTCGGCCCGCTCGATCGCGGCGAGCTGGGTCTTGGCCTTCTCGTAGGAGTCGAGGGCCTGCGCCCACTCGTCGATGTGCTTGCCGCCCTCGCCGGAGAGCACGACGTCGGTGTCGAGCGCGGTGATCTCCTCACCGAACTTGGTGACGTCCTCCTCGACGGTCTGCTTGACCGCGGCCAGGTCCTTGGCGTCCTGGATGGCCTGCTTCTTCTTCTTGTTGCGCGAGTAGAGGAAGTAGCCGCCACCGCCGGCCACCGCGAGCACGCCCAGCGTGGCCAGCGCGCCGAAGCCGCTGCCGTCGTTGACCGGGCCGGAGTCGAGCGCGGAGCGCGTCTTGCCCTCGGCCATGAGGTTGACCCGGGCGATGAAGTCCTCCATGCCGGAGACGACGTCGTCGTTGTTGCGCACGGCGAGCTTCGACAGCTGGTCGGTCATGCCGGCCTTGCCGAAGTTGGACGCGGCGAACAGCGTCGGGCCGTCGAGCACGGCGACGGTCCACTGGCCGCCCGACGAGGACTTCTTGGCCTCGGACACCGCGTCGCCGAGCTGCTTGATGTAGCCGGCGGGGTCGGTCACCGTGTCGTCGGGCAGCGCGGCCAGATAGATGTCGTTCTTGGAGTCCTTGAGCGCGTCGCGGATCTCGGACTGCTGGTCAGAGCTCAGCGCGGACCCGGACTGCACATAGAGTGGGTCGCCGCCCTTCCAATGGGAGAGCACCGTCTGGGCATCGGGCGGCGCCGCCGCGGCTATGGCCGCAGGGGACAGCGCAAGAGTGACGAATAGACCGGCGACGAGAACCGCGATCGCGGCCCCTGCGCGGCGCAGCGGATGTGTCATTGGCAGCAAGCCTCCTTCGCCCATGAGGACGAACGGGCGGTCGGCAAAGTTCCTCACTGGGCACGTTACCCGCCAGAAGCCCTCCCGGCGCGCGAGCCCCCCGGCGGATCTGGGGAACGCCGGGCGGTCCTCACTTCCGGCATCGCCGATATCGGGCCCGCCTGGGGCCCGATATCGCCGTCACGTGTCCTTGATCTCGCAGATCGTCGCCCCGGACGTGACCGTCTGGCCGACGTCCGCGGAGAGACCGGTGATGACGCCGGACTTGTGCGCCGTCAGCGGCTGCTCCATCTTCATGGCCTCCAGCACCACCACGGTGTCGCCCTCGGCGACCGTGGCGCCGTCGCCGGCCACGACCTTGACGATCGTGCCCTGCATCGGGGAGACCAGCGCGTCGCCGCTCGCGGCCGCCTTCTTCGCGCCGCCCGCCGCGCGCCGGGGCTTCTTCGCGCCCGCCGCGGCCGGGGCGGCCGCGCCGAGGCCCGCGGGCAGCACGACCTCCAGCCGCTTGCCGCCGACCTCGACCGTGACCGTCTCGCGCGGCTCGGGCTCGTCGGCGTGGGTCTCTCCCGCGTACGGGGGGATGGTGTTGTCGAACTCGGTCTCGATCCACCGCGTGTGGACGGTGAACGGGTCGGAGGTGAACGCCGGGTCCGACACGATCGCCCGGTGGAAAGGCAGCACCGTCGGCATGCCGTCGATCTCGAACTCGGCCAGCGCCCGCCGCGACCGCTCCAGGGCCTCCAGGCGGGTGCGGCCGGTCACGATCAGCTTGGCCACGAGCGAGTCGAACGCGCCCGGCACGGTCATGCCGGTCTCGTAGCCGGCGTCGAGCCGCACGCCGGGACCCGACGGCGCCCGCATGGCGGTGAGGGTGCCCGGCGCGGGCAGGAAGTTGCGGCCCGCGTCCTCGGCGTTGATGCGGAACTCGATCGAGTGGCCGCGCAGCTCGGGGTCGCCGTAGCCGAGCGGCTCGCCGTCGGCGATCCGGAACATCTCGCGTACGAGGTCGACCCCCGCGACCTCCTCGGTCACCGGGTGCTCGACCTGGAGGCGGGTGTTGACCTCCAGGAAGGAGATCGTGCCGTCCTGGCCGACGAGGAACTCGCAGGTGCCGGCCCCCACGTAGCCGGCCTCCTTGAGAATGGCCTTGGAGCTGGTGTAGAGGATGTCGAGCTGCTCCTGGTCGAGGAAGGGCGCGGGGGCCTCCTCCACGAGCTTCTGGTGGCGGCGCTGCAGGGAGCAGTCGCGGGTGCTGACCACGACGACGTCGCCGTGGCTGTCGGCCAGGCACTGGGTCTCGACGTGCCGCGGCCGGTCGAGGTAGCGCTCGACGAAGCACTCGCCCCGGCCGAAGGCGGCCACCGCCTCGCGCACCGCCGACTCGTACAGCTCGGCGACCTCCTCCAGCCGGCGGGCGACCTTGATGCCGCGCCCGCCGCCGCCGTAGGCGGCCTTGATCGCGATCGGCAGGCCGTGCTCCTCGGCGAACGCGACGACCTCGTCGGCCCCGGACACGGGGTCCTTGGTGCCGGCGACCAGCGGCGCGCCCACCTTCTGGGCGATGTGCCTGGCCTGCACCTTGTCGCCGAGCGCGGCGATGGCGGAGGGCGGCGGGCCGATCCAGATCAGGCCCGCGTCGATGACCGCCTGGGCGAAGCCGGCGTTCTCGGCCAGGAAGCCGTAACCGGGGTGCACCGCGTCGGCGCCCGACCGCGCCGCGACGTCGAGCAGCTTGCCGAAGTCGAGGTAGGTCTCCGCGGGCGACTGACCGCCCAGCGCGTAAGCCTCGTCGGCGACTTTCACGTGGAGGGCGTCCCGGTCCTGCTCGGCGTAGACGGCCACGCTCCCGATCCCGGCGTCCTTGCACGCGCGAGCCACCCGTACGGCGATCTCGCCGCGATTGGCGATGAGAACCTTCTGCACCGACATCCATCCTTCCTCGGCGAGCACTGAGGGGAGTGTAAGTGCTGCAAATCGATCATCCGCAGGTGGGTCGGGTCGTAGGGGGCCATAGCCGCTCGGTATGGAGGCCGACGAGGCGGTGGGGGCGCATCTAGGGTGAGGGCGCTTCCCCGTCCGACTCAGCGTCCCCAACCAGGAGGTTTGCGTGAGCCAGAGCATGCTCGGCGGCGACCCTGCAGAGATGCAGGCGATGTCCGCTCAGTTCAAGCAGCAGTCCGAGGCGGTGCGCGCCACGATGGCGGCGCTGGACAAGGAGGCCGCCAAGGTCGGTACGGCCTGGACCGGCCCGGGAGCCCAGAAGTTCCAGGGCGCCTGGCAGAACTACCGGACCGCCTTCCAGCGCATGACCGAGGAGCTCGTCGAGGCGTCCCGGGTCATCGACACCTACCGGGGCAACATCGAGTCCGCGACCCGCTGACGGCGGCGCCGCGGAGGCCCCGGTCCGGGGTCGGGGCCTCCGCGCGCCGGCCCGGGCGCGCTACGCTTTCCCGACATGATCGGTCGCGCCCTCCTGGCGAGCCTGCTCGCCCTGCACCTCGCCGCGGTTCCCGCGGCGGCCGCGCCCGACGACTGCAGACCGGAGAAGGGCACGCTCCAGCTGCCCGCCGGCGAGCCGTGGGCGCAGAAACGTCTCGACGTCAAGAACGCCTGGCGGCTGACCAGGGGCGCCGGGGTGACGGTCGCCGTCATCGACAGCGGCGTCGACTACGGCCACCCGCAGCTGCGCGTCTCCAAGATCGTCGACGAGACGCACACCGGCCACCACGACTGCGTCGGCCACGGCACCGCCGTCTCCGGCATCATCGCCGCCCGCTACGTGGCCGGCGTCCCCTTCCACGGCGTCGCGCCCGACGCCAGGCTCGTCGTGCTCAAGCAGAGCAACAAGAGAGACGGCGACATCCGCAAGCTGGTCGACGCCATCAACCACGCGGTCGACGCCGGGGCCGACGTGATCAACGTCTCCGTGCGCGCCTCCGACCACACGTCCCTGCGGGCCGCGGTGCAGCGGGCGCTGGCCAGCGACATCGTCGTGGTGGCCGCCGCCGGGAACGTCACCGGCCCCGACGACGAGAGCGTGCCCGCCTATCCCGCGGCCTACGACGGCGTGCTGTCCGTGGGCGGGGCCGCGCCCGACGGCCGCCGCGTCGACTCCTCCAACGCCGCCACCCCGGTCGGCGTGGTCGGCCCCGGCACGGACATCACCGCCCCCTGGCCGGGCAAGGCCTACAAGCGCGGCCTGGAGGGCACCAGCTACGCCACCCCGTACGTGGCCGGCACCGCCGCCCTGGTCCGGGCCCGCTTCCCGGGGCTCAACCAGGAGCAGGTGCGCCGGCGCATCATCGCCACCGCCGACGGCACGGCCGGCGCGGGCACCGGCGCGGGCATGGTGAACCCGGTGCTCGCGGTCACGGCCGTGCTGCCGTACGAGGCCGCCAACGCGCCCGTGGTGGCCGATCCGCCGCCGACCGCGCTGCCGGCCGACGCCATCGCCAAGGTCCCGCCCCGCGACGAGACCGCCATCGGCATCGCCACGGCGGTGGGGGGCGGGGCGCTGCTCGCCGCCATGGTGGCGGTGGCGCTGGCGCTGCTCGTGCCGCTGGGCCGGCGCCGGGGCTGGCGGCCCGGCCGGACGTCTTGAGGCTGTCCTGTGGGTGAATTGTCAATTCGTCGGTGAAACTACTGATGCAAAAGTGGTAGATGCGGTTGAATGTCCCTTCGAGATCATGGTTTTACTGAAGGGATGGAGATGCACCCCCTGCTGCCGGGTGATCCCGAAAAGCTGGGCGCGTACGTCATCTCAGGACGGTTGGCTGACGGGCCGCGCGGAGCGGTGTTCCTCGGCAAGGAGTCCGATGACGCGCCGCTGACAGTGATCAAGTTATTGCCTCCAGTGCCGGAGGGCGGCGACGACGGCGTCGCGAGGCTCACCGGGGTGCAGCGCGTGTCCAGCGCGTACGTCGCCAGGACTTTGGAGGCCGGCGAGCACGGCGACCACCTCTATGTGGCCCGTGAGTACGTCGAGGGCCGTACGCTCGCCGAGGTGGTGGCCGAGGACGGCCCGCTCGACGGCGACGGCCTGGAACGGGTGGCCGTGGGTGTGCTCACCGCGCTGACCGCGGTCCACCTGGCCGGCATCACCCACCGGGGTCTCACCCCGCACAACGTCATCATCGGCGCCGACGGCCCCCGTGTGACCGACCTGGACCAGGGCGAGCCGGTGGGCGAGCTGGGCTTCCGGGCTCCGGAGCAGGTCAGGGGCCTGGCGTACGGGCCCTACGCCGACGTGTTCGCCTGGGCGGCGACCGTGGTGTTCGCCGCGACCGGGCAGCCGCCGTTCGGCCATGACGAGGACGCGCTGCTGAACGCGCAGCCCGAGCTCGGCGACCTGGCCGAGCCGCTGCGCCGGGTGGTGATGTCGGCGCTGTCCAAGGACGTCGCGCAGCGGCCGACCACGTACATGGCGCTGCTGCAGCTCCTCGGCGACAAGCGCGGCGGGGTCGTCGCCCAGAAGGGCGCCCAGGCCGACGGAGAGCCTCTGCAGGGCGTGCCCGTGCAGGGGGTGCCGCTCGACGGCGTGCCGACGCAGATGATGCCTCCTCAGGGCGTGCCTCCGCAGCAGTCCTGGGGGCCGCCGCCCGTGCCTCAGCAAGGCGGGCACCCCGGCGTGCCTCCGCAGGGAGCGCTGCAGGGGAGCGCCGAGCCGATGCAGGGCGTGCCGATGCCGCCGCCGGCCCCGGCCTGGGAGCCTCCGCGCGAGCAGACGCGGCAGGCGCCCGTGGCGGGGCAGACGGTGTCCTCCAGCCCGCGGCGCAAGTTCCCGGCGGGTCTGGTCGCCGCGGTGGGCGCGCTGGCGCTGCTGTCCGGTGTGGGGCTCTGGGGCGCCAACCAGTACGCCTCGACCCAGCGCTTCGAGCCGGTGGCGGCGGCCGGGGACCAGGCCGACGGGCGGGGCTCCGGCAGCGAGAAGGTGGAGAACGGCGTCGCGCAGGCGGAGCAGAACCCGCCGCCGCAGGGTGAGCCTCAGCAGAGCCAGCCCGAGGTGACGGTGCCGTGGGCCAGCCCGACCAACGGCAACCCGAACGACGTCGGCCCCATGGTGCTGCCCAACGACTGGGAGTCGCAGTCGCCCGCGCCGCCGGAGCTGAGCACCGTGCCGACGCCCGTGCAGATCGCCACCCAGTCGGTCACCCAGCCGACCCAGGCGCAGCCGACGGTGACCGTGACGGAGTCCTCCGACGCGACCCAGACGGAGAGGTCGAGGCCGCGCCCGTCGAAGTCGGAGGACATGGTCCATCCGACGCCGACGGTCACCGTCACGCAGACCCCGACCCCGACCCCGACGCCGTCCCCGACGGTCACGGTGACGGTCACGCCGACGCCGACCGTCACGGAGACCGCCACGCCCGAGCCGCCCCCGGCGGACACCGCGCCGCCCACGGCGAAGCCCACGGCCACGGCGAAGCCCACGGCGACGGTCAAGCCGACCGCGACGCCGACCAAGAAGCCGACCGCGACGCCCTCGGCGAAGAACCCGTACACGGCCGTCCAGGTCTGCGGTTCCGGCTTCGTCGTGCAGCGCCAGCAGGCGTTCAAGGGCGGCGAGACCTACCAGCTCTGGAACAACGCCACCGGTGAGAACTGCGCGGTCACCCTGAAGCGGGTGAACGTCGGCAAGGCCTCCGAGGTGAGCGTCACGCTGGAGGTGCAGGGCGGCGAGGCCAAGACCGCTCTGGGCAACTACGAGTACTACGCCGGACCGATCAAGCTGCCCGCCAAGGGCAAGTGCGTCCGGTTCGCCGGCAGCGTCGGCGACGAAGGCATGAGGACCGGCTGGGGCAACTGCGGCTGATCCAGGAGCGAGAACCCCTCCGGGTGACCCCCGGAGGGGACTCGTACTCGAAACCCCACCGGCTGACGCCCGAGGGGGACAGGTACGCGAAATCCCCCACCGGCGATGCCGGAGGGGGATGAGTACTCAGAAACCCCTCCAGGAGGCCCTGGAGGGGGTTTTTCTTTCCTGTCAGTGGAGGCCGGGCAGGAGACGGGATCTGGCGGTCTCGGCTTCTTCCTCCGCACGGGTGATGGCGGCGAGGATCTCGTCGGCGAGCCGGCGGGCGTCCAGCCGGCTCCGGCTCACCGGATGGATCCGCAGGTCGAGCAGGACACCGAGGGCGTCCGTCGTCGCGACGACGCGGCCTTCGTCGGCCCGCCCGGTGAACCGGCGCGCGCTCCACTCGGCCGCCGCCTCCTCGGCCCGCCGGGCCGTGGAGACCAGCTCGTCCAGGCGCGCCATCGCCTCTTCCATCTCCCGCACCGCTCAGCCCTCCCGCATGACACGCTCGACGTGGGGCGCCAGAGGATCGGCGGCCGAGGCAGGATCGCCGGTCAGCTCCGCCAGCCGGTCGCCCATGGCGGTCCGCGCCGCCCCGACGGCCTCCTTGACGGCCTCGGCCAGCCGCTCGTGGTCCAGGTCGCGCAGGCCCCTGGCGTCGATGTCGAGCCCGAGCAGCCGCCCCGTGCCGGAGACCCGGGCCCGGACAATGCCGCTCGCGTCGGCGCCCTCCAGCCGCTCCCTCGACAGCTCCTCCAACATGCCGGTGACCCTGGCGGTCCAGCCGTCCATCTCGCGCAGCAGAGCGGCGAGGTCGCCCTCCCGGCCCGCGGCGAACGCGTCGATCTCGCCCATCAGTCCTGCACCGCCGGCACCCACATGTCGTCCACCGTGGCGTCCTCGATCGTGTCCGACAGGTTCAGCTCGCGCGCCCCGAGGTTCGGGTCGCCGGAGTTGTAGAAGGCGCCCCTGAGGTCGTTGAGCTTCAGCTCCAGCTTGTTGAGATCGCCCTCGTACGAGTTGTAGATGTCGGCGAACTGCTTGACGAGGTTGCCGAGCGCGGTCGTGAACACGCCGACCTGGGTCGCGAGGGCGACCTTGGCGACGGGGTGCGCGCTCATGGCGGCCAGGGTCCGCAGGATCGGCGCCGAGGCGGCGTACAGCCCCATGACCGACAGGTCGTACTCCAGGACCTCCTTGTACTGGCCGTGCATCGTGCCGCTCATCTCGTCGCTGACCTTGCCGAGCTGGCTGAACAGGCCGTTGACGTTGAACCGGACGTACTGCTGCAGCATGCCCGCGGCCTGGCCGTTCCAGTTCGGGGAGATGTCGTCGAAGTAGCCACGCCACAGGTTGGACCGGTTGCCCTCCAGCGACCCGGACATCTCCTTCCAGGTCTCGCGCCGGTCGTAGAACAGGAACGGGTTGCCCAGGTTGGCCGTGGCCGCGACGTCCATGGCGAGCGCGCCCAGGCCGAGGCCGGAGAGCATCATCGCGCCCCTGGTCGTCTGCCTCAGCGGGTTGAGCTGGGTGACCAGGCGCTTGAAGAAGCCGGGGTCGGTGCGCGTGGCGGCGGGCGGCACCTGGACGGTCCTGGTGACGTTGCCGTGGTTGTTGGCGAGGTGGAGCTGCTGGGTGCCCTGCGGGGGAGTGGTCTGGCCGGGCAGGATCAGCCGGGGGTCAGGCGCCATGATCTCTCAGTTCTCCCCGCCGGGGTTCTCCGCCTGCCGGTAGTTGGCGGCCGCCCTGCTGACCTTGGCGGCGTCCGTACGGAGCACGTCGCGCAGGATGCCCGCGCTGTCGCGCCAGGTGTCGGAGATGGTGTTGAGGCGGTTGACGAACATCAGGCCGATGACGGGGACGCCGGCCAGGGGGACCAGGTTCCAGCCTTCGAAGCGCGGGGTCCGCTCCCTGACCAGGCCCACGCCGTCGGCGGTGCCGCTCATGGTGCCGGCGAACCCGTCGATGTGGCCGGTCCGGGTCTCGTAGCCTGGCAGGTTCGTGCCGCCCGCGGGGTCGTGGCGGACCGGCGTCGCCGTCGCCGCCGTGGGCCGCAGCGACGGCGGCAGGCAGACGGGCGGCGGGCACGCGGGGTTGTGCGGGCACGGGCTCAGCGGGGATGCCTCTTCGGTCGACACGTGATCTTTGTACCACCCGAATAAGCCTGAAAAATCGGCATTCGCCCAGGTGAAGGGCAATAGGCGCTCGCCGTTCACGATCATGTAACCGGGCGTTTCCCGGCCCCCGCCGTCAGGGCGTCACCGCTGCTCCTGCTCCAGGTACGCGGTCTGGATCAGGCGCGAGCCGTTCCGCCGGTCGACGTAGAAGCCGCGCCCCACGGGCAGCTGCTGCGGCCGGACGTTGCCGAAGAGCTGGCCCTCCTCCCGGTTGCCCGACATGATCAGCGCCGGGCTGGCCATCTCCTTCAGGCGCTGCACGGCCTGGTCGAACATGGCCCGGCTGGCGCCGCCGCTCTGACGGGCCAGCACCAGGTGCAGGCCGATGTCCCGGGCCTGCGGCAGCAGGTCGGCCAGGTGCGCCAGCGGGTTGGCGTTGGCGGTCGCCACGAGGTCGTAGTCGTCCACCACGATGTACAGGTCCGCGCCCTGCCACCAGCTCCGCGACCGGAGCTGCTCGGGCGTGAGATCGGCGGGCGGCAGGCGCTTGAGCAGGGCCGAGCGGGCGTCCTTGATCAGGTCGTTGGCCGCGGTGCTGGAGGCGGCGTAGCCGATGCGGTGGTCGGTCACCGCCGTGTCCAGCAGCGACCGCCGGTAGTCGATCACGATCATCATGGCCTCGCCCGGCGTCTGCCGCGCGACCACGCCCTCCATGATCAGCTTGAGCACGTTGGACTTGCCGCACTCGTTGTCGCCGAACACCACGAAGTGCGGGTCGGTCTCGAAGTCGAGCGCGACGGGCGCCAGCGCGTCCTCGTCGATGCCGATCGCGATCCGGCGCGGGCCCGTCAGCTCCGGCCCCGGCAGGTCGGCCGCGGGCAGCAGCGACGGCAGCAGGCGCACCGGCGGCGCCGACGGCCCCTGCCACGCCTTGCGTACGTTCTCGACCAGCGAACGCATGCCGTCGGAGACGTCGTCCGCCCCGCGCCGCCCGTCGATCCGCGGCAGCGCCGCGAGGAAGTGCATGCCGTCCCTGGTCAGGCCGCGTCCCGGCGACTCTTCGGGCACGGCGAGCGACGCCTTCCTGCTGATCTCCGACTCGTACGCGTCACCCAGCTTGAACTCGATCCTGGTGCCGAACAGGTCCCTGATGGCCGGCCGGAACTCCGACCACTTGTTGGTCGTGGCCACGACGTGGATGCCGTAACCCAGCCCGCGGGCCGCCAGGTCGGTGATCACGGCCTCCAGGCTCTCGAACTCCTGTCTGATCGTCAGCCATCCGTCGATGACCAGGAACACGTCGCCGAAGCCGTCGCTCTGGGCGCTGCCCTCGCCGACCATCTTGCGGTAGGTGGCGATGGACTCGATGCCGCGCTCGGCGAACCCCCGCTCCCGCTGCCGCAGGATCCCCGACACCTCGGCCACGGTCCTGCGCACCCGGTCGGCGTCGAGCCTGGTGGCCACGCCGCCCACGTGCGGCAGCCCCTCCAGCGTGCCCAGGCCGCCGCCGCCGAAGTCCAGGCAGTAGAACTGCACCTCGGCCGGCGTGTGGGTGAGCGCCATGCCGGTGACGAGCGTGCGCAGCACGTTGCTCTTGCCGCTCTGCGGGCCGCCGGCCACGCCGACGTGCCCGGCGGCGCCGGACAGGTCCAGCCAGTACGGGTCGCGCCGCTGCTCGAACGGCTTGTCGATGATGCCGATGACGGCGTGCAGCGTCCCCCTGCCGTTCCAGCCCGGCGTGGACAGCCCGAGCTCGGGGGTCACCGAGAGCGGCGGCAGCAGGTGCGCCAGCGTGGGCGGCTCGCCGAGCGGCGGCAGCCAGATGCGGTGGGCCGCGGGTCCGTGCCCCTGCAGGCGCCGCACCAGGATGTCGAGCAGGCTGGTCTGCGAAGGGGAGCGCTCGTCCACCTCCGCCGCCGGGGCCTCCTTGGGCTTCGGCTTGACGGGCAGCGGCACGTACGCCGGGCCGTACTCGACGACCTGGCGCAGGATCGTGTGGCCGTCGTCGCCGCTCACGCGCCGGCCGTCCGGCTGGTAGGCGCCCGACACGTACGCGGCCTTGAACCTGGTCATGCCGGTGGTGTCGAACTTGAGGTAGCCGTTGCCCGGCGCGGAGGGCAGCTCGTAGGCGTCGGCCACGCCGAGCACGACCCGGCTCTCCATGGCGGAGAACGTCCGCAGGCCGATCCGGTACGACAGGTGGGTGTCCAGGCCGCGCAGCCGCCCTTCCTCCAGGCGCTGCGAGGCCAGCAGCAGGTGCACGCCGAGCGAGCGGCCCAACCGGCCGATCATGACGAACAGCTCGACGAACTCCGGCTTGGCCGACAGCAGCTCGCTGAACTCGTCCAGCACCACGAAGAGCGTCGGCATCGGCGCCAGGTCCGCTCCCTGCTCCCTGGCCCGCTCGTAGTCGCGCAGCGAGGCGTAGTTGCCCGCCGACCGCAGCAGTTCCTGGCGGCGCACCATCTCGCCGTGCAGGGCGTCGTACATGCGGTCGACCAGCGGGAGCTCGTCCTCCAGGTTGGTGATGACCGCCGAGACGTGGGAGAGGGAGTCGAGCCCGAGGAAGGTCGCGCCGCCCTTGAAGTCGACCAGGACGAAGTTGAGGATCTCGGACGAGTGCGTCACCGCCAGGCCCAGCACCAGCGTGCGCAGCAGCTCCGACTTGCCGGAGCCGGTGGCCCCGATGACCAGCCCGTGCGGCCCCATGCCGCCCTGCGCGGACTCCTTGATGTCCAGCTCCACGACCCGGCCGTCGGCGCCGAGCCCGATCGGCACCCGCAGCCTGTTGCGGCCGGCCCGCGGCCGCCAGGCGACCGCCGGGTCCAGCAGGCCGGGATCGCCCACGCCCAGCAGGTCGGTCAGCGTGGTGTTGGCCGCCAGCACGTCCTCGGCGTCGCCGCCGCCGGACGCCGAGGTGCGTAACGGCGCGAGCTGCCTGGCCAGGCCCTCGGCCCGCAGGTAGTCGAGGCCGTCGGGATCGCCGAGCCGGGTCCTGTGCTCCTTGCCCGCGTGGTCGAGCTTCACCATGTGGAACCCGTCAGGCTGGACGTCCAGCCGCAGCGTGCTCTTCTCCTCCACGTCGGCGGACGAGCCCGACAGGTCGATGACCGTCACGCCCTGGATGGCGTCGCTGCCGAGCTGCGAGTCCTGCGGCACGTGCCCGCCGTCCAGGATGAGCACGTGGTACGGGAGCGACTCGGCCGCCGCGCCGGGCCGGAACCGGGCGCGTTCCTTGAGCTCGCCGCCGACCAGCCGGTCCAGCTCGCCCAGGTTGTCGGTCATCAGGCGCACCTGGCCGGCCGCGTCCGTCTCCTCGGGATGCAGCGCGTGCGGCAGCCACTTGACCCATTCCCAGTACGTCATCCACTCGCTCCCGGCGCACACCATGATCCGCATGTCGTCGGGCGAGTGGAACACGGTCAGCTGGGCGATCATGGCGCGCACCAGGTCGCGCACGGTCCCGGGGTCGCCGCCGATCCGGATCCTGGCGAACGACCCGAGCGCCACGGCGACCGGCAGCCCGGCCACGGTGGAGTGCGCCCTGATGAACCTGCGCAGCGCGCCGGCCGCCAGCGCGTCCAGGTCCTCGACGGGCTTGGAGTCCGGCGGGATGAGCTGGATGGCCAGCTTCTGGACGCCGGTGCCCAGCCGCACGGTGGCGAAGTCCTCGTCGCGCGGGCGGCGCTCCCACAGCCGGGGTCCCATGGCGATCCACCACAGGGCGTCGGGCTCGGGCCCGCTCCACTCCAGGGCCTCGCGCTGCTGCCTGGCCGCGCGCCGGGTCTTCTTGCGCACCTGGCCCAGATAGCGGAAGTAGTCGCGGCGGGCGCCGTTGAGCTTGTACTTGCGCTCGCCGAGCTGGCGGGTGAGCTGGCCCGCCGTCATGCCGACCATGGACAGCGCGAACAGGCCGCTGGCCACGTACATGATCGGGTTGGCGTTGCCGAAGGCGGTGAACATGAGCGCCATCGCCGCCGCGCCCGCCAGCATCGGCAGGTAGGTGAGGGCCATCGAGAAGCCCTGCGGCTGGACCTCGGGAATCTCGGGCGGAGATTCGAGCAGGACCTCGCCGCGCGGCGGTTTGGGTCCCGGGCGGCGTTCTGGTCGGCGTACGACGACGATGCTCATCGAGACGTTCTTACCAGAAGAGACCCGATATGTTCTCTGTTGTCCGTGACCATTGGTGGGGACGGAGAGTAGAGATGGGACAGATCGTTCAGGGACCTCTGCCCGGCCCGCCGGCTTCGATCCCAGGGCCACCACCTGGACAGCCGCCGATGCACGGGCCACCACCCGGTGCGCGGGGGCCCGCCGGATACGCCGGGCCGCCGGGGCCGCCGCGCGGGCCGATCCAGCAGGGCGCCCTGTCGCAGGTTCCGGTGCCGCTGCCGGCCCAGTGCCACGTGACGATCGTCGGCCCCCGGCGCAAGGCGGACCTGGCCCTGCCCGCCGACATCCCGCTGCCGAACGTGCTGCCCAGCCTGCTGCGCGCGCTGGGCGAGGTGAACGGCGACTCCGCCGCCGCGCCCGGCTGGACGCTGCAGCGGCTCGGCGGCCAGCCGTTCGACCTGGGGCAGAGCCTCGGCTCGCTGGGCGTGCTCGACGGCGAGATCCTCTATCTCAGGCCGCGTGAGGCGATCCTGCCGCCGGCCCTGTTCGACGACGTGGCGGACGTGGTCGCCACCGGCGTGCGCGAGGGCCGCGGCGCCTGGTCGGCCACGCAGACCAGGGTCATGGGCGCGAGCGGCGCGACGGCCCTGCTCGTGCTGGGCGCGGTCGGCCTGGCGCTGTCCGGCATGCCGGCGCTGACCGTCACCATCGTGGCCGGGCTGCTGGCGCTGCTGCTGATCGTCACCGGCACGCTGCTGTCCAGGGCGGTCGGCGACTCGATGGCCGGGGCGCTGATCGGGCACTCGGCGCTGCCGTACGGGTTCGTCGCCGGCCTGTTCGCGCCGGGGACCTCGGCCGGGTTCGGCGCGCCGCACCTGCTGGCGGCGCTGGCCTGCCTGGCCCTGGTGGCCGCCGTGGGCGGCGCGCTGATCTCCGACGGCGTGCCCGGCTTCCTCGGCACGGCCGGCGTGGCCACGGTGGGCGGGATCTGCTCGGCGGTCGTGATGGTGTGGTCGCCGCCGCCGGCAGGGGTGGCGGCGGTGGCCATCGCGCTGCTGCTGGCGCTCAGCCCGCTGGTGCCCACGCTGTCGTTCCGGCTGGCCAAGGTGCCGCTGCCGGCCATGCCGACCACCGCGGAGGAGCTCCGCAACGACAACCAGCGCCTGGACGCGCCGGCCATCCAGGAGCGCACGCGGATCGCGCAGGGCTACGCCACCGGCATGGTCGCCGCGATCGCGCTCTCGGCGTTGATCGCCCTGGCGTTGCTGGTGCTCGCCGACGGCTGGGTGGCGGACGTCATGACGGTGTCGCTGTCGCTCACGCTCATCATGCGGGCCCGGGTGTTCCGCGGGCTCGGCCAGCGCGTCTGGCTGATCAGCACGGGCCTGGCGGGCCTGGCCATGCTGGCGATGTCGATGGTCGGCCAGGGCGAGATCGTCGGCTCGGTGGCCGTGGCCACCGGGATCCTGTGGCTGGCGCTGATGACGGTGGGCATCGGGTTGTGGCTGGCGACGGGCAGGCCGTCGCCGTTCTGGGGGCGCGCGGCCGACATCCTCGACGTGGCGCTGATCGTCCAGCTCTTCCCGCTCGCGCTGGGGGTCCTGGAGGTCTACACGTGGGTGCGCGGACTGTCCGGCTGATCTCGTACGGGAGGTTGAAGGCATGCAGGAGTTCGGCGACTTCGCCAACATCGACATCGAGAAGCTGCTCAAGGGCATGGACGACCAGATCGCCCGCCTGGAGAAGTTCCAGCGCGGCGCCGGCGACTGCGTGGGCCGGGCCGAGGACGAGGACGGCCTGGTCACGGTGGAGTACGACCAGACCGGCCTGCGCGAGCTGAACCTGCACCCCAAGGCCATGCGGCTGGCGTCGGGCGAGCTGGCCGACCTGATCAAGGTCGTGCTGGCCGAGGCCGTGGCCGACTTCCAGGTGAAGTTCACCGAGATGGCCGGCGAGGCGTTCGGCGAGCGGGGCAACCCCATGAAGCTCGCCACCGACCCGAGCTCGGCGCTGAACGACATCAAGAATGCGGAGGCGGCCTACGACCGGGCGTTCACCGACGTCATGGGCGAACTCGACCGCATCCGCCGCCGGCTGGAGATCTGACCCCGATCACCACAGCCGCACGTCCTCCTGGTCAGAAAGCCGCGGTTCCGCCACCAGGGCGTTCACTCGAACGTCGCTACAGCGCGACCAATCCGTAATCTGATATTTCTGGGAATCCTGGGGTTGATGTTGACTAACATGGCATTTGATGTTGTTCATGGGGGTCAGTTGCATGCTGTGCCCACGTGACGGACAACGCCATGTCGACTTGGAGGTCCAGTGTCTCTGTACGGGGCAAGTCCGACTCAGCTGACCAACGCGGCGGGTTACTGCCAGGACACCGCGCAGTACATCGAGGGCATGCGCCAGCGCGTGCAGCAGATCAAGGCCGACCTGACCAGCCAGGGCTGGCAGGGTGGCGCCGCGCAGCGGTTCGGCGCGGCGCTGGACCAGTGGGACGGGGAGTTCAAGGGCGTCATCAAGATCCTTGAGGACATCTACGACCGGCTCAACATCGGTGCCGGCGTCTACCGCAACGCGGCCGACCAGAACATGGACATCGCGGGCGGTTTCGTCGGCGACGGCGGCGCCGGTCGCATCGACTCCCTCATCAACGCCAACCGCTGAGCAGGACGGACAACGCCATGACCATGCCTGACGACTACACCTTTGTCCGGTTCGGCTCCATGGAGCAGGCCTACGAAGAGCTCAAGAAGGTCATCACCGAGCTCGACAGGGCCACCGACGACCTCTACGCCGACATCCAGCGGGAGCTCGGGGCGAGCTGGCAGGGTGACGCCGAAACCTACTTCGAGACCAAGCGCCAGCAGTGGAACCAGCACGAGAAGGCCATGGGCGAGCAGCTGTTCAAGGCCGCCGAGGCCGTCAACGTCGCCAAGGGCAACTACCAGTCCGCCGAGCAGCGCAACATCAGCATCTGGATGGACTAGCCCGGCTCGTACCCCCTCTCGGTCATCGTCGCGGAGCGGTGGCCGGGAGGACTGCTGCTAGCGGAAAGGAATGACGGGTATGGCCCTGCCGGACGAACGCGGTGCCGAGCTGCCGGTCGACCCCAACCTGTTCGACGCGAGGGAGAACTCGCCGGCCAGCATGCGAGTCATCGCCCAGGAGCTGCGGGCCAGCCTCGAAGCCATGCTGGGCAACGGCGAGCGGCCGAACGGCAACGTCAACCAGATCGCGACCGGCGACCGTCCGGCGGACGAGGAGATCCCGCTGACCACCTCCCAGATCGGTCAGTGGAACGACGCCTCGGCCCTCGCCGCGACCGTGGGCTCGCAGAACGCGGGCCAGAAGTTCGCCGAGGTCTACCAGAAGTTCATCGACGCGTACCGGGACGTGGTCGAAGCGGTGGAGGCCAGCGCCGCGAACCACGACGGCGCGCGCCAGGCCAACGAGGGATGATCGCCTGGTGAGCAAGCAGGAAATCGTCACCATCACGTCCTACGCCAGCGCGCCTTTCGGCGATCGGCCCTGCTCCACCAGCCAGGAGATCAACTCCTGGCTGAACAGCACCGATCCGGCCTACGTCCGGGGCGCCGGTCAGACGTACACCTTCGCGTCGAGCAAGGTCGAGCAGGCGATCAGCTCCCTGGAGGAGCACGCCGGCCGGATCGCCCAGATCTGGAAGGGCCCGGACGCCTCCAAGGCCCGCCAGGCGCTACAGCTCCTGCACGCCTCCGGCCAGGAGCTGTCGACCAAGATGCAGCAGATGGGCACCGCGCTGCAGTCGTACGCGGGCCACCTGGAGACCGCCAGGGAGGAGGCCAAGCGCGCGCCGACGGACGCGGAGATCGACGGCAACCATCTGCAGGGGACCGGCGCCGAGAAGCCCGACATCGAGCAGGCCGCCAAGAACATGATCGCGCAGGACGCGATCCACAAGCTGAACACGGAGATCGTCACGATCTTCGACAGCGAAGTCCCCGACTACATCATGTACGAGCTCCCGACGGTCAGCCTCCCCGGCACGGGCGGCGGGTACGAGAACCCCGGCTACCCGACCGGCTCCGGCACGCGGGGGCCCACCTTCGGCTCGACGGCGTACGACAGCTCCGGCGGCTGGGCAGGAGCCCCGGGCGGGACGAACCCGGGCGGCACCAACCCGGGCGGCACCAACCCCGGCGGGACGAACCCCGGCGGCTCCGACCCCGGAGGCACCAACCCGGACGGCTCCACCCCCGGCGGGACGGACCCGAACGACCCCGGCAACCCGAACAACCCGGACCCCGGCTCCCCTGACCCCGGCGCCCCGGGGAACCAGGACCCGAGCCGGAACCCCGGCTCCGGCACCGGCGACGGCACCGCGCCGTCGGTCATCGGCAACGAGGACCGTACGACCACCGACGGCGGGACCCGCACGGACCCGCGCCAGACCGACCTCGCGACCGTCACGCCGCAGACCCTGACGTTCACGCCCACCACGCTCGCGCCCGTGACCACCACGGTGGCCCCGCCCTCGGTCCTCACTCCCGTGGGCTCGACCCCGGGCGTCCCCTCGGTGATCGGCTCCCCGGGCATGCTCGGCGGCCAGTCCGCGCTGGGCGCCGCCGGGCGCGGAATCGGCGGGCCGATGGGCGGCATGCCGCTCATGCCGTTCATGGGCGGCGCGGGGGGCGCGGGCGGCGGCGGTGGTGACTACGGCGACGTCGAGCGCACCACGTACCTCTCCGAGGATCCCAACTCCTGGACGACCGGCCATGACACGACGGAACCCGTGATCGGATGAGCTGATGGGCAACACCTGGCCTACCTTCCCCACGCCCGGCTCCGACGGCCCGCCGTCGTCCGGGGTCTCCTTCACGAAGGGGGAGCTCGACCGCGCCGGGGGGCAGATCGGCGGCCATGTCACCTATCTCGAGACCCTCGGGGGCAGGACCGGCGACCTGAGCGTGCCCTGGCCCCACTTCGGCGTGCTCGGCATGGGCGTGCACGGCGCGCACGAATCGGCCATCGAGTCCCAGCGCGAGGCGCTGCAGCGGGCCAGGGAGGCGCTGGCGAGCTGGGAGCCCGCGCTCAGGGCGGCCGACGACAACTACAAGGAAGCCGACGACAACAGCGGCGGTCCCGACCTCCCCGGCGGCCCCGGCCCGGTCTCCGCCCCCAAGATGCCGGGACTCGACGGCCCTCAGCCCGAGATCCCGGGCGCCGACGTGCCCGGCCTCGACGTTCCCGGCGCCGACCTCCCCGGCACCGATCTCCCCGGTACGGACCTGCCGGGGACGGACCTGCCGGGCACCGATCTCCCCGGCACTGATCTCCCAGGGACCGACCTGCCGGGAACCCAGGACCCGTCGGCCGGCCTGCCGGGCACGGATCTGCCGGGAACCGGCCTGCCGAACACCGGCCTGCCCAACACCGACCAGGTGGACACGCGGGTCCCCGACCTCGACTCGGCCCTGAACAACCCCAACAAGACCGACCTGTCGTCCTACCAGCCCACGACGCCGAACGTGCCGTCCCTCGACCCCAACGCGACCGGCCTGGGCACCCGTACGGGGAACCAGCTCGGCGGCGTGCCCGGCACCGGCACCGGCATGGGCGCGGGCTCCGGCGGGGGCGGGCTCGCCCCGGGCGCCGCGGCCGGGCTGCGCGGCGGAGCGGGCACCCCGGGCATGCCGATGATGCCCATGATGCCGATGGGCGGCGGGGGCGCGGGCAGCGGCGAGGAACGCGACCGCGACAAGACCGTCGGGCTGTCCGAGGACGAGGGCGTCTGGGGCGGCGACGAGGACATCGCGCCTCAGGTGATCGGCCAGGAGGAGCTGTGAACGGGAAGGACGCCTTCAGCGCCGCCGCCATGATGTCCCTGACGGCGGCGGTCATGATCGCCCAACCGTGGGCCTTCTACGTCGCGGCCGCCTTCGGCACGCTGGTCTCCAACCCCGAAGGCATGGACGACTCCGCCACGAACTGGCGCTCCACGGACCAGAACGGGGTGACCACCGAGCTCGACAACCTGGTGACGGAGCTGGAGGCGCTGAAGACGCAGCTGAAGGAGGAGGGCAAGTGGGAGGGGGGCGCCTTCCAGTCGTTCTCGGGCGTCCACGGCAGCTTCGTCGAGTCGATCGGGCAGCTCAAGAACATCCGCGACGAGACCGGTAACGCCGTCTCCTCGACCGCCGACTTCATGAAGATCGTCTCCTACATCGTGCTCGCCATCGCCGGCGTCATGCTCGCCTGGGGCATCTTCTGCTTCGCGACCCGCTGGCATCCGGTCTCCGCCGTGACCGTGTACGGGATGAGCGCCGCTCTGGGTAAGGCCATCCTCGCCGCGACCAAGAAGATCGTGGCGAGCAACTGGAAGAAGACGGCGGTCCTGGCCGGGATCATGTTCCTGGCGGTCCAGTACACGCAGATGACCGGCCAGATGTTCCCCACCGTCGACCCCATCCCGTCGGAGATGTCCGTCCTCAACACCGGGGACCCGACGAGCATGCGGCAGCCGTTCACCAACGACGGCCTGGTCTACGACGAGGACACCGGTCAGCTCCGCCCGGACACCAACCTGCAGGTCTAGCCGTCACTGGCTGGCCTGCTGGATGGGCTGCACGTCCTGCACCGGCGTGCGGGCCGCCGCCTCGTCCAGGGCGGGGCCGTCCGGGATCAGCCGCAGCAGGTGGGCGGGCACCGGCGCGACGTCCGCGGCCTCGTACCCGAGCTTGCCCACCGTGTCCGCCGAGGTGAGCTGGAACCGCTTGCCCTGGTCGGTGACGAGCCAGTACTGCTGCACCGACGACAGCTGCCCCTCGCCCGGCAGGGTCCCCGCCAGCACGGCGCTGCCCGGCGGCAGCAGCACCTGGTCGACCTTGTCCGCGCCGGCGCTCGTCCCCGGGGTCGGGAGGCCCATCCGGCTGCCCGTGGTCAGCACCGCCTTGGTCGAGCCCTTCACGGTGTCCTCGTACACCGCGCAGAGCGGGGCCGACATGCCGGGCGAGCGGAAGCTCGGCATGGTGGCCGGGAGCCCGCTGTCCAGCAGGCGGCGCGCGGACGCCCTGGCCGCGTTGGCGGTCGCCGCGTCGATCACCGTCTCGCGGACCGGGAGCCTGCCGTAGGCGGGCTTGCTGGCCGGGTCCAGGAGCAGGAGCATGGCCTGCGTGTGGTCGATCGGCGCGAGGCCGTCGGCGAGCAGCACGTACCACCGCTCGGCCGCGCCCGCCACCGACTCCACCTTGTACACCCGCCCCACCCTGGACGCCCTGCCGTCAGGCCCGCGGACCTTGTCGCCGCGCTGGGCGATCTTCGGCGCGGCGAAGTCCACCCCCGCCGGGATGGCGTTGATCCACGAGGCCGGCACGCGGCGCGGCGTCTGGTCGGTGAGCCGGGCCACGTTCGCCACCCGCATGCGGTGGTTGGCCCAGAGCACCCAGTTCTGCTGCCCGTCGCTGACGACCAGCGCCTCGTCGCCCACCGGCGTCCCGCCGAGGTCGGTGCCGGCCACGAGCGTCACGAACGGCTTGCGCGTCCCGGCCGCGTCGGTCCCCTCCGCGACGCACGCCGACCACGGGGCCTTGACCAGCCGCTCCTTGTCCGGCAGCGAGTCCGGCGCCCCCTGGATGCCGACCTTCTGCCCGCGGGCGAAACCGGCCAGGGACTCGGCCGAGACCGTCCTGACCTTGATCTCGTCGTTGCCGAGCAGCAGCCGCGCGGACACGTAGTTGGCCACCGGCTGCAGCTTGCGGCTCTGCTGGTTGTAGACGTAGGAGGCGCCGGTCTCCTCCTCGATCAGCAGTTGCCCTGCGTCGGTCAGCTTGGTGGCGTTCCCCGGGCTGAGCAGCCCCCAGATCCCGAACGCGGCCACGACCAGGATCGCGATCAGGATCCCTCCGAACGTCGCCACGGTCTGCCGGCGCATCGGCGACTCGGGCAGATCGGGCTCCCCCTGCATCAGCGCCAGACCCAGGCGCAGTGTCATGAGGCGATGCGCTTGATAGAGATCCTTCTGGGTCTGCATAGCGCCATATGTTACGCAAGTTGACTCTGTGTCTTCTGTACGGAAAAGGAACTGTTCGAGTAAGGTGCATGATCGAGTGCCCTAAGGGGGGAGGTCTCGTGGGAGCAGCAAAACCGCCCGAGGACTGGCCGGGCCTGGTCGCCGAACGGGACGGCGTCGGGTACGACGCCACGAAGATCACGAACGTCGCCGAGGCGTTGCGAGAGATCATGAAGCCGATCAACGGTGGCGGCTACGGCGAGCACCAGGGCTCGATCCAGGACCTCAGCATCAACGGCTCGCTCTCCGACGTGCGCACCCAGTTGCGCAGCATCGACCGCAACCAGGGCACCGAGTCGTTCGCCACGACGCTGGAGACGGCACACCGGGAGTTCCTCGACGTCTACGAGGACGTCCTGGAGAACTTCTCCACCGCGATCGCGCTGGTGGAAGCCGGAGCCGGCACCTACAGAGTGACGGACATCGTCAACCAGGGGGTGTGAGGGGCATGGGTGGGACCAAGCACGAGATCCACCTGATCAAGCCCTCCTGCGGCAGCTGGGCCGTCGAGACCGGAGGCCGCAGCGTCGAGCAGGTCGTGACCTTCATCAAGGGCTTCAACCTCACGAGCATCACGCAGGCGGCGAGTTCGTACGAGGACGCCAAGACGGCGGTCGAGACGGCCAGGGAGGCCATCAAGACCCAGGCCATCAAGCTCGCCGAGGTGTGGGAGGGCGAGGCGTCGGTCGAGGCGCAGACGGCCCTCGGCATCCTCTACGTGACGATGGGCGAGCTGGCCACCAAGCTCGGCGCGATGCACACGCCCGTCGACAACCTCGCCAGCGTGGTCCGCGAGCACCAGGCGTTCATGGAGGACCACAGCAAGGGCATCCTGAACACCTGGACGAACAGGGGAGGAACCGGCGCCACCTGGGACGACAGCATCCCCGACATCTACAGCGCCTACGCGGGCTACTACGGCGGCGACGGCAAGGTCCTGAACGAGGCCAAGACCGACTTCGGCTCCCCGGACGAACTGGCCGGACTCCACCTGCAGACGTTCACCAACGACCTCGTCGTCGTCCACCAGGCCATCCCGGACACCGTGGACAAGAGCCTGCGCGACATCAAGCCTCCCGGCATGCCGCAGGACGATCCCACGCAGGTCGACTACCCCACGGGCCTGCCCACCGGCAACCCCTCGCCGTACTCGAACACCGGCCTGGGCCTGAACGGCGGCACTGACGGCACGGGCAACCCCGGCGGCCCCTCCTTCGCCGATTACGACCCGAGCACCGGCCTCCCGAACCCGAACGGCGTGGACCCGAACGGCACGAACCCCAACGGCTATGACCCGAACGGCAACTATCCCCCCGGAACCAGCGTCCCGGGAGGCACCGTCCCCATCGGCTCCACCACCGGCCCCGACAACGGCACGCAGCCGTCGGTCGACACGGCCGGCCTGAACCGGAACCCGCCCGGCACCGACGGCACCACCAGCCTGGCGGACTACAACCCGACCACGTCCGGCTACTCCCCGACGGGCACCACGCCCACGACGGCGACCACCCCCGGATACACCACGCCCACCACGTCGGCCACGCCCGTCACCTACGGCGGCACCGGCATCGGCACCGGTGGAGCCCTCGGCCCCGGCCAGGGCACCAGCCTCGGCACCCGCTCCGGCACCGGCGCCGGGATGCCCTTCCTCCCGATGGGCGGCATGGGCGGAGGGGGCGGCGGCGGCGACTCCCGGGACCGGGAGTCCACCACGTGGCTGCACGAGGACGACGACGTGTGGGGCGACGACACCGGCTCGGTGAACAGCAGGATCGGCTGACCCCTCAGGCGTCGCCCGGCAGAGCGGCCTGGACAGGTGTGATGGTGCCGGTCGTCACGAGGAACCCCCGACCGGGCGGCCCGCCCACCGTGCCGCGTGGCAGCCGGATGGTGAAGAGGTCGCCGTCGGCCTGGCCCTGCACCGCCAGCAGCAGCCCCGTACGGGACTTCCGGGTCTCGGCCGCGAACCCGCGGTAGGCGACCGCCAGATCCCCGGTCGTGCCGGCGATGAGCAGGCCGTGGTCACCGTCCCTCCCGGACCGGAGCACCTCCTCCAGGGCGGTGCCCAGCGGGGAGTCAGGGTTGACCAGCTCGGCGTCGTCCACCAGCACGACGTAGTGACGCTGGTCGGCGACCACCTCGGCGAGGTTGTCCGCGTTCCCGTCGAGCACCGCCAGCGCCCCCTCCAGCTCCCGCAGCGGGCTGCGCCGCGGTGCCACGGCGACGACAGGGGTGCCGCGCGCGATCAGGGACCGCGCCGCCGTCAGGAGCGCCGACGAACGGCCGGAACGGGCCGGGCCCGCGATCACCGCGCCCGGGCCGTGCGCCAGCAGGTCGAGCCCCAGCGGCGCGAGCGCGTCGCCGCCCGCCCCGACCAGCGCCCACAGCGGCGACGGCGGGCTGAACGACGGGTCGAGCTCCAGGGCCTCCGCCGCGGTGATGCGCATCGGCAGCGCGTCCACACGCAGCGGCCCCTGCCCTGCGGCACGGGACTGCCCCGCCCCTGGCGGGCCGCCCGCCGGCATCCGGTCACCGACGGTACGGGCGAGCGCCTGCAACGCCGCCACCTGCGCAGGACCGGCCGGATCGGGGGAGAGCAGGGCGATGTGGTGCTCGACGATGCCGTGGTCTCCGAGGGACAACGCCCGGCCCGGCGGTATCGACGCGGGCAGGCCCTTGATCGGGAAACCGGCCAGCCCGTAGTCGGAGGGGTCGGACAGACGCAGGAGCAGCCGGTCGTCGAACACCGTCGACACCTGGCCCAGCAGCCCTGACCGGTCACTGGTGATCACCGCCCGGAACCCCACGGCCGGTCCCTCACGCAGGAGCTGGAGCAGCGCCTCGATCAGGCGGCCGTAGTCGTAGCCCTCGAACGCGGCCACGAAGCCCTCCCAGCGATCGAGCATGAACACCATCCAGGGGAGCCGGTGGCCCGCCTGCCGGTACTCGGCCAGGGAGGCGTGCCCGGCCTCGGCGAGGAGCTGCTGGCGGCGGCCGATCTCGGCCCTGAGCCTGGCGAGCAGGCGCTCGACCCGGTCGAGCTGGTCACGGGTCACCACCGCCCCGCAGTGCGGCATCGCGACCAGCGGCAGCAGCGCCCCCGACCCGCAGTCGATCGCGTGCACGTGCGCGTCGGCGGGGGACACGTGCGCCGCGATGGACCCGGCGATCGTCCGCAACGCCGTCGACCTGCCGCTCCGCGCGGCGCCCGCGATCAGCAGATGCCCGCCGTGCGCCAGGTCCAGCGCCAGCGGCTGCCGATCCTGCGCCCACGGCCGATCGGTGATCCCGAACGCCACCGGCGCCACCTCGGCGGCCACCCCGTCCCCCTTCACCCGGCCAGGACTGAACTCCCGGAACGGAACCCCCGAAGCCTGCAACGGAACCCCCCGCCCACCGCCCGAGGAAGCCGCCACCTCCCGGTCACCGGCACCGCGACCCCGAGCGGCGTCCCTGTCGCCCGCACCGGGACCGCGAGCGTCCCCGCTCCCCGCGAGGTGGGAGGCCGCCGTCTGGCGGCCACCCGGACTCTGGGCACCCCCTCCTTCCGTGAGGGAGACCGGTCCCGCACTTCCGGACGCTCCAGGGCCGCGAGCGGTGTCCGCTCCGCTCCTCGGGTAGAGGGCCGCAGTGCCGTCACCCGTACCGAGGTCACGAGCGCTGTCTGTCGGCAGGGGAAGGACGAACTGGCTGGGGAGAGGTTCGAGCCACGGGCTGGGCTGGGGTGGGACGCCCGCCAGGCGGGCCGCCTCGATCAGGGCGTCGGCCAGCAGCGTGAGGTCGGTGACGGTCGATTCCTCCTCGGGCTCCGGAGGCCGGGGCAGCGGCCGCCCCACCATGCGCCAGCCGACGTCGATCACCCGGACGGCGGCCGCCTGCCTGTCGTGGGGGCCCGTGACCGACGCGGGGGCACGGCCGCCGACCCGGGCCGTCTGGACGGCGCTCGCCGCCCCCATCCCCGAACGCACGTAGCAACGGCCCGGCGTGGTCTTCGAGATGTGCGCCGCGTCGGGCAGGTCGATCACGTCGGAGGACTCGGCCGGCTCGGTCACCCGCAGCGCGATCCGGAGCGAGGTGTTGGCCTGGATGTCGGCCGTTACCACACCCGCCGGCCGCTGGGTGGCGAGGATCAGGTGGATGCCCAGCGACCGGCCACGACGAGCGATGTCGACCAGGCCGGTGACGAAGTCCGGCAACTCGGCCACCAGCGCGGCGAACTCGTCGATGATGAGCACCAGGCGGGGCAGCGGCTCGGAGCCCGCGTAGTCCTCGATGTCCTTGGCGCCGGAGGTGAACAGGAGACGCTCGCGCCGACGGAGCTCGGCGGCCAGCGAGTCGAGGGCGCGCTGCGTCAGGTGGCCGTCGAGGTCGCTCACCATGCCGACCGTGTGCGGCAGGCGGATGCACTCCTTGAAGGCGGCGCCGCCCTTGTAGTCGATCAGCACGAACGTGAGCTGGTCGGGCCGGTTGGCGGCGGCCAGCGCGCAGATGAGCGTCTGCAGAAGCTCCGACTTGCCCGCGCCGGTGGTGCCGGCGATCAGCGCGTGCGGCCCGTCCAGCCGCAGGTCGACCGCGAACGGGCCCTCGGAGTCCATGCCGATCACCACCTCGGTGGAGCCCCGGCCGCGCCATCGGGCGGCCAGCTCCCGGCCCGTGGCGGAGCGCAGGCCCAGCAGGTCGAGCAGGCGCACCGCGTCGGGGAGGTTGCCCTCGGTGTCCTGTCTGCTCACGTCGCGGATCGGGGCGAGCGACCTGGCCAGGCGGTCGCACCAGGACGCCGACACCAGATCGGTCAGCACCGGCCCGATGACGTCGAGACCGCCGCCCCGCAGCACCACCCGGCCGTCGGAACCGCAGGCCGCGACCGTGGCGCACTCCTCGGGCAGCAGCCGCTGGTCCTCGTCGACGGCCACCGTGTAGACGCCCGCCCGGGGCCCCTGCCGCAGCACCTGGGGCATGCCCGGCAGGCCACGCAGCGCCTGGGCGCCGTCGACCACGACCAGCACGTCGTACGGGCGGGTGTCGAACGCGGCGAACGCCGGAGGCTCCGGCCCGCCCAGGTCGTCCCAGCCCGTCGGGACCTTGCCGAGCTCGGGGATCGAGGTGTTCTGGCGTTCGTCGATGAGGGCGGCCAGCTCCCCCACCCGCTTGGCCGCCGACTCCGGATCGGCGCCGATCAGCGCGACGCACTCCTCGCCGCCGCGCGGGGCGCAGTGGGGCAGCCAGCGCGCCCAGCTCCAGCGGCGCTCGCCGTCGGGGTGCGCGGAGAGGATCACGATGGCCAGGTCGCGCGGGCTGTGCAGGGTCGCGGCCTGGCCCACCAGCCATCCGGCCAGGCCGGTGGCGGCGTCGCGCGGGCCGGTGACGCCCGCGACCCCGAGCCTGCGCATCGGCAGGCAGACCGGCACCGCACGGCAGACCGGCGGGTCGATCGGGCCGCCCTGCTCCTCGCTCAGCTCCAGGTTCGCGGGCAGGTCGGCGAGCCCGATCCGCAGCCTGAGCGCGTCCTCGTCATGGATCCTGCGCTCCCACAGCCGCCTGCGCGGGCCGATGGCGGTCAGCAGCACCTGGGCCGGATCGGGCGAGTCGGACCGGCGCCGCCGCTCGTCGTCCGCCCTGGCCGCCTCCACCTCCTCGTCGTGGGCGGCCAGCAGCGCGCGGTACTCCTTCATGGCCTTCCGGTGCTGCTTCTTGCCGTGGCGGCGGTCGCTCCACCACTGGCCGACCATGATGACCGGCGTCATCAGCGCGAACAGCAGGAAGTACCACTGGTCGAGCACGTACGCGAGCGTGACCCCGATCACGGCGGGCAGGAACGCGGCGAGCAACTGCAGCCGCATGCCCTCCGCGCGGGTGGGCTCCTTGGGCTTCTTGAACGTGCGGCGGCCCTCGGGGCGGCGCAGCCTGGGCGGGCGGTTGTAGGCGACGCCGCCCTCCAGCCGGGGCGTCAGGTGGGCGTCGCGCGGCTCGATGGCGGTCAGCGTGAACAGCGACGAGCCGCAGGCCAGCAGCGTGTCCTCCGGCCACTCGACGGCCTCGCCGAGCGGCAGGGAGCCCAGCTCGGGCGCCGGCCGCCCGGCCTCGGCGGCGAACTCGGCGGCCTCACGCTCCGCCACCCGGGCCGACAGCTCGGCGACCTCGTCGGCCCAGCGGCCCTTGAGCTTGAGCCGCGCCTGTTCGGGAGCCGCGCGCAGGGCTCGCTCCACCGTGATGGCGTCGGGCGTCACCCGGACGGTCACCGCCTCGGGGGCGAGCTCGGGATCGGCCACGGCGATGGCGCACAACGGGTCGGCGCCGATGACATGGGCGCCCAGGCCGAGCCGGTGCACCGCCCCGGCGGCCGGCCCGCCGACCACGCGCACCTCGGCGACCCCCGCGGGCTCCTCGACGATCGTCGTACGGGCCAGCCGCGCATCGAGCGTGACCTTGTCACCGTCCCGCAGCACGGCCCGCGCCGGAGCTCGAGGATCAAGAGGCCGCCCATTGCGCCACAACACCAAGGGCCCCGACGAGACAGCCCCCGCACCGGAAACATCCGCCGGACGCGACCTCTCGCCCGGTCCATAGGGAAAGTCCGGCGGAAACGCGGCACCATCCGGCGGAGGCGAACCCCTGTCCGGCCAGTAGGGCAGGCCCGTCGAGGACGCGGCCCCGTCCGGCGCGTGGGGACGCTCCGGCGAACGCGAGGCCCTGTCCGGTCCGTACGGGAAGCCCGGCGGGGGCGTGGCATCGTCCGGCCGTCGGGGGAAGCCCGGCGGGGACGCACTGTCCGGCCGTTGGGGGTTCGGCGGGGGTGCGCCGCCTGAACCGTTGCGGGAGCCGGAGTAGGGAGGGGAGGTGCCGGGGCGACGGTGCCCGGGAGGACGGCCGGGACTGCCGGAGGCCGCTCCGGCGGCTCTCCCGTACGGGTCCCCAGGAGACCTGCCGGGTGGGTCCGCAGAAGACCTGCCGGGATCGCCCGGGAACGGGGTCCCAGTGCCGGAATCTCCGGGGAAGGGGTTTCCGGGGAAGTGGCCCGGGGCGCCTGGGGGCCAGTCGGGGGTGGGTGGGCGGTGGTGGTCGTCGTGGGCGGGACGTCGCTGCCCGGGGACCTGGCCCAGTGGATCCTCGGCGGGCGACATGCCGTAGGGGGCGCGGGCTCGGGGCAGGCGGACGACGGGGGCGAGCGGCCCCCGGTCGCCGAGGGCTTCGCTCACCGTGGCCACGGTGGCGTCGTCGTCGCCGTCGATCACGACGTCACGGTCGCCCTGCTCGCCGAGCACGGTGAGCATGATCCGCATGGGCCGTCTCCTCGGTCGGATTCGGGCGCCAAGGTAACGCCCGGAGCGAGGCTAGACCCCCGGGTTGACGGCAATGGCATGGATTCCCGCCCCTGTGGACAACCGCCGCCGACGCCAGAGCACGTTGTAGGGATAAAACACAAAAAATCCCGCAATAAAGCACCGATCAATACCTTCGCGTCCCATAGCCAGATCAATCACAGCCGTCAACCCGGTAGAAACAATAGGCATTGATTATGACTGGTTGACACACCTACTCCTGCGAAACCAGCATGGTTCCTCGCATTCACCCCCCGCTTCCCCAACCCAATGCACATAATGGCGGACATTCGACAATTCACCCGTGGGAGCCCGATTGAGGACCAGTGAAAAGCCCGCCGCCACCACGGCCGGTTTGTCAGGCCCGGCCTCGCGCAAGCTTCCCGTGCCGCCGCGCGAGCGCAAGCCCGCCCTGGCCGCCCTCGCCGTGCTCCTCATCCTGGGCGGCGCGCTGGCCACCACTCTCCTCGTGCTGCGCAGCGGCGACCGCGTCTCCGCGATCCGCGTCACCCAGCAGATCGGCGCCGGCCAGCAGTTCACCGCCGACGCGCTGGAAGAGGTCCAGGTCGCCGAGACCGGCGTCGACTTCGTCAGCTGGTCGCAGCGCGAGCAGGTGCTCGACAGCTTCGCGGCCGTCACGATCCTGCCCGGCACGCTCCTGACGAACGCGATGGGCGTCAAGGAGAGCGCCGAGCTGGGCCCCGGCAAGGCCGTGGTGGGCCTGGCGCTCAAGCCCGGCCAGATGCCCACGGGCCTGCGCGAGGGCGACCGCGTCCAGGTGGTGTACGTGCCCGCCCGCGGCTCGGCCGACGAGAGCCGCGTCCTCGTACAGAACGCCCTGGTCCACAGCGTCGGCGACCGCGGCCGCACCGGCGCCGGGCAGATCACCGTGATCGTCGACACGCAGGTGTCGCCGGTGGTGCTCCGCTTCGCCTCCAGCGGCGAGGTCGCCGTGGCCGAGCTGCCGGGAGAACGCTGAGGTGGCCCTGATCGTGCTGGCCGCCGACAAGGGCGCGCCCGGCGTGACGACCGCCGCCACGGCGCTGGCCGCAGTGTGGCCGCGCCCGGTGCTGCTGGCCGAGTGCGATCCGGCGGGCGGCGACCTGGCCTACCGGCTGCCGGCCGTCGACGGCGGCGTGCTCAACCCGGGCAAGGGCCTGCTCACGCTGGGCGCGACGGCCCGGCGCGGCCTGGACCCCGCGCAGATCCCCGCACACACGCAGAAGGTGATCGGAGGGCTGGACGTGCTGGTCGGTCTCACCCATGGCGAGCAGGCGGCCGGGCTCACCTGGCTGTGGGGCCCGCTGGGCCGGGCGCTGGCCGGCATCCCCGAGGCCGACGTGATCGCCGACTGCGGCCGGCTGGGCGCCCACCCGCAGCTCGGCGACCTGATGGCCGAGGCCGACCAGGTGGTGCTGCTCGCCCGCGCCACCCTCGACCACGTCGCCCACCTGCGCGAGCGCCTGTCGATCAGCAAGGCCCACGGCGTCGTGGTGATCGCCGACCCGCGCAGCTACCGCGCCTCGATCGAGGAGGTGCGCCGCATCGTCGGCCCGTACGTCGGCTTCGTGCACGGCCTGGCCCACGACCCGAAGGGCGCCGAGCTGCTGCGCGGCCAGTGGGGCGGCAGGCTCGACCGCTCGCTGCTCATCCGCACCGCACGCGACCTCGCCGGACGGCTGGTGACCCGATGATCGACCACGCCCTCGTCAAGCGGTTCCGCCAGGAGGTCGGCGACCGGCTGGCCCACCAGCGCAGGCTCGACCAGGCCAACGGCATGCCCCCGATGACCGGGGAGGACGAGCGCCAGTTCGCCCGCGCGCTGATCTCCCAGGTGCTGGAGGAGCACGCGCGCGGTGAGATCGGCCTCGGCCGCACCCCGCCCACCGTCGAGGAGGAGGAGGCGCTCGCGGCCGGCATCCACGCCGCGCTGTTCGGCGTGGGCCGCCTGCAGCCGCTGCTCGACGACCCCGAGGTGGAGAACATCGACATCAACGGCTGCGACCGCGTGTTCGTCAGCTACGCCGACGGCCAGGAGCTGATGCACGACCCGGTGGCCGAGTCCGACGAGGAGCTGACCGAGCTCATCCAGATCCTCGCGGCCTATTCGGGGCTGTCGAGCCGGCCGTTCGACACCGCCAACCCGCAACTCGACCTGCGCCTGCCCGACGGGTCCCGGTTGAGCGCGGTGATGGACGTGACGGTACGGCCCGCGGTGTCGATCAGGCGTGCCCGGCTCGGCAAAGTCTTTCTTTCCGACTTAGTCGGAAATAACACAATAAGCCCGGAGATCGGGCGTTTCTTGACGGCCGCCGTCGCCGCGAGGAAAAACATCATGATCGCCGGCTCCACCAATGCCGGAAAGACCACCCTGCTGCGCGCGCTGGCCAACGAGATCCCGGCGGGCGAGCGCCTCATCACCGTCGAGCGCGCCCTGGAGCTCGGCCTCGACCAGTTCGCCGAGCTCCACCCGAACGTGGTCGCCTTCGAGCAGCGCCTGCCCAACTCCGAGGGCCAGGGCGAGATCACCATGGCCGAGCTCGTCCGCAGGTCCCTGCGGATGAACCCGAGCCGCGTCATCGTCGGCGAGGTCCTCGGCGACGAGATCGTCACCATGCTCAACGCGATGACCCAGGGCAACGACGGCAGCCTGTCGACCATCCACGCGAACTCCAGCATGGAGGTCTTCAACCGCATCGCCACCTACGCCCTCCAGGCGAGCGAGCGGCTGCCGATCGACGCCACCCACATGCTCATCGCCGGGGCGATCGACTTCGTGGTCTTCATCGAGAAGCGCAACGACTACCACCGCGGCGGCACCCTGCGCCGCTACGTGTCCAGCATCCGCGAGGTCAACGGCTGCGACGGCCGCGTGCTGTCCAGCGAGATCTTCGTCCCCGGCCCCGACGGCGCCGGGCTGCCGCACGCGCCGGTCTCCTGCCTGGAGGAGCTCATGGCGCACGGCTACCACCCGGGAGGCTGGTGACCATGCCGGGGCTCGACCCGCTCGCCCTGCTGACCGGCGCCGCCGCCGGGGGAGGCCTGTTCCTGCTCATCGTCTCCCTGTACGGGATGCGCCCCCGGCCCGCGCAGCCCAAGCGCCACCTCGTACAGAAGCTGACCACCCGCACGGCCGTGGCCGCGATCGCCGCCCTCGTGGTCCTGGTGGTCACCGGCTGGCCCGTGGTGGCCGTCGGCACGGTCCTGCTGGTGTTCGCCTGGCGCGGCCTGTCCGGCGGCGCCGCCGAGGAGCGGGCCGCCATGCGCCGCCTGGAGGCGCTGGCAGCCTGGACCGAGTCGCTGCGCGACACCATCGCCGGCGCTGCGGGGCTGGAGCAGGCCATCCCGGCCTCCATCAGGGCCGCCGCGCCCTCGCTCCGCCCTCATCTGCGCGCGCTGATCGACCGCCTGCACATCAGGATGGCGCTGCCCGAAGCGCTCAGCCGGTTCGCCGACGACCTCGACGACCCGTCCGCCGACCTGGTCGTCGCCGCGCTCGTGCTCAACTCCAAGCTGCGCGGCCCCGGCCTGCGCGACGTGCTCGGCGCGCTCGCCGTGTCGGCCCGCGAGGAGCTCGACATGCGCCGCCGGGTCGAGGCCGAACGCCGAGCCACCCGCCGCAGCGTGCAGATCGTGGTGGGCACCGCGCTCGCCTTCGCGGCCCTGCTCGTCGTCTTCAACCCCTCGTACGTGAACGAGTACGACAACGCCCTCGGCCAGGCCGTGCTCGTGGTGGTCGCCGGCCTGTTCGGCGCCGGGTTCGCCTGGATGCGGCGGCTGGCCAGGTTCGACAAACCCAGCCGGCTGCTGATGGGAGGCGACCATGGTTGAGGGCGTGCTGGCCGGCGGCCTGGCGGGCCTCGGCCTCTTCCTGCTCGTACGGGCCATCTTCCCGGCCCGGCCTGGGCTGGTGGCGCGGCTGCTGGCGCTGGACGCGGTCCGCGAGAGCACCGACGCCCCGCGCATCAGCCTGCTGCTCCCCGAGGAGTCGGTCGGCGCGTTCCGCCGCGGGCTCGGCGCGCGGCTGGCGGCGCTGTACGCGGCGCGCGGCTGGGAGGCCCGGTCGGTCAGGGCGGACCTGGCGCTGGTGGGCCGCTCGTTCGAGGGCTTCCTGGCGACCAAGGCGCTGCTGGCGGCCAGCGGGCTGCTGGCGTTCCCGCTGCTGTTCGGCTGGCTGCTGCTCATGGGGTGGGGCGCGTCTCCCGCCGTCCCGTTCTGGGTGGCGGTGCTGGCGGCGGCCGTCTTCTTCTTCCTGCCCGACCTGCAGGTCCGCAAGGAGGCCGCGGCGCGGCGGCGCGACTTCCGCCACGTCGTCGGCGCGTTCCTCGACCTGGTGTCGATGAACCTCGCCGGCGGCCGCGGCGTGCCCGAGGCGCTCATGATGGCGGTCTCTGTCAGTGGCGACCAGCCCAACTGGGCCATGGCCCGCATCCGCGACGCGCTCAGCGGCGCCAGGATCGTCGGCATCACCCCCTGGCAGGCGCTCGGCCAGCTCGGCGAGGAGATCAACATCGACGAGCTGCGCGACCTGTCGGCGGCGCTCGGCCTGGTCGCCGACGACGGCGCCAAGGTGCGCTCCTCCCTGACGGCGCGGGCGGCCACGCTGCGCCGCCGCGAGCTGGCGGAGATCGAGGGCCGGGCCGGCGAGCGCTCCCAGTCGATGCTGGTCGCCCAGCTCCTGCTCTGCGCCGGCTTCGTGATCTTTCTCAGTTTCCCGGCCGCTATGAAGATGTTGGGGTCATAAATGAACCATCCGTGGATCGTCTACACCGTCGCGCTGCTGCACGTGCGGATCCACCGCGCCCGCACCGCCCCGAGCCGCGGCGCCTCCGCCGTGGAGTGGGTCATCATCACGGCCATCGTCGCCGGGGTCGCGCTCGGCCTCGCCACGCTGATCAGGTCACTCGTCGAGAGCAAGCAGGCCGAGATCGAGGGCTCCTTCGGCGGGGGCGGCGGTGGCGGTGGCGGTGGCGACGAGTGAGCCGGCGGCGCGACGGCGGCGCGAGCGTGATCGAGCTCGCCCTGCTGATGCCCGTCGTGCTCGCCGTGGTGCTGCTGATCGTGCAGGTGGCGCTCTGGTTCCACGGCCGCCAGGTCGCCGAGGCGGCCGCGCGGGAGGGCGCCCGTGTGGCGCGCGCCGCCCCCGCCGACTCGGACGGCTGGGAGGAGCAGGCCAGGGCCCAGGCCAGGGACGTGGTCGCGGCCATCGGCCCGCGGTTGCTGTCCGGCGCCGAGATCACCACCGCCGAACGCGAGCCCGACGAGCGCCACGTCACCGTGACCGGCAGCGCCGTCCAGGTCATCCCGCTGCTGCCGGAGCTGGCCTTCACGATCACCGCCACCGCCGGCGGGCCTGTCGAGTGCTTCCGGCCCGACGACGGTGGAGAGGACTGCGGTTGAGCGGCGGGGACCACGGCTCGATGGCGGTCGAGACCGTGTTGCTGGCCCCGATCTTCGTGCTGTTCCTGCTGTTCCTGGCCGGGGCCGGGCGGTTGGTCGAGGCCCAGGGCGAGGTGAACGGCGCGGCCAGGGACGCCGCCAGGGCCGCCTCCGTCCAGCGGACGCTCGACGAGGCCCGCTCGGCGGCCGAGGAGATCGCCACCGCCGCGCTCGAAGGGCAGTGCGCGGGCCCCGCCGTCTCTCTCGACGGCTCCCGCTGGGAGGAGGGCGGCGAGGTGCGCGCCGAGGTCACCTGCGAGCTGGACCTGGGCTTCCTCGGGTTCGGCGCGGCCAAGACCATGACCGGCACCGCGGTGGTGCCGCTGGAGCAGTTCAGGAGGGTCGATTGAGGCGGCGCGAGCGCGGGTCGATGTCGGTGTTCACCGTGCTCTTCTCCGTGGTGGTGTTCCTGCTGGCCGGGCTGCTCGTGGACGGCGGGGCGGCGATCAACGCCCGGCTGCGCGCCGCCGACATCGCCGAGCAGGCGGCCAGGGCCGCCGCCGACCAGGTCGACGTCGACCAGTTGCGGGAGGGCGGCCAGGTCCGATTGCTCGGCGAGGCCGAGGTGTGCGCCAGGGCCGGCGAGGTGCTCGACGCGCACGGCGACGACGGCATCGCGCTGGCGAGCTGCACCGTCGACGGCGACCAGGCCGTGGTCGCCGTCCGGGTGCCCTGGACGGCTTTCTTCCTGGGAGCCGTCGGCTTTCCTGGCTCCGAGATGGAGGCCGAGGCCGCCGCAGCTCCTGAGGCGCGGTGAGCCAGACCGATTCGGGCCGGTCGGTGGAGAAGAAACCGGCGAGTCGGGACGCTGGACGTGAAAGGGGAGTGACGATGTCAGGTCCGGCCCAGCATGCGCGCAGGCGGACGCCCGCGCGCATACCCCGCAGGCGCCGCCTGGGCGACGTGCTGGCCGGGCTCGGCGCGCTCGCGTCACTGCTGGCGCTCGTCGGCGGCGTCCCGTACGCGCTGCTGCTCTTCGTCGGCCCGCCGATCGGCCCCGAGCTGCTCGACCTGGACCTGCTCACCACCCGCATCGGGCCCAGCACGATCACGGCGGTGCTGATCCTGCTCGTCTGGCTGGCCTGGCTGCAGCTGTTCGCGTGCGTGGTGGTCGAGGTGTACGCGGGCGTGCGCCGGGTCGGGATGCCGGCCAGGGTGCCGCTGTCGGGCGGCACGCAGGCGCTGGTGAACAAGCTGGTCACGGCCGCGCTGGTGCTGTTCACCACGGGCGCCGCGATGGCGCCGATCGCCAGGCTGGCCACCCCGCCGCCCACCATGCCGCCGGTGACGGCGGTCGCGTTCACGGCCCCGGTCGTCGAGCAGCAGGTGGTCGACAACCAGCGGACGAAGAAGGTGTACGTGGTGCAGCCCCCGCACGGCCGTCACCACGAGAGCCTGTGGGAGATCGCCGAGAAGTGCCTCGGCGACGGCCGGCGCTATCCCGAGATCTTCCGGCTCAACCAGCACAAGGAGCAGCCCGACGGGGCGCGCCTGCGGATGGCCGACCTCATCAGGCCCGGATGGGTGCTCGACATGCCCGACGACGCGCGCAACACGCACATCGTCCCCGCCGGCCAGGCCAGGGCGCAGACCCTCAAGGAGCACCCCGGCCCGCCCAAGAAGTCCGCCACCGAGGGCGACCAGCGCGGCTCCGGCGACGAGCGTGCGGGCAAGGGAGGGTCCACGGACGCGCGGAAGGGCGAACGCGGCTCGGCCGGCGAACGGCCGGGCGAGCGGGGCTCGGGCGACCAGCGCTCGGGTGACCAGGGCACGGGCGACCAGCGCTCGAGTGAGCAGGGCGCGCGTGACGAGCGTTCGAACGACCAGCGCTCCGGCGAGCAGGGCGCGGCCGACGCGCAGGCGGGCGGGTCGGCGCTGCTCGACGTGCTGTCCGGGGCGTCGCTGGCCGCCGCCGGCCTGCTGGCCCTGCTCGCCGTGCGGCGGCGCGAGCAGCTCTGGCGCCGGCTGACCGGCCGCCGGGTGGCCCGCCCGCAGGGCGACGCCGCCGACGCCGAGGTGGCGCTCAGGATGGGCGCGGACATGCCCGGCGCCCGCATCCTCGACCTCGGGCTCCGGCTGCTCGGCGCCGAGCTGGGCGCCCAGGGCCGCACCCCGCCCACCGTCTACGCCGCCCACCTGTCGGCCCGTTCACTCGACCTGTGGATCCACCCCAAGGATGACCACCCGCCCGCCCCATGGACGGCCGACGACGGCGGCCAGGTCTGGCGGCTGCCCGCACGGGAGGGTCGCCTGCTGCCCGACCACGGGAGCCCGGCCGGAGACGATCCCGCGAACAGGCACACACACCTGGGCGGCGCACCGTACCCCGGACTGGTGTCGATCGGCACCGACCGGAGCGGCCGGGTGCTGGTCGACCTGGAGGCGGCGCAGGGCCTGATCAACATCCGCGGCCCGCAGACCACGGCCGCGCTCGCCGCGCTCGCCGTGGAGCTGGCCACCAACCGGTGGTCCGACCGCATGCGGGTCACGCTCGTCGGGTTCGGCGAGGAGCTGACCGCGATCGCCCCCGACCGGATCAGAGCCGTCGGGGGCCTGGCCGAGGTGCTGCCGGAGCTGGAGGCGACCGCCGCCCCCCGCGAGGCGGTGCTCACCGGTCGCGTCACCGGACGCCCCGGCGTCGCCCACTACCTGCTGTCGGCGGTGGCGCCCACCCACGACGAGGCCCGCCGCCTGGCCCTGCTCGCCAGGAACGACCTGGCCGGATACGTGGTCGCGGGCGACGTGCCGCACGCCACCTGGACCTGGGAGATCACCGAGGACGGCACGGCCAGGCTGCCGGAGCTGGGCTTCGAGGTGAAGGCCCAGCTGCTGCCGCGCCGCCACTACCGGGCGCTGGTCGACCTGTTCCGCACCGCCGACCGGGTCGACGGCGAGCCCATCCCCGGCCCCGAGCCGCTGGCCGACCTCCGCCCGCCCGCGGTCGAGATCAGGATCCTCGGCCCCGTCCAGGTCACCGGCCCGCAGCCGCTCGAAGAAGGACGGATGGCGCTCGCCGCCGAGCTGCTCGTCTACCTGGCCACCCACCCGGGCGGCGTGCACCCCGTCGTGCTCGGCGGCGTGCTGTGGCCGCGCGGCGTGCAGCCCTCGGTCAGGGACGCCACGATCGCCCGCGTCGCGTCCTGGCTCGGCCGCGAGCACCTGCGCGCCGACGAGTCCGGCCGGCTCTCGCTCGGGCCCGGCGTGCGCACCGACTGGGCGCTCTTCCGCGAGCTGGTACGCCGCTCGCACGGCGACCAGATGGCCAGGACCGTCCTGCTGGAGAAGGCGCTCGGCCTGGTCAGGGGCCCGCTGCTGAGGGACCGCCCGCGGGGCCGGTACGCGTGGCTGGCGGCGGACGAGCTGGAGTACGACGTGGCCGCGGAAGTCGCCGATGCGGCCCGCCGGCTGTGTGAGCTCCGGCTCGCCGAAGGGGAGCCGGAGGCCGCGATCGCCGCCGTGCGGGCCGCGCTGCTGCTCGCCCCCGACGACCAGAGTCTCTGGCGCGACCTGCTGCGCGCCGCCCACGCCACCGGCGACCTGGTCCGGCTGCGGGCCGTCATCGAGGGGCTGACCAGGCGCGCCGCCGGCAGCTTCGCCCCGGAAACCGAGGCGCTCATCGACGAGCTGCTGCCGTCGTGGCGCGTCCACCTCGTCAGGGAGTCCACGGCATGAAAAGGATCACGGCCGCGCTCGTACTCCTGCTGCTGGCAGGTTGCGGGCAGCCCGCCGAGCGGCCCTACCAGCCGCGCGAAGAACCCGCGCCCGCCACCGGTGCGGCGCGGGCGGAGCCCGGCGCGACGCGGCCGGAACCCACCCCGTCGCAGGCGGCGCCCACCGGGGCGCGGCCTGCGACCGCCGAGGTCGGCGACCTGCGGGTGCGGTTCGACTGGCCCGCCAAGGACACCGCGCTGCTGCGGCTGTTCCCCGCGTTCTACCTCGGCAAGTACGAGGCGGTGATCTCCGGTGACGACGGCTTCCTCGACCACGTCGAGCTCGAGTACCGGGTCAACGCGATCAAATGGGCGCGGGCCTTCACCGACAAGAAGCTCGAAGTGGCGGGCCGGTCGCGGCTCTACCGCATGAAGGTGAACGCGGTCGTCGGCCGGGGCGCCGAGGTCGACGTCTGCGTGGACGAGACGGACATGAAGGTCGTCTCCGCGGAGACGGGCGAGCCGGTCAAGCCGCAGCCCACCTCCATCCGCACGCCGTACCTGCAGAGGGTGCTCGCCCGCAAGGGCGACGACGGCGTGTGGCGCGTCAAGCAGATCGGTTACGGCAAAGAAGGGTGCGGGAGATGAAACCGCTGGTCGCCGTGGTCGTCGCGGGGTCGCTGCTGTTCGGCGCTCTCGACCCGCCGAGCGAGGACGTCAGGGTCGGAGGCTCGCAGAAGGACCGCACGTCCACGGTCGTCCTCGAACATTCCAAGATCACTATCTCCGGTGACGTGCGAAACGGCCGCAACGACGGCTACCAGATGAGAAGCCCTTGCTGGTACGAGCCGGGCCTGGACGCGGAGAAGATGTTCGAGCAGATGTCCGACCCGGTGGCCAACCGCGGCAGGGCGCAGACCGACGAGGAGGGCTTCCGCGCCTTCATCCAGCAGTTCAAGGACAAGCTGGGGCAACCCGGGCTGTGGTGGTCTCCCGCGTACAACAGCGGCGACCGGAGGGGCGCCGCCTGCTGGGCAGGGCTGGAGCAGTTCGTGTTCGTGCCGCCGGGGGAGACGCCGCCGAGCGGCATCACGTTCCAGGAGCTGGCCGAGATCGCCAGGGCCGCGCTGACGGTGCCGGAGGGCAAGGTCGAGCTGAACCCGGACGCCAAGAGCTACGTCAACCTGCCGACGTTCGTCTGGCTGGAGGGCGTGGGCGACACCACCCGGTCGGTGACCGCGACCCTGCCCGGCGTCATGAGCGCCACGGTGACCGCGACCCTGAGCGACATCAGGATCGACGCCGGCACCGGCTCCGACCGGGCCGAGGTGCGCGAGGACGGTTGCGGCGCGGCCGGCCGGCCGTACGCGCGGGGAGCGGAGTTCACCTGCGGCGTGCGCTACCTGCGGGCCTCGATCGACCGGCCGCGCGAGGTGTACGAGCTGACGGTGACCAGCGTGTGGCCGGTGACGGTGACGGGCGGGGCCGACATCCAGTTCGACCCGGTCCAGGTGGAGGCTACCAGGGACGTTCCGGTCGGCGAGGTGCAGAGCAACGTCCGGCCCTAGGACGCGGTCCGGCGGCGCCGCCGGGAATCGGCGCCGCCGGGCCGGCTGCCCGGTAATCAGTCACGCGGTCAGTTACGTCCGGACTCGTGGGCGAGCAGCCACGCCTTGACGGCGACGCCGTAGTAGTAGCCGCCGAAGCCGCCCGTGCTGGGCAGGACGCGGTGGCAGGGCACGAACGGGGCGATCAGGTTCTGGGCGCAGGCTCCGCCCGCCGCCCTGGCCGCCGACCTGGGCATCCCCGCCCGTTCGGCCAGCTCCGCGTAGGTGACCGTGGTGCCCGCCTTGACCTCGCGCAGGGCCTGGTGGAGCGCCTTGCGCCGGAGCGAGCCCGGCTGCTCGACCGGGACCGCGTCCAGGGCGTCGAGGTCGCCGGCGAAGTAGTCGCGCACCGCCCGCGACACCGGGCCGAGGTCGTCGACCACGGTCATGCCCTCGGCCTGGAGGGCGGGGGCGAGCCTGACGAACATCTCCTTGGGCTCGCCGGTGAAGCCGCCCGCGACGAGCACGCCGTCGCGAACCAGCACGGACAGTTCGCCCGCCGGGGTGGGCAGGACCTGAGCGTCGATCATCGATGACTCCAGAGGTGCAGGGCGGCGTAGGCCCGCCAGGGCCGCCACCGCTCAAGGTGATCCTTCGGGATGCCCAGCTCGGCCATGCGCCGGTCCAGCACCAGGTCTCCGGTGGGCCAGGCGTCGGGGTCGCGCAGCGCGCGCAGGGCGATGTAGCCGGCGGTCCACGGGCCGATGCCGGGGACCGCGAGCAGTTCCTTGACCGCCTCGGCGGGCTCCTGCGCGCCGTCGAGGTCGATCAGTCCGCCGGCCACGCGGGCGGCCAGCTCTTTCAGGGTGGTGACGCGCCTGCCGGTCAGCCCGAGGCCGGTCAGGTCGGCGTCGGCCAGCTCGGCGGCGGTGGGGAACAGCCGCCCGTCCGAGCCCGCCCGCGCCACGACGCGGCCCAGCAGGGTCCGGGCGCCCGCCACGGAGATCTGCTGGCCGACGACGGCGCGCACGGCCAGCTCGAACCCGTCGAACGTGCCCGGCACCCGGAGCCCCGGCCTGGCCTCGACGAGCGGGGCCAGCGAGGTCCGGCCGAGCGCGTCGCGGATGGCCTCCGGGTCGGCGTCCAGGTCCAGCAGCCGCCGGCAGCGTGCCACGATGCGGGCGAGCTGCCGGGTGTCGTCCACCGTCACGTCCAGCGCCAGATGGCCGGGGTGCGCGGTGAGCGTGATCGTCCCACCGGGCATGTTGCGGCTGTAGGCGGTGGCGTCCGCCACCTCCAGCCCCGGCACGGCACGCGCGGCGAGGAAGCCGAAGACCGCTGCCACCTCGTACGGCTCCCGCCGGTGCAGCCGCAACCGCAACGACGCGGCCCCGGGGACGGGATCGGCGGTGGGCACGGGCGCGGACACCCTGGCCCAGCCGCCGGCCGTCGCGCGCAGCTCGCTCGGCGTGAACCCGTACGTCTCCCGCATCGTCGCGTTGAACTGCCGGACGCTGCCGAACCCGGCGGCGAACGCGACGTCGGTGACCGGGAGCGCCGTCTCCGTCAGCAACTGCTTGGCCAGCAGCAGCCGCCGGGTCCTGGCCACCGCGAGCGGCCCGGCGCCGAGCTCGGCGACGAACAGCCGGTGCAGGTGGCGCTCGGTGATGTGCAGCCGCCTGGCCAGGCCGGCGACGCCGTCCTCGTCCGCGGCCCCGTCGTCGATCAGTCGCAGCGCCCTGCCGATGAGGTCGCCGCGGGTGTCCCAGCCGGGGTCGCCGGGCGAGAGCTCGGGCCGGCAGCGCTTGCACGGCCGGTACCCGGCGGCCTCCGCCGAGGCGGCATGCCGGTAGAAGCGCACGTTACGGGCGGCCGGCGTGCGCGCCGGGCAGATCGGACGGCAGTAGATCCGCGTCGTCTTCACCGCCGTGTAGAACCGCCCGTCGAACCGGGCGTCCCGCGCCGAGACGGCTCGGTAGCAGGCGTCGAAGTCGAGCTCCAAAGGCGACATGCTTCGAGACTATGCCTGCTCACCGGCACCGACTGGCGGGAATCGGACCTGACCGCGAAGGCCCAGGTCAGCTACTTGGACGAGACGCCCACCCCGAGATCGAACTCGCGGTAGACGCGCGCCCAGAACCCGTCGCGCAGCCACACCCGGGCCTCAGGATAGGGCCGCAGCGAGTGGCCCAGCTCCTTCTCCGCCTCGATCAGCAGCTCGGTGTCGATCACGGTGGGCAGGATGGGGCCGGGCAGCAGGTCGCGGATGTTGTCGCGGCCCCGCGTCAGGATCCACTTCTGCGCGACGTGCTCGCCGACGTCCTCCACCCGGGGCCGGCTCGGCCCGAGCTTGGCCACCTGGCCGGGCTTGACGTGCGGCTTGACCGGCGAGCGGCCCGCGAACACCTGGGCGGGCGACGGCGCCGCCGCCGGCGGGGCGACCGCCACGGGCTGCGGAGCACGGCTGAAAAAGGGCCTCAGGAAATCAGCGCTGATCACTTCCACGGTGTCGGACTCCCACACCAGGCGCTCGGCCTGGTTGGTGCCGTAGGGCGGCTCCACCCCCCAGAGGTGGATGCGCACCCCGTACGCCTGCGCGGCCTCCACGGCGGGGACCATGTCCTCGTCGCCGGCCAGCAGGATGGTGTCGGTCACCGCGTGGTGCCTGGCCAGCGCCTCCAGATCGCTCCTGATCTGCGCGTCGACGCCTTTCTGCTGGCCGCGCGCGTTCAGGTTGCCCAGCCGCACCTTCACCCAGGGCAGCTGGGCGATGACCCGCTGGTCGACGGTGGGCACGCGGTCACGGGCGGCGTCATACCAATAGATCCGCAACAGCTCACCAGAAATACGTTCCTCTGCATGTTTCTGAAGGCTCTGGATGAGCTCATCGGCGGCCACACGATATTCCTTGCGTTCCTTGGCGCCAAGGAGCACTTCACCCGCGGCAGCGTAGAGATAACCGACGTCCACCAGGACGGCGTACTTCGCTGCCACAGGGTGCGGCACCAGGTCTGGGATGGCCATGATGTCCTCCAGGCCGGAGCATTAGTTGATCGGCCGACTATATACGCCTACTTTCTCTAGATAGTCCCAACTACCGGAGAACTTGACACCCGATTCTCGGGATCGATCTAGGGCAGGGCACTCATCCGCCAAGCCGTCTTCCCCGGTGTGAGTGGGTTACGCATGCTTCGCGCAGGGTTTCGCCAAGATTGCGTCCGGGGCCGCGCCGGAGGTTCCGGCGCGGCGGGGCGGGCGGCGAGCACGGCGACCAGCGCCGCGAGTTCCTCGGGCGTGGCGTCGCCGCGCACGATGCGCAGGTGGGGACGTGACTGCTCGGTCATAGCGGGATGTTCCCATGCTTCTTGGGCGGGAGGGAGGCGCGCTTGTTGCGCAGCGCGCGCAGCGCCTTGACGACCTGGGCGCGGGTCTCGGAGGGGCGGATCACCGCGTCCACGTAGCCGCGTTCGGCGGCGATGTAGGGGTTGGCCAGCGTGTCCTCGTACTCGGTGACGCGCCTGGCGCGCTCGCTGTCGGGCTCGTCGGCGGCGGCCAGCTCGCGGCGGTAGAGGATGTTGACCGCGCCCTGCGCGCCCATGACCGCGATCTGCGCGGTGGGCCAGGCGAGGTTCACGTCGGCGCCGAGGTGCTTGGAGCCCATGACGTCGTAGGCGCCGCCGTACGCCTTGCGGGTGATGACGGTGACCAGCGGGACGGTCGCCTCGGCGTAGGCGTACAGCAGCTTGGCGCCGCGGCGGATGATTCCGTTCCATTCCTGATCAGTGCCGGGGAGGAAACCCGGGACATCAACAAAAGTCAGGATCGGAATATTGAAGGCATCACATGTTCGAATAAAGCGGGCGGCCTTCTCGGATGCGTTGATATCCAGACATCCGGCGAAATGCATGGGCTGGTTGGCGACGACGCCGACCGGCCGCCCGTCCACCCGGCCGAACCCGACGACGATGTTCTGCGCGAAGAGCTCCTGCACCTCCAGGAACTCCCCGTCGTCGAGCACGTGCTCGATCGCCCGGCGCATGTCGTACGGCTGGTTGGCCGAGTCCGGGATCAGCTCGTCCAGCTCCTGGTCGGGCTCCAGGTCCTCGGCGGCCTCGTACGCGGGAGCCTCGTCCAGGTTGTTGGTCGGCAGGTAGGACAGCAGCGCCTTGACGTACTCCAGCGCGTCGGTCTCGTCCGACGCCTGGTAGTGGGCCACGCCCGACCTGGAGTTGTGCGCGTGCGCCCCGCCCAGCTCCTCGAACGTGACCTCCTCGCCGGTGACCGTCTTGATGACGTCGGGGCCCGTGATGAACATGTGGGAGGTCTGGTCGACCATGACCACGAAGTCGGTCAGCGCGGGGGAGTAGACGTGGCCGCCGGCGGCGGCGCCCATGATGAGGGAGATCTGCGGGATCACGCCCGAGGCGTGCACGTTGCGCTTGAAGATCTCGGCGTACAGGCCGAGCGCGACCACGCCCTCCTGGATACGGGCCCCGCCGCCCTCGTTGATGCCGATGATCGGGCAGCCGGTCTTCAGCGCCATGTCGAGCACCTTGACGATCTTCTCGCCGTAGACCTCGCCGAGCGAGCCGCCGAACACGGCGACGTCCTGTGAGAAGACGCACACCTGCCGGCCGTCGACGGTGCCGTAACCGGTGATCACCCCGTCGCCGTAGGGACGCTTCTTCTCCAGGCCGAACATGCTCGACCGGTGCCTGGCGAACTCGTCGAACTCCACGAACGAGTCCTCGTCCAGCAGCGCGAGCACCCGCTCGCGCGCGGTCATCTTGCCCTTGGCGTGCTGTTTCTCGACAGCGGCGGCGGACCCGGCGTGCAGCGCCTCGTCCCGCCGCCGTTCCAGGTCAGCGATCTTCCCAGCCGTGGTGTGGATGTCCGGCATGGCCGGCACAGGTTCAGCAGCGCTCATGCGCGCAAGAGTAAACCCTGCTCATAGAGTGGCTTCATGAAGGATGCCGTTCGGACCAGCGGCCTGTTCAAAAGATACGGGCCGCAGATCGCAGTCGCGGGCGTCGACCTGGTCGTGCCGGCGGGCAGTTTCGCCGGTCTGGTCGGGCCCAACGGGGCCGGCAAGACCACCACCCTCAGCATGATCACCGGCCTGCTCCGGCCCGACGGCGGCCACGCCGAGATCGACGGCTTCCACGTCTGGCGCGACCCCGTCGCGGTCAAGGCACGCATCGGCGTGCTGCCCGAGGGGCTGCGCCTGTTCGAGCGGCTGTCCGGCCGTGAGCTGCTCCTCTACAACGGCAGGCTGCGCGGCATCCCCAAGGCGGAGGTCGAGCGGCGCGCCACCGACCTGCTGCAGCTGATGGACCTGGCCGGCGCGGCCGACAAGCTCGTCGTCGACTACTCCACCGGCATGCGCAAGAAGATCGGCCTGGCGGCGGCGCTGCTCCACAACCCGTCCGTGCTCTTCCTCGACGAGCCGTTCGAGGGCGTCGACCCGGTCAGCGCCAACACCCTCACCGAGGTGCTGCGCGCCTTCACCGCCTCCGGCTCCACCGTGATCTTCTCCAGCCACGTCATGGACCTGGTCGAGCGGCTGTGCGACTGGGTGTCGGTGATGAACGGCGGCCACATCGTCGCCCAGGGCCCGCTGGAGCGGGTGCGCGACGGGCGCAGTCTCAACCAGGCGTTCCTGGAGCTCGTCGGCGGCCCGCAGACCGGCGGCGGCACCGGGCTGACCTGGCTCGGGCAGCGGGACACGCCGTGACCACCGTCCGCCTCTTCGCCGAGCTCAAGCTCCGCCTGCTGGCCGGCAACCTGCGCGGAGACCTCGCGCGCAAGCTCGGCTTCGTCTTCACCCTCGTCATGGCCGCGTTCCTGGCCGCGCTCGGCTTCTTCCTGATGAGCCTGGTCCGGCTGGCGCAGCCGGAGATCGCCGCCGACATCGTCATCGTGGTGTTCACCCTGTTCCTGGTGAGCTGGATGATCGTGCCACTGCTGGCGTTCGGCCTGGACGACACGCTCGACCCGGCGCGGCTTGCGCTGTTCCCGCTGCCGACCGCGCGGCTGGCCGTGGGCATGTTCACCGCCTCGGCCACCGGCGTGTGGCCGGCGGCGACGCTGATCGTCACGGCCGGCGCGCTGGCCGGGCTGGCCTCCGGCGCCGGCGGGTTCCTGATCGGCGTGCCGGCCGTGCTGCTGCAGTTCGCGCTCTGCCTGGTCGCCTCCCGGCTGGTGACCACCTCGCTGTCCAGCGCGCTGCGCACCCGGCGCGGGCGCGACGTGCTCGCGGTGGCCGCGATCGGCGCGGTGCTGCTCTTCCAGCTGCCCAACCTGCTGATCAACAGCGACCTGGGCGACCCGCTGTCGCTGTTGCACGGCACCGCCGCCGTGCTGCGCTGGACGCCCTCCGGCATGGCCGCGCACGCGATCGCCGACGGCGGCCTGGTGGGCGTGGCCGAGCTGGCCGTCGTGGCGCTCGTGGTGGTCGCCGCCGCCTGGCTGTGGATCAAGGCGCTGAGCCGCGCCCTGGTCACGCCCGACGTGTCGAACGAGGCCGCCACCGTACGCCGTGACAGCGGTCTCGTCGACCGGATCGTGCCCGACGGGCCGCTGGCGGCCGTGGTGACCAAGGAGCTCAAGTACATCCGGCGCGAGCCCCGCTACCGCGTCGTCTGGTTCACCGCGGTGGTGGTGACCGCCGTGCTGGCGATCTCGTTCGGCCGGGGTGACGGCCCCAGCGGGCCCGGTGTGCCGATCATGCTCACCGCGGCCGGCGGGCTGATGGTGTCGCTGCAGCTGTGCAACGCGTTCGGCATCGACGGCCGCTCCCTGTGGATGAACGCCGTGGCGATCGGCTCCGAGCGCGGTCTCAGCGTCGACCTGGCGGGCCGCCACCTGGCCAACGCGCTGGTCGCGGCGCCGATGCTGGTGGCGATCGCGGTCGTCACCGGGGTGCTGACCGGCAGTCCGGGCGCGATCGTCTGGGCGGTCTTCGCGGGCCTGGGCGCGCTGGGCATCGGGTGCGGCGTCGGCGCCGTGACCAGCGTCGTCATCCCGTACACGATCCCCGAGCGGCTCAACGCCTTCACCGGCGCCGCGCCCGGCCAGGGCGGGCAGGCGTTCGCCTCGTCCATGGGCGCGATGGTCGGCATCTCCCTGCTGACGCTGCCGTTCATCGTGCCGATGCTCTTCGGCCTGCTCTGGGTGTGCGCGCTCGCGCCCTTCTACGGCCTGGCCGCGGAGGTGCTCGGCCGCAGGCTCGGCGCGCGTATCGGCTTCGCCAGGATGCCCGAGCTGCTGGCCGCCGTCTCGAAGCCCGCCTGACCAGTGGTCTAGTCCAATAAGTGAGACCCCTCTGCGGCGTCCAGGAAGCGGTGTATACGCTTCGAAGCATGATTGACCAGGGGCTGGAGCATCGCAGTGCCGCAGTGACCGAGATGCCCGACGAGCTGCGCAGAGACGTGCGGTTGCTCGGCAGCCTGCTCGGGGAGGTGATCGCCGAGCAGGGCGGCGAAGATCTGCTGGCCGACGTCGAACGCCTGCGCAAGGCCGTCATCGCCGCCCGCAGAGGCGAGGTGTCCGGCGACGAGATCGTCGAGATGGTGTCCGGGTGGGAGATCGACCGGGCGGTGGAGATCGCCCGCGCGTTCACGTGTTACTTCCACCTGGCCAACCTGGCCGAGGAGCACTACCGCATCCGCTCCCTGCGCCGCCGCGACACCGAGGACGGGGTGCAGCGCGAGTCGCTGGCGCACGCCGTGCAGGAGCTGGGCGCCGAGCGCGTCGCCGAGCTCGTCCGCGACCTGGAGCTGCACCCCGTGCTGACCGCCCACCCGACCGAGGCGCGCAGGCGCGCCGTCGCCACCGCCATCCAGCGCGTCAGCCACCAGCTCACCGAGTACGACGCGCCCGAGCGGGGCGCCTCCGAGCGGGCCGAGTCCAGGCGCCGCCTGCTGGAGGAGATCGACCTGCTCTGGCGTACGGCGCAGCTCCGCAACACCCGGCTGGACCCGCTCGACGAGGTCCGCACCGCCATGGCGGCCTTCGACGAGACCCTGTTCAGGGTGGTGCCGCAGGTCTACCGGTCGCTGGACGCGGCGCTGCACGACAGCGTCGGCGAGCCGCTCGCCCGGCCGTTCATCCGCTTCGGCAGCTGGATCGGCGGCGACCGCGACGGCAACCCCAACGTCACCGCCAAGGTCACCCGCGAGGCCATCCAGATCCAGGCCGAGCACGTGCTCACCGCCCTGGAGAACGCCTGCCTGCGGATCGGCCGCACGCTCACCGCCTCGGCCCAGTTCGCCCCCGCCTCGCCCGAGCTGCGCGCCGCGCTGGCCGCCGCCGTCGACCACCACCCCGACCTGGTCTCCGAGCTGGCCACCCGGTCGCCGCGGGAGCCGCACCGGCAGTGGCTGCTGTTCGTCGCCGCCCGCGTCGCCGCCACCCGCAGCCGCGACCTCGACCTCGCCTACCGCGGCCCCGCCGAGCTGCTCGCCGACCTGCGCCTCGCGCAGGACTCGCTCGCCAAGACCGCGGTACGCCAGGCGTACGGGGAGCTGCAGCACCTGATCTGGCAGGTGGAGACGTTCGGCTTCCACCTGGCCGAGCTGGAGGTCCGCCAGCACTCCCAGGTGCACGCGGCGGCCCTGGAGGAGATCCGCGCGGGCGGCGAGCTGTCGGAGCGCACCGAGGAGGTGCTGGCCACGATCCGGGTCATCGCCTGGATCCAGGACCGGTTCGGCGTCGAGGCCTGCTCCCGCTACGTGGTCTCGTTCACCCGCTCCGCCGACGACGTCGCCGCCGTGCACGAGCTGGTGTCGCACGCCCTCGGCGCGCGCCCGCTGGCGCTGGACGTGGTGCCGCTGTTCGAGTCGGGCGAGGACCTGGTCAACTCGCCCCGCGTGCTCACGGGCATGCTCGACATCCCGCAGGTCCAGCAGCGGCTGGCCGACACCGGGCGGCGCATGGAGATCATGCTGGGTTACTCCGACTCGGCCAAGGAGCTCGGCCCGGCCGCCGCGACCCTCCGCCTGTACGAGGCGCAGGAGCAGCTCACGGCGTGGGCCGCCGCGCACGACGTCAAGCTGCGGATGTTCCACGGCCGCGGCGGCGCGCTCGGCCGGGGAGGCGGCCCGGCCAACCGCGCCGTGCTCGCCCAGGCGCCCGGCTCGGTCGCCGGCCGATTCAAGGTCACCGAGCAGGGCGAGGTCATCTTCGCCCGCTACGCCCACATGGCGATCGCCCGCCGCCACCTGGAGCAGGTCGCCAACGCCGTCCTGCTGGCCTCCTCCCCGGCGGTCGGCGCCCGCACCGCCGCCGCCGCCGAACGCTTCCGCCCGCTCGCCGAGCGGGTCGCCCGCGCGTCCGAGGAGGCGTACCGCGCGCTCACCGAGGCCCCCGGCTTCCCTGAATGGTTCGCCCTGGTCAGCCCGCTGGAGGAGATCGGCTCCCTGCGCCTCGGCTCCCGCCCGGCCCGCCGGGGCCTGGGCGCCCCGCGCTCGCTGGACGACCTGCGGGCCATCCCGTGGGTGTTCGCCTGGGCCCAGACCCGCGTCAACCTGCCGGGCTGGTACGGCATCGGCACCGGCCTGGCGGCCGCCGACTCCCTGGAGGAGCTGCAGGCCGCCTACGCCGAGTGGCCGCTGTTCAACTCGCTGCTCGACAACGCCGAGATGTCGCTGGCCAAGACCGACCGCTCCATCGCGGCCCGCTACCTGGCGCTCGGCGGCAGGGACGACTTCGCCGAGCAGGTCCTGGAGGAGTACGACCGCACCCGCAGGCTGGTGCTGAAGGTCACCGGCCACAAGCGCCTCCTGGAGAACCGCAAGGTCCTCTCGCGCGCCGTCCAGCTCCGCGACCCGTACGTCGACGCCCTGTCACACCTGCAACTGCGTGCCCTGACGGTGCTGCGCACCGGCGACCCGTCCGACCACGAACGCGACCGCCTGTCCACGCTCCTCCTGCTGTCCGTCAACGGGGTGGCGGCAGGTCTGCAGAACACGGGCTGATGCCGGGGGTCAGGTCAGGCTGAGGAAGAAGTCGCGGACGTCCGAGGTGAGGGCGTCCGTGGCGGTGTGGGCCGTGTAGTGGCCGCGGGCCGGGGCCGGCAGCGTCTTCCAGGAGACGATCCGGGCGTGGTCGCGGTCCGCGAACGGCCGGATCGACTTGAAGTCGCCCTCGCCCATCGCCAGCGCGATCGGCACCGTCGTGGGCTCCTTGGGCTGCTCGGCGCGGGCGTTCTCCCAGTAGAGCCGGAGCGCCGACGCGGCGGTGCCGGTGAACCAGTGGATGGCGGCGTGGGTCAGCACGAAGTCGTCGTCCAGGTCCTCGTCGAAGAGCTGGGCCAGCCAGCCGACCAGGCCCGAGGGGGAGTCCATGAGGGCGTGGGCCAGGGTCTGCGGCTGCTGCGAGTGCAGGACGTTGAAGGCGCCCTTCTCCTTCCAGAACCAGTCGAGGACGGCCAGGCCCTGCTGGTCCTCCTCCGAGAGGCCGGCGAACTCGGCCGGGTCGCCCGACGGGAAGGAGAAGAGCTGGGTCACGTGGACGCCGACGCAGTGGCCGGGGTCCACCCGGCCGATCTCGGGAGAGATCATCGAGCCGGCGTCGTTGCCCACCGCGCCGTAGCGGGTGTAGCCGAGGCGGGCCATCAGCTCGGCCCAGGCGCGGGCGATGCGCACGTTGTTCCAGCCCAGCTCCCTGGTCGGGCCGGAGAAGCCGTAGCCGGGCAGCGACGGGACGACCAGGTGGAAGTGGCGCGACAAGGGCTCGATGGCGTCGAGATACTCGGCGAAGCTGCCCGGCCAGCCGTGGGTGAGGATCAGCGGCAGCGCGTCCGGGTTGTCGGAGCGGACGTGGACGAAGTGGATGTCCTGCCCGTCGATCTCGGTGACGAACTGCGGGTGGGCGTTGAGGCGGGCCTCGACGGCCCGCCAGTCGAAACCGTCGCGCCAGTACGAGACCAGCCGCTGGACCCGCGAGACCGGGACGCCCTGGTCGGCGCCGGGGATCTCGTCGGCGAAGCGGGTCAGGGCCAGGCGGGCCCGCAGGTCGTCGAGGTCGGCCTGGGGGATCTCGATGCGGAAGGGACGGATCACGGGAGGCTCCTCGGAAGAGAACGGAACGGCTTGTTCTGTTCCCCAACTATAGCAGAACGGAATGCTTCATTCCATAAGAATCCGCTCATGGCCGGCATAGACGTTGCACCGCTCCCCCCGCAGGAAGCCCACCAGCGTCAGCCCGAACTCCATGGCCAGGTCGACCGCCAGCGACGAGGGCGCCGACACCGCGCACACCACCGGCACCCCGGCCGCCAGCGCCTTCTGCATGATCTCGTAGCCGGCCCGGCCGCTCACCATGAGCACGTGCCCGGCCAGCGGCAGCCGGTCGTTCATGGCCGACCAGCCGACGAGCTTGTCGACGGCGTTGTGCCGGCCGACGTCCTCCCGTACCGCCAGAAGGGCGCCGTCGGCGGTGAACAGGCCGGCCGCGTGCAGCCCGCCGGTCTTGCCGAACACGCCCTGGCCCGCGCGCAACGCGTCCGGCAGCCCGTACAGGACCTCGGGGTCGATGGGCGGCCCGCCCGGCGGGAGCGGGGCGCACCGCTCGTGCAGCCGGTCCAGGCTCGCCGAGCCGCACACGCCGCACGCGCTGGAGGTCACGAAGTGACGCTCCAGGGCGGGCAGGTCGGGGATCGGCCCGCGCAGCCGCACGGTGACGGTGTTGTAGCGCTCCTCCGGCGGCAGGTCCTCGTCGGTGCAGTACGCGATGGACGCGATCTCCCCGGGCCCGGCCAGGCCCTCGCCGTGCAGGAACCCGGCGGCCAGCTCGAAGTCGTGCCCCGGCGTGCGCATGGTGATCGCCACCGTCTTGCGCGCCCCGCCGAGCCCGACGAGCCGTATCTCCAGCGGCTCCTCGGTGGCCAGGTTGTCGCGGCGCTCGCGGGCCGTGCGCCCGTTCAGCTCGCGGATCCGGGCGCGGCTGGTGGGGCCGGGCCTGCTCACAGCGCCCGCACGGTGACGACGGCGTTGTAGTCGGGGATCCGCGCCTGCGGTGACCGGCGCGCCTCGTCCAGCAGCACGTTGCCCTCGGGCCAGTGGACCTGCAGGTTTCCGGGGACGAGCGGGGCGCGCAGCACCTTGCCCCGGTACGAGCGCTCGCCCGCGCGCAGCTCGACCGGGGTGCCGTCGGGCAGGCCGAGCCGGTCGGCGTCGTACGGGCTCATCAGCACGGCTTCGCGCATCGCGCCGTTGAAGCCGTCCATGCGCTCGTGGACCATGCTGTTGAACTGCTTGCCGCGCCGGGTGGCGACGGAGAACGCGCCGTCGGGCCGCTCCAGCGCCGGTGGATCGACCGCCGAGAACCCGCCCCGCCCGTCGGGGGTGGGGAAGCGGCCGTCGGGGCAGAGGTGGCGGCCGCCATACTGGACGCTGTCGCCGAACCGCCGCAGCCCGGCGATGCCTTCGTAGAAGGGCACCGCGCGCTCGATCTCCTCGCGGATCGCGGGCGTGCCGGTGAACCTCACGAGTCTTGAAATTTCGGGACGTGTGGTGGCGGCCAGCTCGGTGAAGATCTTCCACTCCGGCCACGCCTCGCCGATCCGCGGCCCCTCCACCTCCGGCGAGAAGATCACCCGCCGCTCGGTCGACGTCTCGGTCACCCCGCCCGCCATCTCGTAGCGCGTCTGCGCGGGCAGCAGCAGCACGTCGCCCTCGGCAGGCACGAGCATCTGCGACGACAGCACGATGTCGATGTGCACCCGCAGCTTGAGCCGGGACAGCGCCTCCCGGCAGTAGTCAGGGTCGGGCAGCACCTCCAGGAAGTTGCCGCCGGAGGAGACCAGCGCGTCCAGCTCCCGCGCGTGCGCCGCGTCGATCATGTCAGTCGCCGTCAGCCCCGGCGAAGAAGGCACCTCGAACCCCCACATCCCGGAGAACTTCGCCGCGTTCTCCGGCGTGACGGGCAGCCCGCCCGGCAGCCCGGTCGCGTACGCCCCCATCTCGGCACCGCCCTGCACGCCGCTGTGGCCGCGGATCGGCATCAGCCCGCACCCGTCGCGCCCCACGAAGCCTCTGGCCAGCGCCAGGTTGACGATCGCGCGTACGTTGTCCTCGCCGTGGGTGTGCTGGGTGATGCCCATCGACCACACCAGCACGGCGGAGCGGGCCTCGCCCAGCATCCTGGCCAGGCGCAGCATCTCGTCCCTGGTCGACCCCGACAGCGCCTCCAGCACCTCCCACGACTGCTCCGACACGGCCCGGCGGGCCTCCTCGAAGCCGGTGGTGTGCCCGGCGACGAACTTCTCGTCGATCCAGTCGTTCTCGATCAGGTGCTTGAGCACCCCGTTGAGGAAGCCGATGTCGCCGCCCTGGTGAACCCCGAAGAACTCATCGGTGATCTTCGTGCCGAACAGGGCCGACTCGGCGTTGGACGGCACCCAGTAGCGTTCCATGCCGGGCTCGCGGTAGGCGTTGACCATCGCGATCCGGGTGCCGGCCTTCTTGGCGTGGTAGAGATACTTCATCGCCACCGGCTGGTTGTTCGACGGGTTCGACCCGATGAACACGATCAGGTCGGAGCCGATCCAGTCCTGATACGAGCAGGTCGTGGCCGCCGCCCCGATGGTGTCCTTGAGCGCCACCGTCGACGGCGAGTGGCAGATGCGGGCGGCGTTGTCGACGTTGTTGGTGCCGAGCGCCCGCACCGCCTTCTGGGCCGCGTAGTAGTTCTCGTTCGGCATGCCGCGGCTGGTCAGGTAGGCGCCGAAGCGCGCGTCGCGCAGCCCGCCGGCCGCCACCCGCAGCGCCTCGTCCCACGACACGCGGGTGAAGCCGGGCTCGCCGGCGCGCCGCAGCATCGGGTACGGCAGCCGCCCCAGCTCCCGGAGCTCGGCGCTCCTCTTCCCGGCGAGCCGGTCGGCGTCCGCCAGCACCGACACGTCGAGCGCGGGCATCGTGTTGAGCGGCAGCAGCCGCAGCCTGATGTTGCACAGGTGGACCTCCCGCATGGTCCAGTCGCGCATGCCCTTGGTGCCGAGCGCGCACCCGTCGCACGTCCCCCGGGTGAGGATCCGCCACGCGTAGCGCCTGTTGCCCTTGACCGACCGGAAGGCCTTGATCAGCTCCAGGTAGTTGTTCGGCTTGCGCAGCCCGAGGCCGAACGGCCGCCACGAGGCCCAGTTGCGCGGATCCAGTCGCTTGCTCATGCGTCCATCTTGCTCCTGGCCGATCCGTGGTTCCGCCCGGCCCTTCCGGAGTCCGGCAGGCGGATGCGACAGGATGGGGGGATGTCTCGCTACCACGACCTCGACCGGCCACCCCTGTCCGAGGCGGCGCTCAACCGCGCCCTGGTCCGCCCCGGCTCGCTGTGGACGGGCATCAGGGTCGTCGACAGCACCGGCTCCACCAACGCCGACCTCGCCAAGGCCGCCAGGGACGGCGCGCCCGAGGGCGCGGTGCTGGCCGCCGAGGAGCAGGTGGCGGGCCGCGGCAGGCTGGGCCGCCCCTGGACCGCTCCGGCGTACGCGGGGCTGACGTTCTCGGTCCTGCTCAGGCCCGAGGCGCCGGTCACCGCGTACGGGTGGCTGCCGCTGCTGTTCGGCGTGGCCGCCGCGTCCGCGGTGCGCCGCCTGGCCGAGGTGGACGTGCGCCTGAAGTGGCCCAACGACCTGCTGATCGGCGAGCGGAAGCTGGCCGGGGTGCTAGCCGAGCGGGTCGAGGGCGGGGTGGTGATCGGCATCGGGCTGAACGTGCTGCTGAGCGAGGACGAGTTGCCCGTCGCCACCGCGACCTCGCTGGCCGTGGAGAAGGCCGCCTGCGTCGACCGCGACCCGCTGCTGCGGGCCGTGCTGCGGGAGGTCGAGACCCACTACCGCGAGTGGGACGAGGCGGGCGGCGACGCCGACGCCTGCGGGCTGCGCGCCGCCTACCTGGCCCGCTCCGCCACCGTCGGCCGCGACGTGCGGGTGGAGCTGCCCGGCGGCAGCGTGCTCACCGGACGCGCCACCGGCGTCGACCGGTCGGGCCACCTTCAGGTGAGCGCCGAGGACCGGGCCTACGCGCTGAGCGCGGGCGACGTCGTGCATGTTCGGGCCACGACGTAGCCGCCGATCGGCCGAGGTGGCACCATTTGCCCATGACCATTCCCGACCACCACCTGACACAAGGTGAGCGCCGCGTCCGGTCCTTCAACCCGCACTGGAAGCGGCTGGTCGTCCCCTTCATCGCGCTCCTCCTGATCGCCGCGGCCTCCGGCGCGGCGATCTACTTCGTCCCGGACACCTGGGAGTACGCCTCCTACGCCCGCATCGCGGTCGTCGTCATCGGGCTGATCCTCATGACGATCTGGTCGTTCGTCCCGTACCTGCAGTGGAAGAACACCGGTTACGTCCTCACCACCCACCGGTTCTCGATCAGCACCGGCGTGCTCAACAAGTCGACCGACGAGATCCCGATGGCGAAGGTCAACACCGTCAGCTCCGACCAGACGCTCTTCGAGCGGCTGCTGGGCTGCGGCACCCTCACCGTCGAGTCCGCCGGCGAGCGGGGTGAGATCGTGCTGCGCGACATCCCGCGGATCCAGGAGGTCCGCACCGAGCTGTTCCGGCTCCTGGAGGACGCCTCCGACGGCGAGATCGACGGCCGGTAGCCTGTGCAGCGGCTCGGGCAGCGGCCGGTGAGAGGTCTCGGCGTGGTGCGGCCCCATGTCTTGCGGAGATCACCCTCCTGGACACAAGATGGCTGGCATGCCGTACGAAGTTCAGGGTGTCATCGCCCGAGGTAAGGGCCAGGAAGTCTCACTTGAAACGGTGCTCGTCCCCGACCCGGGCCCGGGCGAGGCGGTGGTGACCGTGCAGGCGTGCGGGGTCTGCCACACCGACCTCCACTATCGCGAGGGCGGCATCAGCGACGACTACCCGTTCCTGCTCGGGCACGAGGCGGCCGGCGTCGTGGAGGCGGTCGGGGAGGGCGTCACCGGCCTGGAGCCCGGCGACTTCGTCATCCTCAACTGGCGGGCCGTGTGCGGCCAGTGCCGGGCGTGCCTGCGCGGCCGGCCGTGGTACTGCTTCAACACCCACAACGCCACCCAGAAGATGACCCTGACCGACGGCACCGAGCTGTCGCCCGCGCTCGGCATCGGCGCCTTCCTCGGCAAGACGCTGGTCGCCGCCGGGCAGTGCACGAAGGTCTCGGCCGAGGCGCCCGCGTCCGTGGCCGGGCTGCTGGGCTGCGGCGTGATGGCCGGCCTCGGCGCCGCCATCAACACCGGCGGCGTCACCCGCGGCGACACGGTCGCGGTCATCGGCTGCGGCGGCGTCGGCGACGCGGCCATCCTCGGCGCGTCCCTGGCCGGCGCATCCAAGATCATCGCGGTGGACGTCGACGAGCGCAAGCTGGAGTGGGCGCGCGGCTTCGGCGCCACCGACACCGTCAACTCCCGCGAGAACGACCCGGTCGAGGCGATCCGCGACCTCATCGGCGGCTTCGGCGCCGACGTGGTGGTCGAGGCGGTCGGCAGGCCCGAGACGTACGAGCAGGCCTTCTACGCCCGCGACCTGGCCGGCACCGTGGTGCTGGTCGGCGTGCCCACCCCCGAGATGCGCATCGACCTGCCGCTGCTGGACGTGTTCGGCAGGGGCGGCGCGCTGAAGTCGTCGTGGTACGGCGACTGCCTGCCGACCCGCGACTTCCCGATGCTCATCGACCTGTTCCTGCAGCACCGGCTGCCGCTCGACAAGTTCGTCACCGAGACGATCGCGCTCGACCAGGTCGAAGAGGCCTTCCACAAGATGGAGCGCGGCGACGTGCTGCGGTCGGTGGTGATCCTCTAAATGCTCGACAAGGTCATCACCTCCGGCACCTTCTCGCTCGACGGCGGCACCTGGGACGTCGACAACAACGTCTGGCTGGTCGGCGACGCCCGTGAGGTCGTCGTCATCGACGCCGCCCACGACGCCGAGGCCATCGCCCAGCGGGTCGGCGGGCGCAGCGTGCGGGCCATCGTCTGCACCCACGCGCACAACGACCACATCAACGCCGCCGCCGACCTGGCCCGCCGCACCGGCGCGCCGATCCGGCTGCACCCCGCCGACCAGGTGCTCTGGGAGCAGGTCTACGGGGACGAGGTCGCGTACGAACCGCTCGCCGACGGCGACAAGTTCGAGGCCGGCGGGATCGAGCTGCAGGTCCTGCACACCCCCGGCCACGCGCCCGGCGCGGTCTGCCTGTACGCGCCCGAGGTGGGCGCGCTGTTCAGCGGCGACACGTTGTTCAAGGGCGGGCCGGGGGCGACCGGGCGGTCCTACTCGTCCTTCGACACGATCATCGAGTCGATCCGCGAGCGGCTGCTCACGCTGCCTCCCGAGACCGTCGTGCACACCGGTCACGGCGACTCGACCTCGATCGGCGCGGAGGCGCCGCACCTGGAGGAGTGGATCACCCGAGGTCACTGAATCCGCCTTATGGCGGACCTCACATAGGCAAGCCTTACCTCAGTGGGCTACCTTAGGTGTGCCTTACCTGAGTTGTTCCCCTGAGAGGCTGCCCCGGATGTACGTGTGTGTCTGTCGTGCCGTGACCGAGAACGAGGTTCACGACTGCATCGCCGCGGGCGCCAAGAGCGCGAAGCAGGTACGCGACACCACGGGCGCCGGGGGCGACTGCGCCCGGTGTGTACGAAAGATCTGTGCGATGCTGAAAAGGTCGGAGGAACTCACGACCGCATAGCACAAGGGGCTTGTTTCATGCAGGGTGACAGGCAGATCATCGAGCTGCTCAACGAGCAGTTGACCGCGGAGCTCACGGCGATCAACCAGTACTTCCTGCACGCCAAGATGCAGGAGAACTGGGGCTACACGAAACTCGCCGAGCACACCCGCGCGGAGTCGTTCGACGAGATGCGACACGCCGAGCGGCTCACCGATCGCATCCTGTTCCTGGAGGGACTGCCCAACTACCAGCGGCTGGGCACGCTCCACATCGGGCAGACGGTGCCCGAGCAGCTCCGGGCCGACCTGGACGTCGAGCTGGGCGTCGTGGAACGGCTGCGGCCCGCCATCGCGCTGATGCGCGAGAAGGGCGACATCACCTCCGCCCGCATCTTCGAGGAGATCCTCGAGGACGAGGAGGAGCACATCGACTACCTGGAGACCGAGCTCGAACTCATCCAGACGCTCGGTGAGCAGCTCTACCTCGCCCGCTACGCCGAGCCGCCGTCCAGCGACGACTGAGCCCGCCGCCCGCGCCCGAACTTCCGTCATGCGACCCCCGCCCGCCGGTTTTCCCGGCGGGTGCGCGCGTTTCTGGGGGACGTAAGGGTTTAGCCCCGAGTATCGCGGTAATTTAATCACGACTAACCGACATTTAGTCGCGTTTGCCCAGGTCAATAGATAGGTCAACTACGAGTCAAACCGCGCGCTGTGCCCGGGAAACGATCGCCTAAGGACCTACGATCGCCTCATGACCTGCGTACTTCTCGCCGAGGATGACACCTCGATTTCCGAGCCGCTCGCGCGCGCCCTGCGCCGCGAGGGCTACCAGGTTGAGGTGAGCCCCGACGGCCCGCAGGCCCTGGAGAGGGCACTGTCGGGTGGCATCGACCTCATCGTCCTGGACCTGGGCCTTCCGGAGATGGACGGCCTGGAGGTGGCGCGCCGCATACGTGCGGAGGGGCACGGCACTCCGGTGCTGATCCTCACCGCACGCGTTGACGAAGTGGACACGGTGGTCGGCCTCGACGCCGGCGCCGACGACTACGTCACCAAACCGTTCCGGCTCGCCGAACTGCTCGCCCGGGTGCGGGCACTGCTGCGGCGCGGCACGTCCGAGACCCCGGTGGTCCAGGGCGTCCGCATCGACGCCGACTCACGCCGCGCCTGGATGGGCGACAAGGAGCTCCACCTCACCACCAAGGAGTTCGACCTGCTGCGCGTGCTGGTGCGCGACGCGGGCAAGGTCGTCACCCGCGAGCAGATCATGCGCGAGGTGTGGGACACCAACTGGTGGGGCTCGACCAAGACGCTCGACATGCACATCTCCTGGCTGCGCCGCAAGCTGGGGGACGACGCGGCGAAGCCTCGTTACATCACCACCGTCCGGGGAGTCGGCTTCCGCTTCGAACGCGAGTAGGCATGCGCCGACGCCTGCTCACTTCAACCCTCCTCGTCGCGGGCATCGCCGTCCTTCTGCTCGGAGTGCCCCTGGGCGTCGTCGTCAGCCGGCTGATCGTCGATGATGCCGCCCAGCAGCTCAGAGCGGAGGCGACACGCCTGGTGGGCGAGGTCGAGTACGCCCGGATCCAGGAGACGCCGCTCGACCCGCAGCAACTGGAGCAGAAATATCCGGATCGCTACATCCAGATATTCGAACGCGGGAACCCCCCGAAGGCCACCGTCGTCGGCACGCCACCGCCGTCCGGTCAGCAGATGACCGAGGACGCGGAGTCCGACAGCGGCATCTTCGTCCGGGTGAGCCGCGACAGGGCACAGGTCGAGCAGGACGTGTACGCGCGCCTGCTGCTGATCGTCGCCCTGGCCGTCGCGGCTCTCGCCGTCGCCGTCGGCCTGGCCATCGTGCAGACACGCCGGCTCACGCTGCCCCTGCGCGACCTCGCCATGATCGCCGAGCGGCTCGGCTCCGGGGACGCCCGGCCGAGCAAGCACCGCTACGGCATCCCCGAACTCGACAGGGTGGCCCAGGTACTCGACCGCAGCGCCACCCGCATCTCCGACCTGCTCACCCGTGAGCGCGAGTTCGCCACCGACGCCTCACACCAGCTGCGCACCCCGCTGACCGGCCTCACCATGCGCCTGGAGGAGATCGTCGCCGCCTCCAACCACCCGGAGGTCGTGCGCGAGGAGGGCGAGGCGGCCATCGTGCAGGCCGAGCGGCTCACGGCGGTGATCGACGAACTGCTCGCCGCGGCCCGCCGCCAGCGTCACTCCCAGGCCGAGCCGACCTCGATCGACCAGGTGCTGGTCCAGCAGGTGACGGAGTGGGACCCCGTCTTCCGCGGCGTGGGACGCAGGCTCGTGCTCGAAGGCACCCGCGACCTCAAGGCGCTGGCCACCACCGGCGGCTTCGGCCAGGTCATCGCCACGCTGCTGGAGAACTCCCTGCGCCACGGCGGCGGCACCGTCACCGTCACCACGACGAGTGGCGACAACTACGTGGTGACCGAGGTGACCGACGAGGGGCCGGGCATCGACGACGAGATCGCACCCAAGATCTTCGACAGGAACGTGAGCGGGGGCGGCGGCACCGGTCTCGGGCTGACGCTCGCCCGCGCGCTGGCCGCCGCCGACGGCGGACGGCTGGAGCTCGTACGGAGGAGGCCGGCGACGTTCGCCGTCTTCCTGCGCCCGGCCGACGCCCCGGGCAGGAACCGCGTGGTCAGCGGTCCTGCCTGAGCTCGATCGCGGGCAGCTCGGCCGGGATCGGCGTGGTCGCCTCCAGGAACACCCACTTCTTGTAGGACCAGTAGCGGAAGAGGGTGCCGAGGCCGACGCCGACGATGTTGGCGATGTTGAGGCTGACCGGGTCGTCGAACTTGAGCGTGTAGGTGGTGAACCCGATCACCAGCACGCCGAACAGCAGCGCGATGCCGTTCATCAGGAAGAACAGGAAGTATTCGCGCCCCAGCCCGCTCTGCTCGCGGTGGCGGAACGTCCAGAAGCGGTTGCCCGCGTACGCGAAGGTGGTCGAGATCGTCGTGGCGAAGACCTTCGAGGTCATCGGCCCGATGCCGACGACCAGGTGGAAGAAGTTGAGCGCGCCCAGGTCGATCAGGAAGGCGAGCCCTCCGACGATGCCGAACTTCGTCAGCTCATGCAGAAGGGCGGCGAACCGCTGGTACAAGCTCTTGACGAACCGCACGTGTCTGCTCGGCCCTTCCGCCTCGTCACGCCATGACCACTTCAGCGTACCGGGGTACCTTACCGTGGCGTGTCAGCATCTTCTTTCCTGAAGACTGCCCGTTATAACGCGGTTCGTACCGAGGGCGCTCTACCTGCGAGCGCTCCGGAATGCGGCCGGTATGCTCACCTCACGTGAACGCATACAGTCCCATCGGCCCCGTCGTCGGCATCGTCGGCGCCGGACAGCTCGCCCGGATGTCGCAGCCCCCCGCCATCGCTCTCGGCGTCGAACTGCGCGTGCTGGCCGGGTCCTCTGACGAGAGCGCCGCCCGGGTCATCGTCGACACCCGCGTCGGCGACTACCGCTCCCTCGACGACCTGCGCGCGTTCGCCGAAGGCTGTCACGCGATCACGTTCGACCACGAGCACGTCCCCGGCGAGCACATCCGCGCGCTCATCGACGACGGCCACGCCGTCCACCCCGGCGCCGACGCCCTCGTCCACGCCCAGGACAAGGCCGTCATGCGTGAGCGGCTGACCGCGATCGGCGCCCCGTGCCCGGCCTGGGCCCGCGTCTCCGGCCCCGGCGAGGCGGCCGCGTTCGCCGCCGGGCACGGCTGGCCGGTGGTGCTCAAGGCGATCACCGGCGGCTACGACGGCCGCGGCGTGTGGGTGTGCGACTCGGAGGAGGCCGCGGCCGAGGCGTTCGCCGCCGCCGGCGGCCCGCTGCTCGCGGAGGCGTTCGTGCCGTTCGAGCGCGAGCTCGCCGTGCTCGTCGCCCGTTCCCCGCACGGCCAGGGCGTCAGCTACCCGGTCGTGGAGACCGTGCAGCGCGACGGCATCTGCGTCGAGGTGCTCGCCCCCGCCCCCGGGCTCGACCCCGAGGAGGCCGCCGAGGCGCAGCGCGTCGCCCTGCGGATCGCCGACGAGCTGGGCGTCACCGGCCTGCTGGCCGTCGAGATGTTCCAGACCCGGCAGGGGCTGCTCGTCAACGAGCTGGCCATGCGCCCGCACAACAGCGGCCACTGGACCATCGAGGGCTCCCGCACCTCCCAGTTCGAGCAGCACCTGCGGGCCGTGCTCGACCTGCCGCTCGGCACGCCCGCCATGACCGCGCCGGTGGTCGTCATGGCCAACCTGCTCGGCGGCGACGACCCCGACCTGTTCAAGCGGTACGAGCACGTCATGGCCCACGATCCGGCCGTCAAGGTGCACTTCTACGGCAAGCAGGTGCGCCCCGGCCGTAAGATCGGCCATGTCACCGCCGTCGGTGACGACCTCGACGAGGTCAGGGCCCGCGCCCGCCACGCCGCCGTCTACCTGATGACCGGGGAGTACACGTGAGCATCGGCATCGTCATGGGCAGCGACTCCGACTGGCCGGTGATGAAGGCCGCCGCCGAGGCGGTCGCCGAGTTCGGGATCCCGTTCGAGGCCGACGTCGTCTCCGCCCACCGGATGCCCGCCGAGATGATCGAGTACGGCAGGCAGGCGGCCGGCCGCGGCGTCGAGGTCATCATCGCGGGCGCGGGCGGCGCCGCCCACCTGCCCGGCATGCTCGCCTCCGTCACGCCGCTGCCGGTGATCGGTGTGCCGGTGCCGCTGAAGTACCTCGACGGCATGGACTCCCTGCTGTCGATCGTCCAGATGCCGGCCGGGGTGCCCGTCGCGACCGTCGCGGTCGGCGGCGCCCGCAACGCCGGCCTGCTCGCCGTACGCATCCTCGCCGCCACCGACGCCACCCTGCGCGCCCGCATGGTCGAGTTCCAGGAGCGGCTCAAGGAGCAGGCGCACGCCAAGGGCGAACGGCTGCGCGCCGAGGCGGCGGCGCTGAAGCCGGCCGATTGATCCGCCCGCCCCGGGAGAGGGCCGTGCTGGACGTGCTCGCGGGCCACGCCGCCCGGGTCCGCGCCGCCGACCCACTGGCCGGCGGTCAGGACCGGCTGCCCAAGCCCGGCCTCGGGGAGCAGCTCGTCGAGGTGCCCGGCGCCGTCGGCCTGGCCTCGATGGACCGTTCCGGCCTCGACACACTCAACGCCACCTGGGGCCCGCTCGTCGTCCACCGGCTGCACGCCCGCGTCGGCGGCCCCGACCCGGAGGCGGCGCTCGGCGCGCTGCTGGACGCGTGGACGGCCGCGCCCCGGCGGGAGCCCGGCCCGCTCGCGGTGCTGTGGCCCAGCCGCGACACCGCCGCCGTCCGCGCCCTGGCCGTCCGCGGCTTCGCCCCGACGGTCACCGTCGCCGCCCGCCCCCGCAGGCTCCCGGCCGGGCAGGCCACGGACCCGCGCGTACGGCCCGCCACCGCTGACGACCTGGACGGGATCGCGCGCCTGTACGAGGCGCTGGTGGCGTACGACGCGCAGTTCGGCTGGGTCACGCCGCGGCCGTCGACGCCCGCCAGGATCAGGGAGCATCTCACCGGCACGCTGCCCCGCTCGTGGGCCTGGGTGGCCGAGCACGACGGCGCGGTGACCGGCGTCGTCATCGTCGACCCGCCGCCCCGGTCGCGGTGGATCGCCTCCATGGTGACCCGGATGCCGGCCGCCTACCTGGGCGTCATGTACGCCGATCCCGCCGTACGGGGCCGGGGTGTCGGCGCGGCGCTGGCCGCCGCCGCGCACGCCCGGCTGGACGCGTGGGGCGTCGCCACGACGCTGCTGCACCACGCGGTGGCGAACCCGCTGTCAGGCCCGTTCTGGGCGCGCCAGGGCTACCGGCCGGTGCACACCCAGTGGGTGCGTCAGGGGCGGCCCAGCGCCCGGTAGTGCCACCCGGCGGAGCGCCACGCCTCGGCGTTGAGCGCGTTGCGCCCGTCGACGATCTTGCGGGTGGCCACGACCTCGCCCAGCGCCTCCGGGTCCAGGTCCAGGAACTCCTGCCACTCCGTCAGCAGCAGCACGACGTGCGCGCCCCGTACCGCGTCGAGGGCAGACTCGCCGTAGGCGAGCTGGGGGTGTGCCTTGCGGACGTTGTCGAGCGCGATCGGGTCGTAGATCGTGACCCGCCCGCCCTGCCGCCCGATCGTCACCGCCACGTCGAGGGCGGGGGAGTCGCGTATGTCGTCGGAGTTGGGCTTGAAGGCGGCGCCGAGCACGCCCACCGTGCAGCCGTGGAAGGAACCCCCGGCCAGCTCGCGGGCCAGGTCGACCATGCGGGCGCGGCGGCGCATGTTGATCGCGTCCACCTCGCGCAGGAACGTCAGCGCCTGGTCGGCGCCGAGCTCGCCGGCCCTCGCCATGAACGCCCTGATGTCCTTCGGCAGGCAGCCGCCGCCGAACCCGAGCCCCGGGTTCAGGTAGCGCCCGCCGATGCGGTCGTCGTACGAGAGCGCGAGCGAGAGCTGCTGCACGTCGGCGTGCGCCGCCTCGCACACCTCGGCCATCGCGTTGATGAAGGAGATCTTGGTGGCCAGGAAGGAGTTGGCGGCGGTCTTGACCAGCTCGGCCGTCGGGAAGTCGGTCACCACCATCGGCACGTCGCCGAGCGGCTCGTAGACCTCACGCAGCACCTTCTCGGCCCGCTCGGAGCGCACGCCCAGCACGATGCGGTCGGGGTGGAGCGTGTCCTGCACGGCGAAGCCCTCGCGCAGGAACTCGGGGTTCCACGCCAGCTCGGCCTGCTCGCCCGCCGGAGCCAGCGTGGCCAGCCGGTCGGCCAGCCGGGACGCGGTGCCGACCGGGACCGTCGACTTGCCGACGACCAGGGACGCGCGGTCGAGATGGGGGGCCAGCGAGTCGATCGCGGCGTCGATGTAGGACACGTCGGCGGCGTACTCGCCCTTCTTCTGCGGCGTGCCCACGCAGACGAAGTGGACGTCGCCGAGCTCGCCGGCCTCCTCGTAGGAGGTGGTGAAGCGCAGGCGGCCGGACTCGAGGCCGCGGCGGAGCACGGGTTCGAGCCCTGGCTCGTGGATGGGGAGCTCGCCGTTGTTGAGGCAGCGGACCTTGTCGGCGTCGATGTCAAGGCCGAGCACCTCATAGCCGAGATCCGCCATGCAGGCCGCATGCGTGATGCCCAGGTAGCCGGTCCCGATCACCGTCAGGCGATATGGCACGAGTGAGCTCCTTTCCATTGCGGAGGAATGCTACAGGCCCGCGCCCACCCTTCTTCGTGCCACCTCTTCTCAAGCACAAACCGTACCGGTTGGTAGCAAGATGCTCGGACGTCCTACTATCTGTGCATGAGCTTTCCTCTGTACGCGCCCGCCGAAGAGCACGACATGCTCCGGGAGACGGTCAGGGCCCTCGCCGACGAGAAGATCGCCCCCCGCGCCGCGGAGGCGGACGAGGCCGAGGAGTTCCCCTGGGACGTCTACAAGGCCCTGGTCGCATCCGACCTGCACGCCATTCACGTCCCGGAGGAGTACGGAGGAGCCGGCGGCGACGCGCTGGCCGCCGTCATCGTCATCGAGGAGGTCGCCCGCGCCTGCGCCTCCTCCTCGCTGATCCCCGCCGTCAACAAGCTCGGCACCGTGCCGATCATGCTGTCGGCCTCCGAGGAGCTCAAGCAGCAGTACCTGCCCGCCGTGGCCCGCGGCGACGCCATGTTCTCGTACGCGCTCTCCGAGCCGGAGGCGGGCTCCGACGCCGCCGCCATGAAGACCCGCGCCGTCCTCGACGGCGACCACTACGTGCTCAACGGCACCAAGATGTGGATCACCAACGCGGGCGTGTCCGAGTACTACACGGTCATGGCCGTCACGGACCCGTCGGCCGGGGCGCGCGGCATCTCCGCCTTCGTGGTGGAGAAGTCGGACGAGGGCGTCTCGTTCGGGCCCAAGGAGCGCAAGCTCGGCATCAAGGCGTCCCCGACGCGTCAGGTGATCCTGGAGGACGTGCGCATCCCCGAGTCGCGGATGATCGGCGCGCCCGGGACCGGGTTCAAGACCGCGCTGGCCACCCTGGACCACACCCGGGTGACCATCGCCGCGCAGGCCCTCGGCATCGCGCAGGGAGCGCTGGACTACGCGGTCGGGTACGTCAAGGAGCGCAAGCAGTTCGGCAAGGCCGTCGCCGACTTCCAGGGCGTGCAGTTCATGCTCGCGGACATGGCGATGAAGCTGGAGGCGGCGCGGCAGCTCACCTATCACGCGGCGGCCAAGTCGGAGCGGGCCATGAAGGGTGAGCCGCAGAAGGACCTCACGTTCCTGTCGAGCGCGGCCAAGTGCGCTGCTTCCGATGCGGCTATGGAGATCACCGTGGACGCGGTGCAGATGCTGGGCGGGTACGGGTACACCAAGGACTTCCCGGTGGAGCGCATGATGCGCGATGCCAAGATCACGCAGATCTACGAGGGCACCAACCAGATCCAGCGCATGGTGATGGCCCGGCAGCTCCTCAAGTAGTCGTTGACGTGCACGAACCCCGCCTGCCTCGCTGGGCGGGCGGGGTTCGTCGTCCCGGGATCCCGGTTCACACCTGAGGTCATAGCGCCCCGGGAGGGCCGGGCAGGACGATCTCGAAGAAGCCATGCGCTCTGTACGTGGCGAGCTTCCTGGCCTTGCCGGTCCTGACGTTCACCGCGTACGCGGTCATGGTCCGGTACGGCTGGTCGATCACCGCGGGCTCGTCGTCCGGCACGTCGGACGCCGGCCTGCACCGCACGGACATGGTGAGAGCGGTGACCTCCTCGGCGCTGAGCCAGGTGCGCAGCGAGATCTGGGAGACATCGGCGGGCAGGCCGCTGATGACGGTCGGCTTCCGCTTCTCGCCGGTGAGCGTGTCCATGAGGGCCAGGTCGCCGCGGCGGCACGGCCGCTCGGCGGTGCTGAGGTTCTCGATCACCGCGACGGTTCTGCCATCGGGGGCAAGAGGGCTGAAGTGGTAGTCCACCGGCAGGATGACCGACGTGGTGTCGCCCTTGGAAGAACTGGGCCACAGGTTGGAGATCGTCCGCAGCCGTGATCGCGGCGAGTACTCCGCGAGGGTGATGGTCGCGCCGTCCGGGGACAGACCGATGGGGACCCAGCGGTTGGGCAACTCGCGGACGGCCCCGCCACGCATGTCGATGAGCAGCGCGGGATCCTTGAAGTCCGGAACCTTGCTGAAGGCGACGAACCGCCCGTCGTCCGACAGCATCAGTCGCGAGACGCTGCCCAGCAGGCTCTTGGGCACCTTCTGCGCGGCCGTCGTCTTCCGGCCCGAGGCCAGGTCGCGGACCTGGAAGGTGCCTTCATCGGCGCTGTAGTAGGCGATCTTGCGGCCGTCGCGGCTGATCGCCAGCGGGCTGTCGCGCAGGCCGGTGCGGCCGGGAGCGAGGCTGCGCAGCGCGTCCGGCACGTGGTAGGTCTCGCCGCTCCGGGTGACCACCCGCCAGCCTCCGTCTCTGCAGCCCTTCGGCGCCTCCCCGCGGGCCGGCTCGCAGAAGGTCTTGTACGCGTGGCTCAGCGGCCCCACCCCGCGCGCCGGCAGGTCACCTGTGGAAGCGGCCTCCTGCCGCCTGTCGGGCAACAGCCGGACGGCGGCCGTCGCACCAAGCGCGACGACCACGACCATGCCCGCCGCGAGGAGCGAGACGACCGTACGCCGCCTGCGGTGATGTGTCGCGATCGTACGTTCGGCCAGGTCCACCTGCGGAGAGTCGTCGGCCAGATCGACGAGCACGTCCCGTAGCCAGGTCATCGGCGGGCCTCCTCTGCTTCCAGGTCTGAGAGTTTCGGCGCCAGTTCGGGTGCCAGCTCGCGTAAACGGGCCAGCGCGTAGTGGGCCTGGCTCTTCACCGTGCCGACCGAGCAGTTCAGCAACTCGGCCGTCTCGCGTTCGGTCCGGTCCTCGTAGTAACGCAGCACGATCACCGCCCGCTGCCGGGGCGGCAGCCGCATGAGAGCCCGGCGCATGACGAGCCGCACGATGGTGGAGTCCTCGCTCGAGTACAGCCGGTCGGGCGGGTCGGCGGTCGGAAGCTCGGCCCTGACCCGGCGCCGTCGCCACGAGATGTACTGATTCAGCAGCACCTTGCGCGCGTACGCCTCGGGATACTCGACGCGCGACAGCCTGAACCAGCGGCCGAACACCTTCAGCAGGGCGCTCTGCAGCAGGTCCTCGGCCTGGTGGGCGTCTCCCGTGAGCAGGTACGCGGTGCGCATCAGCGCCTGCTGATGGGCGGCGACGAACTCGCGGAAGCTGTCATTGCGATCCAAAATGACTCCTCTCGACCGTTACGGACGCCGGTGACGCGTCGAAAGGTTCGGTCCCGTCAGGGTCGCGTGCGAGTACGCTGCCGGCCACCACAGGCCGAGAGCGCTGCTCGACAACGGATATATCCGCCAGGCTCGCCCACAGCGGCACCTGTCATCGGTGTCTTGGGACTCCCGCGTCAAGCATGTCCCGGGACAACACATCTTTTGTCAGGTCTCAGGACCCGTGTGACAGATCCGGCTCGGGAGGTGGGTGACACTCCGGCTAGATGATCTGTCGTTCTCTTGGTGCCCTATTGAACCGGGAATTGGTGGCCGTGTCCCGGTGACGGGGGCGGAAGTTCTTCGATGTGCAGGTCGGAGAAGACCAGGGTGAGGTCGTGCACGTTGGTCTCGATCCGGACTTCATGGAAGTCGATGCCGATGGCTGTGGCCCAGCTGCGGGCGGTGGGTGAGTCGGCGATGAGCGTGGCGCCGGGATAAAGCGCCTGCCAGTTGACGCCCCAGATGTATCCGTCGTACTCCACCCCGGTTTCCCAGGTGGTGAGCCGGTCATCGAGCGAGACCCGCCAGGTTCGGGCCGGTAGCGCGGTGGTGCAGGTGGCCTGCACGCAGTACCGGAACAGGTAACGCAGCGGCGGCGGTGTGGTTCCGGTCCGGGGATCGGGCATCGGGAGGACCACGAGCTGGTAGTCGCGCGAGTAGTCCACGAAGCCGTGCCGCAGCAGGGACAGGTCGAAGAGGTCGTCTAACGCCTGCTGCAGCTTGATCATGTCCATGGACGCAGTTCTACCCTCCGCGAGGTGACCTTTCGTTGGTGCTGGGGCTTCGGCGATGACTTGCCCGGCCTGCATGGTGATGCGGAAGGTGCCGTCGGTGTCCTCGATGGTCACGGTCGTGGCGGCGTGGCCGATATCTGCACGGATGCGCTGGCCGGCGGGCTGCCGGCGTCCCTCGGGTGCCGGATCGGGGGATGGTTCGCAGGCGTCCGCCGTATTCGCGGATACGCTGAGGGCTCTAGAACGTTCCGAGCGCAGGCTGCGGCTTGACGATGGTGGTGGGCCTACCGGAGCCGCCGCGAGATCAAGTTCTTGGTTCGCTCGGTCAGCTGGGTAGCGATGAAGGTATCCAGCCGCTCAGGATCTGGCTCGACACGTCGAGCCTCCACTCGTTCCTCCCAGGTCTCGTAATCCTCAGCGTCGCCCGCCGTGATGAGGCCGATGCCGTGGGAACGCGCCACTTCAGCGATATCGCCGACGATGTCCTCCATCGCCACAGCCTCGGCGACAGGTATGTGTGCCAGGACGTAGGAACGGGTGGCGGACCTGCGGTGGGCCAAGGCCTCGAATACCGCCTGCACATTCAAAGCGGCGGCCAACTTGATCTCAAAGGTGGCCAGTTCCAGGTGCTTGCCCGGCACGTAGGCGAAGGTCCGGATCTCCACGCTGACGATGTCCGGGCGGGACCAGGTACCCCCCGTACTCCGACGTCCCTGTAACGCGGTCACCTCGACCGCCAAAGGATCGGCACGGTGATCTCTGGCCCAATCGCCGGCGATCACCTTGCGCATCGGCTCGTAGAGCGCGAGCTCGCTTTGGATGACCGCCTCGACCTCCCGCGCCGGATCCATCACGCCTACGGGTACCGACACCACATCAGCAGGCGGCCCTACGTCCACAAACCGGCGGATCGTGCCGCCCCTGCCTTTGCCACGGATGACCATCCCGGCATCCACTAACGCATCGCGCGCCGCCCAGTAACGATCGGTCTCCCACCCGAGACGCTTTTGCACAGTGAGATTGCTGATCGCGGAACCGTCATGAGGCACACATTCCAACAGGGCCTGTTGATCGGGCGCCAGATCCATGGACACCATTATCCACTGCCCCCCAACAGCTATAACTACGCCGGTTCCAGGGCGCCAACCGTGGAGGCACACCCGCATCTGAGGAGCGGGAACGCCTTGCGTACCTCCTGCCACGATCAGGGTGTTGGCCAGGCCGGATACCCGTCAAGCGATGAGCGTCGGGAGATCCTCGCCGAGGAGCCAAACACGTGTGATCAGCCATACATTGCCCATTGATGGACAAATTGGACTAGAAATGCCTCGTGCTCTCCTAACCTGCGGCTTTCACAGCGAATTTGAGCCGACCTGATAGTTCACATAAGAAAAGTGCCCTTGAGCTGGGAGGATCGGGCTTGTCTAAGGCCCCGTCCATCCCAGATCAGAAGGCACTTTCCGAGTGAACTCTACCGCTTCTCGCCGCAAGATCACCGTGTCCGCCGACGGCCGCGGGCTGGTCTCCCATGGCGGTGCTCTGCTGCTGATGCAGACACTGCGCATCACCGGACTGGACAAGAACCTGTCCCAGCAGCTGGAACGGTGGCGACCCGGCCGAGCGGTGCACGACCCTGCAAAGATCATCACCGACCTGGCTCTCACCCTGGCGCTCGGCGGGGATTGCCTGGCCGACATCGCCGTGCTGCGCTCCCAGCCTGAGCTGTTCGGCCCGGTTGCCTCCGACCCGACCGTCTCGCGCCTGATCGACCGGCTCGCCGCCGATGATGCCCGCGCGCTGAAGGCCATCCGCGCCGCCCGCGCCACCGCCCGCCAGCGCGCCTGGCACCTGGCCGGTGCTCGCGCCCCCGGAACCGACGGCCAGCCCGTGATCGTCGACCTCGACGCCACCATCGTCGTCTCGCACTCCGACAAGCAGCACGCGGCCCCGACCTGGAAGAAGAGCTACGGCTTCCACCCGATGACCGCCTTCGCCGACCACCAGGGCGACGGCGCCGGCGAGTCCCTGGCCCTGATGCTGCGACCCGGCAACGCGGGCTCCAACACCGCCGCCGACCACATCGAGACCACCCGCCTCGCCCTGGCCCAGCTGCCCAAGCACCTGCGACGCAACGTCCTTGTCCGCACCGACTCCGGCGGCGGCACCCACGAGTTCCTCGCCTGGCTCACCCGCCCAGGACGATGGCTGAAGTACTCCATCGGCTTCACCATCACTGACGACATCGCGCAGGCAATTCTCAAGCTCCCGGCCACCGCCTGGACCCCCGCCTACAATGCCGACCGCCAGCCACGCCCCGGCGCGTGGGTCGCCGAGCTCACCGGCCTGCTGGAGATGACCGGATGGCCGAAGGGCATGCGTGTCATCGTCCGCAAGGAACGCCCGCACCCCGGCGCCCAACTGCGCTTCACCGATCTGGACGGACACCGCTTCACCTGCTTCGTCACCGGCACCCCCGGCGGCCAGCTCGCCGACCTGGAACTACGCCACCGCCGCCGAGCCCGCGCCGAAGACCGCATCCGCACCGCCAAAGACACCGGCCTGCGCAACCTGCCCCTGCACGACTTCACCCAGAACCAGATCTGGCTCGAAATCGTCGCCCTGGCCTGCGAACTGCTCGCCTGGATGCAGATGCTCGCCCTGTATGACACCGACGCCCGCCGCTACGAGCCCAAACGCCTGCGCCTGCGCCTGTTCGCCGTGGCTGGCCGGCTGGTGCACGGCGGCCGGCGCCTGCACCTGCGCATCACCGCGCGATGGCCCTGGGCCCGCCAGATCATCGCTGCCCTGGCCCGCCTGCACGCCCTGCCAGCACCACCCTGACCAGCACCAACCCGTCCCACGATTAGGAAAGGAGACCCGCGGGCCCGTGGAACCCCGCCCACCCGGCGCGACAGCCGGGCACCCACGCTGACCACAGCGAGGAAATCGACCTCCAGCCGAAGACTTCAGCCGACCAACTCAAGGTCGAGAAAGATCGAGGCTAAATCGGGTGCCGCGGGTTCGAATCCTGCGGAGGCACTCTCTTCGGCCAGAGTTTCCGCCCGTTGACCCGCGGTTTCTCAGCCGCAGGTCTTTTGCTTTCTTGATCCTTCGTAGGCCGCCGAGGGTACCCGGGTCGCGTCCTCGGAGCGGTGTAAAAAGCTCGACGAGGTAGGTGCCGTGAGTGGATCTTAGGCGGCCTCGGTGGCGGGTGCCAAGGCCGGGTCGTCGGCCGGGTGGAGCTGAGTGGGCGGGTGGAGCAGGGCCCGGCGGAGGTCTTGCAGGATGCGCAGGCCCTGGCTGGTCATGGTGAAGCCGCGCCAGCCGCGGGAGGCACGATCCAGCACTGCCCAGACCAGGGACACGCAGCTGCTCTCGCCGGGGAAGCGGCCGATGACCTTGACCCGGCGGCGGGTCTCGCCGAAGGGCGCTCGATGAAGTTGGAATGCCGTACGCGCTTGTGATGCTCGATCGGGGAGGGCAGGTATGTGGTCAGGCTCTGCCGATCGGCGAGCAGGCACTTGACCGCCGCCGGGTAGCGGCCGCCCCAGGCCTCGGCGAAGGCGTCGATGCGCCGCTGCACCCAGTCCACGAGCTGCTGGCCGGGCTTAACGTCATCGCCCAGCTCGCCCAGCTCGCCCAGCTCGCTGAGGTCGAAGATCTGCCAGTAGGCGGCCTTCACCTCGGCCTGGTCGCCGGCGCTGACCTTGGCCAGCACATTGCGGGCGCGATGCACCAGACATCTTTGGCGCAGCGAGCGGGACAAGACCTGCTCGGCCGCTGCGATGAGACCGGGCGCGCCGTCGGAGACGACGAGCAGCGGCGCTCGCAGGCCGCGGCTGGCCAGGTCGGTCAGGAAGTCGTGCCAGGCGTCGGTGGATTCGGATCCGGCGGCGGCCAGGCCGACGAAGACGGGCTTGCCGGCGGTGGTGATGCCCCAGGCGGCCAGGATCGGCTCGGCCCTGCTGCCGTCGTGCATCTTGAAGTGCGAGGCGTCCAGGAACAGGTAGTCCAGCTCCACCGTGCTGAGGTCGCGGCGGCACCAGGCGTCGTACTCGGCCACGATCGCCTGGCAGATGGTCGAGACCGTGGACTTGGACAGCGCGGCCTCGGGGCCGAGCGCATCAGCCAGTGCGCCCTCGACGTCACGCGTCGACAGGCCGCGCACGAAGGAGGCGATCACGAGCGTCTCCAGCGCGTGGGTGCGGGTGACGCCGGCGCCGAACAGGCGGGAGGCGAACTTGTCGGTGGTGCCGCGCAGCTTCGGCCGGGCGATGGTGATCGGCCCGGTGGTGGTCTTGACGGTGGTCGGGCAGTGCCCGTTGCGGTAACCGGGCCGCACCGTGCTCTGCTGGTCGTTCCCGCCGGCACCGGTGGCGGTGGCGGCGCGCTGGTAGCGGGCTCGGCCGAGGAACGCGTCCACCTCGGCTTCGACGGCGGTCTGGATGATCAGCCGGGCGCCGAGCCGGGCGACCTCCTCGATGACCTCGACCAGGTCACGACCTTCGGTGAACAGGGCGTCGATCTCGGCGCGGATGGCCTGAACGGGCGGTAGTGTGCGTGCCACGAGCGTAGGTCCTTGCGTAGTGCGAACTTTGGTCGGTTCCGCACGGCAACCTACGCTCGTTCACTTTTACACCGCATCTCGGACGCGACCGCATCCGCTTGGATGAGGCTCATGACTGCTCACGATGTGGCCCGCCTGCTGCCTGATATTCCGGTGCTTCGCGATCTATGCCGATCCATGGCGGTGCTGGAGGCCATCTTGAGCCCGGAATGGTCCAGTCGCTACCACTCCTTCGATGCGGGCTGGGCCCCTGGGGAGGAGATGGCCTCAATGCGTAACGGCTCGGGAGACGAGTACTCCATCGTCTTCTCCGCGGCGGGTGCGTATGTCCGCGGCTTCGGCCACGAGGCGGTGATGAGCCCGTACGGCAACGATGGGCCGTGGCCGGGCGTGCTCGACTTCGTGCCCGAGGTCTTCCGCCACTGTGTGGAGGAGCCGGCGTTCTGTGACGAGGACGGAATGCCGGTCGTGACTGTCTGCCTATGGCGGGAGGTTGGCGATGGTCGTTGGCGGGTGGGTGAGATTGGCTACCCAGACGGCGTGAGCGATCCCGATGGGGCGATGTGCCTGTTCGCGCGGCTCGTCGATTCGTCTCCGGAGGTGTTCCGGCGGTTCGCGGAGGACTACTACGAGGTACCCGTGGATCTCGATGCGGTGCGGCAGGTCTATGCTCTTCGTCCGCTGACGCAGGCGGTGGTCACCGCGCTGAACGCTGATCTTGCCGTGAAAGATCTCGCCGATGACCTTGCGGCAGCCCGGTATCCGTCCGTCGCCGGCTGACAAGCTGGAAGGACGACGTGGCCCTTGCCTAGCGGCGGAACTGGGTGGCAACAACGCCGAACTATGTTGGGCATGGCGGTGCTGTACAGCACCGCCATGCAGCAACACCGCCATACGCGACCGCGTGCTACCGATCGGCATGCACCGCTTGACCAGGGCGGGACGCTGCTGACAGGGCGTCTGCCTTTCCCTACGGATCAGAAGGTTAGGGGTTCGAGTCCTCTCGGCCGCGCACATCACAGAAGGCCCGTGACTAGGGGAAAACCTGGTGACGAGCCTGTGAGCTTCCTAGATCATCCGGATCACCTGCTAACACCGTTGCCAACAGGCGGCTTCGACACGGGATAGCGCAACTCACGTGTCCGCGAGCAAGGAGAGGCCGTTACCGTCTCCATCACAGCCGGGACCCAGGTAATCGCCCGCATGCCAACCGAACCCGAGCGCCGGCAACGCGGCATCGCCGAAGGCGTCCCCATCCTGGCCGCCACCGAGTCAGACAGCGGGGTCCGTAAGCTCTCGGCAGACAGGACCCTCCTCGAGGCCGGAAAGAAGTAGCAGTGTTAACACGCCAACCGGATAGCGCAGTGCGGCGTGGACGAGAAAGGGGATCGGACGCAGGGCCCTTTCGACACAGGGAGGCTCAACGGCTTCGACCACGCTGGTCTGGGCTGTCGGCCGGATGATCTAATACCGAGAGGCCGAACCCGATCTACGGGTCGCCCGCGGCTGATGCGCCGCGCGTTGGACTCGTACACGCTGAGCTGGACGCTGATGCGTGCGGCTGGCGTAGGCGCCTGTTAACGATCGGATCTCTTCGGGGTGGGCCGGTAATCCCTCTAGCTGGTCTGCCCGTCTTCGGAACGTTCCCGCGTCAATCACTTCGGAGTGCCGACGATGGCGTACCAGCAAGGCCCCCAGGATCCACGGCAGTGGCACACTCAACCGAGGCAGCAGCAGCCGTACTTCCAGCAGCCTCACGGCCAACCGCCGCCCGGATACGGTTACCCGCCCCCACCCCTGCCTCCGCGGAGGAAGTCCAATGCTGGGCTGATCCTTGTCATCATCGGAGCCGCCGCGTTGCTGCTGTTCGGTGGATGCGCGGCGTTGGTCGGCCTTGTCGGCGAGTCGCCGCAGGGCGCTGACACGATCGCCGCTACAGGGACGGATGCTGGACCGGCCGAGACATCTGGAGAAAAAGCGGAAAAACCGACCTCTACGCCAACCACGGCGTCGAGCAAGAAGAAGTTCGCGCCCGGTGACTACGAGGTTCTCTCACCGCGTGGGTTCGCCAAACTCGTAAAGAATCCCGACGCGTACACGGGTGAGAAATTCATCATCTACGGGGAAGTCACGCAGTTTGACGCTGCTACAGGCAACGACGTTTTCCGCGCAAATTCGGGTGAGAAGAAACTGCAGCCAGAGTACGGTTTTACAAGTTACGACCAAAACTCTCTGTTCGCTGGTTCCAAGGACCGGCTTAGTGACGTGGTCGAAGGCGACGTCTTTCAGGCATACGCGACTGTTCTTGGCAGCTATAGCTATGACACTCAAATTGGCGGAAATACCACAGTCCCGAGCTTTCGGGTAGACAAGATCAAAGTCTATGCAAGCACTAAGCAGTAGTGGTGTGCAACTGACGTTGATCGTTTACGCCTGGGCCGTGGTCTTCTGCTTGAGGCGTTCGTAGGGAGTCTGGCCACCGAGGCCACCATGGGGCATCGACCTCCGGTCGACGGGCCGCCTGGCCGACGAGCTGGACGAAGTCACCGAGCCCCCCGTCCAGCTCCGACGTCTCCCACGCGTACCGCACGTCCGCCCTCTCCCTTCTTCGGTGAGGTCGCGGCGCTTCCCCGGCGCCATGCCCGGACCGGTCAGCGGTGGACCGGTGAGGGGCCGTGGAGGAGCTGCCCGTCCTGGTCAGGGATGGTGCCGAGCTTGTCGACCTCCTGCGCCAGCCCCGCCAGCACCGCCCGCAACTGCACCCGGGTGACGTCGGCGAAGGTGCGCAGGTAGGCGATCTGCCGCTCCAGTTCCTCGGCCTCGGCGCCGTGCTCGCCGCCGCGCGAGCGGTAGGCGCCGACCGCCTGGTCGGCGGCCTCCTCCGCCTGCCGCTGCGCCTCTGTGAGAATCACCTCGTACTGCTGGCGGGCTTCCCCCAGGATCCGCCGGGCGTAGTCCTCCGCCTCCGCGATCTGGACGTCGGCGGTCTGCTGGGCGCGGGAGAGGATGTTGATCGCGTCGACGCTCAGGGCCTGCTGGGGAGCGGCGTGCTCGACGCTGACGCCGTGGTCCTTGTACCACTGCTTCAGACGGTCGATGTACGCCCGGAGGTCCGCCTTCTCCTTGTCCCCGGCCGCCATGTCCTCCGCGACCCGGTACAGGAACGAGCGCACCTCGTCCTCGCTGTAGCCGCGGCGTCCGAGCGGTGTGCGCGAGAACTCCTGCTTGCGTACCCGATCCGGGGTGAGAGGCTGGCGTTCGCGCTCCGGGTGATCTCCCCAAGGCATCTCTGCCGTCATGACTCCCCGCCTTTGTCGCTCGTGAACTCGTCGAAGTGGATCCGCTCGGAGGGCACGCCCGCGTCCAGCAGTCGTCCGACGGTGCTCTGAGCCATCTCCGTGGAGCCGCAGACGAAGACCTGCTGGCCACGCCATGCCTGGAGCGCGACGTCCACGGCGTTGCCGCGGACGCCCCGGTAGAAGGGGTCGTTGGAGACGGCCGGGACAACGGTCAGCCAGGGGTGCTCCGCGGCCATCTTGGACAGCGCTTCGAGGTCGTACAGCTCCCGGGACGTCCGGGCGCCGACGACGACGTCGACCTTCCGTGACGGGCCTTCGTACATCACCTGTTCCACCAGCGCCTTCAGCGGCGCGAGGCCGGTGCCGCCCGCGATGAGGAGCAGGTCGCCGGTGATCTCGGGGGTGAGGCTCAGCCGGTCGCCCACGGGTGCTCCCACGCGCAGGACGTCGCCGCGCCGCGCGCCCATGACCAGGGCGGCGCTGAGCACGCCGCCGTCGACCATGCGGACGTGCAGGTCGATGGTGTTGTCCTGGCGCGGCGCGTTGGCGAAGGAGTAGAAACGCCAGACGCGCGGCCGCATGGGATGCGCGATCGACGCCGACTGGCCGGGACGGTAGCCGTACTGGTAGTTCAGCCGCGCCCTGATCACCGCGATGCCGAGGGCGGGGGTCTCGTGACTGATGATCTCGCCCTCCCACCAGGGCGGGGTGGTCCTGGACGCGTCCGCGGCGGCGTCCGTCATCACCTGGGCCACCAGGCTGTACGCCTTCGTCCAGTCCTCGGCGAGGGCGGGCGTCCACCGGTCGCCTATGAAGTGCTCCAGGGTGGCGAGCAGCGCCCTGCCGACGGCGGGGTAGTGCTCCGTCACCACGGCGAACTTGCGGTGGTCCCGGCCGAGCTGCTGCAGGAACGGGACCAGCTCCTCCACCCGGTCGACGTTGCTGACGATGTGCCCGAGCGCGCTGACGAGCCGGTCGCGCTGGCTCGCCATCGACACCGGGAACAGGTCCCTCGTCTCCGGGTTCATCAGGAACAGGGCCGAGTAGAAGTACAGCGGCACCTGGTCGCCTGACCGGGCGACGAGGCGCCAGCTGTCCTTCAGAGCTTGCGCGTCCACTCAGTCGGCCGTCTCTACAGGTTCGGCCACGATGGACGACTCCACCTTGTTCAGGGTCAGCACGACGTGCTGCAGGATCTCGTCCCCCACGCTGGCCCCCTGCAGCACCGACAGCAGGATCTCGCCGACCTTCGCGTAGTGGTCGGCGGTGATACCCATGCCGCGGTGCGCCTCTCCCAGGTCGCGGCCCTCGTACGGCTCGGGGCCGCCGAGGACGGAACACAGCAGCACCACCATGTGCCGCTTCAGCCTCGGCATGTCGATGCCGGCGAAGTAGGGCTTGAGGTCGGCGTCGTCGAGGACCCGCACGTAGAACAGGTCGACGACGTCGCGAACAGCCGGCGCGCCGCCGATCTGGTCATAGTAGGACGTCGAGGTTGTCACAGATCCTCCAAGGGGGCCAATGCGTCGCAGGACGCGGTCACGACTCGGGGCATGGTGAATAGACGCGCCCTGGCGCTCGGGGACACCGGAAGCCCGGGTGCCCGCGAGAAGGTGAGTGATGGTCGTGGGCTTCCTGCCGTCACCCTTCTTCGGAGCCAGAGCATCGGCGTCGAGACGGATACCGTGACACGGGGCACGGCGGGGGCATCGCCTCAGACGCCTGGCCTATCTAAGCATGTCCCATACGCCACATGAACCCAGTTAGAGGCATTTTTGACTGCTGTCCCTCACGGACAGGCAACCTCCGGTGTCCGACGGTGGAGGCGCCGATGAGCGTCCCGACCTCGGTGAACTCTCTCTCGCGACACACCGCGACGGAACCCTCACAGCGCACTCGCCGACGCTTAATCTGCAGAAACAGATTCATGTACGACGACCGCTGGATGTGGCGGCGGGCACCGAACGAAGGTTCGAGTGTCCTGGTGGCTTCCCGGCGAGCGAGCGATCGAAGGGCCTGACATGTCGAACCACTTCACCGGCCTCAGCCTCGGGCCACCACTGGGCGACCAGCGCCTCGATCTGTGCGACCTGTACGCCTTCCAGGCGCCCGGCGATCCGGGCAGGACCGTTCTCATCCTCAACGCCAATCCCAACGCGGACGCCCTGCACCCCGACGCCGTGTACCGCCTGAACATCGACAACGACGGCGACTACCTGACCGACGTCGCCTTCAGCTGGGTCTTCAGCCGGTCGGCGTCCGACGGCTCCCAGACCTACAGCGTCTTCATGGCGACCGGTGCGGAGTCCCGCGACTTCGGGGCGGTGGGCACCAAGATCGTGTCGGGCGCCGCCGTCTCCTTCGGCCCCCGGGCCAACGTGGTCAGCAGCGGCGACTACCTGGTGGCCGCCGGCAGCCGCAGTGACGCCTTCTTCTTCGACTTCGACGGCATCAAGAACCTGTTCGACACCAGCGGCAAGCGGAACTTCACCGCACCGCATCTGGGCGGGAAGTCCCCGTGGACCGGCGTCGACTCCAACACCAGGGCCAACGTCTTCTCCATGGCCATCGAGCTGCCGACCGCGGAGCTGGCGCCCGAGCCCACGTTGCGCGTCTGGGGCCGGTGCAGCGTCCTGCGCGACGGCGAACTCGTCCACGCGGACCGGGCGGGACACCCGTCCATGAGCAGCTTCTTCAACACCGACGACACGAAGGAGGAGTACAACGCCGGCGAGCCGGTCGACGACCGGGAGAAGTGGACGGACCAGTTCGTCCACCTGCTGGGCCACACCGGCGGCTACTCCCGTGAGGAGGCGATCGCCGCGATCGACGAGCACGGCCTCCTGCCGGACGTGCTGCACTTCGACCCGGCCAAGCCGGCCGCGTACCCCAACGGGCGGACGTTCACCGAAGACGTCATCGACATCCGCGTCGCGTTCCTCACCAAGAACGAAGCGCCGCCCACCGGGCTGACGCCGCACACCGACACCCTGGACCGGTTCCCGTACCTCGGCGACCCGCACCCTTCCTCCTGACCGATCCCGCGCGCCCTCCGAACGCGGACACGAACCGTCCGCGTTCGGCGGCAAGCTGGCGGTATGCCGGACACCACCGCACGCGCCCTCGCGCTCCTCAACCTGCTGCAGACGCATCGGCACTGGACGGGCCCCGAGCTGGCGGACCGGCTCGGGGTCTCGCGGCGTACGGTGCGCCGGGACGTCGAACGCCTGCGTGACCTCGGCTACCGGATCGAGTCGGTTCCGGGGATGGCCGGCGGCTACCGTCTGGAGCCCGGCGGTGTGATGCCGCCGCTGCTGCTCACCGACGAAGAGGCCGTCGCCATGGCGGCGGGCCTGCGCCTGGCGGCGACGCGGCAGCTCACCGACGGCGCGGACACGACGATCCGGGCCCTCGCCAAGCTCGAAAGGGTCCTGCCCGCCGCACTGCGCGAACGGGTCAACGCGCTCGCCGCCGCGGTGCGACCGGCCGGGACCGGACCCGGGTCCGGGGTGTCCCCGGCCGTGCTCACCGAACTGGCGCTGGCCTGCCGGGACCACGAGCGTGTCCGCTTCGCCCACGTGTCGAGGCCGGGGCCGTCGTCGCGCCAGGTGGAGCCGCACCACCTCGCGCCGTCCGAGCGGCACTGGTACCTGCTCTGCTGGGACCTCGATCGCGACGGCTGGCGTACGTTCCGCATCGACCGGATCGCCGGCGTGCGGCGCACCGGGGCGTTCTTCGAGCCGCGGCCGCTCTCGCACCGGCAGGTCGCGGAGTTCGTGGCCGTCGCGTCGTCATGGGGCAAGCAGGCGACCGACGCGACCGCGACGATGCGGATGCCGATCGAGCGGCTGCGTGATCTCTTCGGCGAGTGGGCGCAGGGCGCCGAGCCGGGGGACGCCGGCACCACGGTCTGGCCGGTGGGCGGCGCCGACTTCCGGGACACGATGTACGCCCTGTCGTGGATTCCGGCCGGCGTCGCGTACACCGTCGACCTCCCCGATCCCGCGCGCTCGGAGCTTCGCGAGGCGCTCGGACGGATGCTGCGCGCCCTGGAGACGCCGCCGGAGGCACCCTGACGAACGCGGACGGGATGTGACCTCATCTGCTGCGAGAGTGCGAGCACCGCTCATCAGGAAAGGAACCTCATGACCGCACGACCTCACGCGCCCGCCGGCTCGAACACGGTGAACCCGTTCGTCATCGCCGACGGGACCGCCGAGCTGATCGACTTCCTCATCGACGTGTTCGGCGCGACCGACGTGCCGGAGGCCCGCACGATCGACGAGGACGGGCTCATCCTGCACGCCGAGCTCCGTCTGGGCGACTCGCTGCTGTCGCTCGCCGACCGCAAGCCCGACTGGCCGTTCACCCCGGCGCTCACGCGGGTGTACGTGGACGACGTGGAGGAGACCCTGGCCCGCGCGGAGGCTCGCGGGGCGCGGATCGTCACGCGTCCGACCGATTTCTTCGGTGACACGCTCGCGCGGTTCCAGGACCGGTCGGGGAATCTCTGGTGGGTGTACCAGCACGATCCCGCGGCCGGCCAGGACTGGGCCGCCGAGGCCGAGTCGTCGGACGCCGACGACTGGACGAGCTTCTCCACGCCCGGGCTGGAGTACATCCACGGGAGCCTGGTGGAGGCGATGCGCTCGCTCCGCGACCCGAGAACCCCGTAAGGGGCCCACTGCGGATCAAGAAGACCGGTCCCGGCTCCAGATCTGAGTGCATCGCGGAAGATCCCCGATGCCGCCGCCCTCCGGGATCATGCCCCAGAGGAAAGGGACCAGGTATCGGGGCGGCTCGCCGAGAAGCCCGGCCAGTTCGTCCTCGGCGACGTCGAGGACGAACGCCGGGCCTGAGCGGCCCGGCCGCCATCCTCGCTCGACGGCCCGCCGCACGCACGCGCCGACGAGGATCGGCCGGACGGCGACCGTCCGTTCCCCCCGCCAGTTGTCCGGCCGGGCACAGGGGAGCGTCACCACGAGCACGCTCCCCGGCTCCTCGGCCCGCTCCACGGTGAAACGGAGCGGCGTCCAGCCGTCACCCTGACGGCGGCCCGGCTTGCGGCGGACCCGCCAGCGGTAGACGGCGTCACCGACCGTGATGAGCCGCGACCCCTTCTCCGGCATCGCCACAGCCGCCTCCAAGATCTGCTGTCACTGTCCCAGGGTGGGCGGAAAGACACTGTCTCGCGCGCGTACGGTCACCTCCGCAGGTGATGCGCGGAAAGCCAGGAACAGCGTGAAGGTGTACGGGCCGAACAGGTCGGCGCCGTCCCAGTCGAAGAGGTCGACCTGCTCCACCGCGAACGCCATTGGGCCCCAGCCGTTCCCTTGGCAGTATGTGGGCTTACGGCGAACACGCCACCGGAACGCGGTGCCGTCGACGGTGACGGGCCTCGCGTACTTCTTCGGGATCGCCATAGGACCAACCTGCCTCGGGAGAGGGCTGAGGATCAGGCGCGACCGTAGCCCGCGCCCAGGCTCCCGGTCGACGGGTTTCGCCAGATCCTGCTCTGCAGGTCGGTGCCACGGATGACCTGGACGCGCCAGGGGACCAGCCGGAGGACGTGCAGCCGGGGATCGGCGGGGCCGCTCCAGAAGTCGCCCAGTTCGTACCCCGCGCCGGGCGGGCTCCCTTGCCGGTAGAGGTCCCACACCCGCCGCGTGAGCTCCGGGTCGTCGGCCCATTCGGCCACGGTGTCCAGGCTCACCGCGTTCTGCCTGGGGCTCCAGTACGAGAACGTGGCGTGCGGGTTGCCGGCCAGGTGCGCCGTCTTCACCGGGGTCTTGTAGGTGGCCAGCCAGCCGATCGGGCGGCCGTCGACCACCTCCCAGACCGGTATCAGGACGCGCGCCCGGGGGCGGCCCCGGGCGTCCACGGTGGTCATGGTGGCGTACACGATGTCGCCGACGTAGGCGGCGAACTGCTGCTCGATCTCACCGAACGAGGTCACTCTGGTCGTCATCAGTCACACCGAGGCCGGGACGGACACGCGGTCGGCGGTGCGGCGGCGGAGGCCGAAGGCGGTGATCAGGGCGCCGGCGGCGGCGGCCGCGACCGGGACGACGAGGGCGAGCCGCAGGGAGTCCAGCATCGCCTCGGGCGTGCCGGCGTCGCCGAGCGCCGCGACGCTCACCGCGGTCACCGCCGACAGCCCGAGTGCGGTGCCGAACTGGATGGAGGTGTAGAGCAGCCCGCTGGCCAGGCCGTGCTCGTGCTCGTCGATCCCTTCGGTGGCGGCCATGGTCAGCGGGCCGTACGCCAGGGAGAACGCCACGCCGAGCAGGAGCATGGTCGGCAGCATGGCCGCGTACGTCCAGTCCATCCCGAGCGGCAGGAAGAGCGCGTAGGCCAGGGCGGCGACCACCAGTCCGCCGAAGAGCACGCGGGCGTTGCCGAACCGGTTCACCAGCCGCGGGGTGACCGTCGGCGCGAGGATCGTGTCGATGCCGATCACCAGCATGGCCAGACCGGTCTGCAGGCTGCTCCAGCCGCGCACCTCCTGCAGGTAGATGGTGACCACGAACTGGAAGCCGGCGAACGAGGCGAGGAACAGCAGCGCGCCCAGGTTGGCCCGCACCAGCGGGTGGGAGCGCAGGATGCCGAGCCGTACCAGGGGATGGGCCGTGCGTCGTTCGATCAGGACGAAGACGGCCAGCAGGGCGAGGCCCGCGGCGAACACGCCGATCGTGCCCGCGAGGCCGTCGCCGGGGTGCTCAAGCCGGACCACGCCGTACACCAGCAGCAGCATCGCGCCGGTGATGCTGAACGCGCCGGCCAGGTCGAAGCCGCCTGGAGGCCGCTCGGGCGCCTCGCTCTCCTTGAGCAGGACCAGCGCCGCGACGAGGATCACCGCCGCCAGGATCACCGGCGCGAAGAACACCCATCGCCAGCCGACGGAGGCCAGCAGACCGCCGGCGACCAGGCCGAGCACGTAGCCGCCCGAGGCCGTGCCGGCGTACACCCCGAGCGCCTTGGTGCGCTGCGGCCCTTCGGGGAAGTTGCCGGTGATCAGGGAGAGCCCGGCGGGCGTCATGAACGCGGCCGCGACCCCGGTCACGAAGCGGGCCGTCAACAGCGTCCATCCTTCGGTCGCGAAGCCCCCCAGACCTGAGAAGAGCAGGAAGACGATCAGCCAGAACAGGAACATCCGGCGGCGTCCCAGCAGGTCGGCGGCCCGGCCGCCCAGCAGCATGAAGCCGCCGTAGCCGAGCACGTAGGCGCTGACCACGCCGCTGAGCATGCCGGTGGACAGGCCGAGATCCGCCCGGATCGCCGGCAGGGCCACGTTCAGCATGGCCACGTCGATCCCTTCCAGGAAGATGGCGCCGGCGAGCACGAAGAGCACGCCCCACGAGCGTGGGGACATCGAGGTGGGCACGGTGCGGTCCTTTCACGAAAGCGGAACCGGCCCACAGTTCCTCGACCGCCTGCCGGTTCCTTCTTGTAACCAGCAGAATCGTCGAGCATCATGAAATGTCATGGAAGACGGCACTTCTGAGTCCCTCGGTCACTGCGGGGATACCGGCGACGACTACGACGTTCTCCAGTGGGACACCCGGGAGGACTGCGAGGTCCGGCAGATCCTCGACCGCGTCGCGGACAAATGGTCGCTGTTGGTGATCGCCCTGCTCGACCGGCGCAGCCTGCGCTTCACCGAGCTGCGCCGCATGATCGACGGGGTCAGCCAGCGCATGCTCACCCGTACGCTGCGGCACCTGGAACGCGACGGACTGGTCAGCAGGACCGTCCACCCGACCGTCCCGCCGCGCGTCGACTACGAGCTCACCTCGCTCGGCACGACCCTGCACTCCACCATCCGCGAGCTGGTCACCTGGACCGAGACGCACCAGAACGAGATCGCCGCCGCCCGCACCGCCTACGACGCCCGCGTGCTCGCCGAGAAGCGGGCGGCCGAGGCGGAGGCCGCCGAACGTGCCGAGATCGCCCGCACCGCCCTGGCCAGCACCCGCTGACGGCGCGGACGCCAGGAAAAGAGGTTGCGGGCCGGCATAGGCGCGGGGAGGCTTCCTCGGATGAGGATGCACGCCGGCCAGCTGACGGTGACGACCGAGACGGTGCGCGCGTTGATCGACGCGCAGTTCCCCCAGTGGCGCGGCCTGGACGTCAGGAGCGTCGCCTCCGAGGGGACGGTCAACGCCGTCTTCCGCGTCGGCGACCGGCTGGCCGCCCGGTTCCCGCTGGAGCCCGGGGACGTCGACCGGACGCGGCGATGGCTGCGGGCGGAAGCGGAGGCGGGCCGGGAGCTGGCGGGCCGGACGCGGTTCCGTACGCCCGAGCCCGTCGCGCTGGGTGAGCCGGGGGCGGGCTATCCGCTGCCGTGGGCGGTGCAGACGTGGCTGCCCGGTGTCGTGGCCACGGACGAGGACCCGGGGAAGTCGGCGGCGTTCGCGCGCGACCTGGCGGAGCTGATCGAGGGCCTGCGTGCCGTCGGCACGCGGGGCCGCACGTTCGCGGGCGGAGGCCGGGGAGGCGACCTGAAGTCCCACGACGCGTGGATGGAGACCTGCTTCCGGAATAGTGAAGGGTTGCTCGACGTCCCCAGGCTGCGGCGGCTGTGGGACTCCATGAGGAGCCTGCCGCGCGAGGCGGACGACGTGATGACCCACGGCGATCTGATCCCCGGCAACGTGCTCGTGGCGGACGGGCGGCTGGCGGGGATCCTGGACGTCGGCGGGTTCGGGCCGGCCGACCCCGCGCTGGATCTCGTGAGCGCGTGGCACCTGCTCGATCCGGGCCCTCGGCGGGTGCTCCGCGACGAGCTCGGTTGCGACGACCTCGAATGGGAGCGGGGCCGGGCGTGGGCGTTCCAGCAGGCGATGGGCGCGGTCTGGTACTACGCGGAGAGCAACCGGGCCATGAGCCGGATGGGCCGCCGCACCCTGGACCGCATCCTGGGCGGCTGAACCGTCAGCCGTAGGCCGCGAGGAACACCTCCACCGCCTGGCCGGCGATGCTCTCCAGCTCCTCGGCCGCGGGACCGGCGGGGGTGCCGGCGAACATCACCTGGTTCATCGGCTTGTACATGACCAGTCCGGCGAACTGGTAGGCGGCCAGCGTCTGGTCAGGCAGGTTCCGCAGCAGCCCGCGGTCCTCCAGGCGGCGCAGCGTCTCGCCCAGCATCACCAGCGACTGGTGGAAACCGTGCTCGAACCACGCCCCGGAGATGTCGGGGAACCGGTCGGCCTCGGCGATGACCAGGCGGCGCAGCCGCAGGACGTCCGGCTGGGTGAGGTTGGCGAGGAGGGCGCGGGCCAGGTCGTGCAGGGCCTGGCGCGCGTCGGTGGCCCGGTCGAGGTCGGTCGCGACCTGCCTGAAGCCGTCCATGAGCTGGGCTGTGGTGCCGAGGATGATCTCGGTGAAGAGGTGCTTCTTGTCCGCGAACTGCTTGTAGACGGTCTGCTTGGACACCGCGGCCTTGGCAGCCACCTCGTCCATGCTCGCTCCGAGGTAGCCGTTCTGCAGGAACACCTCGGTGGCCGCGTCCAGGATCGCGCGCCGCTTCCTGGCCGTGCGACCGGTCTCGGGCCCGGCGCCGCTCTGCTGTGGGTCCACAACACCTCCTTAAGGCTAGGCAGGGATAGTACTGGACAGTTCCGTACGGAAGCCAGTACTGTACCGTCCAGTTCCGGAGATGAAGGAGAGTAACCATGGGCACGGTCCGCTCGAAGGACGGCACCATCATCGCTTTCGACGCCGTGGGCGAGGGTCAGCCGCTGGTCATGGTCGACGGCGCCACCTCCCACCGCGCCGTCAACCCGCTGGGCGCCGAGGTCGGGGAGCTGCTGCGCGACGGGTTCCGCACCTACACCTACGACCGGCGCGGGCGCGGCCAGAGCACCGACACCGCCCCGTACGCGACGGAGCGCGAGATCGAGGACCTCGCGGCGATCATCGCCGACGCCGGAGGGCCCGCCATCGTCTGCGGGTTCTCCTCAGGCGCGGCCCTGGCCCTCGACGCCGCGGTGGCCGGGCTGCCGATCAGCCGGCTGGTGGTGTGGGAGCCGCCGTTCATCATCGACGACACCCGCCCGCCCCTGCCGCCGGACTATGTCGAGCGGCTCGACGAGGCGATCGCCCAGGGCCGGCCCGGCGACGCGGCGGCGCTGTTCTTCACCGCGGCGGTCGGCATGCCCGCCGAGGTCGTCGACGGTTTCCGGCAGAGCCCGTTCTGGGCGGCCGTCGAGGAGGTCGCGCACACGATCGCCTACGACGGCCGGTTCGTGGCGTCTGCGATGGCGGGCAATCCGCTGGACGAGGACCGCTGGGCCGCGGTCGACGTCCCCGTCCTGGCCATGCACGGCGACGGCACCGATCCGTCGCTGATGGTCGGCGCCCGCGCCGTCGCCGAGCTGCTGCCGACCGCCACGCTGCAGGTCGTCAAGGGGGAGCGGCACGGCGTGGCCGCCGACGTGCTCGCCCCGGTGCTCAGGCGGTTCGCCGAGACCGGCTGACGCGGCGGACGTCAGCCCGCCGCCACGGGCAGGAACAGGGGCCCGGCGGCGGCGCGGCTCTCGTCGCTGATGGGCGTGGGGCGGAACGTGACCGGGTCGAGGTTGACGTTGGCGCGGTAGCCCTCGGCGTGGGTGATCTCATGATCGGGGGACAGCACGAGGAAGCCGTACACCACGCTGCTGCGCCCCATGCGCTCGATCCAGAGACGCACCGCCAGCTCGCCCGCCCCCATGACCGGCGCCTCATAGGAGATCTTGAACTCGCGCACGGCGAAGGACACGTCCTTGAACGCCGACGTGGCAGGATCGGGCGACCAGCCGAGCCTGGTCCAGTAGGCGCCGATCGCCCGCTCCACCAGCAGGGCGTAGCGCGAGTTGTGCAACAGGCCCATGACGTCGAGGTCGTCGAAGTGGACGTGGACGGACTCGTAGTGTCCTTCGTCGGTCATTCAATCCTCCGGTAGCAGTGCGGGGTCGGGGCAGAGGGCGCGCAGCCTCTGCAGGACGGCGCGGCGGGCGTGCTCGACGGCCCGGTGGTCGTCGAGCAGGCGGGTGTGGGTGACGGCCAGCTCGCCGAGGGCCTCGATCTCGTACGCGAGCTGCCCGGGATCGACGTCGGGCCGGAGCTCGCCCAGCGAGATCGCTTCGGCGACGAGCCTCCGGATGAACGCCAGCCAGTCGCGCAGCGCCTGGGAGACGCGTTCGCGCACCTCTCCCGGCCGGTCGTCGAACTCGGTCTGCGCCGCCAGGAAGAAGCACCCGCCGGGCAGCACCCGGTCGGCGTAGAAGCGCAGCCGCAGCTCGTGCAGCGCGAACAGCCTCCGGACGCCCGCCGGCGCGCGCAGCGCGGGAGAGATGATCTGCTCGGTCCACTGGCGGGCCGCCCAGTCGACGGCGTCGAGCTGGAGCTGCTCCTTGTCGCGCCAGTGGGCGAAGAAGCCCGACTTGCTGATGCCGAGCGTGGTGGCCAGCCGGCCGAGCGAGAGCCCGTCGAGGCCCTCCACGGAGGCCAGGCTCACGGCCTGATCGAGGATCGCCTCCCGGCTCCGCTGGCCGCGCAGCCGGCGGCCGTCGTGTGTCATACCGGCAGACTATATGAACGACCGGTCGTTTACCTAATCAGGTCTTCCTCCTGTTAAACCGGGCTGATGGTGGATAAGGAGGAAACGACGGTAAAGACACTGATCAAGGGAGATGCGCATGCTGCGTCGGAGGAGTCACAGGTCGATGCTCGCGGCCGCCGCGATGGTGGCCGTGCTCGGGTTGACCGGCGCCTGCGGAGGCGGTGGCGACGACGGCGACGACGACCCGGATGTCGTCAACACCAACCAGCAGAACGACGACCAGGACGACGGCCAGGACGACAACGACCAGGACGGCGACTGACCCGGGAGCCGGGAGCACGGCCGCCGGATCAACCAACCCCCTTGATCCGGATATTTCCGGATTCGCTTCTGGCGACGATCGTCCGATCGCTCCTGGCGCTCTTCAGCTCGGAGCGTTCGGACCCCTCGGCGGACTCGGCGGTGATCGCGTACTTCTCGCGCGGCACCGCCACCGTCACCCCGCCCTCCCGCGACCGGGCGTCCAGCTTGACGGGCGCGACGGCGAAGGCCAGCGCGATCGAGCCGCTCACCGTCCGGGCCCGCACGTCGGCCGACTTGAGGCCCGAGCCCTTGATCGGCTCCTCGCCGCCCAGGAGGCGCAGCCTGCCCGACGTCCCTTCGGCCGTGATGGGACCGCGGGTCGAGACGTCCGCGTCCTGGTCGAGGTTCTTCAGGATGACGCCGTCGTCGGAGCCGTCGACCACGAGCCTCGTCCCCGGCGGCACCCGTACGTGGTAGCGGGCGCCGCAGGTGCCGAACACCATGGTGCAGTCGGCGCTCAGCCGGAGCACGCCCCCTCGGAACGACCAGGAGGCGTTGCCGTCCCTGGCCGCCTTCCCCTCCAGCCACCGGTCGACCCGGACCTCGCCGGCCGTGCCCGGCAGGAAGCGCAGGCCGCCCACGGAGGACTTGACGACCAGCGTCGCCCCTGAGTGGGCGAACGCCCGCGCGGAGTGCGTCTCGGTGTCGTCGAAGGTCGCGCCGCAACCGGCGAGCCCGGCCATCCCGGCGATCACCGCTGCCACTGTCAAGGTCCGCTTCATGCTTCCGATCGTGGCCGGGGCGCCGGTGGGCGCGGATCGGCCGTCCGGCCGATCGCCGTCCGCCTTTCGGCCAGATCCCGGTACGGGTCAGAGCGCGGTGAGGAGGGCCTCCACGTGGGGGACCGGGTCGGCGGCGACCGGGCGGACCAGCACGGTGCCGGCGCCCGCCGACCACAGGGCCCTGACGTGCGCCGCGGCCTCCTCGGCGGTGCCGACGGCGCTCGCCACCTCCTCCGGCGGCACGCCCAGGAACTCGGCCTGGCCCTCGGCCACGTGGGCGGGGAAGCCCGGCCCGACGTGCAGGTAGGTGAAGGCGGCGAGCTCGTGATCACCGGTGGGGGAGATCTGGCCGAGCGCCTGCCTGACCTGGTCGGGACCGAGGCCCTCGGGCAGGATCGTGCCCTGCGCCACCCGTCCGGACAGGGCCAGCGAGCGGGGACCCTTGACGCCCGCCAGCACCGGCGGGACCTCACGCGGCGGGTGCACCAGCGACAGCCCGTCCAACTGGACCGACCGGCCCGCCATGGTGACCGTCTCGCCCCTCAGCAGCGCCCGTACGGAGGTGATCGTCTCCTCCAGGAGGGCCAGCGGCGACGGCGGCGCGGCCCCCGCCTGGGCCATCCACGCCGGCACCCCGTGGCCGATCCCGGCGGCCAGTCTGCCGGGGTGCAGCCGGGCCAGGTTGGCCAGCTCCATGGCCAGCAGCATCGGGTTGCGCAGCGGCGCCGGGGCGATGCCGATGCCCACGCGCAGCCGGGAGGTGACGGCCAGGGCGGTGGCGGCGGAGGAGACGCCGCCGGTCCAGCCCAGGTCCTCGACCACCCACAGGTCGTCCACCCGGTCCAGGGCGTCGAGCGCCCGCGCCACCGGCACGAGCCGCTCCGGCGGCAGATCCCGGTCGAAGATCACACCAAGTCTCACGAGGACATCCCATCACGGAGTCGCCAGTAGTAGCGGTGCAGGCGGCCGGCCTCGGAGTATCCGGCCCGCAGGAACGCCGCCGCGGTCGGGGCGTTGGCCACGTCGGTGGCGGCCACGACGCGCTGGACCCCGGCCTCGGCGAGCGTGCGGGTGCCGTGGGCCAGCAGGTCGTCGACGTAGCCGTGGCCGCGATGATCCGGCACCACCCCGATGTAGGCGATCGAGTGGTCGTCGGGCGCGACCAGGCCGACCGGCTCGCCGTCCAGACAGCCGATCACGAACCAGCCGGGCTTGCCCTTGCGGTTCATCAGGTCGTCGTACATCCAGCGCGCCTCGTGCTCGGCCCCCACCGTCGCCAGCTCCACCCGGGTGTCGTGGTCGAGCGACCCGTACGAGATGCGCACCAGCAGGTCGAGCACCTCGGCCGGGTCGAGCTCCCTGGCCGGGCGGTAGGTCAGCCGGCCGGGGTCGGCGGGCAGGTCGCCGCCTGGCCGCCATTCGAGCAGCAGCCGCTCGACCTCCAGCGCGAACCCGGCGCCGGTCAGCGACTCGTGCTCGACCGCACGGTCGATGAGCGGCGACAGGCCGGACGGCAGCGAGATGTCATGGATGACCTTCGGGACGCCGGCGGCGGCGAGGGCGCGGCGCAGCAGGCGCGAGGCGGCGGCCGGGTCGGGGCCGGCCGTGAACTGCCAGACGATCATCGGCTCCGCGCCGGCGAAGGGCGCCCAGAACGCCAGCCGGACGGGCCCGTCAGTGAAACACCACTCCGGCCGGGTCCTGCCCTCGTCGTGGGCGGCCACGAGCTGGGACCGCGCGGGCTCGGGGAACTCCTCGAACAACGCCAATGCCTCCACAGGAGAACCGCAGGGACGATGACATCGTCTCGCATCCCTGGGCAGGGCTACGCCGCGGCGGCGAGCGCCGCCTGGGCGTCCGTGAGCGAGGGGCTCGTCTCGAAGTGGCGGTCGAGGTTGGTGATCGTCAGCAGGTGGCTGATCATGCCCTCCTGGAGGACCAGGATCAGCCTGCCGCCGGTGCGCCGCGCGTGGTTGTGCGTCGAGACCAGCACGCCCAGCCCCACCGAGTCGCAGAACGGCACCTCGCTCAGATCCATCACGAGCATGAGCGGGCCGGGGGAGGACAGGACCGGCTCCAGCTCGGCGCGCAGCCGGGGAGCGCCCGCCACGTCGAGCTCCCCGGAGACGCGCAGGACCGTGCAGAGTTCCTCCTGCCAAGACCTGACAATCATGGGGAAAGGGTGCCCCCTTGGCTGATTGTTAACCTATTTCTTGCAGATGTTCTGCGTTGCCGTTTCCGCAGATGGGGAAGCGCTCGGCCGCGCCGACGGCGTCGTGGAGGCCTTGGGCTTGGCCACCTTCGGCTGGTCGGCGCCGATGACGACCTCGATCTCCTTGACGTCCGCCTTCCGCAGGTCGGACCCGGGGATGGCGGCGGCGACCGTGCGGGCGGCGGCCTCCTGGCCGGGGCCGTAGCGCACCACGGTCTTCTTGTGGTCCTTGCGCGCGGTGTTGCCGGCGTCCTCGGGCACCTGGAAGCCGTACGCGACCAGCGCGGTGCGCGTCCGGGCGCCGAGCCCGGTGATCAGCGTGCCGTTGAGCACCTTGACCGAGATCTGCTGCGGCGGGACGGACGTCGGCCCGGCCGAGGCCTTGGCCGAGGGACTCGCCTTGGGGGTGGGCTTGATCAGGTCCTGGTCGGCCTCGATGGCCCGGAACAGCTCACGCGCCTTCTGCTTGTCCCACAGCACCGCCGACTCGCCCGTGGAGGTGCGGAAGTCGACGTCCTCCAGCGGCACGTCGGCGAACTGCACGTTGTCGAGCTTGACGTCCCGCAGCTGGGTGGCCAGCCCGAGCAGCCCGTCGTCGGGGTCGACCTTGATCGTGCCGAGCGTGGTGTTGACGAACGAGGCCAGCTTGGCCGGGTTGGCCAGCGTGTCGGCGCTCAGCGCCCGGTTGAGCAGGGCCGAGATCACCTGCTGCTGCCGGTCGATCCGGTCGAGGTCGGAGCGGGCGGTGGCGCGGGTGCGGGCGTAACCCAGCGCCTGCGCGCCCTGCAGCTCGTGGGTGCCGGCGGCGAGGTTGAGACCGGTCTTCGGGTCGTTGATCGGCACGGGCGTGCAGACGGTGACGCCGCCGAGCGAGTCGACCACGTCGATGAAGCCCAGCACGTTGACCTCGATGTACCGGTTGATCTTCAGGCCGGTGGCCTGCTGCACGGCCTGCACGGTGAGCTTCGGGCCGCCGAACTGGTAGGCCGAGTTGATCTTGTGATCGCCCTTGCCGGGGATCGTCGTCCAGGTGTCGCGCGGCAGGCTCACCACGGTGATCCGGCTGTGGTCCTCCGACAGGTGGATCACCATCATGGTGTCGGTGCGCTGGCCCGACTCGCGGCCGAGCTTGAGCTCGTTCTGCTTCTTGCGGGTGAGGTCGTCGCGCTTGTCGACGCCCACCAGCAGGATGTTCTCCGCCCCGCGCGGCGCGGTCTCCTCGACCCCCGCGTCGACCGTGCCGATCTGGCGCGGCGTCGCCCACACCACGCCGGTGCCGATCAGGACGCCCGTGGACAGCAGGCCCGCGAGGACCGCGTTGCGCCGCCGCACCCTGGCGCTCCTGCGCGGCCTGCGCCGCCCGCCGGCGAGCTTGACGCCGCCGTAGGCGTCGCCGCCCACGATCACCCCGGCGTCCTCCTCGCCTGGGTCGCGCATGACCGTCCCCCTCCGTGCCGCCGGAGGATTGCGCTCTCGATTGCCGTCCTCCCGTGGTCGTACAGTAGCGTGAGCCCCGCCATGAAGCAGTTCCCCGACTCGCCGCACGCGCCAGCGGAGACGCGTGGCTGGCCCCCCATCTCCGTCGTCATGCCGGTCCTCAACGAGGAACGCCATCTCCGCGAAGCCGTCGACCAGGTGCTCGCCCAGCACTACCCGGGTGAGATCGAGGTCGTCCTCGCCGTCGGTCCGTCACACGACCGCACGCAAGAGGTCGCCGACGCCATCGCCGCCGCCGACCGCCGGGTGACCGTCGTGCCCAACCCCACGGGCCGCACACCCAACGCGCTCAACGCCGCCATCGCCGCCTCCCGCAACGGCATCATCGCCAGGGTCGACGGCCACGCCATGCTCCCGCTCGACTACCTGCGGGTGGCGGTCGAGACCCTGTACGAGACAGGAGCCGACAACGTCGGCGGCGTGATGGCGGCCGAGGGCGTCAGCCCGTTCGAGCAGGCCGTCGCGTGCGCGATGACCTCCAAGATCGGCGTGGGCGCGGCGGCCTTCCACGTCGGCGGCACGGCCGGGCCCGCCGACACGGTCTACCTCGGCGTGTTCAGGCGCTCCGCGCTGGCCCGGGTGGGCGGCTACGACGAGCACTTCCAGCGCGCCCAGGACTGGGAGATGAACCACCGCATCCGCCAGACCGGCGGCCTGGTGTGGTTCCAGCCGCGGATGCGGGTCTCCTACCGGCCTCGGCCCAACGTCAAGGCGCTCGCCAAGCAGTACTTCCACTACGGCAGATGGCGCCGGGTGGTGGCGCGCACCCACGAGGGCACGATCAACCTGCGCTACCTCGCGCCGCCTGCCGCCGTGCTGGCCATCCTGCTCGGGCTGGTGGTCGCGCCGTTCTTCCCCCTGGGGTTGGTCGTCCCGGGCGGATACGCCGCGGCCATCGTGGCGGGTTCGGCGCTGACCGGAAGCGGGCTGCCCTGGTCGGCCAGGCTGCGGCTGCCGGTGGTGTACGCGACCATGCACATGTCATGGGGCTGGGGCTTCCTCACCAGCCCCCGCAAACTGGCCCGCCCATCCCGCTGACGCCACGCACCGTTCCGTACGGTGCGTGAGCGTGGGATCAGCCTTCCATGACCTGTCCGGTCAGGCCGGAGGCGAGCGCGTCCAGGCAGGTCCGCGCCGTCCGGTGGGGGTCGGTCGTGAGGACCGCGTTGACGCGGATGTCGTCGGCTGCCCATTCGGAGGCGAGGGCTCGGGCCAGCTCGGCGGTCGCCGCACGGGCCGGGGCGGCGACGCTGCCGTCGCCGCCGTCTGCCTGGAGGACGAGGGTGCCGCCGGTCTCGCGCAGGAGCGGGTACGCGGCCCTGGCGACGTTCGACGCCCCGAGGCAGGCCAGGGCCAGGGCTTCCGCGTCGGCCGCCGCGAGCGAACCGGGGCGCGGCCCCGCGAGGTGGATGACGTGGTGCACCGGGCCCGCCTCGGCCAGGGCCTTGGCCGCCTGCTCCTCCGTACGGGCCAGGTCCGCGGGGAAGCACCGCACCACCGCGCCGTATCCGGACGCCAGGACGGCGAGGACGGCGCCGTCGCCGAACACCGCGACCGTGCGGCCGGAGAGGACCCGCCGGTAGTCGGGCGGGGCGGGCGCGGGCGTGCCGGCGGCGGCCAGGCGCAGTAGCTGGTCGGCGATGGACAGGTCGATCGGGTGGGTGACCTTCATGTTGCGCTCGCTGCCCGGCACCAGGTAGATCGGCACCTCCGGCAGGTAACGCAGCACCACGCCGCAGTCGTCGGTCGCCTGCCGGGTGGCGAAGCCGGGATCGGCCATCGCCCGCCGGTACGCCTCGCGGATCACCGACAGCCGGAACGCCTGCGGCGTCTGCGCCCGCCGCAGCCGCGACCGGTCCAGCACCTCGCGCACGATGTCGTCCTCGGCCACCAGCACCGTGTCGGAGCTGGGGATCGCCACCTCGACGGCTTCGTACGTCTCCAGGGCGCGGACACAGTCGGTGATGATCCGGGGCTCCAGCAAGGGCCGCACGGCGTCGTGCAGGAGCACGTTGCACTCCCGCTCGCCCACCGCCTGAAGGGCCCGCCAGGTGCTCTCGGTCCGGCTCGCCCCGCCCTCGACGATCGCGGTCACCTTGCCGAAACCGCACCGCCGCACCAGCTCGCGCACCGGCTCCACGAACCCCGGCGTCATCAGCACGACCACCTCGTCGACGTCGGGAGAGGCGTCGAACAGCTCGATCGTGTGCTCCAGGATCGTCCGCCCGGCCAGCTTGATGAGCTGCTTCGGCTCACTGTGGCCGACACGCCGGCCTGTGCCGCCCGCGAGCACCACGCCGATGGAGGGCAGCCGAGAAATCATAGTTCGAGGGTAACGGTACTGGTCCGTGCTATCGCGTGGCCCGATCGCTACGCTGTGTGCCACGCGCTCCCTCATCAAACGGGAGGACCCGCGCCTTGACCGACTCGCTCACCGAGAGCGGCACGATCGTGCTGCTCGCCACGACACCGGCGGCCCGGCTCGGCTGCCGCGAGGGCACGCTCACCGACCGGCTCGCGGACCAGCTCGCGACCCTGCCCACCCGCGAGGTCCAGGTGCTGACGTCGGCCGGCGGGCTCGCCGCCGACCTGCGCGTGGTGGCCAAGCTGGCGCGCGTGGCGTCGGGGCCGGTCGCCCTGCTGCCCGGCGACCTGGTGGCCCACACGGAGGCGCTGGCCGTACTGCTGGAGCACCCGGCGCGCGACACGCGGGCGCTGGTCGACGGCGAGGCCGCGGCGGGGCCGACCCGGCCGCCGCTCCGCGTCGAGGGCGGGCGGATCACCGCGGCGGGCAGCTCGTTCCACACCGTGCCGGAGGCCAACACCGCGTTCGCCGGCGGGCTGCAGGCCGGCGAGGCCGACCTGGGCGTGCTCGCCGAGGTCGCGGAGGAGCTGGCGGAGCTGGCGGAGTCGGGCAGGCTCGGCCCCGTCACCCCTGTCGAGACCGTCGACCTGCTGCTGGTCGGGCTGGTCAGATCCGGGGTGCCGGTGCGCACGGCGGCGCTCGGGCCGCTCCACTGCGTGCGGCCCACCGGCCAGGCCTCCGCCGACGCCGCGATCGAGCGGCTCGCGGAGGTGGACGAGGACCAGGTCCGCCTCGACGGCGCGGTGAAGTCCGACGACGGCTTCTTCACCTCATACCTCGTCTCGCCCTTGACCCGCCATCTGATCAGGCCCGCGCACGCGCTCAAGCTCACCCCGAACGCCGTCACCGGCGTCTCGGTCGCCGTGGCCGTGCTGGCGGCGGTCTGGTTCTCCCAGGGCGGCAGGGTCGCGCTGGTGGCCGGGGCCCTGCTCTTCTACCTGTCGTTCGCGCTCGACTGCCTCGACGGCCAGCTCGCCCGCTACACGCGCGGGTACACGCCGCTCGGCGCGTGGGCCGACGGGATGGCCGACCGGTTCAAGGAGTACGCGGTCTACGTGGGGCTGGCCTACGGCTACGCGGCCACGCACGGCGGCGGCAACCCCGACGGCATCTGGTTCCTCGCCGTCGCCGCCATGATGCTGCAGGCCGTCCGCCACTCGCTCCAGTTCGCGTACGCCGGGTCCGTGTGGGACGCCGGCCAGACCGGCGCGCTGCCTGCCAGGCCATCGCGCTCGCTGCTGGAGCCGTCCGACGCCGGGCGCCGCCGCCCTCGGCAGGGGCTGCTCAGGATCGCCCAGCGGGTGCGTCACGGCTCCGCGGTCCACTGGCTGCGCAGGATGGTCGTGCTGCCCATCGGGGAGCGTACGGCGCTGATCGCGGTCACGGCCGCGGTGTCCGACGCCCGGGTCACGTTCGTGGCGCTGCTCGGCTGGGGCGCGGTGGCCGCCGCCTACCAGCTCGTCGGCCGGATGATGAGGTCTGCTGAATGAGCTCTGTCCACATGGTGCCGGTGCCCCGGGGCAAGGTCGTGGCCTACCGCGACGACGGGCCGCTCTCACGCGGCATGGGCATGCTCGTGGCCGGGCAGCTCCCGCCGCTGCCGCCGCTCGTCGCCGCCGCCTTCGTCATCGGGATCCTGCTGCTGATGGGGGTCGCGGGGGCCGGCGGGCTGGCGGTGTTCGCGCCGCTCGTCACGCTGCTGCTGGCCGGGCCGGGCAGCTCCCATCCGCACGACGGCCGGCTCGACTGGATGGCGCCGCCGATCCTGCGCGGGATCGAGTACGCCTTCATCGCCGCCTGCGGCTTCGCCCACGGTGTGCCCCCGGTGCTGATCTTCCTGCTGCTCGGGGCGGCCGCCTTCCACCATTACGACCTGGTCTACCGGCTGCGCCAGCAGGTCTACCCGCCGCCCTGGCTGGCCGCGCTCGGCCTCGGCTGGGAGGGGCGGATGCTGGTGCTCGGCCTGTTCGCCCTCGTGGGCTGGGTGACCGGTGGGTTCGTGCTGCTGGCGGTGTATCTGTGGGGCGCTTTCGGGTGGGAGAGCCTCACATGCTGGCTCGCCGCGCCCAGGACCGGGGTGCGCACGGCGGACACGGGAACGCAAGACTAACGGCGGATTACCCTCACGAGGCCGAAAGCCAACTAACCTTTGGGCCTACGTAGTCATGCTCGACTGAGGAGTGCACGTTGCTGGGAATGGTGCTGGCCGCTGGAGCCGGACGACGCCTGCGGCCGTACACCGACACGCTGCCTAAGGCGCTCGTGCCGGTCGACGGCGAGACCACGATCATGGACATCTCGCTGCGCAACCTGGCCGCCGTGGGCCTGCGCGAGGTCGTGGTCGTCGTCGGTTACGCGGCGCAGGCCGTACACGAGCGCAAGCGCGAGCTGGAGGAGCGTCACGGCGTCGAGCTCACCCTCGTGCACAACGACAAGGCCGAGGAGTGGAACAACGCCTACTCCCTGTGGTGCGCGCGTGACTACTTCGGCCGCGGCGCGCTGCTGGTCAACGGCGACACCGTGCACCCCGTCTCGGTCGAGAAGACGCTGCTCGCCGCGCCCGAGACCAGCGACATCCTGCTCGCCGTCGACGACGTGAAGAAGCTGGCCGACGAGGAGATGAAGGTCACGCTCTCCGAGGAGGGGGCGCTGCGCCGCATCACCAAGCTGATGGACCCGTCCGACGCGTACGGCGAGTACATCGGCGCCACGCTCATCCGGCCGGGCGCCGCCGAGCGGCTGGCCGACGCGCTCAAGGCCACCTTCGAGCGCGACCCGCAGCTCTACTACGAAGACGGCTACCAGGAGATGGTCGAGCGAGGCGAGGCCATCCACGTCGCCCCCATCGGCGAGGTCGACTGGGTCGAAGTGGACAACCACGACGACCTGGCCAAGGCCCGCACCATCGCCGTCCACTACTGAGGGGGCCGGATGCCGCTTCTTGCGAGGATGCTGCCCGCGCCGATCCAGATGGAGGTCAGGCGCGGTGCCGTCGCGGAGCTCGGCGCGCTGCTCGCCGACAGCAGGGTCGCCACCTCCGGCCGGGTCGCGGTGGCCGTCGGCCCCGGCCAGGGCGACCACATAGAGAGCCTGATCGCGCCGACGCTGGACGAGGCCCAGGTGTTCCGCGTCTCCGACGGGAGCGTGGAAGCCGCCGTCTCGCTCGGCGCCGACCTGCGGAAGGGCGCCTACGAGGTGGTGGTGGGCGTGGGCGGCGGCAAGACCATCGACACGACCAAGTACGCCGCCTCGCTGGCCGGCATCCCCATGGTCGCGGTGGCCACCAACCTGTCCCACGACGGCATCTGCTCGCCGACGGCCTCCCTGCTGTACGAGGGCGGCAAGGGCACGTTCGGTGTGCCGATGCCGCTGGCCGTCCTGGTCGACCTCGACTTCGTGCACAAGGCCCCGCAGTCGCTGGTCCGCTCGGGCGTCGGCGACGTGCTCGCCAACCTGTCGGCGTGCGAGGACTGGCAGCTCAGCCACGTCGAGCGCGGCGAGCCGATAGACGGGCTGGCCTGTTCGATGGCGCGCACGGCCGCCGAGGCGCTGCTCGGCAGGGCCGACTCCGTCGAGTCCGACGCGTTCCTGACCGTTCTGGCCGAGTCGCTGATCCTGTCGGGCATGTCGATGGTGGTCGCCGGCTCATCGCGGCCCGCGAGCGGTGGCGACCATGAGATCATGCATGCCGTGGACCAGCTCTTCCCCGGCACCTCCAACCACGGCGAGCTCGCCGGGGTCGGCACCGCCTTCTGCTACTTCCTGAGGGAGGACGAGGCCCGGCTCAAGCAGGTGGTCGGCTGCCTGCGGCAGCACCAGCTGCCGGTGACCCCCGGCGACATCGGGCTGAGCAGCGAGCAGTTCACCGCCGCGGTCTCGCTCGCGCCCGCCACCCGTCCCGGCCGTTACACGATCCTGGAGCACCTGCGCCTGCAGGACTCCGAGATCCGCGATCGGGTGGAGGACTATGTCCGGGCCTTCGGTCGCTGAGCTGCGCGGGGTCGCCCAGCCCGCCGGTCACCTGGAGCGCCGCAACGGCGAGCACTGGGCGGGCGTGCTCTACATGCGCAGGCTGTCGATCTACGTCACCTGGTTGATGACCAGGACGAGCGTCACGCCCAACCAGCTCACCTGGGTGATGACGGTGGCGGGGGTCGCGGCCGGGGTGGTGATCGCGCTGCCGGGGTTGTGGGCGGCCGTGGCCGCCGCCCTGCTGATCCAGGTCTACCTGCTGCTCGACTGCTCCGACGGCGAGCTGGCCCGGTGGACCGGCAAGACCTCGCTGACCGGCGTCTACCTCGACCGGGTCGGCGCCTACTTCGCCGAGGCGGCGCTGCTGGCCGGGCTGGGCTGGCGGGCGTCGGCCGTGCTGCCCGACTGGTACACCGTGCTGGGCTTCGCGGCGGCGCTCGGCGCGATCCTCATCAAGGCGGAGTCCGACCTGGTGGAGGTGGCGCGGGCCAAGGGCGGCCTGCCCGCCGCGACCGAGTCCGCCGCCGTGCAGTTCCGCTCAGGGCTGCTGGGGCTCGGCAGGCGGGTCCTGGCGGCGACCGGGTTCCACCGGATCGTGCAGCCGATCGAGCTGTCGCTGCTCGCGCTCGCGACGGCGGTGATCGACGTGGTGCGGGGCGATTTGGCGGCCACCCGGGTGCTCGTCGTGGCCTGTGTGTTCGCGGCAGGGCTACAGGTTGTCCTGCATTTGGTCAGCATTCTCGCGTCGAGGCGGCTGGCGTGATGCGATTCTCGGAACCGGCAGGGCTTCTCGTCCGTCGTATTGATCGGACATCCCCGGTTCGGTGGGGGTTCACTACCGGTTCCGATACGCTTAGCTCCACCAATATCAGGAAATAAGCCACCCAGCAGACTCGGTGATCATGAAAGATTGCTCCGCCCGTGCTCTCAACGCGTCAGGACGATGATTCGTTGAAGATCTCGTGCGTCATCCTCACCATGGGAAACCGGGTCGCGGAGCTGGACCGGGCGGTCGAGTCCGCGCTCAACCAGATCGACGGTGACGTCGAGGTGGTGATCGTGGGCAACGGCGCAGACGTGCCCGAGCTGTCCGCGACGCCCCCCGCTGGCTCGTCGGCGACCGTGAAGACGATCCGGCTCGACCACAATACGGGCATACCCGCGGGCCGCAACCGCGGGGTCGAGGAGTGCTCCGGTGACGTGGTGCTGTTCCTCGACGACGACGGCTGGTACGCCAACCAGAAAGTGGCCGCGCACGTCCGCGACCGCTTCGCCACCGAGCCCGACCTGGCCGTCATCTCCTTCCGGGTGATGGACCCCGACGGCGGCATCGGCCAGCGACGTCACGTCCCGCGCCTGCGCGCCGGCGACCCGGAGCGCAGCTCACCGGTCACCACGTTCCTGGGCGGCGCCTCCGCCGTCCGCCGCTCGGCCTTCCTCCAGGTGGGCGGGCTGCCGGAGCGGTTCTTCTACGCGCACGAGGAGACCGACCTGGCCTGGCGGCTGCTCGGCGAGGGCTACCGGATCGAGTACGACGCCGAGACCGTGATGTACCACCCCCAGGTGCCGCCGACCCGCCACGCCGAGTTCTACCGGCTCAACGCGCGCAACCGGGTGTGGCTGGCCCGCCGCAACCTGCCGTGGCCGCTGGCGGCGCTCTACTTGCTCGACTGGGTGGTGCTGACCCTGATCAGGGAGCGCGGCTCCAAAGACTCGCTGAAGGCATGGTTCACCGGGTTCTTCGAGGGCCTGCGCACACCCGCGGGCGAGCGCCGCCCGATGGCCTGGAAGACGGCCTGGCGCATGGTGAAGCTCGGCCGCCCGCCCATCGTCTGAAAGCCCTCGCCGTCACGGCGAGGGCTTTTCCCCGCTTGACGGCTAACGCTGTTAGCCTTAGCCTTTGGCTAACAGTGTTAGCCGACGTGGGAGCAGTCATGAGAAGAGCGGCGTGGGGTGGTCTGGCGATCTTCTGCCTGGCCTTCATCGTCTTCGAGGTGGCCAAGCACGGGGGGATGTCCTGGGTCACAGCGGTGGTCTTCGCGATCCTGCCGGACCTGGCCATGCTCGTGGGGGCGAGGAAGGCCGGCGGTGGACGGCTGTCACCGCGGGCGGTGCCGTTCTACAACGCGGCACACCGGGCGTGGGCGCCCCTCCTGCTGCTGGTTGGATACGTATTCTGGCCGATCGGCGGAGTGCCGACGTGGACCGCCGGGCTCGCCTGGCTGATGCACATCGCCGCCGATCGCGCGTTCGGTTACGGACTACGGGAACGGGATGGGAGCCGGCGTGTCCGAGCGGTCACGGCAGATCGTTGAGGCGGCCCTGCGCCTCGTCGAGGAGGGCGGCGCGGAGGCGCTCACCATGCGGGCGCTGGCCGGGCGGCTGGGCATCCGGGCCCCTTCGCTCTACAAGCACTTCCCCGACAAGAGCGCCGTCGAGGCCGAGGTGATCGCGATCGCCATGCAGGACCTGGCGCGGGCCCTGGAAGCGTCGCAGGGCGGCCTGGGAGTGCTGGCGCGGGCCTACCGCGCCTACGCGCTGGCCCACCCCCATCTCTACCGGCTGATGAGCACCGGGCCGCTGCCGCGCGGACTTCTGCCCGCCGGACTGGAGGACCGGACGGCTCTGCCCCTGGTCAAGGCCGTCGACGGTGACCCGCTGCTGGCGCGGGCCGTGTGGGCCTTCGCGCACGGCATGGTGATGCTGGAGCTCGACGGTCGTTTCCCGCCAGGTGCCGACCTCGACGGCGCCTGGCGGGCAGGGCTGGCCGCGTTCGCCCGCTAGCGGACGAGCTCGGCCTCTTCCAGGGCCATGGTGGCGTGCGCGACCGTGCCGGCCAGCAGGGGGCGCTTGGGCAGGCCCAGCTCGCTCAGCTCCTTGGCGATGGGATGGTTGCCCAGCCGGATCAGCGCGCCGCCGGGGCGCACGCGGAGGCCGCGGGTCTGGACGGTCCACGGGATGCGCCGGGTGAGCCCGTCGCGGTGCGTGTAGGCGTCCAGGGCGATCACCGGGCCCGGTCCGGGCAGCGGAGCGCCGGGCTTGACCAGCATGTCGAGCACGAGCCTGCCGTCCCTGCTCAGGACACACCGTTTGTACGGGGAGCCGAGCCGCAGGTCGATGTCGGCCAGCTCCTTCGGCACGCCCCACAGCGAGCGCCCCGCCTCCAGCGTGAAGCCCTGGTCGACCGGCATCCAGTGGACGAACGCGGCCGCGTTCCGCAGGTCGGCGAGCCCCACCGAGCCCGTCGCCCCCGGCCGACGGATCAGGAACGCCATGCCGAACTCGTGGTAGGAGTCGAGATCGCCGTCGCGGTAGTCGGCGAACACCAGCACGCAGACGGCCTTGCCGGGCAGCACCTCGGCCACGTCCAGCCCCGAATACGCGAGCACGGCCCGTGCGGCGTCGGCCCGGACCAGGTAGAGAGCGCCACACACCATGACGTCCCGTACCCGGACGGGCATGCTCACCGTCCGGCCCTGGATCAGATGCGATGCCATGGCGTCTAGTACATCAACCGCCGGACGCCGTGACCATCACCCCGCGGACCTGCTCTGTACCGCGAACGACGGGGCGCGGGCGGGAATCCCGGCCCAGCCTTCCATCCGGGCCACGAACGCCGGCGCGTGGTCCGGCCAGTGGTGGTGCGTGCGGGCGTGCGCGTGCCCGCGCGCGGCGAGCGACCGGCGCAGCTCGGGGCTCTCCTTCAGGTCGAGCACGGCGTCGAGCGCCGCGTCCACGTCCAGCGGGACCACGAAGCCGCAGCCCGCCCGCTCCACCACCCCGGCGCCCTGCGAGGTGGTCACGACGGGGAGGCCCCGGCCCAGGTAGTCGAGGATCTTGGTGGGCGGCCCGGTCACCGCTGGACCGGCCAGCGACAGGCCGGCCAGCGCGCCCTCGGCCATCCGCAGCGCGTGCCTGAGCGGCACGTGGCCGAACCAGTCCAGCAGGCCGACCCGCTGGGCGTCGCGCAGCAGCGGGCGCGCCGCCGGGTCGGCCTGGCCGATGAGGTCCATCCGGATGCCGTGCGGGGCCAGCCGCCGGGCCAGGCCGATGAGTTCGTTCACGCCCCTGGCGGCCGACAGCCGGCCGATGTGGACCACTCTCGTCTCCCCGGGAGGGGGCGGCTCCGGCGCCACGAGAGTGGCCTCGGGCACCACGTCCGGTGTGATCACGTGGCACCTGCGTGCGGCCCGCGCCAGCCTGGCCTCGGAGACGTCCTCGCGTACGTCCCAGACGACCGGAGGGCGGCGGTACGGCAGCGCGCGGAGGAGACGGGCGTCGTGCACGAGCAGGAGGTCGGCGCCCCGCACGCCGCGCCTGAGAGCCGACCGGGCCCGGCCCGGGCCCGCCTCGCGCGCCACGTCGACGGCGGTGAGCCGTGGGGTGGGCGTCACGTTGTGGTAGGTGAACGGCGCGACGTAGGTCACCTCGTGGCCGGCGTCGAGCAGCGCCCTGATCTGCCGATGCATGATCCGGGCGTCCTCGGGATGATGGACGACGGTGGCAACGCATACCCGCATGCGTCGATGCTCCGCGCCGACCGGGTCAAGGGCGTGAATGCGGGGGGAACTACCGCTTAACTTCTGGAAGGACGGCGATAGAGCCAGGTCAGGCGCGGCTCCAGCACCCACTTGAAGACCGTCCGGGTCTCCGGCAGGCACAGCACGATCGCCAGCGCGAAGCAGCTGAAGCTGATTGCCAGCGCCCCGAGCGGGCCGTGCAGCCACGGCAGGTTGAGCCAGCCCTGCTCCTTGGCGATGAGCACCGGGATGCCGTGGAGCAGGTAGCAATAGAGGGTGCGGGTGCCGAGATCGGAGTACCACGTCTCGCCCCGCGGCACCAGCGCCAGCACCGCGAAGCAGAGCGCCAGGGCGCAGACCAGCAGCCCGACGCGCACGCCCAGCCCCATGTACCAGGACAGGTCCATCTTCTCGTAGCTGTTCTTGAAGTAGAACGGCGCGAGCTTGGCCCTGGGCGCGATGAGGATGGCCACGGTGGCCGCGGCGACGATGGTGAACACCGAGACAATCTTGATCCACAGCCGGTTGAGCAGCTCGAAGTGCTCCGGCTGCATGACCAGCCCGATCACGAAGAACGGCAGCAGGCCGAAGAACCGGTCCATGCTGAAGTCACCGGAGATCTCGGAGAACCCGGCGAACAGGTAGATCGCGATCGCCACCGGGATCGGGAACTTCATCCGCTTCCACACCGGCGTCGACAGCCGCCAGAACAGCAGCGCCAGCAGATACCAGTTGAGCCACGCCGGGTCGATGATCGTCAGGCTCCACTTCTGCCCGAGGGAGAAGCGCAGCGCCGCGTAGCCGACCTCGACGATCACGTACGGCACGAGGAACGTGTCGACGAGCTTGTTGGTCTTGGCGTTGGAGTTCCAGAAGTTTCTGGACAGGTAGCCGCTGATCAGCACGAACAGCGGCATGTGGAAGGTGTAGATGAAGATGTAGAGCGCCCGGTTGGAGTCGGCGTCGAGCGTCGGCACCAGCGAGTGGCCCACCACGACGAGCGCGATGAGCACGAACTTGACGTTGTCGAGGTACGGGTCGCGCCTGCGCTTCGGCGGCCCGGCCTCGGGCTCGGGCTTCTGGGCGGGCTCGGCCTGCTCCTGGCCAGGGCGCTCGAAGAGGCCGCCGCCGCCGGGGAGCGGCCAGCGGGCCCCTGTGTTCGCCGGCCCCGCACTCTCTTCGCCGGGAACCTGGACCGGAGGGGAGTACTTGGTGTCAGACACAGGGAAGTCGCTCAGCTTCGCTCGGGGCCGGGGTACGCGACAGGCGGCGACGCCCGCGAGGGCGAGCCGCGTCGCCGACCCGAACCACCCTAGCGGGCGCCGGAGGTCCTGTCTCACGGCCTGAGGGTTACACAGACAACTTGCAGGAGCCTTACACGCAGACGTTCTTCTGCTGGGACGCGGTGATGGTGTTCTTCTCCACGGCCTCCGACAGCTTGGTGACCTTGACGGCCTTGAAGTCGGTGCCGATGACGAGCTGGAGCACCGGCCCCTTCGGCCCGTCGGCGGCCGGCGCGGTGGTGGGGGCCACCGTCGGCGTGTAGGGCTCGGTGTTGGTGGGCCTGACCTTGCCGGCCGTCGCGTCGGGCGCGGGGTTGAGCTTCTTGGTCAGCACGTCGGCGTGGTCGGCGCCGGTCTCGGCCGTCTTCGGGTAGCGGACCTCGGTGGCGGCGACCGGCTGGCCGCCGGCGTCGGCGTAGTTGCCCAGCCCGGTGACCTGGAAGCCCTCCTTGGCGAGCTGGTCGGCGACCTCGCGCGCCCTGCCCGGTTCGCCGGTGGCGTTGAGCACCTGGATCCGCACCTGGCCGGGCTTGACGGCGACCTTCGGCTTGTCGGCGGTCGCGCTCGGCGTGGGCTCGGGGAGCTCGGTGTCGTTGATGATGGAGTCGAACAGCTCGCCCGCCGCCGGCTGCTGCCAGACGACGCGGTTCTCGTCCTCGGGGTCGGGGATCCACGGGACCGTGGTGAGCTTGACGCCCTTGGCGGTGAGGTCCTTGGCGCTCATGCCGATGTCGATGAGCTTCTGCGGGTTGTTGGCCAGGTCGGGGTCCATGGTCACCGACTGGGCGGCCGACTTGATGAACCCGGTCAGCTTGATCGGGTCGGTGAGCAGGTCACTGCTGGTGGCCTTGGCGATGACCTTGCTGAGGAAGATCTGCTGGCGCTTGATGCGCTGGATGTCGCTGCCGTCGCCGTAGCTGCGCAGCCGCACGTAGCCCAGCGCCTTCTCGCCGTCGAGCAGGCTCTTGCCGGGCGGGAGGACCAGCTTGGCCTTCTTGTCGTTGACGCCGGACTTCAGGCAGATCTCGATGCCGCCGAGCGAGTCGACGATGTTCTTGAAGCCGCTGAAGTCGACCTCGACGAAGTGGTTGATGCGGATGCCCGTCAGCGTCTCCAGGGTGGACATCGTGCAGGCGACGCCGCCGTCGTTGTAGGCGGAGTTGATCATCGCGCGGCGGGGCGGCATCTCCTGTTTGGTCGTCTCGTTCTTGCACTTGGGGATGTCCACCATCGAGTCGCGCGGGAAGCTGACGAGCCTCGCCTGATCGCGGTTGGGGGAGATGTGCAGGACGATGATCGTGTCGGTGCGCTTGCCGCCCGCGTCGGCCAGCCGGGCCGTCTCCTGGCCGTACTGGGCGTTGCCGTCGCCCGCGCGGGTGTCGGAGCCGACCAGCAGCACGTTGAGCGCGCCGGTGTCGCGGGGGCGGGGGTTGATGATGTCGTCCTTGACGTTCTTCTGGTCGATCGCGCCGAACGCGTCGCGGTAGGCGACGTAGCCGGTCAGCGAGCCGGCGACCATGAGGGACGTGGCCGCGATGCTGACCCAGGCCAGCACGCGCATCTTGCCGCCGCCGCCGTCTCCGGCCCGCCGGCCGCGCTCGGGCTCCTTCGGCGGAGGCGGCGCCGAGGCGGCCATCCTGCGTGCCATCCTGCTGCCGGGCTGGGTCGGGGCGGACCTGCTGTCCTCTACGGACATGCCTCTGTAGTCACTCATGCGCCCCCTAGCCTCGTCGCTGCGCCTCACGCGCTGGCTCGGTCGTTCTGCGCCACGAGACTAGGTCACCGGCGGCGTCGCCGCAGCCATGACTGGAGGAATCGACCGTGACCCAGCGGTGATGATACCGGGGCAAAGCATACTCAGAGTTGGACATTTCGTGGAATAAGATCAGTAAATTCTCTACCGTTCCCGCAGGCCAGCGCCGCCGCCAGGCAGGCGAGCGGCACCGCCGGCAGCACGTACCGGTAGTCGAACTCGGCCACGGCCGCCGGAGTGATCAACAACACCACGGCCACCGACCAGGGCAGCAGCCACAGGGCACGAGGGGAACCCGGGCCTCGCCCGTACCGGAATGCCCGCCACGCCACGGCGGCGGGCGGCACGAGCAGGATCACCAGCAGGACCGTGCCGGGGATCCGCGCCACGTCCTGGTAGGCGCGCATCCACCCGGCGTACGGCTCCACGATCGAGGTGCCGATCGGGCCCTGCTCGTAGCGCTTGGCGAACTCGGTGCCGACCTGCGCCGGGTAGCGGCCCGGCGGCCCCGGCGGGGTCTCGGGGAACTGGTAGTAGCCGTAGATCTCCTGGTCGGGGTAGACCGGGCGGCCCCACACGAACGAGCGGCCCAGCTCCGCCAGCACCGAGCCGGCGTAGTCGAGCGGCTGCGTGCGGATCGCCAGCAGCGCGAAGCGCATGGCCAGGTCGTCGGTCTCCTTCGTGAACGTGATGCCGGGCAGGGCCACGATCGGCGCGTCCCTGGCCCAGATGTACTCCTGCGACGGCGGCCGCTGGTCGGCGGGGCGCGGGTCGCACAGCACCCGCAGGTCGGGCGGCGGGTCCATCTCGGCGCAGTCGGCGAACGACATCGTGCGGGCGTAGAGGAAGACGCCGTTCGCGCCGATGACGCCGACCCGCTGGTAGGTGGCGTAGAACCAGCCCCCGTACGCGAGGATCGGGACCACCGCGGCCACCAGCATGATCCAGGCCGGCCTGATCTGACGGCGCAGCAAGAACCAGGCCACCAGCACCACGATCAACGGCTGCCCGACGGTCCTGGTGAGCGAGGCGGCGGCCAGCAGCAGCCCGATCGTGACCGCCTTGGGCCGTCCGGCGAGCGCGAGCGCGACGGCGGCGACGACCAGGAACATGAACAGCGTGTCGGAGACGAGCAGGTGCTCCAGCTCGATCTGGTACGGCTCCACCAGCACGGGGGCGGCGGCCAGCGTCGCGATCCACCTCCGGGTGTGCCGCGCCGCGGCCCAGTAGACCAGCACCCCGGTGGCCAGCCCCAGCAGGTGCTGGGCGGCGGTGACCGCGCCGAAGGAGTGCAGCGGCTCCAGCAGCTTCATGAACATCGAGTAGCCCGCCGGGCGCACCAGATCGGGCCGGGGGCGCAGGACGGTGACCACGTAGGTGTAGGAGTCGGGGAACCACAGCGCCGGCCGGTAACCGAGCATCGTGACCACCCGCAGCGCGGCGCCGATCGCCAGGACCGCCAGAAACCACCCGTGCCGCCCGAACCCGGCCCGCTCATCCACCACGCCGCGCACGCGAGCGGCTGCTCGCCGCGCGCCCTCCCGATCTCCCCCCACGCCGCGTACGCTACCGGCCCCCGCCCGCGGTGCCGTCATCTCAAACCGGTTCCTTGTCTCCCGTCACGTCGCGGCGCTGGGTCTTCTTCCGTCCCGCCGCGTTCGCTACCGGCCCCCGCGCCCTCCCGATCTTCCCCCCCCCCGTCACGTACGTGACCGGCCCCGCCCGCCCTGCCGGTATCCCAAGCCGGCCACGTCGTGTGCTGCCGTGGTCACCTGCTCGGGCTGGGGTCTCCTTCTTCTGTTTTCCGCCGTAGGTGGGGTGGACACTCAAAAGCCTTTTGGGAAACCCCTCGGGCTGGGCGCCGATAGCAAGCCTTCGGCCTGCCCGACCCGCCGTAGGTGGGGTGGACCCGTGACTCGTCCCTTTGGTCTTGGCTTTCGTCATCGTGTGCTGGGGGCGGGGGTTTGGTGTGATCATGATTGGTGGGTTCTCGGCGCTGCCTGGCGTGCCGTCGGCTTGAGGTTGGATACGCTCGCTCACCGATGGGAATCGCCTGGTTGGACCCGATGCGGAGGCCGCCGGCGGGCCGGGTGCTCGCGGCGCTCTCGGTGCTGCCCGCGCTGGCCGTGGCCGGGTGGCTGCTGGCGGCGCTGCCGCTGCTCGCGTTCGGCGTCTACCGGCCGGTGGTGGCGATCCCGCTCGGGCTGGCCATGGCGGGGCTGCTGTGCTGGGCGGGCACGCGCGGGCTGGTCAGCGTGGCGGAGGACGCCGACGGACACGGGCCGGTCGACACCGTGCGGGCCACGGTGGGGCAGGTGGCCGCTGCTGTGGCGGTCGCGGCGGGGGCCGGGGTGTTCAACGGGGTCATGCACGGTGAGCAGCTCGCCGTCCGGCGTGACCCGTCCACCTACGCGCAGTACGCCATCTGGCTGGCGCGGGAGGGATCGCTGCCGATCCCCGCGCGGCCGGAGGCGTTCGGCGGGGCCGACCCGTCGCTGATCTTCGAGAGTGTCGGCTTCTACGCCGTCGGCGACTCCGTGGTGCCGCAGTTCATGCCGGGCGCGCCGATGCTGTTCGCGCTCGGGGAGTGGCTGGGCGGGCTGTTCCTGGCCCCGGTCGTGCTGGGGGCGCTGGCGGTGCTCGCCGTGGCCGGGCTGGCGGCCCGGCTGGCCGGCGGGCGCTGGGCCCCGGTGGCGGCGCTGGCGTTCGCCTGCTGCATGCCGATCATCTACACCTCGCGCGCCACCTTCAGCGAGATCCCGTCGATGCTCCTGCTGCTCGGCGGGCTGGCGCTGGTGCACGACGCCCTGTACGGGCACGGGCGGCGGATCGGGGCCGCGCTGGGCGGGCTGACGCTCGGGCTGGCCGTGCTGGTGCGGGTGGACGGCCTGCGTGACGTGCTGCCCGTGCTGGCGTTCGCCGGCCTGCTCGTCGCGATGGGCCGCCGGTCGCCCGGCCGCCACGGAGGGCTGGGGCCGCCGCTGCTGGCCGGGCTCGCCGCCGGGGCGGGCCTCGGCCTGGCCGCCGGTTACGGACTGTCGCGGCCCTACCTGACGTACCTGTCCAGCTCGATGCGGCCGCTGCTGCTGATCTGCGCCGCCGTCCTGGTGCTGACGCTCGCCGGTACGGTGGCCGCCCCGCTGCTGGCCAGGCTCAGACCGCCGGGCTGGCTGCCGGCGGCTGGGGCGACGCTGGTGGCCCTGACCATGGCCGGGCTGGCGGTGCGGCCCTGGCTGGTGACCGTGCGCCGGGTCCCCGACAACGTCGACGACCGGCTCACCGCCACCTTCATCGAGCAGATCCAGAAGGCCAACGGCCTGCCGATCGACGGCACCCGCCTGTACTTCGAGCACACCCTGCACTGGGTGGCGTGGTACGTGGGCGTCCCGGCGCTCGTGCTCGCCACGCTGGCCGCGGCCGTGCTGACGCACCGGCTGCTGCGCGGCCGCGGCCTGCCATGGCTGCTGCCGCTGGCGGTCATCGGCTGGGCCACGCTCACCACGCTGCTCCGCCCGGCGATCACCCCCGACCACCCGTGGGCCGCGCGCCGCCTGGTGCCGGTGGTGATCCCCGGCGTGATCCTGCTGGCCGTGTGGGGGGCGGAGCGGCTGCGCGAGCGGGCGGGAGAGGGCAGGTGGCGCGGCTGGGTCGTGCCGGTCTGCGCGCTGCTCCTGGTCGTGCCGCCGGCCGTGACCTCGATCGGCACCGCGTTCACGCCCGTCGGGCGGGGCGAGGCGGCCGCGGTCGCCGCCATGTGCGCGCGCATCCCGCCGGACGCCTCGGTGCTCATCGCCGAACGGGTCACCGCCGACCGGTACACGCAGGTCGTCCGCGGCGCCTGCGGCGTCCCGGCCGCGGAGGTGCGCCAGGTGGAGGGCGACACCGCGCCGGAGTCCGACGTGCGCCGCCTGGTCGAGCGGGTGCGGGCCGCCGGGCGCACCCCGGTCGTGCTGGCCGCCGAGGAGGGGCAGGTGGCCCCGTACGGTCCGGCCACGCAGCTGATCGGGCTGGTCACCCGGCAGGACGAGCGGTCGCTCACCGAGGCGCCCGACGGCACCTGGTCACTGCGGATCAACGTGTGGATGGCCCTGCCTTGACCTGTGATGTGCACTCGGCCACGGACCGGGCAGAGTACCCTCGTCCCACGTGAGAACGCTCAGAGCCCCCGCAGCAAGGTGGACCCGCCGTGGATGAGGAAACCCCGTACGTCACCATCGTCCTGCCCTGTTACAACGAGCAGGACCATGTCATCGACGAGGTCGACCGCATCACCAAGGCGATGGACTCGAGCGGCTACACCTACGAGCTGGTCGCCGTCGACGACTGCTCGACCGACGAGACGCTGGCCAGGCTCAAGGAGGCCGCGCCGCTCTACCCCCACCTGCGCATCCGGGCCTTCCACCGCAACGGCGGCTCCGGCACCGTGCGCAGGATCGGCACGCAGGAGGCCAGGGGCGAGATCGTCGTCTGGACCGACGCCGACATGACCTACCCCAACGAGCGCATCCCCGAGCTGGTGCAGATCCTCGACAAGGACCCGACGATCGACCAGGTCGTCGGGGCGCGCACCAGCGAGGAGGGGTCCCACAAGCTGCTGCGGGTGCCCGCCAAGTGGGTGATCCGCAAGGTCGCCGAGATGCTCGCCGGGCAGAAGATCCCCGACCTCAACTCGGGGCTGCGGGCCTTCCGCAAGTCGGTGGCCAAGCCCTACCTGCGCCTGCTGCCGCCCGGGTTCTCCTGCGTCACGACGATCACGCTGTCGTTCCTGTCCAACCAGCACGACGTCTACTACCTGCCGATCGGCTACGCCAAGCGGGCGGGGAAGTCGAAGTTCAGCTTCGTCTCCGACGCCTACCGCTACATCCTGCAGGTGCTGCGGATGATCATGTACTTCAACCCGCTCAAGGTGCTCATGCCGCCGGCGCTCTGGCTGGTCGGCATCGGGCTCGTGAAGGGCGCGTGGGACATGATCCAGCACCCGTTCTACTTCCCGGCAAACACCGTCATGATCTTCCTGTCCGGGATGCTGATCGGTTCGGTGGCGCTGCTGGCCGACCTGATCGTGCGGTCGCGGGGAGACTGAGCGTGCGCGTCGCGATCGTCGGCCCCACCTACCCGTACAAGGGCGGCGGGGCGCAGCACACCACCGAGCTGGCGCACCGGCTGGCCGCGCTCGGCCACGACGTGGTCATCGAGTCCTGGCGGGCGCAGTACCCGTCGTTCCTCTACCCGGGGCAGCAGACGATCGACGCGCCGGAAGGCGTCCCGTACCCGAAGGTGCTGCGCGAGCTCGACTGGCGCAGGCCCGATGGGTGGGTGGCCGCCGGGCGGCGGCTGCGCGCCGCCGACCTGGTGGTCCTGGCCGTGCTCAGCCCGGTGCAGGTGCCGCCCTACCTGGCGATCCTGGCCGGGCTGCGGGGCCGGGCCCGGACGGTCGCGCTCTGCCACAACGTGCTGCCGCACGAGCGCAAGCCGTACGACCGGCCGCTGATGAAGGCGTTGCTCAGGCGGGCGGGGGTGGTGCTCACCCACTCCGAGCAGCAGGCGGGGGTGGCCCGCGAGCTGACCACCAGGCCGGTGCGGGTGGCCGCGCTGCCGCCGCACCTGCCGTCCACCCACGGCGCCCGGTCCGACCGGGTGCACCGGCGGCTGCTGTTCTTCGGCATCGTGCGCCCGTACAAGGGGCTTGACCTGCTGCTGCGGGCGCTGCCCGCGGGGGTGTCGCTGACCGTGGCCGGGGAGTTCTGGGGCGGGCTCGACGAGACGAAGGCGCTGGTCGGCGAGCTGGGCCTGGCCGACCGGGTGGACCTGCGGCCCGGCTACGTCGCGGCCGAGGACGTGCCGGCGCTGTTCGCCGGGGCCGACGCGCTGGTGCTGCCCTACCGCAGCGCCACCGCCAGCCAGAACGTGTGGCTCGCGCACGAGCACGGCGTGCCGGTGATCGCCACCCGGGTGGGGGCGCTCGCCGACCATGTCACCGACGGCGTCGACGGGCTGCTCGTGGAGCCGGGCAGCGCCGGCGCGCTCCGTGACGCGATCGAGCGGTTCTACGCCTCGGGGGAGCCCGAGAGGTTGCGGTCGGGGGTCAAGGCCGTCGACCCCGACCCGTTCTGGGCCTCGTACACCGCCACCCTGCTCGGCTGACGGCCCAGCAGGAACGCCAGCCCGGCGGCCGTCACGTCGGCGAGCGTGAACACCAGCCGCGACACCACCGCCACCGCGAGCGCAGGGCCGGTGCCGAGGATCGGGTGGAGCACCAGCACGAGCGCGCCCTCCCGCACGCCCACCCCGGCCGGCACCAGGAACGCGAGCAGCCCGGTCGACCAGGCGAACGCGTAGGCGCCGGTCGCGATCACGTACAGGTCCCAGCGGCCCGCGAGCATCCACGTGTGGAGCCCGTACACGAGCCAGCCGAGCACCGTCCAGGCGGCCGCGACCAGGACTGTGCGGCCGGGCAGCACGGAGTCGAGCGTGTCGCGGCGGGCCAGCCGCAGCGCCAGGTTGAGCCCCCAGGTGAGGATCTTCGGATGCATGCAGACGGCGATCACCGGCAGCAGGAGCAGCAGGTACCACGCCTGCCGCACCACCTCCTGGGTGGCCAGCGTGGCGGCGGCGATCGCGATGCCGACGCCCAGGTTGATCACCAGCGCCAGCGAGATGCACGCGAACGTGCGGCGCGGCGGGCTGCCGTGGTCGCGGCCCAGGTCCATCATCGCCGCGTACGCCCAGATCGCGCCGGGGATGTACTTGCCCATCTGGCCCACGAACATGATGCGCCCCGCGGTCCGCACCGGCAGCGGCGAGCCCAGCCCGGCCAGCACCTGCCGCCAGGCGAGCAGCATGCAGAACTGGCCGAGCAGCACGGCGGCGAACGCGCCGGCGACCGCCCACAGCGGGATCTCGGCGACCGCCGCCGTGGTGTCGGCCCAGTTGGCCGCCAGGCCGTAGCCCAGGAACCCGAGCGCGACCAGCGCGAGGACGATGCGCAGCAGGCGGCGGAACATCACGCAAGGGTACGGTGTCCGCCCAGGTGAAAGCCAGTTACCGCATCACGAACAGCGAGACGACGAGCGCGACCAGCGCCACCGCCGCCAGCACCGCCAGGGTGATCTTCACGGCGCTGTACGGGCGATCGCCCTGCACCTCGCCGCCCACCCCGTTGACCAGCACCTGGTACGGCCTGCCTCCATACAGGTAGGAGCCGACCCAGACCGGCAGCAGCACCAGCTTGAACGTGACGTCCGCGTAGCGGGTGTCGACGCTGTGCAGGCGCTGCACGTCGCCGCCGATGTCGCGCTTGCAGTCGGCGGCGATCACCTCGGCCATCTTGCCCTTGGCGTTCTCCAGGCCCGCCTCGGGTCCGGCGTCGTAGCGCAGGCTGTGGTGGCCGGCGACGAAGCCGGGCTCGAACGCCACCGCGCGCTCCAGCGGCCACGGCTCCAGCGCGTCCAGCCGCTCCATGGGCACCCGGGCGGTGGCCGAGACCAGCACGTCGTCGAACGCCCTGGTCACCGAGCCGCTGGCCGGGTACCAGCGGGTCTTGCGCACCCGGCGGGTCTTGGTCTGGCCGTTGTCCGTATAGGTCTCGGTGACCCAGTAGTGGACGCCGCGCTGGCCGGAGTAGTGGGAGAAGGTGCTCGCGTCGAACGTCCAGTGGGGCAGGTAGGTGCTCTTCATCGACTCCGCCTCGGTGACCTTCTTGAGGCGGTTCGGGGCGAACCAGCGGGACCTGGTCCACGTGCGGAGCGCGTCGCGGGCGGCTCCCTTGTCGAGCGCGAACGGCAGCACGGCCTCCGGCGCGATCTCGTCGCCGGTGCTGCCCGCGACCAGCGCGGTGCCGCAGAACTGGCAGTCCTTGGAGATCGCGTCGCTCTCGGTGCGGGCGCCGCAGCCCGGGCAGGTGAACTGGTTCGGCGCGATGGCCTGGACGCGGGGCTTGGCCAGGAACGCGTCGTAGGAGTGCTCGCGTACGTGCCGGGTGGGGGCGGCGATCGGCTGCTCGTGGCCGCAGTACGGGCAGCGCAGCACGCTGGTGCCGGGCGCGTACTGGACGCTCGCGCCGCAGCCCCCGCAGGGGTGGGTGGTGGGGGTGAGCGAGGTCATCGCGGGTCTTTCCGTACGGGGCGCCGGGGCGGTGAGGACGAGGGAGCCGGTCAGGACGGCGGGAGCGGCGGCGGGGTGTTGTGCAGCAGGGCGGCCAGTTCGGGGACGTCGCGGGCGGGCGCCCACTGGGCCATGCCGGCCCGCCACACCAGCGCGTCGGGGGTGAGCCCGGCGGCGGCCAGTCCGGCCTCGTCGAACGGGCCGCGCCGCTCGCCGCCGACGCCGAGGAACCACTGGTGCCGCTGGGGGAGCGGCGGCGGCTGCTGGGCGGGCTGGCTCAGAGAGGCCGCCATCTGCTGGCCGGCCGCGATGCCCATGCCGAGGCCCATGCCCTCGCCGGCGCCGCCCGCGTTCTCCAGCGCGTTGGCCGCCTGGAACCTCGTGTACTGGCCCAGGTCGCCGGCCAGGCCCATCTGGGTGCGCTTGTCCAGCGCCTTCTCCACCTCGGGCGGGAACGAGATGTTCTCGAAGGAGAAGTTCGGGATCGACAGCCCCACGGTGGACAGGTCGGCGGAGAGGATGTCGGCCAGCTTCTGTCCCATGGCGTGCTGGTCGGCGGCCAGGTCCAGCACCGGCACCTGCGCCGCGCCGAGCGCGCCCGCCAGCCGGCCGACGATCGTCTGCCGCAGGTAGCCCTCGACCTCCTCGGTGCGGAAGCGCTGGTCGGTGCCTGCCAGTTCGCGCAGCAGGCTCATCGGCTCGGTGACCTGGACCGAGTAGGAGCCGAACGCCCGCAGCCGCACCGGGCCGAACTCCGGGTCGCGCAGCATGATCGGGTTCTGCGTGCCCCACTTGAAGTCGGTGAACCGCCGGGTGCTGACGAAGTACACCTCGGCCTTGAACGGCGAGTCGAAGCCGTACTTCCAGCCCTTGAGCGTGGACAGGACGGGCAGGTTGCGCGTCTGCAGCGTGAACGTGCCGGGCGGGAACGCGTCGGCGATGTGGCCCTCGTTGACGAACACCGCCACCTGGGACTCCCGGACCACCAGCTTGGCGCCCATCTTGATCTCGTTGTCGTGCCGGGGGAAGCGCCACACGATCGTGTCACGGCTGTCGTCGAGCCATTCGATGATGTCGATGAATTCGCCGCGGATCATGTCCAGAAAAGCCATAGAGCACCCGCTTAATGGTGGTTCGCACTGGCGGGCACCGTACCAAAGCCGGATCGACTGATGGTCGCGGCGGGCGCGGGTACTGTTGGGCGTCGTGGGGAAGCAACGGGTCGCGCAGCTGGCCTACTCCGAGTTCCAGGCGGCGATGCTCGACGAGGAGAAGCGCCGGCGCAAGGCCGCGAAGATCATCGCGGTGCTGGAGCACTTCCACGGGCCGCTCGGCGGGCTGACCGTGGGCGACGTCGGCTGCTCGGCCGGGTTCATCGCCGACGAGCTGGCCGCGGCGGGGGCCAAGCACACGCTCGGCGTCGACATCGACGTGCCCGGGCTGCGCAGGGCGGCCGACCGGTTCGGCGAGCGGGTGGCGTTCGTCTGCGGCGACGGCACGGCGCTGCCGTTCCCCGACGGGTCGATCGACGTGCTGGTGTTCAACCACATCTACGAGCACGTGGTCGACCCCGACGCGGTGGTGGCCGAGATGCGCCGGGTGCTCTCCGACGAGGGCGTGCTCTACCTCGGGCTGGGCAACCGGCTGGGCGTCATGGAGCCGCACTACAAGCTGCCGTTCCTGTCCTACCTGCCGCCCTCGCTCGCCGACCGCTACGTGCGCGCGTCCGGGCGGGCCGACCACTACTACGAGCGGTTCCGCACCCGGCGCGGGCTGCGCAGGATGCTACGCGCCTTCCACGTGTGGGACTACACGTTCCCCGTGCTCGCGACGCCGGAGCGGTTCGCGGGCGGCGAGCTGTTCTCCGGCGTCCCGGGCCGCGTGGCGCGCGCTCTCCTGGCCCGCACCCCCCGGGCGGCGCTCCGGCTGCTGCTTCCCCTCGTTCCCACGTACCTCTGGGTCGCGACCAAGACCCCACGCCCGCCCGCGGGCCCCGCGCTCCCGCAGCCCCCCGAACGGGTCCGGCCGCTGTGACGGACGTCCCCCGGTCCGAGGCGTCGCCGTCCATACCGTCCGGCGGAGAGCCGCGTGCCGTGCCCGCCAGGCGGCGGGGGTGGCGGACGGCCGTGCGGGGCGGGTTCCTCGTCGTGGCGCTCGGGTTCGGGGCCTGGGCGGTGGCGTCGCGGTGGGAGGAGGTCGCCGCCGGGTTCCGGCAGCTGACGCCGGGCATGGTCGGAGCCTCGCTGGCCGCCGTGGTGGCGGCGCTGCTGGGCGCGATGCTGACGTGGCGGACGCTGCTGGCCGACCTGGGGTCGCGGCTTCCCGTACGGAGTGCGGCCAAGGTGTTCTTCGTGGGCCAGCTCGGCAAGTACATCCCGGGGGCCGTCTGGCCGATGCTCGCGCAGATGGAGATGGGCCGCGACCTCGGGGTGCCGCGGGCCAGGAGCGCGGCGGCGTTCTTCCTGATGATGCCGGTCCAGCTCGCCAGCGGGCTGCTGGTGGCGTTCGCCACGCTGGGCTGGGACCGGTTCGGGTGGCTGCTGCTCCTGGTGCCGGCGCTGCTCGTGCTGCTGGAGCCCAAGGTGATCAACGCGGTGATCGGCTACGGGCTGCGCAGGCTGAAGCGGCCGCCGCTGGAGCGGCCACTCACCCGTAAGGGGATGCTCGCCGCGCTCGGCTGGGCGTTCGCGGGCTGGGCCTGTTACGGGATCCACCTCTACTTCGTCGCCCCGCAGGGCGGGGTGGTCTTCGCCGTCGGGGCGTTCGCGCTGTCGTGGTGCCTGGGCATCATGACGTTCGTGGTGCCCGCAGGGGCGGGAGTCAGGGAGGTGGCCATGGTGGCGGCGCTGGCGCCGGTGATGCCGGCCGGACCGGCCATCGCGGTCGCGCTCAGCTCCCGCGTGGTGATCGTGTTGGGTGACCTGATCTGCGCCGGTGTGGCCGGATTGTCAGCGCGGCGTTCCTCCGTGTGATTTGGCGCACGTTTTGGGGGACGCTGGTCATAAGGTGGAAGAAGAGGGGGGCCGCCGGGTCCCACGTTGATCTTGAGGGGAGAAGATCACGTAATGCCTCGAGTGCTCGTCGACGCGGCGGCGGTTCCCGCCGACCGCGGCGCACTGATCAGATATGTCGACGGCTTGGTGGCGGCGCTCGACCGGGCGGGCGCCGACCTGGCGGTGGTCTGCCAGCGGGCCGACGCCGCCCGTTACAGACGCCTCGCCCCGTCCGCGCGCGTCCTCCCCGGTCCCGTCTCGATCACGAATCGCGCGGCCAGGCTCACCTGGGAGCAGACCGGCCTGCCGCTGCTCGCCCGCCAGGCCGGGGCCGACGTGATCCACGCCCCCTACTACTCCATCCCGCTCCGCTCGGGCCTGCCGACCGTGGTGACGGTGCACGACGTCACCTGGTTCACCGAGCCCGAGCAGTACAGCCCGGCCAAGGCCTCGTTCTTCCGCTCCGCGACCCGCACCGCCGTGCGCCACGCCAACCGGGTGATCGTGCCGTCCAAGGCGACCAGGGACGAGCTCGTGCGCGTCCTCCACGCCGACCCGACCCGCATCGACGTCGCCTACCACGGGGTCGACCAGAGCCAGTTCCACCCGCCCTCCGAGGAGGAGACCCGGCGGGCGGCCAGCCGGTGCGGGCTGCACGGGCAGCCGTACGTCGCGTTCCTGGGCGCGCTGGAGCCGCGCAAGAACGTGCCCAACCTGATCCGCGGCTTCGCCACGGCGGTCAAGGACCTGGAGACGCCGCCGGCCCTGGTGCTCGGCGGCGGGGTGCACGAGGACGACGTCGACGCGGCCTGCCGCGAGGTGGAGGCCACGGTCAAGGTGGTGCGGCCGGGCTTCCTGGGCGCGCCGGACCTGGCGGGGTTCCTCGGCGGCGCGCTCGTGGTGGCGTTCCCGTCGCGGGGCGAGGGGTTCGGGCTCCCGGTGCTGGAGGCGATGGCCTGCGGGGCCCCGGTGCTCACCACCCACCGCACGTCACTGCCGGAGGTCGGCGGCGACGCCGTCGCCTACACCGAGCCCGACGCCGGCAGCATCGCCGCAGGGCTCGCCGACCTGCTGGCCTCGCCCGAGAGGAGGAGGCGGCTCAGCGAGGCGGGGCTGCGGAGGGCACGCGAGTTCACCTGGGAAGCTTCGGCCGAGGCACACCTGTGCGCCTTCCAACGCGCGACGGAATAGTTCGGTAACCTCCCACAACTATGGAGAGCAGCTCTTTGCCAGACCTCGAGGCGATACTCCTGGTCGGAGGCCGTGGCACGCGCCTGCACCCGTTGACTCTCGGCACGCCGAAGCCGCTGCTGCCGACGGCGGGGGTGCCGTTCCTGGCCCACCAGCTGGCGCGCGCCCGCGCGTTCGGGGTGCGCCGGATCGTCTTCGCGACGTCTTACAAGGCGGCGATGTTCGAGCCGGTCTTCGGCGACGGGTCGGCGCTGGGGCTCTCCCTGGAGTACATGACGGAGGAGACCCCGCTCGGCACCGGCGGCGCGATCCGCAACGCGGCCCAGGCGCTCGGCTCGGGGCCATCGGATCCGGTCCTGGTGCTCAACGGCGACATTCTGTCGGGTCACGACATCGGCGAGCAGGTGCGCCTCCACCTGGCGCGCCAGGCCGCTGTAACGCTCCATTTGACGGAGGTGGAAGATCCGGCCCGGTTCGGTTGCGTGCCCACCGACGACGAGGGGCGGGTGACGGCGTTCCTGGAGAAGACGCCTAACCCGGTGACGAACCGGATCAACGCCGGCTGTTACGTGTTCACCCGGTCGGTCATCGACGAGATCCCGCGCGACGAGGTGGTGTCGGTGGAGCGCGAGACGTTCCCCGCCCTGATCGAGTCGGGGCGGCCCGTGCTCGGTTACGCCACCCGCACCTACTGGCTGGACGTCGGCACGCCGGCCGCGTTCGTGCAGGGCTCGCGTGACCTGGTGCTCGGCCGGCTGGAGTCGCCCGCGATGCCGGGGGCCACGGGCGAGTTCCTGGCGCTGCCGGGCTCGTCGGTCTCGCCGGAGGCCAAGGTGCAGGGCGGCACGTCCGTCTGCGAAGGCGCGGTGGTCGGAGCGGGCGCCACGGTGACCGGCTCCGTGCTGTGCGAGGAGTCCGTGGTGGAGCCCGGCGCCGTCGTCACCGACTCGGTCCTGGGCCGGTGCGCGCGGGTCCGCGGCGGCGCGGTGGTGCGCGACGCGGTGATCGGCGACGGCGCCGTCGTGGGGCCGGGCAACGAGCTGCTGGCCGGGGTGCGCGTCTGGCCCGGGGTGGAGCTGCCGGAGCGCGCGATCCGCTACTCCAGCGACGAGTGACCGGCCGTGCGCCTTCGTACGGATGAGCTGGTGCGGGAGTGACGGGCCGTGCGCCTTCGTGATGGTGCGCTGAGCTGCGGGGGCACGGCAGACTGGACGGGTGAGGGAGCGTAGCTGGGTTCCGGACGGGCCGCTGGACGTGGGCCTGGCGCTGGCGCCGCACAAGCGGGGCGGCGGCGACCCGGCCTGGCGGCAGACGCCCGACGGCGCGATCTGGCGCACCTGCCGCACCCCCGGAGGGATCGCCACGCTGCGGGTGTCGGTGGCGGGCGGGCAGGTGCGCGGGCAGGCCTGGGGGCCGGGGGCCGAGTGGATGCTCGACGGGCTGCCGGCGCTGCTCGGCGCCGACGACGACGTCTCCGGGTTCGAGGCCAGGCACGAGATCCTGCGCGAGGCGGTGCGCAGGCACGCGGGGTTGCGGATCGGCAGGACGGGCCGGGTCATGGAGGCCCTGGTGCCCGCGGTGCTGGAGCAGAAGGTCGTCGGCCAGGAGGCCTGGCGGGCGTGGCGGTGGCTGCTGGGTCGCTACGGCGAGTCCGCGCCGGGGCCGGCCCCGGAGGGCATGCGGGTGGCGCCGGAGCCGTCGGTGTGGCGCGAGATCCCGGCCTGGCACTGGCACCGGTCGGGCGCGGAGACCGTGCGCGCGAAGACGATCGCGACCGCCGCCTGGCACGCCGCCAAGCTGGAGGCGGCGGCCACCAGCGAGGAGCTCGACCGGCTGCTGCGGGCGTTGCCGGGCATCGGGGTGTGGACGTCGGCGGAGGTGCGCCAGCGGGTCTTCGGCGACCCCGACGCGATCAGCGTCGGCGACTTCCACCTTGCCAAGATCGTGGGGTACGCGCTGACGGGGGAGAAGACCGACGACCCGGGCATGCTGCGCCTACTGGAGCCGTATCTCGGCCATCGCCACCGGGCCGGTCTGTTCATCACGCTGACCGGCCGCCGCCCGCCGGCCCGCGGCCCCCGGATGGCCGCCAGGGACTACCGGTCGTTCTGACCGCGGTTCTGCGGTACCGGGCGTCCGCTTTGCGAAGTTCCCCTGAGTAAGGTCTGCCTATGACCGTTGTCAGTGATTCGGCCCTTCGCCGCGCTCTCGCCCGCGCCCGTGACGGCAAGGCGCTCGACCTCACCGAGGCCGTCGTGCTGCTGCACGCGCGGGGTGAGCATCTCGACGCCCTGCTCGGGCACGCCTCCCGGGTACGGGACGCGGGCCTGGAGGCCGTCGGCCGTGCCGGGACCATCACCTACAGCCGTAAGGTGTTCATCCCCCTGACCAGGTTGTGCCGGGATCGCTGCGGCTACTGCACGTTCGCGACCGCCCCGCACAAGCTGCCGTCGCCGTTCCTGTCCCCCGACGAGGTGCTGGAGATCGCCCGGCAGGGTGCCGCGCTGGGTTGCAAGGAGGCGCTGTTCACGCTGGGCGACCGGCCGGAGGACCGCTGGCACCAGGCCCGCGAGTGGCTCGACGCGCACGGCTACGACGACACGCTCTCGTACGTGCGCGCGATGGCGATCAGGGTGCTGGAGGAGACCGGGCTGCTGCCGCACCTCAACCCGGGCGTGCTGAGCTGGCGTGACCTGCAGCGACTCAAGCCGGTGTCCCCGTCCATGGGCATGATGCTGGAGACCACGTCGCGGCGCCTGTTCGAGGAGAAGGGGCAGCCCCACTACGGGTCGCCGGACAAGGACCCGGCGGTGCGGCTGCGGGTGCTGGAGGACGCGGGGCGCAGCAACGTGCCGTTCACCACCGGCATCCTCATCGGCATCGGGGAGACGATCGAGGACCGGGCCGAGTCGATCTTCGCGATCCGCCGGGTGGCCCGCGAGTACGGCGGCGTCCAGGAGGTCATCGTGCAGAACTTCCGCGCCAAGCCGGACACGGCGATGCGCGGGCTGCCGGACGCCGACCTGGAGGAGCTGGCCGCCACCATCGCCGTCACCCGGCTCGTCCTCGGGCCGAAGGCACGCGTCCAGGCGCCGCCGAACCTGGTCGACGCCGAGTACGCGCTCATGATCCGGGCCGGGATCGACGACTGGGGCGGCGTGTCGCCGCTGACCCCGGACCACGTGAACCCGGAGCGGCCGTGGCCGCAGATCGACGAGCTGGCGACGCGTACCGCCGAGTCGGGGTTCCGGCTCAGGGAGAGGCTGACGATCTATCCCGAGTACGTCCGGGCGGGCGAGCCGTGGCTGGACCCGCGGCTGGCGGCGCACGTGGCCGCGCTGGCGGAGCCGGAGACCGGGCTGGCCAGGGAGGGCGCGATCCCGGAGGGACTGCCCTGGCAGGAGCCCGACGGCGGGTTCGCCCCAGGCGGGCGGGTGGACCTGCACGTCGAGGTCGACACCACGGGCCGCACCCACGACCGGCGGGACGACTTCGACCACGTGTACGGCGACTGGGAGGCCCTGCGCGACCGCCTCCCCGCCGCGACCGGCGGCGGCGGGACGCCCGCCGAGATCAGGAAGGCGCTGGGCAGGGCCGCGAGCGACCCCGCCGGGCTCACCGACGACGAGGCCGTGGCCCTGCTGTCGGCCGACGGCGAGGCGCTGGAGGAGCTGGCCGGGATCGCCGACGCGCTGCGCAGGGAGGCGGCCGGCGACGACGTGACCTACGTGGTCAACAGGAACATCAACTTCACCAACGTCTGCTACACCGGCTGCCGGTTCTGCGCCTTCGCCCAGCGCAGGACGGACGCCGACGCGTACACGCTCAGCCTGGAGCAGGTGGCAGACCGGGCGGAGGAGGGCTGGCAGGCGGGCGCCACCGAGGTGTGCATGCAGGGCGGCATCCACCCCGACCTGCCCGGCACCGCGTACTTCGACATCGCCAGGGCGGTCAAGGCGCGCACACCGGACATGCACGTGCACGCCTTCTCTCCGATGGAAGTGATCAACGGCGCCAGCCGGGCGAACCTGTCCGTCGAGGAGTGGCTGCACGGCGCCCGCGAGGCCGGGGTCGACTCGCTGCCCGGGACCGCCGCCGAGATCCTCGACGACGACGTGCGCTGGGTGCTCACCAAGGGCAAGCTGCCCGCCGCCGAGTGGATCGACGTCGTCACGACGGCCCACCGGGTCGGCATCCCGACCACCGCCACGATGATGTACGGGCACGTGGACAACCACCTGCACTGGGTGCGGCACATCAAGCTGATCAGGCGGCTGCAGGAGGAGACCGGCGGCTTCTCCGAGTTCGTGCTGCTGCCGTTCGTGCACACCAGCGCGCCCATCTATCTGGCGGGCGTGGCCAGGCCCGGCCCCACCGCGCAGGAGAACCGCGCCGTGCACGCGCTGGCCAGGATCCTGCTGCACGGCGCGATCCGCAACATCCAGTGCTCCTGGGTCAAGCTCAGGGACGACCTGTGCCGCCAGGTGCTCCAGGGCGGCGTGAACGACCTGGGCGGCACCCTCATGGAGGAGACCATCAGCCGGATGGCCGGGTCGGAGAACGGCTCGTACAAGACCATCAGCGAGCTGCGGGCCATGGTGGAGGTGACCGGGCGGCCGGTCCGCCAGCGCACCACCGAGTACGGCGTGCCCAGCGCGGAGCGGCTGGCCGCCGCCGCGGCCAGCGACGGCGTGTGCCAGAGCGTGCGCAGGGTGCTGCCCCTGGCGTAGATATAACCAGTTCTAGTTAGACTGGCGTCCGCTCTGGGAGGCACTGGGAGCATCGGCACCCCCTTCGGAGAGAGGTTTCACCGTGCGTTTGGGCCGACACCGCGCCGCGCTGTCCCCCCAGCAGAGGCGGAGCCGGGCGCTGTGGCGCGGCGTGCTGGCGGGCACGACCGTGGTGGCCGTGCTCGCGGCGGCGATCGTCCTGGTGTTCGGCGGCGGCGCGGCCGTGTGCGCCACGCGAGAGCCTGTTCTGGTCGACGTGGCGGCCGCGGTGGACGTGGCCCCCGCCGTCATGGAGGCGGCCGGGCGGTTCAACGAGACGAAGACCACGGCCGGCGGCCGGTGCGTGCTCGTCCAGGTGACCGAGCAGCCTCCGGCCACGGTCTTACGCACGCTCATCGGCGACAAGGTGGGCGTGCTGCGCGAGCGGCCGGACGGGTGGGTGGCCGACTCGTCCGCCTGGATCCGGCTCGCTCGCGACCAGGGGGCCGGCGCGCTGCCGGGCGGCGAGACCGTGGTGGCCACCTCGCCGCTGGTGTTCGCCACCCGCTCGTCGCTGGCCGAGCGGTTCGCCATCGGCAAGACGGAGATGAACTGGCGGATGGTGTTCCCGGCCACCGTCCGGGGCCGGCTCGCGCCCACGGAGAACGAGCCCGACGTCGTCCGCGTGCCCGACCCGTCGCTGGCGGGCGCCGGCATCGCCACCGTCGCCGCCGCCCGCGACGTGGTCGGTACGGGCCCGGAGGCGGACAAGGCGCTGACCGCGTTCGTCCGGTGGGCGCAGGCCGGGTCGGCGCCCGACTACCGGAGCATGCTGACCGCCGTGGACGACCGCACGTTCTGGCAGCGGCCGGTCGTCATCGTGCCCGAGCAGTCGGTGTGGCACCACAACCGCGCCCCGTCGGACGACCCGGTGGTCGCGCTGCACCCGCGCGAGGGCACGATCACGCTCGACTACCCGTACGTGGTGACCGCCACCGACCCGGTCGTGGCCGAGGCGTCCAAGGCGTTCGCCGGCTGGCTGGCGGACGCCGAGGCGCAGGAGATCGTGCGCCGGGCGGGTTTCCGGTCGGGGGACGGCGCGCACGGGCCGATCTCGCCGGGCCCGGAGATCCCGCAGGCGACCCCGAAGCTGCGCCCGTCGGTGTCGCCCGAGGACATCGACGAGGCGCTGCGGGCGTGGAGCAGGCTCGCCCCGCCGACGAACATCCTCGTGCTGACCGACACCTCCAGGCACATGGCGGAGAAGCTGAAGGGCACAACCAAGGCCGAGGTCGCGCTGGAGGCGGCCAGGATCGGGCTCCAGCTCTTCCCCGAGTCCACGCACATGGGGCTGTGGGAGTTCGCGCACCGGGCCGGCGGCCTGCACGGCTACCGCGAGCGGGTCGGCCTGGGGCCGATCAACGAGCCGGAGTCCGGCCAGCTCGTCCGGCGCGGCGAGCTGAACCGGCTGACCACCACGATGAAGGCCGACCCGGACCGCGACAGCTCGCTCTACGACGCGATACTCGGCGGCTTCCGCGAGGTCGGCGGCGAGTACCGCGAGGAGATGAACAACACGCTCCTGGTGATCACCGCCGGGAAGGACGACGGCCGCGGCGTCAAGCGGCAGGCCCTGCTGGACCGGCTGCGCGGGGAGTGGAAGCCGGACCGGCCGGTGCAGATCATCGTCATCGCCTTCGGCGACGACGTGGACCGCGACGGCCTGACGGCCATCACCGCCGCCACCAACGGCTCGCTGCACGTGGCCCAGCAGCCCGGCGAGATCATCGACGTCTTCCTCGCAGCCCTGGCCCGCCGCCTCTGCCACCCCACCTGCAAGCCGGGGGCGTGAAGAAGGGGGCGCCGTGCGGGGCGCCCCCTTCGGCTCACGGGATCGTCAGACGCGCTGCCAGAGGGCGGGCACGTTCGGCGGCTCCCAGCCGGTGAGGGCGGTGTGCGCCTGGATGCAGCGGTAGGTGGCGCCGCCGTAGGTCACGGTGGAGCCGACCGCGTACGCGGTGCCGGCCTTCCAGGTGCCGCCCGGGTTCGAGGTGGGCGTCGGGGTCGGGGTCGGAGTGGTGGGCGTGGGGGTGGGTGTCGGGGTCGGGGTGGGGTTCGGGTTGCCGCCGCCGCCGATCTGCAGGTCGATGCAGGCGTAGAAGGCCATGGGGGTGTCGGCGATGTTCCAGATGGCCAGGACCTTCTGCTTGCCGCTGTAGCCCGACAGGTTCACGGTGTGGCTGACCTGGGCGGCGGGCTGCCGGCCGCCGTCGTTGAACACGGCGACGCGGTTGGCGCCGATGTAGTACTCCCAGGTGCTGGTGGCGTGGCGGGCGGTCAGCGTCCAGTTGAAGTTGACCGTGGTGCCGACCGAGGTGACGGGCCAGTTCTTGCTCTCGTCGCTGAGCTGGGCGAACCGGGCGACGCCGCCGTGGCAGTTGCGCTGGCCCTTCTGGCCTTCCACGCTCTGCGGCTCGTAGATGATGTCGCCGCAGCCGGAGACCCGGCCCTGCGCGCAGTGGGCCTGCCGGCTGGGCGGCGCGTTCACGTACCCGTGGGCCAGGGCGGGGGCGGCGGAGACGACCGTGGTGGCGGAGGCGAGCGCCGCCACCGACAGTACTGTGAGCATCCTTCGCATCGAGTGGCTCCTTTACCTTGGGGGGTGCGCCCAATGTAAAGGAAAGTTTCCTAACAGTGAACCGATTCGTGACTATTCATGAGAAAGCCAGTCAGTGAGAGATACGTGACCCCTGCCGCGCCGGATCAACGCGTCACCGTGAAGTCCGCGGCGTCGCGCGGCGCCCGGTCGCGCGGGGGAGCGGCGGCGTGGCCCACCGCGACGCATCCCATCGGGTCCCACGCCTCCGGCAGGTCGAGCACCTCACGCACCACCGGGCGGCAGAACATGGTCGACGACACCCACGCCGAGCCCAGCCCCTCGACGGCGAGCTGGACCAGGAAGTTCTGCACCCCGGCGCCCGTCGCCACCACGAACATCTCCCGCTCCGCCGCGTTGCGCCGCTCGTCGCGGTACGTGTGCGAGCCCTCCATCACCAGGCACGGGACCACCAGGTAGGGCGCGTCGCGCAGCACGTCGCCGCGCCTGATCCGCTTGGCGATCGACTCCTCGGTGAACCCGTCGCCGCGCAGGTCGGCGATCCACGCCTCCCGCATGGCGTCGAGCAGCCGCACCCGGGTCTCCGCCGACTCCACCAGCACGAACCGCCACGGCGTCGTGTGGTGCGGCGCGGGGGCGGCGATGCCCGCCGCCACGGCCCGCCGCACCGCCTGCGGATCCACCGGCCGGTCGGCGAACGCCCTGATCGTCCGGCGGGCGAAGACCACGTCGCGTGACCCGTACCGGAACATGTCCTCGTCGGCGGGCCGCACCAGCGGCCGGACCCCTGGGCCGTCGTCCTCGGTCACCAGGTGCGACAGCCCGCGCACGATCGCCACGGGGACCCCGTCGAGCTTGCCCTTGACCAGCTCGGCCGCGGCGGCGATCTCGTCGGCCAGGGCCGTCACGGTGGCGCTGAGCGGGTTGCCGTGGGTGTCGGCGCCGCCGCGGAAGTCGGCCAGCGGGAGCATCCCTGCCACGCCGATGGCCACGTCGGTCAGTCCGTTCCGCCACGGCCGGCCGAACGTGTCGGAGACGATCACTCCGACGCGGCGGCCCAGACCGGACCTGATCCGGCGCGCCGAGGCGTCGGGATCCTCGGGGAGCAGCAGGACGGTGCCGGCGGCGGTGTTGGACGCGTCGACCCCGGCGGCGGCCATGACGAAGCCGTGGCGGGTCTGCGAGATCACCGTGTCGCCGCGCCTGGCGACCACCCGGACGGTCTCGTCCTCGATGGCCTTGGCCCGGTCGGGGGCCTCGCGGACGCGGCCCTCCGCCTTGCTCACGATCTTGGACGTGACGACGACGATGTCGCCGTCACGCACGTCCGCGTCCGCCAGCAGGGCGGCCAGGTCGTCTCCGGGGCGCACCTCGCCGAGGCCGGGCACGCCGAACACCTCCAGCCGCTCGGCCGCGGAGAGGGTGGGGTCAGCGGTCATCGGGAGAGCTCCTGCGCGAGGTCGAGGGCGGCGCGGGCGATGGCGGCCGCCGCGTCCTGGTCGGTCATGAGAAGGGGCCGGGCCGCCACCCGGACGCCTTCCAGCTCCACCCCGGAGTCCTCGGGCGCCACCAGCCAGCCGTCGACCAGCTCGGCGCCGTACAGCTCCAGCACCGCCTGGGCGCTGGTCTCCACCCCGATCGCCGTCAGGCAGGCGTCGGCCATGCCGCGCACCGGGGCGCCGCCGATGATGGGCGAGACGCCCACCACGGTCTTCGCCAGCAGCGCCTCGCGGATGCCCGGGACCTGGAGGATCGTCCCGATGCTGACCACCGGGTTGGACGGCGGCAGGATCACCAGGTCGGCCTCGGCGATGGCCTCCAGCACGCCCGGCGCGGGCTTGGCGGCGTCGACGCCGACCAGCGCGAACGACTCCGCCGGGACCGAGGCGCGCAGCCGGACCCACCACTCCTGGAAGTGGACGGCGCGCCTGCCCCGCTCGTCGGAGATGACCACGTGCGTCTCGCACCGGTCGTCGGTCATCGGCAGCAGCCGCACCCCCGGCTGCCAGCGGGTGCAGAGGGCCTGGGTGATCTGGGAAAGCGGGAAGCCGGCCTCCAGCATCTGGGAGCGCACGATGTGGGTGGCGAAGTCGCGGTCGCCCAGCCCGAACCACTGCGGTTCGACCCCGTACGCGGCCAGCTCCTCCTTGACCACGTGGGTCTCGTCCAGGCGGCCCCAGCCCTGTTCCTCGTTGATGCCGCCGCCCAGGGTGTACATGACGGTGTCGAGATCGGGGCAGACCCGCAGGCCGAACAGGGTGATGTCGTCACCGGTGTTGCCGATCACGGTGATCTGGTCGTCCGGGGCGGTGGCGCGCAGCCCGCGCAGGAAACGGGCGCCGCCGATGCCGCCGGCGAGGGACACGATGTGCATGCGGTCAGTCTTGCATCGTGCCCTTTTGTCCCTTCCCCTGAGCCGGGGCAAGCGGGAGGAAGGGCGCGCATTGAGACCAACGCGCGACCTGTGATCGAAGCGGTCTTTGCCACGATATGGCAAACTCCCTTCGGGCTAAAGGGTCTGATGGGGGTAGTTGTGAACAAGCTTGACGTCGCCCGGTTGAGAGAGCCGGCCGCCTGGATCATGCTGGCCGCCGGCGGTCTGGACATCCTGGTCACGCTCGGCCGGATCTTCATCGGCTCGTCCGACAGCTTCACGATCACCGAGCGCGCCGCCACGTACTTCGGGGGCCTGACCAGCCCCGTGGTGACCGCGCTGCTGCTCGGCGCGGTGCTGCTGCTCACCAAGGTCGGCCCGCCCTCGCCCAAGGCCAAGATCGCGGCGTACGGCGCCGCGGCGTTCCTGGGGCTGGCCACCCTGTTCGGCGCGCTGTCGCTGCTGCTGGGGCTGTTCGCGGACCGGGGCGCGCGCTCCACCGTGGAGTTCGTGCTCGGCGGCGCGCCCCAGCTCGCGCTGACCGTCATCGCGCTGGTCTACCTGCTGCCCCAGGTCCTGCCCGAGCGCAAGCCCACCGGCTACCCGCAGGGCTTCCCGCCGGGGTACGGCCCGCAGGGCTTCGGCCAGCAGGGGTACGGGCAGCAGCCCGACTTCGGCCAGCAGCAGGGGTACGGCCAGCAGCCTCCGTCCCAGGGCCAGCCGATGCCGGGCTACGGCCAGCAGCCGCCTTCGCAGGGCCAGCCGATGCCGGGGTTCGCCCAGCAGCCGCCGCCCCAGGAGTACGCCCCCCAGCCGCCGCCCCAGGAATACGCTCCCCAGCCTCCGTCGCAGGAGTACGCCCAGCAGCCTCCGTCCCAGGGCGTTCCCGGATTCGCGCAGCAGGGGCAGGAGGCCTACCAGCCGCAGCCCCCGTCCCAGCAGCCGAGGGCCGCGCTCCCGGCCGCCCCCGCGGACCGCGACCAGAACCACGAGCCGGCCTTCCCCCAACAGGCCCCGGCCCAGGACCAGTACGCCGCGCCCGTCCAGGACCAGTACGCTCCGCCCGCTCAGGACGCCTACGTCCCGCCCGTCCAGGACCAGTACGCTCCGCCCGCTCAGGACGCCTACGTCCCGCCCGTCCAGGACCAGTACGCTCCGCCCGCTCAGGACGCCTACGCCCCCTCCGCCCAGGACCAGTACGCCGCGCCCGCCCAGGGCGCGTACGCGACTCCGCCCGCGCAGGAGTTCGCGCCGCCCGCGCAGGACCAATACGCCCCGCCCCCTCAGGGCGCGTACGCGACTCCGCCCGTCCAGGACCAGTACGCGCCGCCCGCGCAGGCACCGGACCAGTTCGCGCCGCAGGCCCAGGACCCGTACGCGGCGCCGCCCGTGCGGTCGCAGGAGCAGTACGTGCCGCCCGGCCAGGGACAGGACCCGTACGCCACGCCCGCCCACGCCCAGGACCCCTACGCCCCCCAGGCCCAGCAGGCCGCGTACACCTCCGGTGAGACCTCGCCGGACGCCGGGTTCAAGCCCCAGGAGTACCAGCCCGCCCCGTACGTGCCCGCCGACAGCCTGCCCAACACGTACCCCCCGCCCAACCCGTACGCCCCGGCCGAGAGCCAGCCCGACGTCTACGCCCAGCCGAACCCGTACGCCCCCGCCGACAGCCAGCCCAACGCGTACGCCCCGTACACGCCGCAGGCGGACAGCCAGCCCCAGGCGGGCCAGTCCGGAGGGTTCGGCCAGCCCTACTCCTCGGGCGAGACCGCGCCGAGCGTCCCCTACCCCCAGGCCGACCAGGCCCAGCAGCCCTACTACGACCAGCCGCCGGCGTTCGACCAGCAGTCCCCGCAGCAGGGCGGCCAGCCGTTCACGGGGTACTCCGGCCACGAGTTCGGGTCCCCCCAGGAGCCCGACCCGCCCGTGGACCCGCGCTCGCAGCAGCTGCTCGACGCCTACCAGCAGGCGGAGACGTACCAGTCAGGCATCATCGGCACCCAGCCCGACCTGCGCGTGCCGGACTACACCAGCCAGCCGAACCCGTACGACGACCCGTTCGGCCACCCGCAGCAGCCGCCCCAGCAGCAGGCCCACCAGCCCCAGCCCCAGCACCAGGCGCCGCAGCAGGGCCAGCACCAGCCCGGCCAGCCGAACCCGTACGAGCCGCAGGCCTACCAGCCGACCCACCAGGCGCCCGCGGGCTGGAGCGGCGGCCAGCCGGCGGACTCGACGGTCAGGCTCGACCCGAACTCCTACCGCGGGGACGACCCGATCGACCCGACGGCGATATACACCCCCAACGAGCCCCGCAGGTAAGGGACCCGCAAAGGACTGCTAGAGAAGAGGTGGCTGAAGGGCGGAGCTCTATCCCGCCCTGATACGGTTCCGACCGCTGACAGCGTTGAACACGCCCGTCCACGCCGCATCAGAACGGCGCAATTCGGGCGCGAACCACACACGCGAGCTGGACCGGGGCGAGACCAGGTCTTTCCCCGGATACCGGCATGCCGCTTGACGTCACGTACAGCACACGCGTGTAATTACAACCATGTTGTTACGCCTTCCAGTGGGTGGGTAATAAGGAAGGCGTTCCATGGGGGGCTCCATTGCGGGCGGGCGGCAGGGAGGTGTGCAGTGACCGACTTGGTCATCGCACAAGATCAGCTTGACGCTGAAGAACTGGGCTGGCAGGAGCGCGCGCTCTGCGCGCAGACTGATCCGGAGGCGTTCTTCCCGGAAAAGGGCGGCTCCACCAGAGAAGCCAAGAAGGTGTGCCGATCGTGCGAGGTTCGTGCCGAGTGCTTGGAATACGCACTTGAGCACGACGAGCGCTTCGGCATCTGGGGTGGGTTGTCCGAGCGGGAGCGCAGAAGGATCAAGCGCGAGGCCGTTTAGCGATATGTGGACGGAGGGGTCACACGGGAGTTCCCGTGTGGCCCCTTTTTCATGTGGATGACCCGGTTCGGCCTGTAGGGTAAGCGCCGCCGATCATCCGCCCCTTGGAGCCTGATGTCCCGTCCCTACGTCACCGTGGTCGTCGTCTCCCACGACGGGGCCCGCTGGCTCGGGGAGACCCTGCGTGGCCTGCTGGGCCAGAGCCGGCGCCCGGACCGCGTGGTCGGTGTCGACAACGGCAGCCGCGACGGCTCGGCCGACCTGCTGACGGAGGCGCTCGGCCCCGGCAACGTGCGCAGGCTGCCCCGGTCCACGGGCTTCGGCGAGGCCGTGGCCGAGGCGCTGAGCGACCTGCCCGCCGTCGAGGACGAGTGGGTCTGGCTGCTGCACGACGACTGCGCCCCCGACTGGCGGGCTCTGGAGGCGCTGCTGTACGCCGCCGGCCAGGACCGCAAGGCCGCCGTGCTGGGTCCGAAGCTGCGCGACTGGCTGGACCGGCGGCGGCTGCTGGAGATCGGCGTGACCGTCGGGCTCACCGGCCGCAGGGACACCGGCCTGGAGCCGCACGAGTTCGACCAGGGGCAGCACGACGGCACCCGCGAGGCGCTGTCGGTGTCCACCGCCGGGATGCTGATCCGCCGCGACGTGTGGGAGGCGGCCGGCGGGCTCGACCCGTTCTTCCCGCTCTTCCGCGACGACCTCGACCTGTGCTGGCGGGTACGGAACGCGGGCCACCGCGTGCTGGCCGTCACCGACGCCGTCGCCTGGCACGCCGAGGCGGCGGCACGCAGGCGGCGGCGCATCACGGTCAGCGGCGACCACCCGCGCCGCCTGGACCGGCGCAACGCGATCTTCGTCGTCATGGCGAACCTGCCGTTCCGCACCATGCTGTGGGCGCTGGTCAGGAACGTGCTCGGCTCGTTCGTACGGACGTCGCTGTTCCTGGTGGGCAAGCAGCCCGCGAACGCGCTGGACGAGCTGGTCGCGCTCGGGTCCATCCTCATCCACCCGCTGCGGCTGCTGCGGGCGCGGCGGGCCAGGCGGGCGGGGCGCAAGAAGGGGTACGCGCGAGTCCGGTTGCTGCTCACGCCCAGAGGGTCGGGGCTGCGGCGGCTGGTCGACATGGTGCGCGGCTTCCTGAGCGGCGACCGGCCGGTCGAGTCCGCCGGCCGGCACCACCACGCCGCCGCCCCCGGCAAGCCGGAGGACCCCGACGAGCTCCCGCCGGAGGACCGCGGCGCGGTCAAGCGCTTCCTCGGCCGGCCGGGGGTGCTGCTCGTGCTGGCGCTCACCCTGGTCACGCTGGTGGCCTCGCGCTCCCTGCTGGGCGGAGACCGGCTCGGCGGCGGGGCGCTCGTCCCGGTGACCGGGAGCGCGGCCGACCTCTGGGCCTTCTACACCGGCGGCTCCGCCGGCTGGGCGCCGCCGTACGTGGCGGTGCTGGCGGCGCTGTCCCTGCCTGCCTTCGGGCAGACGGGTCCGGTGGTGTCGGCGCTGCTCCTCGGCGCGGTGCCCCTGGCGGGGGCGTCCGCGTACCTCGCCACCCGCCGCCTGACCACCCTCCCCGACCTCCCCCCATTCCTCCGCCGCCCGAACCACCCAACCGGCCGCCCCCCGTTCCTCCGCCGCTCAAAACACCCCCCGTCCGACCGCTCTCCGGCCGCGGACGGTCCTTCAGGTCGTGATCCCTTCTCGTCCTCGGGTCGCTCGGCGGTCGCGGATGCTTTCTCGGGTCGTGATCCCCTCTCGTCCTCGGGTCGGTCCCCGGTCGCGGACGGTTCTTCGGGTCGTGATCCCGTCTCGCCCTGGGGTCGTTCCCCGGTCGGGGACGGTTCTTCGGGTCCGGATTTCGCCTCGTCCTCGGGTCGCTCTCCGGCTGGGGACGGTTCTTCGGGTCCGGATTTCGCCTCGTCCTCGGGTCGCTCTCCGGCTGGGGACGGTTCTTCGGGTCCGGATTTCATCTCATCCTCTGGCCGCTCCCCGGCTGCGGAGGGTTCTTCGGGTTTTGATCTCGCCTCGCCTTCCGACCGGGCTCTGGCCGCGAGTGCTTCTTCGCGCCGGGGTCTCTCCTCGACCCTGGACGTCACTTCGGCCGCTGGCCGCCCTGCGGGTGCCGAGCCGGGCAGGCGGCGGCGGGGGCGGCGTGGAGCTGCCGTCGATACCGGGTCGGGGGCTCAGGATGAGGGTTCGGCTGCCGCTTCTCCGGCGGGGCGGCGTGCGGGCCGGGCCACCGCTACCGGGGCGGCCGGCCGGGCCGCCGATTCCGCGGCCGGGTGGGGAGAAGGGGCGGTCACTCGTACCGGGGTGGCGGTTCGGGTGTGGGTTGCGGCGACGTACGCGTTGCTGCCTGTCGTGACCGGTGCGGTCGCGGCCGGGCGGCTGGGGACGGCGGTGGTGCATGTGCTGTTGCCCGCTTACGCGGTGCTCGGCGGGCACCTGCTGTTCGGGGACCCGCGCCGGTCGCGCCGCGCCGCCTGGGGGCTCGGTCTGCTGCTGGCCGTCGGGACCGCGTTCGTGCCGCTCGTCTACGTGCTGGTCGCCGTGCTGGGCGGGGCGGCGGCCTGGCTGCTGCGCGGGGCGCGGCCCGGCGTCCTGACCTCGGCGGGCATCGCGCTGGCCGTGCCGGTCGCCCTGCTGCTGCCGTGGCTGGTGGACCAGGCGCTGGACCCGGGCCGGCTCCTGCTGGAGGCCGGGCTGCACGGCCCGGCGCTGAGCGACGCCCGGCTCGGGCCGGAGTCCCTGCTGGCGCTCAACCCGGGCGGGCCCGGCGTGCCGCCGTTCTGGGTGACCGCCGGGCTGGTCGCCGCGGGGCTCGCCGCCCTGCTCGCCCGCAGGCGGCGGCGGGCGGTGGCCGCCGGGTGGGCGGCCGCCCTGTTCGCGATGCTGGTGGCGGTCGTGATCGCCCGGATCACCGTGTCGGGCGCGACGGCCTGGCCCGGCGTGCCGCTGGCACTGGCCGCCGCCGCGCTGATCGTGCTCGCGGGCCTGAGCGCGCCGGGCCTCGCCGCGCTGGGTGCGGCAGGCGGGGTGCGCCGGATGGCGGCGGTGCTGGTGGCCGCCGTGGCGATCAGCGCGCCGCTGCTCGCCGCCGGTCACTGGGTCGTCCAGGGGGTACGCGGGCCGCTCCGATCGGACGTGCCCGACCCGACGCCCCCGCTGGCCGCGATCCACGCGCGGCCCGGAGAGCGGATCCTGCTCGTCAACGGTTCGGAGTTCACCTTGCTGCCCGGCCGGGCCCCGCTCCTCGGCGAGGCGGAACTGCCCGCCGACCCCGAGGCCCGCGCACGTGTCCGCACCGCCGCGGAAGGGCTCGTCGGCGGGCGCGGCGGCACGGACGCCGCCACGCTCGCCCAGCAGGGCGTGGCCATGGTCGCCATCGCCCCGCCGGTGCCGGCCGGACTGGCCGAGACGCTGGACTCGCAGCCGTCGCTGCAGCGGATGAGCCTGTCGGAAGCGGGCGGGCTGTGGCGGGTGGCCGAGACGGTCACCCCCGTCCAGCCTCCGCCCGCGCACTTCCTGCACACCCCGTGGCTGTGGCTCCAGGGCGCGATGGTCCTCGCCGTGCTGCTGCTGGCCGCACCCGGCCGCCGCGACCCCGCCACCGACCCCGAGCCCTCCCACCCGTCCCCGGCCTTGGCAGGCGCCCGATGAGAGCGCGCGTCGTGGGCCCCCGGTGGGTGGTCGGTCGGTCTCGGCTGGGGGGTGGGGTGTGAGGAGGTTCGCGGCCGGGCGGTTCGGGCTGATCTTGCTGGTGGTGGGGGTGCTCGCCGGTCTGTACGGGGTCGCGTACGTGACCAGGCCGGCGGCGGAGCGGCCGGTGGAGGCGCAGCCGAGGAAGGTGGCGGTGGAGGCGGCGACCGCGGCCTGTCCCGCCACACGAGGTGAGGACGTCAGCGTCTACCTGCCCGGGACGCTGTCACGGGAGCCGATGAGGGACGCGGAACCGTACACGGTGAGCGGGCCGGGCGGACTGGAGGCCGGCTACATCACGCGGACGACCAGCGGCACCGGGCGCGGGCTGGCCGGGGTGCGGTGCGCCGAGCCCGCCGCCGAGAGCTGGCTCGTCGGGCCGGGACCCGCCCGCGCCCGCGTCACGTTGCACCTGGTCAACGCCGACAAGGCGCCCGCCTTCGCCGACGTCGAGGTGTACGCGGCGGAGGGGCCCGTCTCCGGCGAAAGGGGCCTCGGGCTGGAGATCAAGCCCGGCGAGCACCGCCAGATCGACCTCCGCACGCTGGCCGACGCGGCCGACGTGATGGCGGTCAGCGTGAAGACGTTCACCGGGAGGCTGGCGGTCTCTGCCAGGGCGGTGCTGGAGACCGGCGGCGTCGACTGGCTGCCCCCGGCCGCGGCCCCGGCCACCGAGGTCGTGGTGCCCGCGGTCCCCGGCGGCGGCGGGCGTCGTGAGCTGCTGGTCGCCGCGCCCGGCGAGACCGACGCGACCGTGACGATCAAGGCCGTGACCGAGGGCGCCGCGTACGCGATGCGCGGCAGGGAGTCCGTCGACGTGCCGGCGGGCAGCGTGCTGCCGCTCGACGTGACCACCGGCATCGGCGGCGAGTCGGCCGCCCTGGTGCTCACCTCGACGGCGCCGGTGGTGGCGGGCGTGGTGATCACGGGTACGGGGCGGCAGCCGGACGTGGCGTTCACCGCCGGCACGCCCTCTCTCGACCTGGGCAGCGCGGTGGCCGCCAACGGCGCCGGCTCCCGGCTGGTGCTGACCGCGCCGGGCGCCGCGGGGGAGGTGCGGGTGCAGGTGGTGCCGGAGAGCGGCGAACCGCCCGCGCCGATCGACGTGGCGGTGCCGGCGGACCGGACCAGGAACGTGCGGCTGAAGGGCGAGGGCGCGTACGCGGTGGTGGTCACGCCGGTGTCGGGACGGGTGTACGGGGGGCGGGTGATGGAGGAGCGGCTCAGGAGCGGTCTCCTGATCACGGCTCAGCCCCTGGCCCCCGCCCGGCTCTGGACCGTGCTCCGGCCGCTCACCGACACTCCCCGTGCGGTCCTCCCCTGACCTGCCGCGGCTGTCAGCGGCGTTCGTCGTAGCCCGGGTCGACGGTCTCGGGGGACAGGCCGAGGAGGGAGGCGACCTGCTCCACCACGGTGTCGTGGACGAGGGCGCCCAGCGTGTCGCGGTCGCGGGCGCGGGCCTCCAGCGGGCGCCGGTAGAGGACGATGGACGCCGGGTCCTGCCCCCTGGCCGTGTCGGCGCGGCCGAGCGGGATCGGGTCGGCGCCGAAGCCGGGCCCGTCGCCCAGCTCGCTGAGCGGCGGCACCTCCTCCACCGCGAACTCCACCGACGACAGCTGCCTGCCCCACTTCGGCCTGAGCCGGTCGACCGCGTCGAGCACCAGGTCGTCGAAGCGCTCGCTGCGGGCACGGGCCATGGGAACGTAGGAAGGGGCGATCGGGCCGCGCAGGCCGCGGCCGTGCCTGTCGCGCCGTCGAGGACCGCGCTTGCTAGTCACACGGCAAGTGTAAGCCGCCCCCGGCGAAGAACACCGGCATCGGTGCATGTAGGTGGAAAGGCTGCGACAGCTGTCCGAATTGTGGCGACACGCCTTTTAAGAGCGCTCAGATAGTGGCGTCCCGCCCCCTTACCAGATACGGTCCCTCCGTGAGCCCCGTCCGCCGCTGTTCCCGCACCGCCTGCAGTCAGCCTGCCGTCTTCACGCTCACGTACGTATACGCCGATTCGACCGCAGTTCTCGGCCCTCTGGCGACGTACGCCGAGCCGCACTGTTATGACCTGTGCGCCGAACACGCCGAGCGGCTCACCGCACCCCGCGGCTGGGAGGTGGTGCGTCTGCCCACCGACGGCGCCACACCGAGCACCGACGATCTCGAAGCGCTGGCCAACGCGGTCAGGGAGGCGGCCAGGCCCAGCGGATCCGGCGTGGGGGAGCCCGTCGGCCAGGGAGTCGAGGTCGGGCGGCGCGGACACCTGCGTGTTCTGAGGTCGGCCCAGCAGCACCGCGACCGGTAGGCTCGGCTCTAGCCGGAGTGACGACCTAGGGGCGGAGCTGGATGGGCGATCTCGCCAGGATCTTCAAGGCGTATGACGTTCGTGGCCTGGTGCCCGACGAGTTCGACGAGCCGGTGGCCGAGGCCGTGGGGGCGGCGTTCGTCGAGGTGACCGGCGCCCGGTCGATGGTCCTCGCCCACGACATGCGCGAGTCGTCCCCGGTGCTGGCCGACGCGTTCGTCCGGGGCGCCCGTTCCCGCGGCGCCGACGTGGTGCACGCCGGGCTGGGCTCCACCGACCTGCTCTACTACGCCAGCGGCAGCCTGGGGTTGCCGGGCGTGATGTTCACGGCCAGCCACAATCCCGCGCAGTACAACGGGATGAAGATGTGCCGCGCGGGCGCGGTGCCGATCGGCGGCGACACCGGGCTCACCGAGATCCGCGACCGGGCGGCCGAGCTGGTCGGCGTCACGGCCACGCCCACCGGGTCGCTGATCGAGAAGGACCTGCTGCCGGGCTACGCCGACCACCTGCGCACGCTCGTCGACCTGTCGGGCATCAGGCGGCTCAAGGTCGTGGTCGACGCCGGCAACGGCATGGGCGGCCACACCGTCCCCGAGGTCCTCGCCGGGCTGCCGATCGACCTCACCCCGCTCTACTTCGAGCTCGACGGCTCCTTCCCCAACCACGACGCCAACCCGCTGGAGGCGGCCAACCTGGTCGATCTGCAGCGGGCCGTGGTGGCGGAAGGCGCCGACATCGGCCTGGCCTTCGACGGCGACGCCGACCGGTGCTGGGTGGTCGACGAGCGCGGCGAGTCCGTCTCGCCGTCCGCGATCACGGCCCTGGTGGCGGTGCGTGAGCTGGCCAAACACCCCGGCGCGACGGTCATCCACAACCTGATCACCTCGCGCGGCGTGCCGGAGATCGTCCGCGAGCACGGCGGCGACCCGGTCCGCACCCGCGTCGGCCACTCCTTCATCAAGGCCGAGATGGCCCGCACCGGTGCCGTCTTCGGCGGCGAACACTCCGCTCATTACTACTTCCGCGACTTCTGGTTCGCCGACTCCGGCATGCTGGCCGCGCTGCACGTGCTGGCGGCGCTCGGCGAGCAGCCCGACCCGTTGTCGCGGGTGGTGTCCGCCTACTCCCGCTACCACGCCTCGGGCGAGATCAACAGCACGGTCGCCGACCAGGACGCGGCCGTGCGCCGCGTGCGCTCGGCGTTCGGCGGCCGGGGCGAGGCCGACGAGCTCGACGGGCTCACCGTGAGCGGCGACGGCTGGTGGTTCAACCTGCGCGCGTCCAACACCGAGCCGCTGCTCAGGCTCAACGCCGAAGCGGCCGACGAGACCACGATGACGGCGGTCCGGGACGAGGTCCTCGACCTGCTGAGAGAGGTTCAACAGTGAAGATCGACGACTGGCTGCTGGAGATCCTGGCGTGCCCGGCGTGCAAGGCGCCGCTCCGCGCCGAAGGCGAGGCCGAGGAGCTGGCCTGCACCGGCTGCGGCCTGGTCTATCCCGTCCGTGACGACATCCCCGTCCTGCTCGTCGACGAGGCCAGGAAGCCGTGACCTGGGAGCCCGAGCGGCTCGACGACACGCATCACCTCACCGAGGGCGACCCCGGCGGCATGCTCCGCGCGGTCGCCGACTCCGCCGCCCAGGTCCGCACCGGCTATCGGTGCGCGGTCGAGTCCGGCGTCGACCGCCTCTCCGCGAACGTGCGGCCGAGAGCGGTCGTGGTCGCGGGCATGGGGGGCTCCGCCCTCGCGGGAGACATCCTGGCCGCGGTGTGCGGGCCCGGCGCTCCGATCCCCGTGGTCACGGTGCGCTCCTACCAGCTCCCCGGCTGGGTGGGCGCGACCGACCTGGTGATCGCCGTCTCCTGGTCGGGAGAGACCGGAGAGACGCTCGCCATGGCGGCCGAGGCGGTGCGGCGCGGCTGCACACTCCTCGCGGTCGGGCCCGCGGGGTCTGCCCTGGAGGCGGTGGCGGTCCAGTCGTCCTCGCTCCATGTGGCGATCCCCACCGGCCGCCGGCCCAGGGCCGACCTGTGGCTCGTGACGACCCCGCTGGTGGTGGCCGCCGCCTCGCTGAGGCTGGTGCGGGCCGAGCCGACGGTCTACGAGCGGGTGGCCAGGACGCTCGAAGACATCGCGCACCGCTGCCGGCCGTCCAGCGACTCGTTCATCAACCCCGGCAAGGCGCTGGCGATGGACCTGGCCGAATCCGTGCCGATGATCTGGGGCTCGTCCCCGCTGGCCACCGCGGCGGCCACCCGTTTCGCCCACCGGCTGAACGAGAACGCCAAATATCCCGCGATGGCCGGCGAGCTGCCCGAGGCCGGCCACAACCAGGTGGCGGTGCTCGACGGGCCGCTGGCCGAGCGCGACATCTTCGCCGACACCTCCTCACGGACGCTCCGGCTGGTGCTGCTGCGCGACATGGAGGAGCACCCCCGGGTGACCAGCACGAGGGAGGCGGTCCTACGGGTCGCGCAGGATCGCGACGTGCGGGTCACCGAGCTGGCGTCCGACGGCGACCATCCGCTGGAGCGGCTGGCCTCGCTGATCGGGCTGACGGATTTCGCCAGCACCTATCTCGCGCTGGGTTACGGCGTCGACCCGACCCCGGTGCGGCCGATCACGGAGTTGAGGGCTCGGATTTCCCACTAGGATCCATCCGTCCAGGACTTTGTGATCGTATGACTGGAGACGACCGGTGAGTGCGAGCGGCGGAACCAAAGCAATCATCGCGGCTCTGGCCGCGAACATGTCCATCGCGGTCGCGAAGTTCGTGGCGGCGGCCTTCACCGGGTCGTCGTCGATGCTGGCCGAGGGCATCCACTCCGTCGCCGACTCGGGCAACCAGGCGTTGCTGCTGCTGGGCGGCAAGCGGGCCAAGCGGGCCAGCACCCGCGAGCACCCGTTCGGCTACGGGCGCGAGCGCTACTTCTACGCGTTCGTGGTGGCCGTGGTGCTGTTCGCGATCGGCGCGCTGTTCTCGCTGTACGAGGGCTATCACAAGCTGACCCACGCGGAGCCGCTCACCTCGCCCGGCTGGGCGTTCGGCGTGCTGATCTTCGCGATCATCGCCGAGATCTTCTCGTTCCGCACGGCCATCATCGAGGCCAACGCGGTCCGCGGCGACCAGGGGTGGATGGCGTTCATCCGCCGGTCCAAGGCGCCCGAGCTGCCCGTCATCCTGCTGGAGGACCTCGGCGCGCTGCTCGGCCTGATCTTCGCGCTGTTCGGCGTGACGATGGCCGTGGTGACGGGCAACCCGATCTGGGACGCCGTCGGCACCCTCATGATCGGCGCCCTGCTCGCCGTCATCTCGGTGATCCTGGCCGTGGAGACCAAGTCGCTGCTGCTCGGCGAGAGCGCCGCCCCCGAGATGGAGGGCCGCATCCGCGCCGCGCTCGAAGCCTCCTCGCAGGTCGACCGCGTCATCCACATGAAGACGCTGCACATCGGCCCGGAGGAGCTGCTGGTGGCCGCCAAGATCGCGGTGACGCGGTCCGACACCGCGCCGGAGATCGCCCAGGGCATCGACGAGGCCGAGCGGCGCATCCGCGAGGCGGTGCCGATCGCCCGCGTCATCTACCTGGAGCCCGACCTCGACCGTGAGGTGTCGCCCACGGTCTGACCGGTCACTCGTGGCCGGTGACGCACGACCTGCCCGAGTCGGTCTGGTCGAACAGGCACCGGCCGTCTCTGGCCAGCGTCACGACCTTCTTGACGGTGGCGAACTGCTTGAGCGTCGCCTCGATCGTACGCAGCGCCCGGGCGTCGGAGCCGACTCCTGAGCCCCAGACCGTGCGGCAGAAGCGGAGCGTGGCGGTGCCCTTGCGGATCTTCAGCGTGAAGTCGGCGCCGCAGTCGGAGCGGCCGCGGAGCTTGCCGGTCAGCTCGGAGTGCAGGCCGCGGCGCCGCTCGGCGGCGGTGGGGCCCTTGAGGAGCTGTTCGACGGCGAACCTGGCGACGCCGGCGTGCGGGGAGGTCCTGGTGACCGGCACGACCTTGCCGGGCACCCCGTGCCCCTTGGAGAAGTAGACCTGGACGTCGGCGGCGGTCTGCGCGGGGGTGAGGGCCAGCACGGTGGCCAGCAGCAGCTCCTTCATGCCCTGTTCGACGTATCGCCGGCACCCGGGGTTCGCAGCAGGCGCAGCGCCTTCTCCTTCTCGAAGTCCAGCGCCCTGCGCGGCACCTGTATGCGGCCGATGCGCACGCCCAGCTCGCGCACGCTCGCGGCGACGGCCGGCTCGCTGAGCGCGCGCAGCGCGAACGCCAGCTCGGCCGGTGAGACGTCGAACCGCTTCTCCAGCTCCACCGCGTGGGCGACGGCGGCGAGCTCCTCAGGGCCGAAACGCCGGTGCGCGCCGCGACCGCGCACCGGTGGCAGCAGCCCGAGAGCTTCCCGGTAGCGGAGCATCCTGGGGGACATGCCGAGCCGCTTGGCCGCTTCCGTGATTCGCATTCTTACATTCTTACGTCAACTTCCGGGGTCTCGGGGTGCGACCTTGCCGGACTGCCGCCTAGACTCGTCCGCGACCACACGATGACGCGAGGGGTAACGCAGATGGACTTCAAGGTCGCCGACCTTTCACTGGCCGAGTTCGGCCGCAAGGAGATCCGGCTCGCCGAGCACGAGATGCCCGGCCTCATGGCGATCCGCCGTGAATACGCGGCCTCCCAGCCCCTCCGCGGCGCGAAGATCATGGGCTCCCTGCACATGACCATCCAGACCGCCGTCCTCATCGAGACGCTGGTCGCGCTCGGCGCCGAGGTGCGCTGGGTGAGCTGCAACATCTTCTCCACCCAGGACCACGCCGCCGCCGCGGTCGTCGTCGGCCCCGACGGCACCGCCGACGACCCCAAGGGCGTGCCCGTGTTCGCCTGGAAGGGCGAGACGCTCGAGGAATACTGGTGGTGCACCGAGCAGGCGCTCACCTGGCCCGGCGCCGACGGCCCCAACATGATCCTCGACGACGGCGGCGACGCCACGCTCCTGGTCCACAAGGGCGCCGAGTACGAGAAGGCCGGTTTCGTGCCGGACGCCACCGACGCGGACCCCGAGGAGTGGCACGTCATCATCGGCCTCCTCAAGCGCACCGTCACCGACGAGAAGCGCTGGACCCGGATCGCCGAGGGCATCAAGGGCGTCACCGAGGAGACCACCACCGGCGTGCACCGTCTCTACGAGATGCACAAGAACGGCCAGCTGCTGTTCCCGGCGATCAACGTCAACGACTCGGTCACCAAGTCCAAGTTCGACAACAAGTACGGCTGCCGCCACTCCGTCATCGACGGCCTCAACCGCGCCACCGACGTGCTCATCGGCGGCAAGGTGGCCGTGGTGTGCGGCTACGGCGACGTCGGCAAGGGCTGCGCCGACGCGCTGCGCGGCCAGGGCGCCCGGGTCATCGTCACCGAGATCGACCCGATCTGCGCGCTCCAGGCCGCCATGGACGGCTTCCAGGTCACCACGCTGGACGACGTCGTCGGCATCGCCGACATCTTCGTCACCACCACCGGCAACTTCAACATCATCACCGCCGACCACATGGCGCGGATGAAGCACCAGGCGATCGTGTCCAACATCGGCCACTTCGACAACGAGATCGACATGGCCGGCCTGGCCAAGACCCCCGGCATCGAGCGGCGCAACATCAAGCCGCAGGTCGACGAGTGGGTGTTCGCCGACGGTCACTCCATCCTCGTGCTCGCCGAGGGCCGGCTGATGAACCTCGGCTGCGCCACCGGCCACCCGTCGTTCGTCATGTCCAACTCGTTCACCAACCAGGTGATCGCGCAGATCGAGCTGTTCACCAAGACGGAGGACTACCCGATCGACGTCTACGTGCTGCCCAAGCACCTCGACGAGAAGGTCGCCAGGCTGCACCTCGACGCCCTCGGCGTCAAGCTCACCCAGCTGACCAAGGAGCAGGCGGCCTACATCGGCGTCCACGTCGAGGGCCCGTACAAGCCCGACCACTACCGCTACTGATCTCCGGCGTGTTCGATGCTCCGGAGGGGCGGGCGCCCCTCCGGAGCCTTGGTGTCTGAAGGCTTGCATGGATCTGTGGGAGAGCGGGGAGCGGCACATCTCGTGGGCCGCCCGTTCGATGCCGGTGCTGACCGCGCTCGGGGAGCGGTTCGCCGCCGCGCGGCCGCTCGACGGGCTGCGGGTGGCCGCGTGCCTGCACGTCACGGCCGAGACCGCGGTGCTGATGGGCACGCTCAAGGCGGGCGGCGCGGAGATCGCGCTGGCCGCCTCCAACCCGCTGTCGACGCAGGACGACGTGGCGGAGGCGCTGCGCGGCTACGGCGTGGCCGTGCACGCCAGGGCGGGCGTCGACCGGGCCACCTACTACCGCCACATCCACCAGGCCCTCGACGTGCGGCCCGACCTGGTGCTCGACGACGGCTGCGACCTGGTCAACATCCTCCACACCGAGCGCACCGACCTGCTCGACGGGGTGTCGGGCGGGTGCGAGGAGACCACCACCGGCGTCATCAGGCTCCGGCAGATGGCCGCCGAGGGGGCGCTGCGCTTCCCGATGGTGGCGGTCAACGACACCCGGACCAAGCGGATGTTCGACAACCGCTACGGCACCGGCCAGTCGACGCTCGACGGCATCATGCGGGCTACCAACACCATGCTGGCCGGGAGCACGGTCGTGGTCGCCGGGTTCGGCTACTGCGGGCGCGGCGTGGCCGAGCGGGCCAAGGGGCTGGGCGCGCGGGTGATCGTGACGGAGATCGACGCGGTTAAGGCACTCGACGCCACCCTCCAGGGGTACGAGGTGCGCCCGATGGAGCAGGCGGCCCCGGCGGGCGACCTGTTCATCACCGTCACCGGCAACCGCGACGTGATCACGGCCGCGCACGTGGCGGCCATGAAGGACGGGGCGATCCTGGCCAACGCCGGCCACTTCGACGTGGAGATCGACGTGCGGGCGCTGGACGAGCTGGCGAGCGAGGTGCACCGCGGGATCCGGCCCAACACCGACGAGTACGTCCTGCCCGACGGCCGCCGCCTGCTGCTGCTCGCCGAGGGCCGGGTGGTCAACCTCACCGCCGCCGAGGGCCATCCGGCCGCGGTGATGGACATGTCGTTCTCCGCGCAGGCGCTCGCCGTCGCCTGGCTCGCCCGCGAGCGGGCGGGGATGGCGCCCGGCGTGTACGACGTACCCCAGGAGATCGACCAGGAGGTGGCCAGGCTCAAGCTGGTGGCCGCCGGCATCGGCATCGACGTGCTCACCGGCGACCAGGAGTCCTACCTCCACTCCTGGCGCAGCGGCTCCTAGCGCTAACCGGCCGCCTGCATCTCGCGCATCCGCCGGATCTCCGAGAGCTGGGTGACGCCCACGTCGTTGGCCAGCTCCTCGATCCGCAGGTGCGAGCCGCCCTTGAGCACCTCGGTCGACATCTCGATCGCGCCCTCGTGGTGCTTGATCATCAGCTCCAGGAACAGCCGGTCGAACGCCTGGCCCGACGCCGCTTTCAGCTGCTCCATCTGCTCGGGCGTGGCCATGCCGGCCATGCCGTCGTGCGCGGCGTGGTGGTCGGGCACCCGCTGGCCCTGCTGCTGCAGCCAGGTGCGCATCCACTGGATCTCCGGGCCCTGGGAGTCCTTGATCCGCGAGGCGAGGCTCTTGAGCTTGGCCGACTCCGCCCTGTTCGGCGCCAGGATGGCCATGTCGAGCGCCTGCTGGTGATGGACGATCATGTCCTGGACGTACGCGACGTCGGCCGCGTTCGCGCTCGCCTGGGGCACGGCGGTGACCGCCTCACCCGGAGCGAGCGTCCTGGCCTCCTCGCCGGGCTTGCCGGGGGCGATGACCGGCGCCGTCGAGTCGGCGCGCGGGGCCTGAGTCTCTGAGGTGCAGCCGGAAACGGCGAATATCGTGAGGGCACCGGTGACGACGACGAGCGCAGCGCGCACTCAGCCTCCTGACGGTTTCGGTCGGAACGTCGCATTCTAAGAGGGAATGGTGATCATTAATAGAGGGCAACCTGCTCTAATGTTTGACATATTGCGTGCTGGTCGTGAGCGGAGTTGAAGGGTGAAAATTTCACCATTTATGCCCCCTTTATAGGAGGACACCTCCCGTGCCGTCCACCCGCAGGTTCCTCGTCCTCGCTGGGGCCGCCCTCACCTTGGTGATGGCCGGCCTTCCCGCGCAGGCTGCGGACATCCCGGCTCCCGGCGAGATCGTCAAGAGCCAGAACATCACGCACGTCACCAACGTGCCCAAGCCCGAGGCCCTGGCCGACATCAACACGGACATGGCCTTCCAGGGTGACTACGCCTACGTCGGCAACTACTACGGCTTCTCGATCTACGACATCAAGAACCCCAAGAAGACCAAGGTAGTCAGCTCCGTGGTCTGCCCCGGCGGCCAGATGGACATCAGCGTCTACGGTGACCTGGTGTTCGGGTCCGTCGACTCCTCCCGCAACGACGACTCCTGCAACAGCACCGGCCAGAGCGCGGCCGTGAAGGAGTCGTGGGAGGGCATCCGGATCTTCGACGTCCGCGACAAGAAGAACCCGCGGTACATCAAGTCCGTCGAGACCAACTGCGGCTCCCACACGCACACGCTCGTCCCCGACCGCCGCGGCAAGAACGTCTACCTCTACATCTCCTCGTACAGCCCGAACGCGGCCTTCCCCGACTGCCAGCCGCCGCACGACCTGATCTCCATCGTCAAGGTCCCGCTGCGGGACCCGGGCTCGGCCTCGGTCATCGCCACGCCGAACCTGTTCCCCGACGGCGGCTTCCCCGGCGTGCCCGGCTCGTACCCCAACGGCAAGTCGGCCACCACCGGCTGCCACGACATCACCGCCTACCCGGAGAAGGGCATCGCCGCCGGCGCCTGCATGGGCGAGGGCATCCTCATGGACATCCGTGACCCGGAGAACCCGAGGGTGACCGCGACCGTCCGCGACGAGACCAACTTCGCCTTCTGGCACTCCGCCACCTTCAACAACAGCGGCTCGCGGGTGATCTTCACCGACGAACTCGGCGGCGGCACCAGGGCGACCTGCAACGAGGCCATCGGGCCGGACCGCGGCGCCAACGCGTACTACGACATCGGCGCCGACGGCCAGATGACCTTCCGCGGCTACTTCAAGATCCCGCGGCACCAGGCCGACACCGAGAACTGCGTGGCGCACAACGGCTCGCTGATCCCGGTCAAGGGCAAGGACATCATGGTCCAGGCCTGGTACCAGGGCGGCATCTCGGTCGTCGACTTCACCGACCCGGCCAACGCCCAGGAGATCGCCTTCTTCGAGCGCGGGCCCGACGCGCCCAACCCGCTCAGCGGCGGCCACTGGTCGGCCTACTACTACAACGGCTACATCTACGGCTCGGACTTCAACCTGGGACTCGACGTCCTCAAGATCAACGACCCGCGGACCAACAAGGCCAACGGCGTGAAGTTCGACATCCTCAACGCCCAGACCCAGCAGTCCTATCGGGACCACGGGCACCACCACTGATCGTCCGTCGGCGGCGGGACCTCACCGGGGCCCCGCCGCCTTCGGCATGAGGAAACACGAGACCAAGGAGGCTCTCTGCATGTCCCGTATGTTCCGAACGCTGCTCGCGGCAGGCGCAGCCGTCGCCCTGAGCCTTACGGCGTTACCCGCCACCGCGGGTGACATCCCGCCCGCGGACACGATCGTCCACAGCCCGAACGTGAGCCACGTGCTCAACATCCCCAAGCCGGCGCCGCTCGCCGGCACCATCAACACCGACATCGCCTTCCAGGGCGACTACGCCTACGTCGGCAACTACGGCGGATTCTCGATCTACGACATCAAGAACCCGAAGCGGGCCAAGGTCGTCAGCTCGGTCGTCTGCCCCGGCGCCCAGATGGACCTCAGCGTCTACGGCGACCTGCTGTTCGCCGCCGTCGACAGCTCCCGCAGCGACGACTCGTGCAACAGCACCGGGCAGAGCGCCGCGATCAAGGAGTCGTGGGAGGGCGTCCGGATCTTCGACATCCGCGACAAGCGCAACCCGCGCTACATCAAGTCGGTCGAGACCGACTGCGGCTCCCACACCCTGACCCTGGTGCCCGGCAAGGGCCGGGACCGGAACAAGAACGTCTACGTCTACGTCTCGTCGTACCTGCCGGCGGCCAACCTGCCCGACTGCCAGCCCCCGCACGACAAGATCTCCATCATCAAGGTGCCGCTGCGCAACCCGACGCAGGCGCACGTGGCCGCCACGCCGGTCGTCTTCCCCGACGGCGGCAACGAGACCCAGCCGGGGCTGCTCGTGCCCACCACCGGCTGCCACGACATCACCGTCTACGCGGAGAAGGACATCGCGGCCGGCGCCTGCATGGGTGACGGCGTGCTGTTCGACATCCGCGACCGGCTCAACCCGCAGGTGACCGCCAGGACCACGGACGAGAACTTCGCCTTCTGGCACTCGGCGACCTTCACCAACGACGCCAGGACGGTGCTGTTCACCGACGAGCTCGGCGGCGGCGGCGCGGCCACCTGCAACGAGACCGTCGGGCCGAACCGTGGCGCGGACGCCATCTACCGCATCCACCGCGGCGAGCTCGTCTTCCAGGGCTACTTCAAGATCCCGCGGCACCAGGCCGACACCGAGAACTGCGTGGCGCACAACGGCTCGCTGATCCCGGTCAAGGGCAAGAACATCATGGTCCAGGCCTGGTACATGGGCGGCGTCTCGTTCATCGACTTCACCGACCCGGCCAACCCGCGCGAGTTCGGCTACTTCGAGCGCGGCCCGAAGGCCGACGGCAGCGGCGGCGGTGTCTGGTCGGCGTACTACTACAACGGGTACGTGTACGCGGCCGACTTCGACAACGGCCTCGACGTGCTGAAGATCGACGACCCGCTGGTCAAGGGAGCGTCGCACGTCCGCAGCGACATCCTCAACGTCCAGACCCAGGAGTCCTACCCCGGTGGAGGCTCGGGCCGCCACTAGGCCACGACCCGACCATCAGCGCCGGTCCCGGTTCACCGGGGCCGGCGCCCCTCACTGCGGCGGCGCGAACCCGCCGGTCCCCTCCGAAGCGGGCGGCGGTGGTCCGTACGGATTCGGCCCGCCTTGAGGACCGGCAGCGGGCCCGTACGGGGCCGGCTGGACGGGAGGGGGCCCGTACGGGCCGGTCTGCGGCGCGTACGGGGAAGGCGCGGCCTGGCGCATCAGGCGGGCCTGCTCGCGGCGGCGGCGCTCGGCGAGCACGGCGCTGAGGTAGGCGTGCGGCGGCACCCCCGGCGGCGCGGCCGGGGACACGAACGACGCCATCTGCGTGGCGATCCGCACCCCCATCTCGTACTGGATCCGCGGCGACAGGTCATGCCAGCGCAGGATGTAGTGACGGGCGGCCGTCGCCACCTCGTCCGGCACCTGTGACAGCTCCAGGGACGCCGCCCAGGACGCCAGCTGCGGCGGCATCACGATGGCGTCGGAGTTGTCGCGCGGCCCCCGCTCCGAGATCACCATCGTCCCGGCGAACAGGTCGCCCAGCCGCTTGCCCTTCTGCGAGACGAGCGAGGAGATCAGCGCCGGCGCCCCGAAGAAGGCCCAGAACTCCACGAGCCCGGCGAGCCCGCGGAACAGCGCCTGCCGGAACCGCTCGGGGCTGCCGTCGTCGCTCACCACCCGCAGCCCGAGCGCCAGCTTGCCGAGGCTGCGCCCGCGCGTGGCCGTCTCGAAGATCACCGGATAGCCGACCATGACCAGGAACAGGAACAGGGTCACCACGGCCGCGAACATCGCCGGATCGGTGAACGCCGCGAGGTACGGCAGCGTGCTCAGCCCTCCGATCAGGAGCAGGATCTGGATGGCGTAGTCGATGAAGAAGGCCAGGGCGCGCGAGGGGAACTGCGCTACCCGTACCTCCAGGACGACGGCGTCACCGGTCACAACCTCTGACATATGTGGAGCCTAACGGCAATGACCGCCCGCGTGAGCGGCCAGAATGGTCACGTGGACATCGACGCGTTCGTCTCGGCCCACCGCCCGACATGGGATCGGCTGGAGCACCTGGTCAAGCACCGCTCCTCCCTGACGGGGGCCGAGGTGGACGAGCTCGTCGACCTCTACCAGCGGGTGTCGACCCACCTGTCGATCGTCCGCTCCTCCTCGTCGGACGCGATGCTGGCCGGCCGGCTGTCGGCGCTGGTCGCCCGCGCCCGCTCGGCCGTCACCGGCTCCCGCAACCCGGCCTGGCGGGAGGTCGTCCGCTTCTTCACGGTCTCGTTTCCGGTGGTGGCCTACCGGACGCGCTGGTGGTGGCTCGCCACGTCGCTGGCGTTCGTGGCGGTGGCCTGGGCGCTCGGCGCGTGGGTGGCCGGCGACCCGAGGGTGCAGACCTCGATCGCCACCGAGGAGGCGATCACCCAGCTGGTCGAGCACGACTTCGCAGACTACTACTCGGAGAACCCCGCGGCGTCCTTCGCCAACCGCGTGTGGATCAACAACGCGCTGGTGTCGCTCCAGGTCATCGCCTACGCCGTCCTCCTGGGCCTGCCGATTCCGTACGTGCTCTGGCAGAACGCCGCCAACGTCGGCATCTCGGGCGGACTCATGGCCTCCAGGGACAAGCTCGACATCTTCTTCGGCCTCATCACCCCGCACGGCCTGCTGGAGCTCACGGCCGTGTTCCTCGCCGCCGCCGTCGGCATGCGGCTCGGCTGGACCGTCATCGCGCCAGGTCCGCGCAGACGCGTCGAGGTGCTGGCCGAGCACGGCAGAGCGGTGATGGCGGTCGCGCTCGGGCTGGTCGTGGTGCTGTTCGTGTCGGGCCTGATCGAGGCGTTCGTGACGCCGTCCGGGCTCCCCACCGCCGCCCGCGTCGGCATCGGGGTGCTCGCCGAGGTGGTCTTCCTCGGGTACGTGATCGCGTTCGGACGCCGCGCGGCCCGCGACGACCAGACCGGTGACCTGGAGGACGCCCCCGACGTGGCCCCGAGCGGCTAGAGCCGGCCCGCGGCCTTCAGCGCCAGGTAGTGGTCGGCCAGCGCGGGCGCGATGTCGTCGGGCGGCGCGTCGACCACCTCGACGCCGTGGCGGCGCAGCCTGGCCGTGATCCGCCGGCGTTCCAGCCGGGCGTGCTCGGCCGCCGCCGCGTCGTACACCTCCTCGGCCGTGCCCCGTCCGGAGGCCATCGCCGCCACCCGCGGATCCGACACGCCCGCCACCAGCACCAGGTGGCGCGAGGAGAGCTGGGGCAGCACGGGCATCAGACCCTCGTCCATCGCGGCCCCGTTCAGGTCGGTGAGCAGCACCACCAGGCAGCGGCGCTTGGCCCGGGACAGGATCGCGGCCACCATGCCCTGCGCGTCGGCCTCGACCAGCTCGGCCTCGATCGGCGCCATCACGTTGACCAGCGACGACAGCAGCTCGGTGCGGGAGGCGCCGCTCAGCCAGGCGCGCACCGACCGGTCGTAGGCCAGGAAGTCCACCCGGTCGCCGGCCCTGGCGGCGAGCGCGGCCAGCAGCAGGGCCGCGTCCATCGACCAGTCCAGCCGCGGCCACCCGGGCTCGGGACGCGGTGCGGGACGCACCAGCAGCCCGCCCTGGCCGTCCGCGACCGCCCCGGCCAGCGGGATCGGCGCCGCGCCGACCCGGCCCGCCGAGGTGCGGCCGGTGTCGAGCACGATCAGCACCCGCCGGTCGCGCTCCGGCCGCCAGGTGCGCACGACCACGTCGTGCCGCCGCGCGGTGGCCCGCCAGTCGATCGAGCGCACGTCGTCGCCGATCACGTACTCGCGCAGAGAGTCGAACTCGGTGCCCTGCCCGCGCACCAGCGCCGGATGCTGACCTTCCAGCTCGCGCAGTCTGGCCAGCCGGGACGGCAGGTGCTTGCGCGACAGGAACGGCGGCAGCACCCGCACGGACCAGGGGGAGTAGTGGTTGCCCTGGCGGGCGGCCAGCCCCAGCGGCCCGCGCGAGCGCACGGTCACCGCCACGGACTCGCGGTCGCCGCGCCTGGTCGGGGTGAGCGTCACCACCAGCTTGCGGCGCTCGCCGGCCGGCACGTCCAGCGCCAGCTCGCGCGGCGCCGCCCCGGCCGACGGCGGCCACGCGTCGCGCAGCACCCCGCGCACCCGCCTGCTCCCCGGGTTCTCGACCGTCAGCTCCACCGTCGCCCGCTGCCCGAGCCGCACCAGCCGCTCGCCCGACCGGTGGAAGCGCAGCGGCCGCACCGCGCCCGCGAACACCAGGTCCACGAGGATCCCGGCGGCCAGCAGCAGGCACACCCCGGCCAGCGCGGGGCCGGGCTGCGGGGCGAACAGCACCACCACGATCCCGAGCGCCGCGACCAGCCCGGCGCGTCCCGTCAGCGCCATCAGCGCGGGACCGGGACCGAGGCGAGGATGCCGTCGAGCAGGCCGTCGGCGGTCGCGCCCTCCAGCTCCGCCTCCGGCCGCAGCTGCACCCGGTGCCGGAGCGCGGGCCTGGCCAGCGCCTTGACGTCATCCGGAGTCACGTACGCGCGGCCCGACAGCCACGCCCACGCCCGTGAGGCCGCCAGCAGCGCGGTCGCCCCGCGCGGCGAGACGCCGAGCTGGAGCGACGGCGAGTTCCTGGTGGCGCGGGCGACGTCCACGATGTAGCCGAGCACCTCGGGGGCGACGTGCACCTGCGCCGCCGCCTGGCGGCCCGCCTCCAGGTCGGCGGCCGTCGCCACCGGCTTGATCTCCGACAGGTCGCGCGGGTCGAAGCCGAGCGCGTGCCGCTCCAGCACCGCGATCTCCTGGTCACGCGGCGGCAGCGGCACCGTCAGCTTCACCATGAACCGGTCCAGCTGGGCCTCGGGGAGCTGGTAGGTGCCCTCGTACTCGACGGGGTTCTGCGTCGCGCACACCACGAACGGGTCGGGCAGCGGGCGGGCCGCGCCCTCCACGCTCACCTGCCGCTCCTCCATCGCCTCCAGCAGCGCCGCCTGGGTCTTCGGCGGGGTGCGGTTGATCTCGTCGGCGAGCAGCAGGTTCGTGAACACCGGGCCCTCGCGGAACTCGAACTCCGCCGTCTTCGCGTCGTAGATGAGCGAGCCGGTCACGTCGCCCGGCATCAGGTCGGGGGTGAACTGCACCCGCTTGAAATCCAGCGACAGCGCCGCGGCGAGGGTGCGGACCATCAGCGTCTTGGCCACGCCCGGCACGCCCTCCAGCAGCACGTGTCCCCGGCACAGCAGGGCGATGACCAGCCCGGTCACCACCGCGTCCTGCCCGACCACGGCCTTGGACACCTCGGCCCGGAGCGCGCTCAGCGCCTCCCTGGCCGCGTCCGCGGGGGCCGCCGTCCGGGCGAAATGCTCAGAGCTCACTGACCTTCCTTTCGATGTGGTCCACGTATCCGGCCAGGGCGACCAGCTCGTCGTCCGTCTCCGGCGAAGGCCCGTACAGCGCGGCGCCGACCCGCTGCGCGTCCTCACCCGTCCGTACGGCGATCGCCGCCACCACTTCCCGGCTGTCCGCGCCCTGGCCCAGCCCGAGCCGGGGCGTCAGCCGGTCGATCGCGCCCGCCCGCAGCGCGTCGGCGGCCCTGGCCCTGGCCTTCCTGGCGCGGTAGAGCCTGCCGCGGCCCTCCACCGTCTCGGCGGCCCGCACCACCACCGGCAGCCGCTCCACCACGACAGGGCCGAGCCGCCTGCCCCGCCAGAACGCCACCAGCGCCACCGCCACGCACGCCATCACCAGCGACCAGCCGACGCCCGCGGGCATGAGGTCGTACATGGACCGGCCCTCGGTGCCCGCCAGGTCGCCGGCGGGCGGGGTGTCAGGGGACACCAGCCAGGTCACGGGCTTGCCGGTGTCGAGCAGGTTGAGCGCCAGCGCGGCGTTGCCGTCCTCGGCCAGGCGCAGGTTCGTCATGAACGAGGCGCTGCCGACGACCGTGGTCGTGCCGGACCCGTTCGGGAAGCTGACGAGCGTCGAGCCCTCATGCGACGGGTAGCAGCCGGTGCCGCCGTCGGGGACCTCGAACGCGACCCCGCCGATGTAGGCGCTCCCCGCGGCGGTCGCGGCGGGCAGCGCGCACTCGGGGTCGCGCGAGCGCTCCCGCACCGCCTCCGGCACCGGGTCGACGTTCGGGGCGAGCGTCGGCAGGTCGTAGAAGCCCACGATCAGCCGGTCGCCGGGGAGTGAGGCGAGGGCGGACGTGTCCACGTACGTCGTGTCGGCGGCGAGCAGCAGCCGGTCGCCGCCCAGGGCCCTGGCCGCCTCCGCCGAGTCCACCCGGTCCACCGTGACGCCTCTGGCCCGCAGCAGCTCGGCCAGCGCCTTGGAGCCCTGCAGCGAGGTGTCCTCCGGATCGAGGAAGCGCTGGGCGCCCCGGTCGGGGCCGAGCAGCACCACGGCCGTGGCGACCGCCACGACGATCAGGCCGAGCAGCGCGATCAGCCGGCCGCCCCGCCACACGGACCGCACGGTCGGCGACGTCGGCACCGACCCGCCCCCGGCCGCCGGCGCCAGGCCGCCCGACGCCGGAACGCTTTCCTCCGGCGTCACCCGCACGCCTTCACCGGCCATCAGAACCTCCGAACCGCACCCCACCCGGCCTCCCGGCCCGGCGTCCTTCCAGGGGGTGGTGTCCTGCTGGGGTGGTCTGGACGGGGCGGTCGTGCGGGGGCGATGGGGGAAGGGTCATGGGGTGGCTCCCAGGGCGGCCGGGCGGGCGGTCGCGAGGCGGGTGTCCAGCGTGCTCATGGACTCGTAGGCCGCGGGGGTGCCGCGGACGTCGCCGTAGGTGACGTCGTCGAAGGAGCGGGCCGCCGCCGCCAGGTCGGCGGCGAACGGCGGGAGCGCCCGGCCGGCCTCGGCGGCGAGCTCGGCGGCGGTGCGGCCCGGCATGCCGTCGACCAGGGCGCGCTCCTCCAGGTCGCGGGCGATGGCGCGCAGCCGCTCCTGGATCGCCTCCGTCCACCGGCCTTCTGCGGCGAGCCGCTCGGCGGCCTCACGGTGCTCGGCCGCCGTCAGCCGCCGAGTGTCGAACAGCTCGCCGGGAGCGGCGGCCCTGCGCCGGCCGGCGCGGCGGACCTGCCAGACGACCAGCGCCGCGACGCCCACGAGCAGCAGCAGGATGACGATCGCCGCCAGCACGCCGCCCGCGGTGCCGCCACCGGCCACCGTGTCGAGCAGGTCGTTGACGAACTGGAAGAACCAGCGCTGCAGCCGGTCGAACAGCGGCTCCCGAGCGTACTGAGGGTCGAGGAGCTCGCGCGCCGCACGCCCGGCCGCCTCGTCCCTGCCGATCGGGCTCACGACTTGGCGGAGTTGGACGGGTGCCACAGCTCGTCGGCCGTCGAATGCACCCAGCCCTGCCGTTGCTGCTCGATGGCCGCCGTCTGCAGGACGAGGTCGAAGGCCTCGCCCCGCATGCGGCGGTCCGCGTACAGGAGCCCGGCGACGCCCGCCTCGAACGGGTAGGTGATCATGGCGCCGAGCGTGCCGCCGACGGCGACCAGGATGGAACCGATCACGATCGTCGCCACCGACCCGCTGCCCACCAGCCCGATCACCATCCCGACGATCATGAACGGCACCTGGAGGATGCTGGCGATCAGCCCGACCACCAGCGTGGTCAGGAACAGGATGCCGAGGACGCGCCAGAAGTCGCCGGTCACCAGGTTCCACGAGCGGCGCATCGCGTCGACAGGCCCCCTGCCCTCCAGCACCACGGCCGCGGGCGCGAAGGCGAAGCGCGTGCGGAAGAAGAACACGTAGCCGATGTAGAGCACGATCATCAGCAGGAACAGCAGGAGCAGCCCGCCGGCCGCCTCGGGCGAGCCCCCGGCGACGGTGCCGAAGGCGACCACGAGCACCGCGGCCATGACGGCCACCGGGGCCAGCATGATGAGGGCCAGCAGCCCGACGACGCCGAACAGGGCGGGCAGCCGCCTCCTGGTCGTCTGCCACGCCTCCTGAGTGGTGATCTTGCCGCCGAACACGGCCCGGCCGAGGATGCGCGTCAGCACCCCGGTCAGCACCGTCACCGCGACGAAGCTGATCGCGTACGAGACGAAGGCGCTGACGTACTGGGCCCCGAGCATGCCGTAGGTGCCGGCCGGGTCCTCGGCCTGGAGGGCGGCGGGGTCGTTCATCAACGGGGCCACGGCGCCGAACACGAAGCCCTGGCCGACGGCCAGCGGGATGGCGGCGAGCAGCGCCGCGACCGCCGACAGCCCGAGCACGGCCTTCGGGTTGGAGCGGATGAGCTTGATGGTGCCGTCGTAGATGTCGCCCAGAGCGAGCGGGCGCAGGGGGATGATGCCGGGCCGCAGCGCGGGCGGGTGGGGACCGTACCCGTAGGGCTGGCCCTGCGGGTAGGGGCCGTGGGGCGGCCCGTAAGACTGCTGCCCGCTGGACTGAGGGCCGGCTTCGTAGGGAGGAGGACCGGAAGGCGGCGGCTGCTCGCTGCCGGGGGCGGTCCACGGCGACGCCGGAGGCGCGCCGTAGGGCGGGGGCTGCTCCGCTGCCCAGCCCGAAGGCCTCTCTGACGCGGAACCGTGACCGTCTGACATATCCCAATCCTGGCACGCTGGGCGGCTGGGTGGCGTCGCGCCGTCGAGAAGACCGCATCTTGGCTCGCATTCCACGCGTTTCGGCGCGGCGGATCTCGTCCAGGGTGGCCGAAAGACCTTCCGTTACCGCAGACTGAAGAAAGCGGTCGCGGCGCGAGCCTGATACGGACCTTTCGCGGGACTCATGTCACACTCATGGGCCGAGCGGGGGTAACCTTCACCGACCGTGCAGGTATGTCCCAGAATGCGTAGAACGAATGAGGGGCCATGAAAGGTCGCGTGCTGGTCGTCGATGACGATGCCGCTCTCGCCGAGATGCTCGGCATCGTGTTGCGCGGAGAGGGCTTCGAACCATCCTTTGTCAGTGACGGCGACAAGGCGCTGGACGCGTTCCGCGACACGCGCCCCGATCTCGTCCTGCTCGACCTGATGCTGCCCGGCGCCGACGGCATCGACGTCGCCCGCCGCATCAGGGCGGAGTCCGGCGTGCCGATCGTCATGCTCACGGCCAAGAGCGACACCATCGACGTGGTGCTGGGGCTGGAGTCGGGCGCCGACGACTACATCGTCAAGCCCTTCAAGCCGAAGGAGCTGGTGGCCCGGGTGCGGGCCAGGCTGCGCCGCACCGACGAGCCGACCCCCGAGATCCTGCAGATCGGCGACATCACCATCGACGTGGCCGGACACTCGGTCAAGCGCGGCGACGAGACCATCAACCTCACCCCGCTCGAGTTCGACCTGCTCGTCGCCCTGGCCCGCAAGCCGCGCCAGGTCTTCACCCGCGAGGTCCTGCTGGAGCAGGTCTGGGGCTACCGCCACGCGGCCGACACCCGCCTGGTCAACGTGCACGTGCAGCGCCTCCGCGCCAAGATCGAGAAGGACCCCGAGCACCCCGAGATCGTGGTGACGGTCCGCGGCGTGGGCTACAAGGCCGGTCCCGCTTAGGGACCCGGCTCTCCCCGCCATGCCCCCGGCCAAGACGAGACGCACACGCCGCCGGACCCTCCGCCAGATACTCGGCGGGATCCGGCGGCGGGCTCGTCGTGCGGCGGGCAGGGCGCGCCGGCTGTGGCGGCGCTCGCTCCAGCTCCAGGTCGTGACCAGCACCCTGGTCATCTCGCTGATCGTCGTGGTGGTGCTCGGCATCTTCCTGTCCGACCAGATCAACAACTCGGTCATCGAGCGGCGGCAGCAGTCCGCCGCCAGCGAGGCCGCCGCCGACCGGCTGCAGATCGCCGACGCCCTCACCCGGCGCGAGGACGACCAGGCCAAGTCCTCCGATCCCGGCAAGAGCGTGCCGCCCGACCCGCTCGACGAGGTGATGGACAACATCATCGGCACCGGCAGGGACGGCTGGAAGAAGCGCTACGAGGTGCTGATCCTCAACGTCGACGAGCCCGGCCGGTCCCGCGCGTCGGGCAACGTCAACCAGCAGAACATCCCCGAGGCGCTGCAGCAGATGCTGCGCCGCCAGGCCGAGAAGTTCATCGACAGGCCGCAGCGCTACACCGAGCCGATCAGGCTGCCCGGCGAGAGCCAGCACAGGCAGACCCTCGTCATCGGCGCCATCATCCACGTCAACGGCAGCTACGAGGTCTACCACTTCTTCCCGTTCGACGAGGAAGAGCAGATGCTGTCGAACGTCCGGCTGGCCATCGTCGTGGTCGGCTTCGGGCTGGTGCTGCTGCTCGCCGCCATCGCGTACCTCGTGGCCCGCCAGGTCGTCACGCCGGTCAGGCTCGCCCGCCAGGCCGCCGAGCGGCTGGCCGCCGGGAAGCTCGACGAGCGGCTCAAGGTGCGCGGCGAGGACGACCTGGCGAGGCTCGCGACCTCGTTCAACGAGATGGCCGCCAACCTGGCGCTCAAGATCCACCAGCTGGAGGAGCTGTCGCAGGTGCAGCGGCAGTTCGTCTCCGACGTCTCGCACGAGCTGCGCACCCCGCTCACCACCGTCCGCATGGCCGCCGACCTGCTGTACGACGCGCGCGAGGACTTCGAGCCGATGGCCTCGCGCTCGGCCGAGCTGATGCAGGCCCAGCTCGAACGGTTCGAGTCGATGCTGGCCGACCTGCTGGAGATCAGCCGGTACGACGCCGGCGCCGCCGACCTGGACCTCGACTCCGTCGACATCCGCGACGTGGTGCTGCGCGCCATCGCCGACTCCGAGGCGCTGGCCGAGCGCCACAGCACCCGCTTCGAGCTGCGGTTGCCCAACGAGCCGTGCATGGCCGAGGTCGACAACCGCCGGGTCGAGCGCATCCTGCGCAACCTGCTGTTCAACGCCATAGAGCACGGCGAGGGCCGCGACGTCGTGGTCACCGTCGGCGCCGACAGGGACGCGGTCGCGGTCGCGGTGCGCGACCACGGCATAGGGCTCAAACCCGGCGAGGACACGCTGGTGTTCGACCGGTTCTGGCGGGCCGACCCGTCGCGGGCCAGGACCATCGGCGGCACCGGGCTCGGCCTGGCGATCTCCCGCGAGGACGCCGGCCTGCACGGCGGCTGGCTGCAGGCGTGGGGCCAGCCGGGCGAGGGCTCGCAGTTCCGGCTCACCCTGCCCAGGAAGGCCGGCACCGACCTCAAGGGCTCCCCGCTGTCGCTGGTCCCGCCCGAGATCGAGATGCGCCGCACCTGGCGCGGCCAGATGACGCCGGTCCTGCTGCCGGCCACCGGAGACGGGGGCGGCCATGACGAGGATTAGGCGGCTGGGCGGCGCCGCCGCCTTCGCGTTCACCATGCTCCTGGCCGGCACCGGCTGCGCGGTCATCCCCGTGGGCGGGCCGTTCCCGGTGGACGACGCGGGCAGCGGCGACTCCGTCACCGTGCCGTTCCAGCGCATGCTCGCCGTCGCGCCGCAGCCCGACTGGGGGCCGCAGCAGGTCGTGGAGGGCCTGCTGGCCGCCATGGCCGCCTACGACGACGACCCCTCCGTGCTGCCCAAGTACCTGACCGAGGAGGCCAGGCGGGTCTGGAAGCCCGACGGCGCCATCACGGTGATCGACAACTCGTTCCGGTTCGGCGAGCTCGTCGAGAACAAGGAGAAGAACGAGACCGTCCTCTCCATCCAGGGCAACAAGATCGCGCAGATCAACGAGGACGACACGTACGTGCCGGTCGGCTCGTCGGACGACCCCAAGATCAACCGGCCGATCACCCTGGTCAAGGACGCCAACGGGGCCTTCAAGGTCAACGGGTTGCAGCAGGGCCTGCTGCTCACCGACGCCGACGTGCGGCGCGCGTACCGTCCCACCAACCTCTACTACCTCAACGGCAGCTCCGGCGCCGACCCGCAGCCCGACCGGCTGGTCGTCGACCGGCTGCGGCTGCGCGTCGACCCCGACAAGAGCTTCGCCCAGACCATCGTCGAGCGCCTCGCCGAAGGGCCGACCAGCGGGCTGCAGGGCGCGGTCGGCAACGAGTTCCCGGAGGGCGCCAGAGTGCGGTGGATCCGGTCCACCGAGGACCGGGTGGTGATCAACATGGGCGGCCCGTTCAACCCGCTCGACACCTACACACAGGGCCTGCAGGCCCAGCTCAGGGCCAGCCTGAGCAGCAACAACCTGGCCAACGGCCGCACCCTGGAGGTGCTGCTCGACGGCGAGCAGTTCTTCTCCTCCGGCCCGCTCACCGTGCCGGCCAACCTGCCGGAAAGCTGGCTGGGCAGCGAGGACAAGCAGGTGTTCTACAGCAGCGGCGGCGCGGTCTTCGTGCTGGGCAGCGACGGCGAGGGCCACCCCGTGACCGGCCCCGCCGGGCAGCCCAGCCAGGGCTACACCGGCTTCGCCGTCTCCAAGGACCGCGACCGGATCGCCGCCAGGTCCGCGGCGGGCGGCATCTGGGTGACCCGGCACTCGCCCGACGGCCGCTGGCAGGAGTCCATCCCCGGCGCCGACCTCACCGACCCGTCCTGGCACCGCGACGGCAGCCTGTGGACGTTCGACCGGCAGAACGGCGAGGTCATCCGCTCCCACCCGGTCGTCGGCCGGGGGCCCGAACGCGTCGCCGCGCCCGCCCTCCAGGGACTGAACGTCACCTCGCTGCGGATGGCGCGCAACGGGGTCCGCGTCGCGGTCGAGATCGGCGACAACCGGGTCCAGGTCGGCGCGCTCACGGGCGGCGGCGGGAACGCCATGCTGAGCAACTTCGAGACGCTGACCACGGTCTCGGGCGGCGACGAGATCGTGGACATCGCCTGGAGCGACGGCGGCCACCTCCTGGTCCTCGTCCAGACCAAGGCGGGCCAGGTCGTCAAGGAGATCAACGTCGGCGACGGGGAGACCACCCAGCTCCCGACCACCAGCAAGCGGCTGGAGCGCCTGGCCGCCCTGGGCGACGCGATCCTGGCGACCACCGAGGACAGCAACGAGATCCTCGAATACAGCCGCGACAAACAAACCTGGACCCCGAAGCCCGCCACCGCCGTCGACCAGCCGATCTTCGCCCTGGGCTGACTTCGGGGGATCGCTCCGGCGGCTCTCGATTGGTTTGGCCGCCTCAACCACGAGCCGGAAGGTGCTTGGGGCGCGAGCCGGAGGTTTCTTGGGGCGCGGGCGTGAAGTTTCCTGGAGCGTGAGCGGAAGTCCTTTGGTGCGGCGCGAAGCTTCTTGCGGCGCGAGCCGGGCGTCTCTTGCGGGCGCGGATGCGAAGCTTTGTGGGGCGCCAGCTGGACGTCTCTCGCGGGCGCGGGCGCGATGCTTTGTGGGGCGTTAGCGGGAAGTCTTTCGGGGGCGCGGGCGTGAAGCTTCCTGGGGCGCAGCTGGACGTCTCTCGCGGGCGCGGGTGCGAAGCCTTGTGGGGCGTGAGCCGGATGTCTTTTGGGGCGTGGGCGTGAAGCTTCTTGGGGCGTGCGCCGGGCGTCTCTTGCGGGCGCGGGTGCGAAGCTTCCTGGGGCGCGAGCCCGAATTTCTCGCGGCGCGAGCGCAGAGGCACGCGCCTCTCTTGATCTTTTCTGTGCGGGCCCGAGGGACGCACGCTCGGTCAGCGTCTTGGGTTCAAACGAAAGATCCAAAAGCGAAAATCCTTTTGGGAACCCCCTCGGGCTGGGCGCCGATAGGCGTGCCTGACGGCCCGCTCAGCTCGCCGTAGTTCCGTAGAGAGTCTCGTGACAGGTGGCGTCTCTGGGTGCTTGTTCGGCTACCGAAAGTGTCGGTGGGCGACGGCATGCTGGGGCCGTGTTCGCCGGTCTGCTTGATGTCGTGCTGCCGCAGCCCTGTCTTGGCTGTGGCGCTCCGGGGGTGCGTCTGTGCGAGGAGTGTCTGGCGGGTGTGGTGGTGCCCTCTCGCCGGATGCCCGCGCCGTGTCCCGATGGGCTTCCCGTGTGCTGGTCCGCTTCTCCGTACGGGGGCGTGGTGCGCAAGGCCGTCATCGCCTACAAGGAACGGGGTGAGGCGGCCCTGGCGGCGGCCCTCGCCGACCTTCTGGCCTTCGCCCTCGTGGCGGCCCTCCGGTCGCCGCAGGAGGGCGCTGAGGGCGCTGTGGAGAGGTTTCGTGGACGGGGGAGCGCTCGGTCGTCGGTGGGGCTTCGTGGGGTGGGGGAGTGCGGGCTTCTTCTGGGAGGGGAGGGGGTGATCGTGGTGCCGGTGCCCAGTGGGCGGGCGGCCGTCAAGGGGCGGGGTCACGACCACGTGGGCGCGCTGGCGGAGCGGGTGGTGCGCCGGCTGCGCGGACGGGGGATGGCCGTCACGCTCTGGCCCGCGCTGCGGCAGCGCCGGAAGGTGGCCGACCAGTCGGGCCTGAGCTCCGCCGACCGGGTGTCGAACCTGGCCGGGTCCTTCTCCGTATCTGAGAGCGCTGTCCGCGATCTCGAAGTCGCAGGGAGAGGAGGGGTCCACGATCTGTGGGCCGCAGGGAGAGGAGGTGCCCTCGATCTGTCGGTCGCAGGAGGAGGACGTGCCCACGATCTGTCGGTCGCAGAGAGAGGAGGTGTCCATGATCTGCGGGTCGCAGGGAGGGGTGGTGTCCGCGTACGTGGGAGTTCCGCAGGCTTCGTGCGGAGGGCCGGGGGTGTGTTCGATCGTGCCCGGGTGGTCGTCGTGGATGATGTCGTCACGACGGGAGCCACGCTCGCGGACGCCGCGAGGGCGCTGCGGGCGGTGGGGGCGACGGTGCCGCTGGCCGTCACCGTCGCCGCGACACGCCGGATCTCACGAAATGGTCACGGTGACAGTCAGTAAAGAAAGGCCCAGGTGTGTTGCCTTCCGGAGGGCCACATGTCCGTAGCGGGAAGCGCCAGGTGAGGCAGCTCAGAAGGCTTGCCGCCCTGTCCTGTAAGGGGTGCCGTGGGACCAAACGGGGCATTCAGCCGGCCCGTAACCCCGCGCGAAAATCACGGAAAGTGATCCTTTGGAGCTTCCTCCGGCTGACATTCGCCGCCGATCCGGATAGCGTTCTGAACATGGCACCCGTTCGGGTCCGTGGTTGCGCAGAGCCGGGGCTCCCGGCTCCGCTAGCCGATGCCAGCCGCAGGCGAAACGGCCCACGTAAGGCGACTTTTCGTCGTCCGATCACGGTGCGGCTTAGGGGTAAGTCCTGCCTCCCCGGGGGTCCAGATGTCCCCCGCCAGGAGAGAAGGGCGGTAGTGGCATCAGAGCTGCGAAACCCTCAGCAGGCGGATGTGGGGTCGAAGACCAGGTCGGCCGGACGGGTGCCACCCGCGTTCCCGGTGACGAGGCGTCGGAGGAGGGTAACCCTGAAGGACAGGCGGACAGCAGAAAACCCTGCCCGGCACCACGCGAGTCGTCGGGCGCTCTATCTCAGTCGTTAGACGAAGGGGGGCTGTTGCATGGACATCATCGTCAAGGGCCGGCACACGGGAGTGAGTGATCGGTTCCGAGACCAGGTGACAACCAAGCTGGCCAGGATCGAGCGTCTGGACAACAAACTCATCCGAGTCGATGTGGAGGTGTCGAAGGAGCGCAACGTGCGCGCGGCCGATCAGCGAGAGCGGGTCGAGCTGACCATTCACACCCGCGGCCCCGCCATCCGCGCGGAGGCCAGCGCCGACGATCGTTTCGCCGCTCTGGACATCGCGATGGACAAGCTGGAGGGCCGCCTCAGGCGGCTGGCCGACCGGCGCAAGATCCATCACGGCAACCACAAGCAGCCGTCCATGGCGGAGATCACCGCCACGATGCCCGACCTGGCCGCGCCCGCGCCGTCCAAGGTCGAGCCCGCCCGCGAGGAGGCCGAGCCCGAGGAGGATCGGCTGCCGGAAGACAAGCAGTACGACGACATCGTCCCCATCCAGATGGACGGCGAAGGCCCTCTGATCGTCCGGGAGAAGCACCACAAAGCAGAGCCCATGACCATCGACCAGGCCCTCCTCGAGATGGAGCTGGTCGGACACGACTTCTATCTGTTCCGTGACAAGGAGAGCGGCCTGCCATCCGTCGTCTACAACCGGCGTGGGTACAACTACGGTGTGCTGCGGCTCGTAGAGCCCTGACGGCCGCCGGAAAGATCTTCTCGACCACCCGAGAACCGCGGCACACGTGCGATCATGGCGGTTCGACGGCTCTGGCCCCCGACGAGGAGGAGACGTGAGCGAGCTCAGTCAGGCGAGGACGAGCGAGCGAACCGGAGACACGACGGTCGCGAGGCGCATCAAGGAGGCCTTGTGACGGAGTCCGGCGAGGCGCGCCCCTCCGGCGGCGAGCCGATCCGCGTGCTGATCGTGGACGATCACGAGCTGATCAGGCGCAGCCTGGCCCTGGCGCTGGCCGCGGAGCCTGACATCGAGGTGGTCGGGGAAGCGAGCGACGGTCAGGAGGCGGTCGAGCTGGCCGATCGCCTCATGCCCGACGTGGCGTTGATGGATGTGCGCATGCCGCGGCAGGACGGCATCGAGGCGACCAAGGGCATCAAGGCCTCGGTGCCGAGCACCCGCATCATCATGCTGACGGTGAGCGACGAGGAAGAAGACCTCTTCGAGGCCATCAAGGCCGGCGCGACCGGCTACCTCCTCAAGGACGTCCAGATCAACGACGTGCCCGCGGCGGTCCGCGGCGTCCACGAGGGGCAGTCGCTGATCAACCCGGCCATGGCGGCCAAGCTCATCAACGAGTTCGCCAGCATGAGCCGCAAGGAGACCGAACGCCCGCCGCAGGTGCCGGTCCCGCGGCTGACGGAGCGCGAGATGGAGGTCCTGCGGCTCGTCGCCAAGGGCATGAACAACCGGGAGATCGCCAAGCAGCTGTTCATCTCCGAGAACACGGTGAAGAACCACGTCCGCAACATCCTGGACAAGCTGCAACTGCACTCGCGCATGGAGGCCGTGGTGTACGCGGTCCGCGAGCGCATGCTGGAGATCACCTGATCCGCCCTAGCCCCGCCCGCCCCTTCCCCTGAGGGAGGGCGGGCCAAGGCGGGTTCGGGCCCGGCGGCTCGCCGGTCCGGGAAACTCAGCGGGCCAGGGTCCCGGGAGGGGCGGCTCGCCGGCCGGGGAACCTCAGTGGGCCAAGGTCCCGCGAAGGGCGGCTCGCCGACCTGGGCAAGTCAGCGGGCTAGGGTCCTGGGACGGACGGCTCGCCGGTCCGGGAACCTCAGCGGGCCACGGTCCCGCGAGGGGTGGCTCGCCGACCTGGGAATCAGCGGGCCAGGGTCGTGTTGAGTGCCTCGGCGAGCTCGGGTGGGTCGGCGCGTTCGACGCGTACGGTGTCGCAGCCGACCCAGGTGGCGGCCGATCGGAGCGCGTCGCCCATCGCCTCGACCCAGCGGGCGCTGGTCAGGCCCGGCTCCAGGCTGACCTTCCTGGCCACCAGCGTGGTGCCCTCGCGCGCCGGGTCCACCCTGCCGATCAGGCGGCCGCCGGCCAGCACCGGCATCGTGAAGTAGCCGTGGACCCGCTTGTGCTTCGGCACGTACAGCTCAAGCTGGTAGGCGAAGCCGAAGACGCGCTCGGTGCGGCCGCGGTGCCAGATCAGCGAGTCGAACGGCGAGACCAGGGTCGTGCGGTGGCGTCCGCGCGGCTCCGACTCCAGCGCGGCCGGGTCGGCCCAGGCGTTGGGCACGGCTCCGGGCGCCGAGCCGTTGCGGCCGGCCCTGACGGCGGGCCAGCCGGCGACGCGCACCGGCGTCAGCCCGGCGGCGCCGCTCGCGAGGGCCTCGTCGAGGATCGCGGCGGAACGCCCCTTGAGGCGGAGGAAGTCGATCAGGTCGGCCCGCGTGGCGACCCCGAGTGACCGGCCCGCGATGCCCGCGAGCCGCACGACGCACTCCTCGTCGGTGAGGTCCTCGGCCAGCAGGCCGGCGGGCACCACGCGCTCGGCCAGGTCGTAGACCCTGCGCCAGCCCACCCGGCGGGTGCAGACCACCTCGCCGATGTCGAGCAGCCACTCCAGGCCGATCTTGGAGTCGGACCAGTCCCACCACGGGCCGCCGTTCTTGGCCCCGCCGACGTCGGCGGTGGTGAGCGGGCCGTGGTCGCGCACCTGCTGGAGCAGCTTGTCGACGCTGTCGGGCACCTCGTGCCAGCGGAAGCGGCGCTCGCGGTAGGCGCGCCGCCGGAACGCGAAAAGGGGCCAGTTCTCGATCGGCAGGATGCAGGCGGCGTGGCACCAGTATTCGAAGCTGCGGGCAGGGGCGTCCCAGTAGGCCTGCTCGACGGCGGGCCTGCCCACGGCGCCGAGCCGGGCGTAGGCGACGAGCTCGTGGGAGCGGGCGAGCACCGAGATGGTGTCGAGCTGGACGGCGCCGAGCCTGCGGAGCATGCCCTGCACCCCGCCCTGACGGCCGTCGGAGCCGAGCAGCCCCTGGGCGCGCAGGATGAGCCGGCGCGCCTCGTCGGCGGTCAGTTCGGTCATGTTCGCGATTCCGTACGGGGGAGCATGGCCGGAATGCTAGCCGCGGCCACTGACAGAACGGGGCCCGGGAATTACCGTCAGCGGGCCCGCGTTCATCATGGGACGAACCCGTCGCCGTCGGGGGTGCTTCTCGGAGGGGCCGCCTCGACGGTGCCCGCTCCGAGGGGGAAACGTCAGCGGTGGTCTTCGGCGTTCAGCCCCACCCGGGGTGCGTCGATCACCACATCGGTGAAGATGTCGAACACGAGGGCGAGGATGCCGCCCACCACGAACAGGCCGACGCCGATCCAGACGACCATCCAGTTCTCCATGGTCAGGCCGAATCCGGCGACGACGCTGCCGAGCAGCATCACCGTCACGGCCAGCCATGAGGACGCGCGGCCGCCGTGGCTACCGAGATTCTCGGTCTGCTCCGACTTCTGTCCCTCAACCATGACAAATCCCTCCTTGCCCGGATATCCCGGTTATCGGGGCGAACCGGCCTTTGACCGGCGTACTATCAGCCCGCCTGACATTCTCCCAGACATGTCCTGCGCCCTTGTCGGCACGGTGGCTGTGTCTGGTTGGAGAACCGCCTACGATGGCAGCGGGGAAGTTTGTCTCGGCCTCTCCTCCTGGCGGCGCCGCCGGGGTAGACCTGCGAGGAGCTTTACATAAAGTGGCAGCCATTCTCGACAAGATCCTACGTGCCGGCGAGGGCAAGACTCTGCGTAAGCTCAAGCGGATCGCAGACCAGGTCAACTCCATCGAGGACGACTTCACGAGCCTGTCCGACGCGGAGTTGCGCGCCCTGACGGACGAGTTCAAGCAGCGCCATGCCGATGGCGAGTCGCTCGACGACCTGCTTCCCGAAGCGTTCGCCACCGTACGCGAGGCCGCGCGCCGCGTGCTCGGTCAGCGCCACTTCGACGTGCAGATCATGGGCGGCGCCAATCTCCACATGGGCAACATCTCGGAGATGAAGACCGGTGAGGGCAAGACCCTCACCTGCACCCTCCCCGCCTATCTCAACGCGCTGTCCGGCAAGGGCGTCCACGTCGTCACGGTCAACGACTACCTGGCCAAGCGCGACGCCGAGAACATGGGCCGCGTCCACCGCTTCCTCGGTCTCGAGGTCGGGGTGATCCTGTCCGGCCAGGCGCCCGACGAGCGCCGCAAGCAGTACTTCGCCGACATCACCTACGGCACCAACAACGAGTTCGGCTTCGACTACCTGCGCGACAACATGGCGTGGGGGCTCGACGAGTGCGTGCAGCGCGGCCACAACTACGCCGTCGTCGACGAGGTCGACTCGATCCTCATCGACGAGGCCAGGACCCCGCTGATCATCTCCGGCCCGGGCGAGCAGTCCGGGAAGTGGTACCAGGAGTTCGCCAAGATCGTCCCGCGCCTCCGCCGCGGCGTCGAGGCGAAGAACCCCGGCGAGGAGAGCACCGGCGACTACATCGTCGACGAGAAGAAGCGCACGGTCGGCATCCTCGAGTCCGGCGTCGAGAAGGTCGAGGACTGGCTCGGCATCGACAACCTCTACAAGGCCGAGCACACCCACCTGGTCGGCTTCCTGAACAACGCCCTGAAGGCCAAGGAGCTGTTCAAGAAGGACAAGGACTACATCGTCACCGACGGCGAGGTCCTCATCGTCGACGAGTTCACCGGCCGCGTCCTCCACGGTCGCCGCTACAACGAGGGCATGCACCAGGCCATCGAGGCCAAAGAAGGCGTGAAGATCAAGGACGAGAACCAGACTCTCGCCACGATCACCCTGCAGAACTACTTCCGCCTCTACACCAAGCTCGCCGGCATGACCGGCACGGCGACCACCGAGGCCAACGAGTTCCACCAGACCTACAAACTCGGCGTGGTCCCCATCCCGACCAACCGGCCGATGGTCCGCAAGGACCAGGCCGACGTCGTCTACAAGACCGAGGACGCCAAGTTCAACGCGGTGGTCGACGACATCAAGGAGCGCCACGAGCACGGCCAGCCCGTCCTCGTCGGCACCACCTCGGTCGAGAAGTCGGAGCGGCTGTCCAAGGCGCTCAGGCGCCGAGGCGTCACGCACGAGGTCCTCAACGCGAAGAACCACGCGCGTGAGGCGTCGATCATCGCCGAGGCGGGCCGCAAGGGCGCCGTCACCGTCGCCACCAACATGGCCGGTCGAGGCACCGACATCATGCTCGGCGGCAACCCCGAGTTCCGCGCCGACCAGGAGCTGCGCCAGCGCGGTCTCGACCCGGTCGAGACGCCCGAGGAATACGAGAAGGCCTACCCCGAGGCGCTGGAGAAGGCCAAGGCCGCGGTGAAGGCCGAGCACGACGAGGTCACCGAGCTGGGCGGCCTCTACGTGCTGGGCACCGAGCGCCACGAGTCGCGCCGCATCGACAACCAGCTCCGCGGTCGCTCCGGCCGCCAGGGCGACCCGGGCGAGTCCCGCTTCTACCTGTCGCTCGGCGACGACCTGATGCGCCTGTTCAACTCGGTCAGGGTCGAGGCGATCATGACGCGCCTCAACATCCCCGACGAGCAGCCGATCGAGTCCGGCATCGTCTCCAAGGCCATCGCCTCCGCCCAGCACCAGGTCGAGCAGCAGAACTTCGAGATCCGCAAGGAAGTTCTCAAGTACGACGAGGTGATGAACCGCCAGCGCAAGGTGATCTACGCCGAGCGCCGGCGCGTGCTGGAGGGCGCCGACCTGCACGAGCAGGTGCGCGGCTTCATCGGCAACGTCGTCGACGGCTACGTCGACGGCGCCACCTCCGACGGGTTCTCCGAGGAGTGGGACCTCGAGAAGCTGTGGAAGGCGTTCGCCGGCCTCTACCCGATCTCCGTCAAGCTTGAGGACCTCCTGGAGGAGGCCGGTGGTCAGGAGAACGTCACCGACGACCTGATCAGGGAGCGGGTCAAGGCCGACGCGCTGGAGGCGTACGCCAGGCGCGAGGAGGAGTGGGGCGCCGAGGCGACCCGCGACCTCGAGCGGCGCGTCATCCTGTCCGTCCTCGACCGCAAGTGGCGCGAGCACCTCTACGAGATGGACTACCTGCGCGAGGGCATCGGCATGCGGGCCTACGCGCAGAAGGATCCGCAGATCGAGTACCAGCGCGAGGGCTTCGAGATGTTCAACGCGATGCTCGAGGGCATCAAGGAGGACTCCGTAGGCTTCCTGTTCAACCTGGAGGTGGAGGTTCAGGAGAACCCCATCGTCGAGGAGCAGGAAGACCCGGTGCTGGCCGAGACGCGCTCCATCATCGCGCGCGGCCTCCGCGGTCCCGACCGCCCGGCGGAGCTGGAGTACACCGCTCCCGGCGAGCAGGGCGACGTGGAGCACACCCGCGTCCGCACCACCTCGGCCGAGCGCGCCGCCTACGGCAACGTCGAGCGCAACGCCCCCTGCCCGTGCGGCTCGGGCAAGAAGTACAAGCGCTGCCACGGCGACCCGAAGAACGCCGGCAACTGACGCGTGACACAAGGACCCCTCGCCCGGCGGACGGGCGGGGGGTCCTCGTGCGTCCGGCTCAGAGGTGGGTGGTGGCGGATTCCGAAACCCGCCGCACGATCAGGGTGGAGCAGCCGGTCTTCAGCGTGAGGAACGTCCGGTGGCTGTCGGAGGCGTCGGGCCGCCCATCCCCGGAACACCCTGCTCACCCTGAGGTCCGGCGGGACCCGTCGCACCCTGGGGCCCCGTCTTGTTCCAGGTGAGCTCCGTCTCGCGGGTCACGAACCGCGCATCCCCCGCGACACGATCTCCTGGGCGACTGGGATCTCGGTTGGAGCCGGCTTGCCGTCAGGCGGTCTCGAAGTCCGTGCAGAGCCACTGCACGCCCCTGCGTTCCAGGCGCAGGGCCAGGACGCGGTCGCGCTCGCCGCAGTGGACCAGGAGGCACATCTCCACCACGCCGTCGCTGGGCTCCTTGACGTGGGGGACGCCGACGAAGGGCGGGCGACGGGTGTCGAGCATGCGACCGGCCCGTACGAGCTCGCGGTAGGCCTGGTCGGTGAGGCGGTCGGCGACCGTCTCCGGGGGCCGGCGGCCGGAGAGGACCTCGGCGAGCGCCTGGCCGAGGTGGCGCAGCCGGCGCTCGTCCGGGAGCGCGCCGGGCGGGCCCCAGACGAGGGGTGTGTCGAGCGCGAGCGAGCCGTGGACCTGGGGAGAGGGCGACATCGGGAGCCTCCGGGGGGCGTTCCTGGTGAGAGACGGTACTAAGAGGTTCCGGCCGGGCCCCGGGATACACGGCACGCCAACTTCCCCGATCCATGCCCTGGTTCGCGGAGGATGGCGAAGAAGGTCAGTGCGAGTTGGGGTGGCCGCGTCCGGGTTGCGGACCCTCGGCCACGCCGCGATGTCACGACCGAATAGGGGTGGCCTCGCCCGAGTCCACGTCCGGTTCCGGCTCGCGGCCCGGGGTCATGATGTTCAGCCGTCTGATGAGGAAGCTGAACACCACGTAGTAGACCGCCCCGTACGCCACCCCGAGCAGGAGGATGCCCGGCAGGTTCTGGGTGTTGGACTTGCTGGCGTTGAGCAGCATGTCGAGCAGCCCGGCCGAGAAGCCGAAGCCGAGCTGCCCGCCGATCAGCGTGGTCAGCGCCATGGCCAGCCCGGTGAGCACGGCGTGCACGGCCAGCAGCAGCGGCGCGACGAAGATGAACGCGAACTCGATCGGCTCGGTGATGCCGGTGACGAACGAGGCCAGCGCCGCCGACAGCATGATGCCGCCCACCGTGGCCCGCCGGTGCGGGGGCGCGGCCCGCCACATGGCCAGCGCGGCGGCCGGCAGCGCGAACATCATGACGGGGAAGAACCCGGCCATGAACTGCCCCGACTCCGGGGCGCCGCCGAAGTAGCAGTTCCAGTCGCCGCCGAGCACCCGCCCGTCCACCTCGCAGGTGGGCACCACGTGCCAGACGATCGAGTTGACGAAGTGGTGCAGCCCGAGCGGGATGAGCAGCCGGTTGATCAGCCCGTACAGGCCGGTGCCGAGCGGCCCGAGGGTGGTCAGCGCCTCCCCGGCGTGGCCGATCCACTCGCCGAGAATCGGCCACACCCAGCCGATGAGCACGCCGAGCCCGAGCGCCACGAAGGCGGTGAGAATGGGCACGAACCGCCGCCCGCCGAAGAACGCCAGCCACGACGGCAGCTTGATCCGGTGGAAGCGCTGCCAGAGCAGCGCGGTGACCAGCCCTATCAGGATGCCGCCGAGCACCTTGGTGGGGTTCTGCATGCCGTGGTTGATGATCTCGATGACGCCCTGGTCCGCGGCCTGCCGCAGGGTCACGGTCTCGCGGATGGCCGAACCGGCGAACATCACCTTGCTCACCCGGTCGAACACCAGGTAGCCGACCACGGCGGCGAGCGCCGTCGTGCCGTCGGACTTGCGCGCGAAGCCGATGGCCACGCCCACCGCGAACAGCAGCGGGAGGTTCTCGAACAGCGCCTCGCCGGCCGCCGCCAGCACGGCCGCGACCTCGGTCATCCAGGCGAAGCCCGCCACGTCGGCGAGCCCGCCGGGCTCGGCGCCGTTGGCGCCCAGCATGTCGGGCTGGCCGAAGCGGAGCAGCAGGGCGGCCGCGGGGAGGGCGGCGATGGGCAGCATGAGCGAGCGGCCCAGCCTCTGCAGCACGTTCATCAGGCGTGAGAACGGCGAAGGCCGGGCGGCGGTGGTCTCGTTCACCGGGTGTTCCTCCGGGTCGGGCCCTCAACCCCGTCTTGCGGGCATTTCGAGTAGGGTGCGCAGCTGGTAGCGGTCCGCCCGGTAGGTGGACACGCCCAGCTCGGCGCAGACGCCTCCGGAGAACGACCTGCGCTGGAGCAGCAGCACGGCGCCGCCGCGGGGAAGTTTGAGCAGGTCGGCGTCGCTCGGATCGGCTATCCCCCCGTCTATGGTCAGTTCGCCCGCGTCCATGACCAGCCCGTAGCGGCTCTCCAGGAGCTCGTACAGCGATCTGCCGGTCAGGTCGTGGTCGGCCAGGTCGGGGGCGAGCTTGACCGGGATGTGCGCGCGCTCGATCGACAGCGGTTCGCTGTCGGCGGTGCGCAGCCGTTCGATGAAGTGGACCTCCTCGCCCGGCTGGATGCCCAGCTCCTTGGCCAGGTGGGCGCTGGCGCGCATGGTGCGCCGGTCGAGGTCGCGCGAGCCGGGCGCCATGCCCCTGGCACGCATGTCCTCGGTGAACGACGTGAGCTGCAGGGCCAGCTCGATCTTGGGCCGGGCGACGAACGTGCCCTTGCCCGGCACCCGGTGCAGGCGGCCCTCGGAGACCAGATGGTCGACCGCCTGCCGCACGGTCATCCGCGACAGGCCGAAGCGCTGGCAGAGCTCGCGCTCGGACGGGATCGCGGCGCCGATGCTCAGCTCGTCGCTGTCGATGAGGTCGAGCAGGATCTCGCGGAGCTGGAAGTACTTGGGCACCGGGCTGTCCGGGTCGATGTGGGCCACGGGATCCTCCCTTCGCTCGGGCCAGTCTGATGGGTTATGGTTCTCACTGGTCTAGTCCGGACTAGACCACATGTCTTGAAACAGGGTCAAGTCCGGAACGCTAACTCCCCGAGGAATGAGCCCCCAGATGACCAAGATGCGCAGCGAGATCGCCGAGCAGCCCGAGGCGCTGCGGGCCACGATCGACTCCCTGCTGCCCAGGATCGACGAGGTGCGGGCGCTGGGTGAGCGGACCCGGCAGTTGTTGTTCGTCGCACGTGGCACCTCCGACAACGCCGCAGTCTACGGCCGCTATCTGGTGGAATCCCACGCCGGGCGGCTGTCCGCGCTCGCCGCGCCGTCCATCGCCACCACCTACCGCCGCAAGCTCGACCTGGAGGGCGTGCTGGCCGTCGCGATCTCCCAGTCGGGCCGTACGGAAGAGATCGTGGAGACGCTGGCCTGGGCGAAGGACTGCGGGGCCGCCACCGTCGGGGTCACCAACGGCGGCCCGGACAGCCCGCTCGCCCAGGCCGCCGACCTGGCGCTGTGCACGGTCGCGGGGACGGAGGAGGCGGTTCCCGCCACCAAGACCTACACCACCCAGCTCGCCGCGCTGGCCGTGCTGGCGATCGGGCTCGGCGCCGACGTGGACCGGGCCGACCTGCTGCGGGTGCCCGAGGCCGTGGAGAAGCTGATCGCCGAGCCCGGTGACGTGGACGCCGTCGTGGACGGGCTCGCGGACAAGCACGGCGTGGTCGTCTCCGGCCGCGGCCTGGCCTTCTCCACCGCGCTGGAGACCGCGCTGAAGCTCAAGGAGGCGTGCTACCTGCACGCCATGGGCCTGTCGTACGCCGACCTGCTGCACGGCCCGATCGCCGTGGTCGACCACGCCACCCCGGCGCTGCTCGTCGCCGCCGAGAGCGGCCCCACGCTCCAGGGCACGGTGGCGCTGGCCGAGCGGGTCGTCTCTGCGGGCGCGGCGGCGTACACGATCGGCGGCGGCAGGGCGCTCGCCGCGGCCGGCACGGCCGCGATGAACGGCCCCGACCTGCCCGAATGGGTGGCCCCGATGGGCCTCATCGTGCCGGGGCAGCTGCTCACCGAGGCGCTCGCCCGGCGGCTGGGCATCGACCCTGACGCGCCGCGCGGCCTGAACAAGGTCACCCAGACCGACTGAACCCGGCGCCTGAGTAGCCTGGTCGCACAGCCACGGACGAGGAGGGCCTGATGGCGGCGGACGTGAACGCGCTCATCGCCGGCCTGGGCGGAGCCGGCAACATCATCGACATCGAACCCTGCATCACCCGCCTGCGCACGGAGGTGCACGACACGTCCAAGGTCGACCAGGCCGCGCTCAGGGCCGCGGGCGCCCACGGCGTGATGGCGGCGGGCAACGTGATCCAGGTCGTCGTCGGCCCGGAGGCGGACACGATCGCGAGCGACATCGAGGACATCATCGGCTAGAGGGCGGGGCCATGACGACTGTTCTCGCCCCGGTGGAGGGCGCGGCGGTGGGGCTGGCCGCCGTGCCCGACCCGGTGTTCTCGGCCGGCATGGTGGGGCCGGGGACGGCGATCGACCCCAGCAGGGGGCCGGGCGAGGCAGTCGCCCCCATCACTGGAAAAATCATGAAACTGCATCCGCACGCGTACGTCATCGTGGGCGATGACGGCAGGGGCGTGCTGGTGCATCTGGGCATCGACACGGTGCAGCTCAAGGGGAGGGGGTTCCGGTTGCTCGCGGCGGAAGGCGACCGGGTGAGCGCCGGCCAGCCCGTCGTGGCCTGGGATCCCACCGAGATCGAGGCGGGCGGGCGCTCGCCTGTCTGCCCCGTGGTGGCGCTGGACGCGCTCGACTCGGCGGTGACGGCTCTGGCCGAAGGCACGGTACGGGCCGGCGACGAGCTGTTCCAATGGACGTGACGCGACAGGGGTCCGGCTGGTCCGGACCGGAGAAGAAGGAGGAGCCCATGGGCGAACGGAAGGCGACCGTGGCCGCGGAGGTGGGGTTGCATGCCCGCCCGGCGGCCACGTTCGTGCAGATGGCGATGAAGGCACCGATGGACGTCACGGTGGCGCGGTCGTCGGGCGGCGATCCGATCAACGGCAAGAGCATCCTGCAGATCATGGCGCTCGACGTCCGCAAGGGCGAAGAGATCGTCATCAGGGCGGAGGGCGACGGGTCGGAGGAGATCCTCGACCGGCTCGCGGACATCGCCTCGACCCCCTGACCCCCGTCCCTGGCGGTCCAGTGGAAAAAGGGGACGGCGCATCCGCCGGTCATGGATAGCGTGGGATCCATGTTGCGACGGATCGGTACGGCGAGTCTCCTGGCGGTGGCACTCACGGCATGCGGCGGCGGGGCGGCGGACGTCGCCCCCGCCGCGAAGCCGCCCGCGTCCGAGGCGAGTCCCGCCACCGAAGCCACCGGCCGGCCCGCCGAGCCCACCGCCACCGAGCCCACCGCCACCGGGTCCAGAGCCGCCCCGGCCGCCGACCCCGTCAAGCGGGCGCTGGCCGGGATGAGCGTGCGGGAGAAGGTCGGCCAGCTGTTCATGCCGGTCGTCTACGGCACCGCCGCCGACACCGTCTCCGGCGAGAACCAGGCCCGCTACGGCGCCCAGACCCCGGAGAAGGTCGTCGCCAAATACCATCTGGGCGGCGTCATCCTGTTCCCGGCCAACGTCAAGAGCGTCGGCCAGGTGGTCGGGCTGACCAACGGGCTGCAGAAGTCCGCCGACCTCCCGCTGCTGATCGGCACCGACCAGGAGAACGGCCTGGTGTCGCGGATGTCCGCGGTGATGACCCGCTTCCCCGGCGCCGCCAGGATCGGCGCCACCGGCAAGCCCTCGGTGGCGCGGGAGGTGGCCCAGGCCACCGGCGAGGAGCTGCGGGCTCTCGGCGTCAACCTCGACTTCGCGCCGGTGGCCGACGTCAACATCGATCCGAAGAACCCGGTGATCGGCGAGCGCGCGTACGGGAACCGGCCCGGCGAGGTGGCCAAGATGGTCGGGGCCGCCGTCAAGGGCTTCGAGGCCGCCGGGGTGGCCGCCACCGCCAAGCACTTCCCCGGCCACGGCGACACCCGCATCGACAGCCACACCGGCCTGCCGGTGATCAAGCACACCAGGGCCCAGTGGGAGCGCCTGGACGCGCCGCCGTTCAAGGCCGCCATCGCCGCCGGGGTCGACGCGATCATGACCGCGCACATCGTGTTCCCCAAGCTGGACCCGTCGGGCGACCCGGCCACGCTGTCCAAGCCGATCCTGACCGGGCTGCTGAGGAAGGAGCTCGGCTTCAAGGGCGTCATCTCCACCGACGCGCTCAACATGGCCGGAGCCCGGGTGAAGTACGACGACGGCGAGGTCGCGGTCCGCGCCGTGCTGGCCGGCGCCGACCTGCTGCTGATGCCGAACGACCTGCCGAAGCAGTATCAGGCGGTGCTGAAGGCGGTCGAGTCGGGCCGCGTCTCCAAGGCCCGGCTGGACGAGTCGGTCACCAGGCTCCTCACGCTCAAGAAGGAGCGCGGCCTGCTCGGCGAGCCGCCCGTCGTCTCGGCGGAGAAGGCGGCCGAGGTGGTGCGCTCGGCCGAGCACCGCAGGCTGGCCGCCCGCGTGCGCTGACGGCGGCGCCGGACCCTTTACTCTTTAACCTGATTTCCGTGAGGAGGAGGCAGTGTGGTCACCGGGGTGCTGATCGACTGGGGTGGTGTGCTGACCACCAGCATGGCCGACTCCATCGCCAAGTGGATCGACGCCGACCGCATCGACGGTGAGCACTACCGTGCGGTCATGCGCGAGCTGGTCGAGGTCGCCTACAGCGGGGAGGACGAGGAGAACGCGATCCACGCCCTGGAGCGCGGTGAGCTCGACGGGGCCGCCTTCGAGCGCGACCTGGCGGCCCGCCTGCTGACGCTCGACGGCATGCCGCCCGTGGCCGAGGGCCTGCTGACGCGCATGTTCGCCGGGTTCGAACGGGCCGAGGCCATGTACGACATGCTGCGCGAGGTGCGCGGGCACGGCGTCAAGACGTGCCTGCTGTCCAACTCCTGGTCCAACACCTACGAGCGCGACGGCTGGGACGAGGTCTTCGACGCGGTCGTCATCTCCGGCGAGGTGGGCATGCGCAAGCCCGAGCCGCGCATCTTCCACCACGCGCTGGACCTGATCGGGCAGCCGGGCGAGTCGTGCGTGTTCATCGACGACATCGAGGCCAACATCGTGGCCGCCCGCGCGCTCGGCATCGCCGGCATCCACCACCGCGAACCGGACACCACCATCCTGGAACTCGAGTCTCTCCTCCGGCTCCCGCTGCGGCGGGCATGATGGTGCCCGTGCAAGCTGCGAAAGGTTCCTGATGCGCGTCTACCTGCCGTGCACCCTGCCGGCGCTGGCCAGGGCGGTCGAGACCGGTGAGCTCGGCCCCGCCCCGCTGACCGGCTACGCGGTGACGCCCGCGCTGGTCGAGTGGTACGCCTCGGGCGACACCGAGGAGCTCGAGTACGTCGCCCTCACCGAGGCCGCCCGCGCCTCGCTGCGCATGCTCGCCGCCGATCTGGCCGACGGCGTGCACGCCGCGCCCCGCCGCGTCGTGGTGGCCGCCGAGGTGGCCGACGGCGCCATCCAGGCGAACGCCGACGTGGAGGAGAAGGGCAGGGTACGGGTCGCCGAGCCGGTCCCGCTGGCCAAGGTGGCGGCCGTGCACGTCGACGACGAGTACGCGGTAGCCGACGTCAAGGCGGCCGTCGCCGCGCTCCCCGACGCCGACGGGGGCGACGACGACGCCCGGTTCGTCGTCGACGGCGCCGAGGCCCACGAGCTGATGTGGTACGCGACGCAGGAGATCCCCGACCTCCTGACCCTCGACCAGGCAGGCGGGTGACATGACGAAGCACATCGTGTGGGACTGGAACGGCACCCTCTTCCACGACATCGACGCCGTGGTCGGAGCCACCAACGAGGTCTTCAAGGCGTACGAGCTGCCCCCGCTCACCGCCGACGGGTTCCGCGCCGTCTACACCAGGCCCATCTGGGTCGCGTACGAGCGGATGCTGGGCAGGCCGCTGACCGAGGGGGAGTGGGAGCTGCTCGACGACGGCTTCCACGACGCCTACTACCGCCTGAGCGGCGTCTGCGGGCTGGCCGCCGACGCCGAGGTGACGCTGACCACGTGGACGGGCACGCAGTCGCTCTGCTCCATGGCGCCGCACTCCCATCTCGTGCCGAAGGTCGACTCGTTCGGCATCACCCGCCACTTCAACCGGGTCGACGGGCTGCTCGGCGTGACGGGCGGGGAGAAGGCGGCCCACATGGAGGCCCACATCGCCTCGGTCGGCGTGCGCCCGCGCGACGTGCTGGTGATCGGCGACAGCGTCGACGACGGGGTGGCGGCCCGCCATGTCGGCGCCCGCGCGGTGCTCTACACCGGGGGCATGTCGACCAGGGAGGAGCTGGAGTCGACCGGCTTCCCGGTCGTCGACACGCTCGCCGAGGCGCTCGACCATACCTGAAACCGGCGGAGGGCGGCCCCGGCGGCGGAGTTGGCCGTAACCTGGCAAGGGTTCGCTTTCAGGAGGCTGCCATCAACCGCTTGGTGCTGTGGAACGTCGACCTCACGCTGGTCGACGTGGCGATCGTGACCAGAGACGCCTACGTCGAGGCGTTCCGCGCCGTGACCGGGCGGCCGCTGGTCAAGCTGGTGCCGCCGATGGGCCGGCCCGACTCCGAGATCATCTTCGAGACGCTGGCCGTCAACGGCGTCGTCGCCGACGACGACCACCTGCCGCGCTTCCTCGACGCGCTGTCCGCGGCCTTCGCCGACCGGCGCAAGCGGCTGGCCAAGGAGGGCCGGATGATGGCCGGGGCCAAGGACGCGCTCAGGTCCGTGGCCCGGCTCGACGGCGCGATCCAGGCCGTGCTGACCGGCACGATCAAGAGCAACGCGGTGCTCAAGCTCAAGGCGTTCGGGCTCGACAAGTACGTCGACTTCGAGCTCGGCGGCTACGGCGAGGAGCCCTACCCGAAGGCGAGCCTGCTGCAGGTCGCCCAGGGCCGGGCCAAGGAACGCCTGGGCGTCCCGTTCACCTCGGCCAACACGGTGATGATCGGCGACTCGGCGCGTGACGTGCAGGCGGCCCGCATCGGCGGGGCCGGGATGGTCGCGGTGGCCTCGGGGCGCGCGACGGCGGCCGAGCTGCGCGAGGCGGGGGCCGACATCGTGCTGCCCGACCTGTCGAACGCCGCCGAGGTGGTGGCGGCGGTCGCCGCGCTGACCAGCCCGATGGACCGCAAGGCGGGCTGATCAGGGCGACCAGGCCGGTTCCGAAGGCGCGGGATGATCAGCTCAGCTCACGCAGGAAACGGGCCGCGACCGGGGCCGCCACCGCGGAGCCCGCGCCCCCGCCTTCCACCACGACGGCGAAGGCCAGGTCGCCCCGGTAGCCGATGAACCACGCGTGCGAGGGCGGCTCCTTGCCCGAGCCGTACTCGGCGGTGCCGGTCTTGCCCGCGGTGCCGGGCGGGAAGCGTACGGCGTGCGCGGTGCCGTCGGTGACGACGGCGGGCATGAGGTCGCGCAGCGCGGCCACCACGTCGTCCTCCAGCGGCCGCGGCCGCAGCGTGCGGTCGGGCACCGCCTCCTCGGCCACGAGCCGGGGCGGGCGCCAGGCGCCGTCGGCGATCGCGGCGGCCACCGACGCCATGTTGAGCGGGCTGGCCAGCACCCTGCCCTGCCCGATGGAGGCCGAGGCGAGGTCGGTGGCGTCCTTCGGGGCGGGGAAGTCGGCCTTGACCGCCGGCACCCCCGGGGTGATCTTCTCGCCGAAGCCGAAGCTCCGCGCCACCTCCGCCAGGCGCTCGGCGCCCAGGCCCGACACCGTCATGTCGCCGAACGTCGTGTTGCACGAGTGCGCGAACGCGTCACGGAACGACAGCGTGCCGAAGTCCTTGAACCCGGCGTTGTGGAAGGGGAAGCCGCCGATGTTCTGCTCGGCCGGGCAGGACACGTCCGCGTCCGGCTCGGCCCCGCCGGCGACCAGCGCGGCGGCGGTCACCACCTTGAACGTCGAGCCCGGCGGGTACTTGCCGAGCAGCGCCCGGTTGAACCCGCCGGGTTTGTTCACCGCGGCCAGGATCTCCCCGGTGGAGGGCCGCAGCGCCACGAGCGCGGCCGGCTTGTCCACGTCCTCCAGCGCCGCGGCGCCGGCCGCGTGCACCTTCAGGTCGACCGTGATGCGCACGGGCTCCTTCTCCCGCGTCCCCGACAGGGTCTTGACCGGTTTGCCGCCCTCGTACAGCCGCACGAGGTTGCTCTTGGTCTCGGCGAACCGGTCGGGGTAGGTCTCGCGCAGCCCCGCGACGAGTTGCTGCACCGAGCCGGGGGAGCCGGGGGCGTCGACCCGGGTGCCGTCGGCGGCGAGCACCGGGGTGGCCTCGTCCTCGACCCGGATGAGCCTGATCGACCGGTTCCCGGTCAGCTCCGGGTGGAGCGCGGCCGGGCTCCAGTCGATCTTCCAGGTGCGGTCCCGCTCGACGACCTTCAGCTCCCCGCCGTACCTCCAGTCGCCCGCGCCCTGCACGGCGGCGGTGAAGCTGACCGAGCCGGTGTCCTCGGCGCTCGCGGCGAAGACGCCGTTGGGCACGTGCCGCCGCAGCGTGATGTGCTCGGCCTTCAGGTCGGCGAGGAAGCGGCGGTGGCGGCGCTCGAAGTCGGCGGGCGGGTCGGCGACCAGCTCCCGCATCGCCGCGTAGTCGCCCCCGCTCCACGCCGTCAGGTAGGCGTCGGCCACCTCTTCCGGTGAGCCCGTGGTGCGCAGCGCCCATACGGTCCCCGCGGCGACCACCGGCACCATGATCGCGGCCCCGATCCACGGCCACCTGCGTCTCCTGCGCCGGGGAGCGGCCTCCGGCTGCAGATATGCGTACATTTCCCCCATTTGCGAAGCCATGCGACGAGGACAGCAGAGCCCGACACAGCCTGTCCAATACTGATATATGGCCCTCATCGATATATATCTAGATATAGTGGCTGGCCATGGACCTGGTCCGCCACCTCCGCTACTTCACCGTCGTCGCGGAGGAGCTCCACTTCGGCAACGCCGCGATCCGGCTCGGCATGGCCCAGCCGCCCCTCAGCCAGCGCATCAAGCGCCTGGAGGAGGAGCTGGGCGTGCGGCTGTTCGACCGGGGCGGCCGCCAGGTCCGGCTCACCGAGGCGGGCAGGCTGCTGCTCGGCGAGGCGAGGGAGATCGTGGCCAGGGTCGACAGGCTGCACGAGCTGGCCCGCCACGGCGAGGGCGCCGTGCTGAAGGTCGGCGTGCCGCCCGACCTGGCCGCCGCCGCGATCGCCGCCCTGGTCGAGGGCTTCCGCGAGACCAGTCCGGGCGTACGGCTCGCGCCGGCGGAGATCTGGACGGCCGACCAGGTGACGGCGCTGGCCGGCGGCACGATCGACGTGGGCCTGGTGCGCCACCCGGTGAACGCCCCCGGGCTCGGCTTCGGCCCGCTGCTGGTGCAGCCGCAGGGCGTGCTGCTGGCCGAGAGCGACCCGCTGGCCCGCGCGGGCGAGCTGCACCTGGCCGACCTCGGCGGGCGCGAGCTGCTGATGCCGCCCAGAGAGGGGGAGCCCGGCATGCACGCCGAGACGCTGGCCGAGTGCCGCCGTCACGGCTACGTGCCCGGCCAGGTCCACCAGGGCGCCGGGCTGGGCTTGGTGCTGGCCGGGATGGCGGTGGCGTTCGCGCCCAGGGCGGAGGTGCCGGGCCTGGCCTGGCGGCCGCTGCTAGGCTCCCCCATCGCCTATAAGGTCTCCACGGCCTGGCGGGCGGAGACGGAGGCGGTCAAGGGCTTCTCCGCGCTGGCCGTACGGATTCTTAAGGAGCGGGCCGGGATGACGGACGAGGCGGCGGCCCCCGTGCGGCGGGTCAGCCGGAGGCCGGGGATGCTGGCATGACCGGGCCGGCGTTCGCGGAGCTGTTCCGGGTGGCGGGCGTGACCGGCTGGCTGTTCGCCGCCGACCTCGACTCCGGGCGGGAGGTCGGCCACGACCCCGACGAGTGGCTGCCGATGGCCTCGATGTTCAAGGTGGCGCTGATGGTCGAGCTCTGCCGGCAGGCCGACGCCGGGCTGCTCGACCTGACCGGCCGGGTGACCGTCACCGCCGCCGACCGGGCCGCCGGCCCAACGGGGCTGTCGGCCATGCACGACGACGTCACCATGTCGCTGCGGGACCTGGCCTACCTGATGATCGCGGTGAGCGACAACACCGCCGCCGACGCGCTGCTGTCCAGGGTCGGCATGGACGCGGTCAACGCCATGCTGGAAGGGTTCGGGTTCGAGGCCACCCGCGTGCTGATGACCGCGGGGGAGACCAACGGGAGCATGGCGGTCGACACCGGGCACGGCTGGCCGTACCTCGACCCGGAGGACCTGGCCAGGATGCGGGCGCTCGACCCCGCCCGCACCAACCGCAGCACCCCGCGCGAGCTGGCCCGCCTGTTCGGGCTGATCTGGCACGACGAGGCCGCCTCGCCCGAGTCCTGCGCGTGGATGCGCACCGTGCTCAACCTCCAGGTCTGGCCGCACCGGCTGGCCGCCGGCTTCCCGTACGACGACGTGGCGGTCAGCGGGAAGACCGGCACGCTGCCGACGATGCGCGGCGAGGCGGGCGTGGTCGAGTATCCCGACGGCGGCCGCTACGCCGTGGCGGTCATCACCCGCGCCTTCAGCGCCGCACTCAACCATCCGCGCGCCGACGCGGTGATCGGCACGGCCGCGCGTATGGCGGTGGACCACCTGAGGCGCTAGCAAGTTATGTGGGAACGCGGGTATGAATCCCGCCCGGCCTGCCGACAGGATGGGGCACATGGTTGCTGAAGGTGCACTTCTCTGGGAACCGACCGACGAGATCGTGGCCCGCGCCGAGCTGACACGCTATCTGGCGTGGCTGGGCCGCCCCGGCGAGGCGTACGAGGACGTGTGGCAGTGGTCGGTCGACCACCCGGCGGAGTTCTGGTCGTCGATCTGGGACTACTTCCAGGTGGTCGGAGAGCGTGGCGACGGGCCCGTCATCTCTGGGACGATGCCCGGCACCGAATGGTTCACCGGGTCCGCCGTCAACTACGCGGAGAACGCCCTGCGGCGCACCGAGGGCACCGCGGTCGTGTTCGTCTCGGAAGACGGCGCCCGCCAGGAGATCTCGTACGCCGAGCTGCGTGACGAGGTCGCCCGGGTGCGGGCCGGCCTGGTGCGGCTCGGGGTCGGGCGCGGCGACCGGGTGGCCGGCTACCTGCCGAACATCCCGCAGGCGCTGATCGCGTTCCTGGCGACCGCGTCGCTCGGCGCGATCTGGTCGGCCGGCTCGCCCGACTTCGGGGTGCCGAGCGTGGTCGACCGGTTCACGCAGATCGAGCCCAAGGTGCTCATCGCGGTCGACGGCTACCGCTACAACGGCAAGAGCTTCGACCGCTCGGACGCGGTCAACGAGATCGCCGCCGCGCTGCCCAGCCTGCGCGCCACCGTGTGGATCCCGTACCTCGCCGCCGCCGAGGACGGGCGGCCGCCGCAGCACGCCGAGCCCGCGCGGCCGGACACCGCCGAGGTGCCGCACGGCGAGGTGATCGGCTGGGAGGGGCTGCGCGCGGTGGCGGGGCCGCTGGAGTTCGAGCGGGTGCCGTTCGGCCACCCGCTGTGGATCCTCTACTCCAGCGGCACGACCGGGCTGCCCAAGCCGATCGTGCACGGTCACGGCGGCGTGGTGCTGGAACACCTCAAGTCGCTCTCCTTCCACCAGGACCTGGGTGAGGGCGATGTGTTCTTCTGGTACACCACGACCGGCTGGATGATGTGGAACTACCTCATCGGCGCCCTGCTGGTGGGGGCCACCCCGGTGCTCTACGACGGCTCGGCCGCCCATCCGTCGCCCGCGGCGCTGTGGCGGATCGCCGCCTCCGAGAGGGTGACCTACTTCGGGGTGGGGGCGCCGTACCTCATGGCCTCGATGAAGGCCGGGGTCGTCCCCGAAGGGCTGGAGCGGCTGCGCGGGGTCGGCTCGACCGGGTCGCCGCTGCCGCCGGAGGGGTTCGCCTGGGTGAGCGAGCGGTTGCCTGGGGTGCCGATCGGGTCGTTCTCCGGCGGCACCGACGTCTGCACCGGGTTCGTCGGGGCCACCATGCTCCATCCGATCAGGGCCGGGGTCATCCCGTGCCGGTCGCTGGGGGCGAAGGTGGAGTCCTTCGACCCCAGCGGCAAGGCGGTCGTCGGCGAGGTCGGCGAGCTGGTCATCACGGCGCCGATGCCCTCGATGCCGGTCGGGTTCTGGAACGACCCCGACGGCGAGCGCTACCGGGAGAGCTACTTCGACGTCTACCCGGGCGTGTGGCGCCACGGCGACTGGATCAAGCTGAACGACGACGGCAGCTGCGTCATCTACGGCCGCTCCGACTCGACGCTGAACCGGGGCGGCGTCCGGATGGGCACCAGCGAGTTCTACCGGGTCGTGGAGCGGTTCGGCGAGGTGGCCGACAGCCTCGTCATCGACACCGGTCAGCTCGGGCAGGAAGGGCGGCTGCTGCTGTACGTGACGCTCGCCGACGGGGCCGACATGACCCCCGAGGTGGAGCGGGCGATCCGCACGGCGCTGCGCAAGGAGCTGTCGCCCCGCCACGTGCCCGACGAGATCCACGCGGTGCCCGGCATCCCGCGCACGCTGTCGGGCAAGAAGCTCGAGGTGCCGGTGCGCAAGATCCTGCTCGGCACGCCCGTCGAGCAGGCGGCCAACCCCGACGCCATGGCCAACCCCGAGGTGCTGCGCTACTTCACACCCTGAGCGGGCGCAGCGCCTTCGCCCACGAGCCGACCTGGTCGAGCATGACCGTGACCCGTTCCTCCTGGTGCGGACCGGGGGTCAGCACGCTCATGTTCTCGAAGTCGGTGTAGAGCGAGAGCGTGACCTGGGCCGGCACGTCGGCGATCTTGACCTGGCCGAGCACCTGCCGCAGGTGCTCGGCCGCCCGCGCCCCGCCGTCGACGCCGTAGCTGACCAGGCCCGCGGACTTGTCGCCCCACTCGTGGAAGAGGAAGTCGATGGCGTTCTTCAGCGCCCCCGTGTACGAGTGGTTGTACTCGGGGGTGACGAACACGAAGCCGTCGAGCCCGGAGATCCGCTCCGACCACGCCTTCGTGTGTTCACGCGCGTACTGGCCCATGGCGGCGGGCACCGCCTCGTCCAGGTGCGGCAGCGCGAAGTCCTGCAGGTCGACCAGCTCGTAGTCCGCGTCGCCGCGCTTGACCGCCAGGTCGTGCACCCAGCGGGCGACGGTCTCGGCCGCCCGTCCGGGCCTGGTGCTGCCGATGACGATGCCAATCCTGATCACGAAGTGCTCCTCAGAAAGTGATGATGATCTTGCCGCGGATCTCGCCGGCCTCGGCCCTGCGGTGCAGCTCGGCCGACGCGGTGAGCGGGTGGGTCTCGGCGATCTCGACGACGAGCTCGCCCTTGTCGATCAGCGCCGCCATCTCGGCGAGCTGGCCCGGGTCGGCGCGGCTGACGAAGTGGCGGGCGTTCGGGGCCTCGACCGGTGTGGCCACGGTGATGACCAGGTCGCCGAGCGAGGCCAGCGCCGCCGCGTCCGCGGGGGCCACGGCCGCCAGGTTGAGCACCACGTCCATGCCGCCGGGCAGCGGCTCCGCCGTGTAGTCGACGATCTCGTCAGGGCACAGCCGGGCCACCGCCTCCCGGCTGCGCGGGCTCGCCGTGGCGGTGACGGTCGCCCCCGCCCGCTTGGCGAGCTGCACGGCGAACAGGCCGATCCCGCCGCCCGCGCCGTTGACGAGCACCCGCTGCCCGGCCCGGATCCCCGCCTCCTCGTACACCGCCTGCCAGGCCGTCAGCCCGGCGACGGGGATCGCGGCGGCGTGGGCCAGCGGGATGCCCTCCGGCGCGGCCGCCAGCTCGGTCTCGGACGCGACCGCGTACTCGGCGGCGCTCCCGCTCACCAGGCCGAACACCCGGTCGCCCGGCGACCAGCGGGTGACGCCCCGGCCGGTCTCGGCGACGGTGCCCGCCAGGTCCCAGCCCAGCGTGAGCGGCAGCGTCAGGTCGAGTACGTCCTTCAGGTAGCCCGCCCGCAGCCCCACCTCCGAAGGGTTGAACGAGGTGGCCGCCATCCGGACGAGCACCTCGCCCGGCCCGGGAGACGGTCTCGGCACGGCCTCGTGACGGATCACGCCGGCGTCGCCGTACTCATGGATGCGCGCGGCGCGCATCAGGGTCCTGGTCACGGAATCCTCCTCTGCCGCAAGCAACGGTAGGGGGGATGGGTGCGCCTTCCAATGCGTGAATGTCTGTCGTTTATACGCGATCGTCTTCCGGGCTAGACTCACCCTGTGGACGTACTCAGCGATGTGATCGCCGGCATGCGGGTCGGGCTGCCCCACTCCGTGCGCGTCGCCTGGCACGCGCCGTGGGGTCAGCGGTTCCCCGCGATGCCCGGCTCCGCCGGTTTCCAGGTGATCCTGCAAGGGTCCTGCTGGCTGCTCCCCGACTCGGGCGAGCCGATCCAGCTCCACGTCGGCGACGTGCTCTTCTTCCCGCACGGCCATGGCTACGTGCTGGCCGACTCGCCGGCCACCGAGATCGCCGACAGCCACTGCGGTCCCGACGGGGAGATCGAGCTGTTCGCCTCCGCCTCGGCGGGCGGGTCCGGCGCGGTCACGGTGACGCTCTGCGGCGGCTACCGGCTCGACCAGACGCTCGGCCACCCGATCCTGCGCGATCTGCCCGACCTGATCCACCTGCCCGCGCGCCTGGGCGAGCAGCGGGAGCTCCGCGCGGCCGTCGACCTGCTCGCCGCCGAGATCGCCGACCCGCGGCTGGGCGCGGACACCATCGTGGCGTCCCTGCTCGACACCCTGCTCCTCTACATCATGCGCGCCTACCTGGACTTCGACGTCGAGCGCTGCACGGTCGGCCGCTGGGCCGCCGCCCTGGCCGACCCCGGCATCAGCGCCGCCCTGGAGGCCGTCCACGGCGACCCCGCCCGCCCGTGGACGGTCGCCTCGCTCGCCGAGCTGGCCGGGCTCTCCCGGGCCGCCTTCGCCCGCCGCTTCGCCACGCTGGTGGGGCAGCCGCCGCTGGGCTACCTGACCTGGTGGCGGCTCGCCACCGCCGCGCGGCTGCTGCGCTCGACCGACGCGCCGCTGAGCGAGGTCGCGCGCCGCGTGGGCTACGGCTCGGAGTTCGCGTTCGCCAACGCGTTCAAGCGCGCGCACGGGGTCGCTCCGGGCAGGTACCGGCGGGAGTCCTGCCCGCTGACACCGGCCCTTGCCGAGTGAAGTCCATCATGTACGGACGATGGGCCGCTTTTCAGCGTTTCGCGGGTTTTTGACAGTCGAGAGAAAAGCGTTCGCTGACGCGGCCTTTCGGTGGAAATATACGGAACTATGCGTAGTTGGCCGTTTTTTCGACTTTCCATCACGACGCCGCGTCTCGAACTCCGCTATCCCTCACTTGAGGACCTGGACGAGCTCGCGGAACGGGCGGCCGAAGGCGTGCACGAAGCCGGCGTGATGCCGTTCCTGTTCCCCTGGTCCGAGGCGGCCCCGGCCGAACGGGCCCACAGCACGATCCAGTACCACTTCCGGCAGTGGGGCGAGCTGTCGCCGGCCAAGTGGTCGCTGGACTTCGTGGTGGTCTTCGAGGGCCGGATCGTCGGCACGCAGGCGCTGGCCGGCCGCGACTTCACGCTCCTGCGCGAGGTGTCGTCGGGGTCCTGGCTGGGCCGCCGGTTCCAGGGCATGGGCATCGGCACCGAGATGCGCGGCGCGGTGCTCCACCTGGCCTTCGCCGGCCTGGGCGCCGAGTACGCGACCACCGAGGCGTTCGAGGACAACCACTCCTCGATCGCGGTGACCAGGAAGTTCGGCTACCACGATGACGGCATCACCCTGCACAGGCGGCAGGGCAGGCCGGTCGTCACCCGCAACTTCCGCCTGCCCCGCGCCGATTGGACCCCGGTGGAGGGGATCGAGATCCACCACCTGGGCCCGTGTCTCCCGCTGCTCGGCCTGTAGCGGTCAACCCGCCTCCGCCAGCCGCAGGGCGAGCGCCGGGCACATGTCCACGGCCCGGTTCGCCTCCTTCAGCATCCAGCCGGGCACCGTCTTGAACGACGGGAACCCGTAGTCGTCCAGCGTCACGAACTCCGGCAGCAGGTGCGCGCAGAGCCCGTGCCCCTGGCAGCGGGTCCAGTCGACGTCCAGGCGGTACTCCGGCTCGTCCTCGCGCTCCGGCAGCGGCAGCACGCCGCGCACCGGCCGCCCGCAGGAGCCGTGCTCCAGGTGGAGCGCGATGTCCTCCTCGAACGCGTCCAGCGACGACAGCACGAACCTGGCCGTGCCGTCCGGGTGGAAGCAGGCCCCCCGCCGCTCCACCGCGCGCACCGAGCGGCGCACCGCGTCGATCGAGCCCGTACCGTCCGCCAGCGCCGTCAGGCCCCTGGCCACGTCGGGCAGGCCCAGCCGGCACGGGCCGCACTGCCCCGACGACTGGGCGGCGAGGTACGCGGCCACCCGGGCCGCCTCGCCGACCGGGCAGGTCGACTCGCCGAGAGGCACCACGATGCCGGCGCCCAGGCTGCCGCCCGCCTGCTTCATGCCCTCACGCGAGACGATCGCCGACATCGCGGTGCGGGAGTCCAGCCAGGCGCCGTGGTAGCCGCCGATGAGCACGCCGTCGCCGATCTCCGACTCGCACACGTCGAGCACGTCGATCAGCCTGGTGCCCGTCGGGGCCTCCACCACCGCCGGGTTCGCGGCCCCGCCGCTCACCGTCAGCAGCACGGTCCCGGGCTCCCTGCTGGTGCCCACCTTCGCGTACTGCTCGGCGCCGAGCTCGGCCAGCACCGCGAGCTGCGCGTACGTCTCGGTGTTCGACAGCAGGGTGGGCAGTCCGTCCACGCCGCTCGTGCTGGCCCGCCGCTTCCGGCCGGGCGGCACCGGCTCCAGGCCGTTGACGGCGCGCACCAGCGCGCCGCCCTCGCCGGAGATGAACCGCTCCTGCAGGCCGACGACGCGGATCCCGATGCGGCTCTCGGCGGCGCCCGCCACGTTGGCGGCGCGCCGCTCGGCCACGGCGGCGGTGATGGACGACTCGGCCACCTCGCCCGCCACGGTGGCGACCACCACCTCACGGGCGTTGAGCGCCTCCGCGGCCAGCACGGCGCCGTCCAGCACCAGGTGCGGGTTGCGGACGAGCAGCATCGCGTCCTTGGAGCTGGCGGGCTCCCCCTCGGCCCCGTTCACCAGGACCACGCACTCGCCCGAGCCGGCGGCGTCGGAGACCGCCCGCAGCTTGCGCGCGAACGGGAACGCCGCGCCGCCGCGCCCGCGCATGTCCACCTCCTCCACCTGGGCGATGATGTCGTCCAGCGTGCGGGGCACCTGGTCGCCGTGGAGCGTTCGATGCGCCGGCAGGTCCAGCCGCCTGGTGTGGTCGAGTCCGGCGGTGAGCCGGGCCGGTCCCAGCCGCAGCACGCGCGGCACCGAATGGGGGATCACGGCTTCTCCTGGTCGATCATGGGCGGGGTCATCCCGCCTCCCGGTACTTCCGCCGGGCCTCGGCGAGGCTCACCGGCGCGTTGACCCCCGCGGGCACCTCGACGGGTGCGTCACTGGCCTCGGGCGCGTCGACCCACTCCGCGGTCTGCGGCGGCCGCAGCATCGTCGCGAGCAGGCGGACGAGCAGCGCCGAGGCGACGGCGGCCAGGCAGGCGATGTACGACCAGGAGACCCAGCTCGCCGCCCACCGGCCCGCGGTGAGTCCGTGCAGGATGGAGACCGGCCAGGCCACGTAGGCGGAGGCGTGCATCAGCCGCCACACCCACGGCCTGCCGGTCACCGCGAACCTTCCCCGTACGATCCCCGTGATCACGACCACGACCATCGCGTCGAAGGCGATCGTCCCGAACCCGACGTAGATCCCCTCGACGGGGATCACGGCGGCGGCCGGCGAGACGTGCTCCAGCGAGATCATGAGCGCGACGTGCGTGAGCAGGAACGCCGTCCCGGCGAACGCGGCGGCCCGGTGCGCGAGCTGCGCGCGGACCCGGTTCGCCGGGGACAGGAAAACGCGTTCGGTGGTGAGCAACCCCAGGGCCACCGTCGCTGTCAGGGACACCAGCGCCAGCACGCCCGCGTAGTACTCGAGGAAGCTCACCCCTCGGCCGAGCATCTCCATGCCGCGATCCGTCAGTGTCAGTGCGAAGACCGACAGAAGGACCGCGGCGATCGACGCGCTCGCCCCGAGCCGGATGTTCCTGGTATCCAGCTGAGTGGGGGCGTGCCGGGGGTGTCGTCTGTGGAGCATCCATTCCCTCCAAGGTCGGATGAGGGTGCGACTCGGGAGGGCCTACTCGGCCTCGTTGCTGTTCCCGGGGACGGAGGTCAGCAACGACGGCCTCGGTTGATGCAGTTCACGACGTTGGACATGAGCCGCTCCGGCATCACGTTCACGAAGTCACCGTGGTCGGTGACCGGGTTGTGCAACTGCTCGGGGAAGGCGTCGAGGGCGAACGAGGGGCCCCTCGGCACCGAGTAGGCCAGAGTCATCCGCAGCTGCGGGACCGGCTGCGTGCCCTGCGGGCAGGCGCCGCTCTGGTCCGGGAAGACGATGTGCGTGCGGTGGTTGGCGCTGTCGTTGTTCTGGCCGTCCCAGCAGCTCGGGAAGTCCATGATCCGGAGGACCTGGCTGCCGCGCGGGCACAGGGGGTACTTGTCGGAGCTGATCCGGTTGGTGAAGCCGCTGCAGGACCAGCCGGCGCGGGCGTTGGCCGGGCCGTTGGTGGCCGCCTTGGCGTCGCCGGTGATGATCCGCAGGAAGCGCGGCATCGCCACGACCCGGGCACGCGCGTTGCCGCGGAACTGCAGGGTCACCGACCGCGGACGGAGCACCTGGCCGACGTTGCGGTCGGGGTCGTCGACGTTCTCGTCGACCGTGCGGTCGCGCAGCACCGGCCAGAAGTACGTGGACTTGTCGCCCAGGCGGCACGTGGTGCCCGCGGCTTCCAGGCTCTCGTCGGTCGAGAAGGCGTCTGCCGACAGGTTGCCCACGTAGTCGTGCAGGTGGTGTGCCCCATTGCGCACTCCGGGAGCGACGATGAAGTTGTCGGGGTTGAAGTGGCCCTCACCGTTGGTGCCGCAGCGGGACACGAACGTGCCGCGCGAGCCGCCTCGGCCGATGCGGGCGTCCTGCCGGCTGCGCGGGATCTGCCTGATGTCCACGAAGTCGGTCACGAACGGGCCGATGTTCAGGCAGTCCGACTCCTGGCCTCCGGTGGGCGACGGTGAGGCGGTGCTGGACGGCTGCTGACTGGGCCTGGGCCTGTTCCGGCGGCGGTCGCGGTCCTGGTCCCGGTTCCGCTGCCCGAAGGTCTCGGCGGACGCCTCAGGGTCCGCCGGCGGGTCGACGAGGGCCCCGCCTCCGTTCTGGTCCTGCTGGGCCCCCTGGTCCTGGCCCTGCTGGTCGTTCTGGTTCTGGTTCTCCTGGTTCTGTTGCCCGTCGCCGTTCTGGTCCTGCTGGGCTCCCTGATCCTGGCCCTGCTGGTCGTCGTCCCGGCCCTGGTTCTCCTGATCCTGCTCCTGCGGAGCCTGGCTCTGCTGCGGCTGGTCCTGAGGCTGGTCCTGTGGCTGGTCCTGCTGCTGGTCTTCAGGCTGGTCCTGAGGTTGGTCCTGCGGTTGGTTCTGCTGCTGACCAGGAGGCCGCTGTTCGGTGATCTCACAGTCGGCGAAGGCCGGTTGAGCGCCGCCGACGACCACTGCGGACACCAGCCCGCCGGCCACCACCGCTAAGGCGGATATGGCCGCGGCCATGCGTCTGGATCTCATGGTTGTCTCCTCGGGTCGACCGCCGCTGGGGCGGGTGCTGCCTGTGAGGGCAACGGGGGCTCCGGAAGCTCGTCGTAATTGACCAGGCCGGTGGACTCCAGCAGCATCATGTGCCGCATGACCACGGTCACGGCCGTCCCGGCGAACTTCCTGATCTCGGCGTTGCGGGTGCCCGCCCTCACGTTCGCCACGACGGCGAACACCTTGCCATGTGCCGCACGCAGCAGGCGGGCGAAGTCCCTGTCGAATGCCGGACCGGTCTCGGACGCCAGCTGCGCCATCCACCGTTGCTGGTCAGGGCTCGGCCGATCGGGAAGCGGGACGTTGAGCTTCGCCGCCACCCGGCGTACCTGCGCGTCCAGCTTCGTGTGGTCCTCCACGAGATGTTGCCCGACGTCCTTGACCCGCGCGGAGTCAGCGCGCTTCTGGGCCCATTGGCCGACGGGGATCTCCCAGAGGCCGGCTTGCCGCACCTTGACGAGGAAGTCGCGGTCCGCGGGCCCGAGCGGGCCCGTGGACGTCTGCGTCACCTCTGTCAGCACGGCCGTGTTCGCCTGCGGCATGACCAGGAGGATCGTGACCGCTGCCGCGAGGGCGAAGCCGCCGAACATCACTACTTCGCCACGCAAAAGCCTGTGCATGGTGGGAGGTACGCGGCCTTATCACGGCCGGTTCACCCATCCTGAGGAATAGTTAGAAATAACTGGAGTTATCGGAGTGGCTACCGGACTGATAACGAAGGTGTAAAGATGTGCCCCGTGCTGAGTCACCTCGACGGCAGGTTCGAGAGTGCTGATGCCGAGGCGGAGCACCGCATCGCGGTGCTGTACCAGGAGTTCGGCGGCCCTCTACTGCGCCATGTACGTAAGTCGACCGGTAACGATCTGCAATGGGCTGAGGATGTGGTGCAGGAGACGCTCGTCCGGGCCTGGCGCAACTCGGCCAGACTGCAGTGGGAACCGGGCCTCCTCTGGGCGTGGCTGCTGACCGTGGCCCGCCGGATCGTCATTGACGGACGTCGGCGAAAGAGTGTTCGGCCTCATGAGGTCGAGCCCCCGGAAGTCGACATGATGGCGGTGCCCGACGGCTCCGAGAGAGCGCTGTCCGCGATCGTCGTGGCGGACGCTCTGCGCAGCCTGTCGGACGAACACCGCGAAGTTATTGAGCAGACCTACCTACGGGACCGTACGATAAGTGAAGCGGCGGCGATTCTGGGGATCCCGCCGGGCACGGTGAAGTCCCGGCTCTACTACGGCATCCGGGCTCTCCGTGAACTTCTGCGGGACAAGGGGGTAGCCGGCTGATGCATGACGGGGTGGCCGCCTACGTCCTCGGCGTGCTCGATGATTCGGAGCACGAGGCGTTCGAGCGCCACCTCGAGGTGTGCGAGCAGTGCCAGGCTGAGCTTGTCGAACTGGCCGAAGTGCCGGACCGGCTCGACGAGCTCAAGCAGGCGCCCTCCGCATCCGAAGACGACCCGCCGATGTCGATGTCACGTTGACGTCTTTGCCCTTTTCGGGTGGTATCGGTACGGCGAGGCGTGCGCCCGGTTTCGCTTCACCGGGGATGTGGGGGAGGTGTGCGGTGGGCATCGACGACGATGCGACCGTCCCTCGCGACAGGCAGTTCGGTGAGGAGGGCCGCCGGTTGTCCTACGGCGGCCGCCTCCGGCTGGTCGAGCAGGTCGAGGTCCTGGGAGACGATGACGCCCCCAGGACTTTCTTGCGTTCGGGGCCGATGTCCCGCCGGCCGGAAGTTTTCAGTCCATACGGGCATGTCCGTAGTGAAATGTACTATTTCCCGCTGTGGTGGGAACTCAAAGCCTGGCTCCAACCCCGCCATGGCTAACCCTCACAAAGGAGTGAGAGCGAAATGCCGCTCGACGAGGCCAAGGATGAGCTGCTCCAGCGAGCCGCGCAACGGTGCGCGGTGGGCAGCGACCATGTGAGCCCCGAGGAGGCACTGACCTTCCTGCGCGTCTACTACCGGCACGTGCCCCCCGACGATCTGCTCGACCGCAATCTGGTGGACGTGTACGGTCCGGCGATGTCGCAGCGGCAGCTGGCCGAGACCCGCCCGCAGGGCAGGCCGGTGGTCCGGGCCTACACCCCCACCCTGGACGAGAACGGCTGGGACCCCGGCCGCTCGGTGGTCGAGGTGGTCACCGACGACATGCCGTTCCTCGTCGACTCCGTCACGATGGAGCTCGACCGGCACGGCATCGGCGTCCACCTCGTGGTCCACCCGCAGATCCGGGTCCGCCGCGACCTGACCGGCAAGATCCTCGGCAGCGGCCAGGAGGACGTCACCGGGCAGATGCTGGTCGAGTCGTGGATCCACGTCGAGATCGACCGCCAGTCCGACCCCGCGCTGCTCAAGGCCCTGGAGACCGACCTGCAGCGGGTGCTCACCGACGTGCGCCACGCGGTCGAGGACTTCCGCAAGATGCGCGCGCTGGCCCTGCAGACCGCCGAGGACCTGGCGGTGAACCCGCCGCCGCTGCCGCCCGCCGAGGCCGAGGACAGCCTCGACCTGCTGCGCTGGCTCGCCGACGGGCACTTCACCTTCCTCGGCTACCGCGAGTACCGCCTGGAGAGCGGCGAGGAGGGCGAGACGCTGCGCGCCCTGCCGGGCGCCGCGCTCGGCATCCTGCGCGACGACAAGGTGCACTCCGACAGCTTCTCCTCGCTCCCCGCCGAGCTGCGCGCCAGGGCCCGCGAGAAGCAGCTGCTCATCATCACCAAGGCCAACTCCCGCGCCACCGTCCACCGCGACGCCTACCTCGACTACATCGGCGTCAAGCTCTTCTCGCCCGAGGGCGAGGTCGTCGGCGAGCGCCGCTTCCTCGGCCTCTTCACGCACGTCGCGTACAACGAGTCCATCTCCCGCATCCCGGTGCTGCGCCGCAAGCTGGCGGCCGTGATCGAGGCCGCAGGGCTGACCGCGGAGAGCCACGACGGCAAGGACCTCATCGAGATCCTGGAGACGTTCCCCCGCGACGAGCTGTTCCAGACCTCGACCGAGCAGCTGCTGCCGATCGCGCTGGGCGTGCTGCGGCTGCGCGAGCGCAAGCAGGTCAAGCTGTTCCTGCGGCGCGACGACTACGGCCGCTACATCTCGTGCCTGATCTACCTGCCGCGCGACCGCTACACCACCATGGTCCGCCTGCAGATGCAGGAGCTGCTGCTCAAGGCGCTGGGCGGCAAGGGTCTCGACTACCGGGCGTCGATAGGCGAGTCCGCGCTGGCCCGGCTGCACGTCGTCATCCGCGGCGAGCGGGGCAAGCAGCTCCCGGCGCCGGGCGTGGACGTCGAGGAGCTGGAGGCGCGGCTGGCCGCGATCACCCGCTCCTGGGAGGACGACCTCGGCGCGGCCATCAGGGAGATGACCTCCGAGGAGGAGGCCCCTGGGCTGGTCAAGCGCTACCACGTCGCCTTCCCCGAGGCGTACAAGGCCGACTTCCAGCCCCAGGTGGCCGTGGCCGACCTGCGCCGGCTGGAGCACCTCGACGGCGCGGGCGGCGACGAGATCGACCTCAACCTGTACGAGCCGTACGACGCTGCGGAGGGGGAGCGGCGGCTCAAGGTCTATCGGCTCGGGTCGTCCATCTCGCTGTCGAAGATGCTGCCGATGATCCAGCGCCTCGGGGTCGAGGTGGTGGACGAGCGCCCGTACGAGATCGACCGCGACAACGACCCGGCCACGAAGAACGCCTGGATCTACGACTTCGGGCTGCGCTACACCCCGTCACCCGAGATCGAGCGGGGCGACTTCAAGCGGCTCTTCCAGGACGGGCTGATGGCGCTCTGGCACGGGCGGGCGCCGGCCGACGACTTCAACGCGCTCATCCTGAAGGCCGGGCTGACCACGGAGCAGGTCGAGATCCTGCGCGTCTACGCCAAGTACCTGCACCAGGCCGGCAGCAACTTCTCCCAGCGTTACATCGAGCAGGTCCTGCTGGGCAACGTGCGGCTGTCCCGGCTGCTGGTGCGCCTGTTCGAGTCCCGCCTGGACCCGCGCCGCGACGGCGAGGTGCGCGAGGACCTGACGGGGGCGCTCAAGGAGGAGATCCTGGGAGCGCTGGACGAGGTGGCCTCGCTGGACGAGGACCGGATCCTGCGCGCGTACCTGGAGATGATCGAGGCGACCCTCCGCACGAACTACTTCCAGACCGTCGACGGGAAGCGGAAGCCGTACATCTCGCTCAAGTTCGACCCGCAGGCGATCAGCGTGCTGCCGCTGCCGCGGCCGAAGTACGAGATCTTCGTGTACTCGCCCCGGGTGGAGGGCGTCCACCTGCGCTACGGCAAGGTCGCCAGGGGCGGGCTGCGCTGGTCGGACCGGATGGAGGACTTCCGGACGGAGATCCTCGGCCTGGTCAAGGCCCAGATGGTGAAGAACACGGTCATCGTCCCCACCGGCTCCAAGGGTGGGTTCGTGGTGAAACGTCCGCCCGTGACCGGTTCCCGGGAGGACCTGCTCGCCGAAGGCGTCGAGTGCTACCGGATGTTCATCTCCGGCCTGCTCGACGTCACCGACAACCTGGTCGACGGCAAGGTCGTGCCGCCGCCCGACACCGTCAGGCACGACGGCGACGACACCTACCTGGTGGTCGCGGCCGACAAGGGCACCGCGACGTTCTCCGACATCGCCAACGGGGTCGCCAAGGAGTACGGGTTCTGGCTCGGCGACGCCTTCGCCTCCGGCGGATCCATCGGGTACGACCACAAGGCCATGGGCATCACCGCCCGCGGCGCCTGGGAGTCGGTCAAGTACCACTTCCGCACCATGGGCGTGGACGTGCAGACCACCGACTTCACCGTGGCCGGCATCGGCGACATGTCGGGCGACGTGTTCGGCAACGGCATGCTGCTGTCCCAGCACATCCGGCTGGTGGCCGCCTTCGACCACCGCCACATCTTCATCGACCCCAGCCCCGACGCGGCCCGCTCCTACGCCGAGCGGCGCCGTCTCTTCGAACTGCCGCGCAGTTCCTGGGCCGACTACGACGCCTCGCTCATCTCCAAGGGCGGCGGCGTGTTCCCCCGTACCGCCAAGTCCGTCCAGCTCACCCCGCAGATCCGCGACGCGCTGGGCCTGCCCGGCGACGTGACCTCACTGGCGCCCAACGACCTGATCAGCGCCATCCTGCGCGCCCCCGTTGACCTGCTGTGGAACGGCGGCATCGGCACCTACGTCAAGTCCAGCGCCGAGACCCACGCCGACGTCGGCGACAAGGGCAACGACTCGCTCCGGGTCGACGCCGCCGACCTGCGCTGCAAGGTCGTCGGCGAAGGCGGCAACCTCGGCTTCACCCAGCTCGCCCGCATAGAGTTCGCGCTCGACGGCGGTCTCATCAACACCGACTTCATCGACAACTCCGCCGGCGTCGACACCTCCGACCACGAGGTCAACATCAAGATCCTGCTGGACCAGGTGGTCCGCGACGGCGAGATGACCGACAAGCAGCGCAACCAGGTCTTCACCTCCATGACCGACGAGGTGGCCGAGCTGGTTCTGCGCGACAACTACGCGCAGAACGTCGTCCTGGCCGCCGCCCGCGCCCAGGCCGTCGAGATGCTCCACATCCACGCCCGCTACCTGCGCCGCCTCGAACGCGACGGCCGGGTCAACCGGGGTCTGGAGTTCCTGCCGTCGGACAAGGCGCTCGCCGAGCGCCGCCAGTCCAGGCTCGGGCTGACCGCGCCGGAGTTCTCCGTCCTGCTCGCCTACACCAAGCTCGTCGCCGACGCCGAACTGCTCGGCACCGAGCTTCCCGACGACCCGTACCTCGCGCCCCGGCTCGTCTCGTACTTCCCGTCGGCGCTGCGCGAGCGGTTCCGGGCGTACATGGACGCGCACCCGCTGCGGCGCGAGATCATCGTCACCGGCATTGTGAACGACCTGGTCAACTCCATGGGGACCACGTTCCTGTTCCGGGTCGGCGAGGAGACCGGCGCCTCGCTGCCCGACATCGTGCGGGCCTTCCTCGTCACGCGTGAGGTCTTCGACCTGGCCAGCTTCCACCGCAAGGTGGAGTCGCTGGACAACGAGATCGACACCGCCACCCAGCTCGCCATGCTGCTGGAGGCGCGCAAGCTGGGTGAGCGCGGCACCCGGTGGCTGCTCACGAACCGCCGCCCGCCGCTCGACCTGGCGGGCTCGGTCGGCTTCTTCGTCAAGGGCGTCAACGGCCTCCTCGGCCACCTGCCCAAGCTGCTCACCGGCCCCGACCTGGCCGCCTTCGAGGACCGCCGCGACTCCTTCGTGGCCCGCGGCGTCCCCGCCGACCTGGCCGAGCGGGTGGCCGCCATGGTGCCCGCGTACTCCACCTTCGACCTGGTGGAGATCGCCTCCATCAGCGGCCGCCCGGTCAACGAGGTCGCCGAGGTCTACTTCGACCTCGCCGACCGTCTCCAACTGGCCCGCCTCAGGGAGCGCATCATCGCGCTGCCCCGCGACAGCCGGTGGAACGCGATGGCCCGCGCCGCCCTCCGCGACGACCTCTACGCCGCCCACGCCTCGCTCACCCGCGACGTCCTGGCCCACAGCTCCTCCGGGCTGCCCCCCGAGGAGCGGCTGGCCAGGTGGGTGGAGGCGAACTCGGCGGCGGTCGGGCGCAGCAGGCAGACGCTCTCCGAGATCTGGGAGAGCGACAACTTCGACCTGGCCACGCTGTCGGTGGCGCTCCGCGCCATCCGCACCCTGGTCTCGTCGACCAGCCTCCCGCGCACGGAGGCCTGAGCCCGTCGTCCGGGGTGGCGCCTGATCGGCCGGTGGCGCCCCGGACGAGGTGGGTTTCACCAGTGGTCCGGATGGACGCGCCTCGCGTCAAGTCTGCGCCACTTTTCACCGAATAAGGTGCTTTGTCCGAATTGCGGGTAGGGCATGCCGCGGCGAACAGGCACCAGCACATTCGGGTCTGTCCGCCTGCACTGCACCAGTGTTCGTCGAGATGGTGAGCGAGCGGAAGGAGCGCTGATCATGTCGAACAAGTTGCAGGTGGCCTTCGCCGTACTCGCCGGCTATTGCCTCGGAAGGCGCCGGAAGCTGCGCACGGCGGCGGCTCTGGCGGCGGCGGGGCTGGCGGGGCGTGCGAGCTGTGGCAACGGGGGCCCGCTCGCGCAGGGCGTCAAGGCGCTCGGCTCGACCCCGGAGCTCCAGCAGATCACCGAACGCCTTCGTGGCGAGCTCGTGGAGGCCGGCAAGACGGCGGTCATGACCGCGGCGAGCAGGCAGATCGACTCTCTGAGCCAGAGGCTGCAGGAGCGTGCGGGGTCACTCGGCGGTGTCGGAGAAGCCGCGGACAAGGTCACCAAACAGGCGTCCCGCGACGAAGAAGGCGAAGAAGGCGAAGAAGAGGACTACGAGGAAGAGCCTGAAGAGGAGGCCGGCGAGGAGACCGGCGAGGAGGAGGGCGAAGAGGAAGAGGCCGAGGAGCCGGCGCGGGCCAAGCGGCCGGCGCGGACGCAGGAAAAGGCCGAAGGTGAGGGGGCACGTCGGCGCACGCGTCCCGTCCGGCGGGCCGGCCAGTCACGGGGGTGAGCGAAGTGGCTGATGCGGAGAGATTGAGGAAGGCGGCGACCGGTGCCGTCCGGGGAGTGGCAGGAAAGGCGGGGAGAACGGCCCGCCAGACCGGCGAAGCCGCGACGGAAACGGCCGGGGACCAGGTCAAGGACACCGCAGGGAAGGCGGCCGAAACCGGCCAGGGAGTCGCGGGGAAGGCGGCGGAGACCGGCCAGGGGGTCGCCGGGAAGGCGGCCGAGGCCGGCGAGGGAGTCGCCGGCGGCCTGCCGATGAGCCGGCTGGTGGAGTCGGCTCAGGGTCTCCTGCAGGCCGCGGGGACGCGAGTGCTGTCCTCCGCGGGGGACAAGATTGAAGGCCTGACAGGCCGGCTCACCGACTACGTGGAACACGGGGGCAAGAGTTTGATGAGCGCGGTGACGGGCTCGGACAAATCGGGCGGCTTCCTGGGCGGGGCTCTCAAGGGCGGGCTCAAGGGCGGGCTCAAGGGCGTGATGCAGAAGATCACCGGCGGTGGTGGCGGTGGCGGACGAGGCCACGAGAAGGTCACCAACATCGTGGAGTCGATCGACGTCGGCGCGCCCCGCCGTCTGGTGTACGACCAGTGGACCCAGTTCCAGGACTTCCCGACCTTCATGAAGAAGGTCGAGACCGTCAAGCAGGACTCCGACGAGGAGCTCACCTGGAAAGCCCAGGTCTTCATGTCGCACCGGAGCTGGAAGGCGACCATCATCGAGCAGATCCCGGACCAGCGGATCATCTGGCGCTCGGAGGGGGAGAAGGGTCGCGTCGACGGGGCGGTGACCTTCCACGAGATCACTCCCGACCTGACCCGGGTCCTGGTGGTGCTGGAGTACCACCCGCAGGGCCTGTTCGAGCGGACCGGCAACTTGTGGCGCGCGCAGGGACGACGGGTGCGACTGGAGCTCAAGCACTTCCGGCGGCACGTGATGGCACACCTCCTGCAGAACCCCGACGAGCTTGAGGGCTGGCGCGGCGAGATCCGCGACAGCGAGGTCGTCAAGGATCACGAGACCGCGGTCCAGGAGGAGCAGGCCGAGCAGGGCGAGCAGGGCGAGGAGGAAGAGGAGCCCGAGGAGCCTGAAGAGGGCGAGCGGGCGGAAGCCGAAGAGCCCGAAGGCGAGGAGGAAGAGGAACCCGAAGAGGAGGAGGAAGAAGAGGAACCCGAGGAGGAGCCTGAGGAGGAGCCTGAGGAGGAGGAAGAAGAGGAAGAGGAGCCCGAGGAAGAGGAGCCCGAGGAAGAGGAGCCCGAGGAAGAGGAGCCCGAGGAAGAGGAGCCCGAGGAAGAGGAGCCCGAGGAGGAGGAGCCGCCCAGACGGCCCGCCACCGCGCGGCGTCGTGGCACGACGTCCAGACGCCCGGCTCCCGAGCCCGAGCGGCCGGTGCGCCGCCGTCGGGCCAGATCCGAGTAACCCCGTCAGGGCCGGTCGGCCACTACCAGGGGGTATGACATGACCGTGCAACCTGCCGGTCGCGGCTCGCCTGCCGGCGGCGGCAGCTCGGGGACGAATCTCGCGGACGTCATCGACACCATTCTCGACAAGGGCCTGGTCATCGACGCCTTCGTCCGCGTCTCACTGGTCGGCATCGAGGTGCTGACCGTGGACGCCCGGATCGTCGTGGCCAGCGTCGACACCTACCTGCGCTTCGCTGAGGCGGTCAACCGCCTCGACCTGTCGACCACGCAGAAGGACCTGCCCGAGGTCGTCCAGGGCGTGACGCAGGCCAAGTCCGTCGACCAGGGCGAGGAGCCCGCGCTCGAAGCCGCCGCCGACGAGGTCGAGGACGTGCCCGAGGAACACCCCCGCGAGGCACGCCTCAGAGAGGATGACTGAGATGTCACCACGCGGAGAGGCCGCCCGGCCCGCGGACACCTCATCGGCGGACGTGAACGGCACCGCGTCCTACGTGTACGGGATCGTACCCGTGGATGTCGAAGTGGAGCCCGGGACTGAGGGTGTCGGAGAACCCGGCGGCCAGGTGGGACTGGTGACCTTCGGCGAGATCGCGGCCCTGGTGAGCGACGTCCGGGCCGACCGGCCGCTGGGCCGGCCGCGGGACCTGCGGGCGCACCAGACGCTGCTCGACCAGACGGCGGCGGAGGTGCCGGTGCTGCCGTTCCGGTTCGGGGCGGTGCTGACCGGCTCCGACGCCGTCCTGGAGGAGCTGCTGAAGCCGTACCACGACGCGTTCGTCGACGCCCTGCGTGAGGTGGAGGGCCGGACGCAGTACGTGGTCAACGCCCGGTACGACGAGCGGACGATCCTGAGGGAGGTGCTGGAGGAGAACGAGGAGGCCGCGACGCTCAGGGATCGGATCGCCGGCCTGCCCGAGGACGCGACGCGCAACGAGCGCATGCGCCTGGGAGAGATCATCGAGCACGCGATCGCCGGCAAACGGGAGACGGACACGGCGACGGTGCTGGAAGCCCTCTCCGATGTGTGCGAACAACTGGTCGTACGCGACGTCGGCCACGAGCGCGAGGCCGCGCACGTGGCCGCGCTGGTGGAGCGGGACAGACAGGCCGAGTTCGAACAGGCCGTGGACGAACTGGCCCGCCGGTGGTCGGGCCGCGTCGAGGTTCGCCTGCTCGGGCCGATGGCTCCGTACGACTTCGTGGGTACGGCCTGACCACGGACACGACGTCGTGGAGGAGTGAACATCGTTGGGACTGGGGACGCTGCTCTTTGGCTGGCCGCTGCTGCCGATCTACTCGGTCGTCAAGCTCGGCGAGCTCCTGAGAGACGAGGTCGAGCGGGAGCTGCGCGATCCGGCCGTGGTCCGGCGCCGCCTGGAAGAGGTGGAGCAGGCCAGGGCCGCCGGTCGGATCTCCGAGGAGGAGGAGGCCCGGGCGGTCGAGGAGATCCTGCAGGGGATGACCGGCTGGTGAGGCGGGGGCCGCACCAGCGGATACGGGGGTGATTTCGTGCCTGCCAGGCAGGGGACCGAGCGCAAGCACGCGTCAGGCGGAAAGGGAGCGGACGACGGCGGCGAGGAGCCGCCTCGCTCGCGTTCCGCGGACATCCCGGCCGCCGCGGCGGCCGACATGGGGCTGCGCATGATGAGCGAGCTGACCGGCAAGGACACCGAGAGCGTCACACGGGTCGAGCCGTCGGACGACGGGTGGCTGGTGGGCGTGGAGATCGTGGAGGACCGCCGGATCCCGTCGTCCGGCGACACCCTGGCTCTCTACGAGATCGACCTCGACATGGAGGGCGAACTGCTGTCCTACCGCCGGGTGCGCCGCTACAAGCGGGGCAGCGGCGACCCCGCCGAGAGCCCGCGGTGAGCGCCGTGAGGTCGGGCCCGTACGTTCCCGGGTCCTCGATGCAGCAGCAGGGTTACAGCGGCCGCGAGTCGGCCAACCTGGGGGACATCCTGGAACGGGTGCTCGACCGGGGCGTGGTGATCGCCGGCGACATCCAGGTGAACCTGCTCGACATCGAGCTGCTGACGATCAAGCTCCGCCTGCTCATCGCCTCGGTCGACACGGCCAGGGAGATGGGCATCGACTGGTGGGAGCACGACCCGTGGCTGACCGGCGACGCCCACGAGCTGGCCAAGCAGAACCGCAAGCTGCGCCGCCGCCTCGCGGCGCTGGAGGAGATCGTCGCCACGCGGGCGGAAGCCGCCCACGAGCCGGAGGCGGTCGAGCGTGGACGCTGAGCAGGGCGTCTACCTGTACGCGGTGACCCGTGACGAGGGCGGCGAGCCCGACGGCCCGGCAGGCGTCGCCGGTGCCCCCGTGCGCCGTCTGGCGCACCGGGGCCTGGCCGCCTTCATCAGCACGGTGTCGCTCCAGGAGTTCGGCGAGGAGTCGCTGCGGCGCTCGATGGAGGACCTCGCCTGGCTGGAGGAGATCGCGCGCGCCCATCACCGGGTCGTGGAGGCCGTCGCCCGCCGGGGCCCCACGGCCCCCGTGCGGCTGGTCACCGTCTACACGGGTGAGGCGCAGGTCCGGGAGCTCCTCGACGAGCGGCACGCCCAGTTCGAGGAGGTGCTGCGCCGGGTGTCGGGCCGGTGGGAGTGGGGCGTGAAGGCCTACGCCGTCGCGAGTCCCGCCGAGCCGGTGGCGGAAACCCCGGACGCGGCGCCGGGAGCCGCCTACCTGAACCGCCGCCGGGCGGCCCTGCGCGGACGTGAGGACGGCTGGCGCCGGGCCGCCGAGCACGCCCAGGCCGTGCACGAGGCGCTGATGGGCATCGCCGTGGCCGGCACCCGGCACCGGGCCCAGGACCCGCAGCTGTCAGGGCGGCGGGAGCAGATGGTGCTCAACGGCGCCTACCTGGTGGACGAGGCACGCGCCGCCGAGTTCGCCCGGGTGGTCGAGGACCCGGCCGAACGGGGCGTCACCCTGGAGCTCGTGGGCCCCTGGGCGCCCTACTCCTTCGCCGCGCTCGGCCACGACGGTGAGACGGCGTACGGTGACGCCTCCTGAGCCGAGAGGGGGCCGGCTCGCCGCCGAGGGACGCCTGCCCGAGCAGCGGGTGGCGCTCGTCGACCTGCTGGACCGCCTGCTGGCGGGCGGGGTGGTGGTGACGGGCGACGTGGTGCTGTCCATTTCCGGCATCGACCTCGTACGGATCTCCCTGCGGGCGTTGCTGGTGTCGGTACGGGAGGGCGACGCGGTAGACGGAGGGATGCGGCATGACAGAGCGGACTGACCGGCAGGCGGTGAAACCGGGGGAGTGGCGGCTGGAGACCGACGCCGACTCGGTGCATCGTGACCTGAGCCGCCTGGTGCTGACGCTGATCGAGCTGATCCGTCAGCTCGTGGAGCGTCAGTGTGTGCGGCGGATGGACCGCGGCGAGCTGTCCGGGGAGCAGCTGGAGGCGGTGGGGCTGACCCTGATGAGGCTGGAGGAGGCCATGACCGAGCTGTGCGAGCGGTTCGGCCTGACGCCTGCCGACCTCAACCTCGATCTCGGGCCGCTCGGCACCCTGCTCCCGGAGGACTGACCCCGTTCACTGCCCGGTCGCCTTCGTCAGCGCCCCTTCGTGGCCGACGACCTCCGCCGCGGCCGGGGCCGTCGCCGGGGGGACCGCGGTCACGTACGTGTGGATCTCGGTGAGCCGGAGGTTGCGCCGCACCACCGGCGCCGAGATCGACCAGCGCGCCGAGTCGGGCACCGGGATGTAGTCGTCCTCGGCCGTCTTGGTCGTGGTCGTGGTGGTGCGGGAGAGCGAGTATTGGATGATCGCGCCTCCGTCGCCGGTGCGCAGGGCGTACACGGGGTGGTCGCCGGCCTGGAAGATGGAGTCGTAGCTGAAGCCGGCCTTCTTGGCCTTCTGCCTGGCCTCGGTGATCTGGCTGGCGACGTCGGTGGTGTAGGGGCCGTCGGCGATGAGGCCGGCCGCGACGCCGTCGGTGCCCGTCTCGGCCACGGTGGCGTGCAGAGGGCCGATGAGCTGGGGGCGGATGGTGACGCTCCGGTCGTCGCCGGCGATCGCGGTGGCGTACCCCTGGTCGTCGAGGGCGACGTCGGGCCGGTGCGCGGGGTCGAGCAGCCGGGAGGCGGCGCTGAGCCGCCAGTCGCCGTTTCTGGCGAAGGTCAGCATGGTCGGCTCGCCGTCGCGGTCGGCCAGCACCGAGAACCACACCGCCTGGGCGCCCTCGGCGAAGCGCGGCACGTACAGGGTGGGGGAGCCCCACTCGTGACGGGGCGGCCGGCCGCCGCTGGACAGGTAGGCGACGGCGGTCAGCCGGGCCTCCGAGTCGCGTACGTACTCCATGGCGAGCCGCAGGTCGCCGGAGGCGCGCAGGACGCTGTCGGTGGCAACGAAGGTGGTGAACACCTCGCCCGCCTCGGCGAGCGTCACCTCGGGCTCGGCGGGCGTCGGGTCGGCGGACGGGCTCGGCGAGGCGGCCGTGGGGGTGCGCGAAGGATCCGCGGCGGAACCCGAGCAGCCGGACGCCCCCGCCAGCAGGACGGCGGCGAGCGTCAGCGCCTTACGCCGACCGTGTACACGCACCTGGCCATGTTATTCGGCACCCCCGCCGGTCGCGTACTCTAAGGAGGCGTGGCAGACATCGATCCGGCAGACGCAATCAACGAGCTCGCCGGCACGCTCCGCAGCATCCAGGACGTGCTCGACCTCGACTCCATGCGCAAGCAGATCGAGGAGCTGGAGACGCAGGTCGCCGCCCCCGATTTGTGGGACGAGCCGGACAAGGCGCAGAAGGTCACCAGCAAGCTCTCCCACCTCCAGGGCGAGCTCAACCGCGTCGACGGCCTGAGCCGCCGCCTCGACGACCTCTCGGTCCTGTACGAGCTCGCGGCCGAGGAGGCCGACGACGACACCCGCGCCGAGGCCGACAAGGAGCTGGTCTCGCTGCGCTCCGACATCGGCGCGCTGGAGGTCCGCACCCTCCTGTCGGGCGAGTACGACTCGCGCGAGGCCCTGATGACCATCAACTCCCAGGCGGGCGGCGTCGACGCGGCCGACTGGGCGGAGATGCTGCTGCGGATGTACCTCCGCTGGGCCGAGCGCAAGGGCTACCCCACGGAGGTCTACGAGACCTCGTACGCGGAAGAGGCGGGCATCAAGTCGGCCACCTTCGCGATCAAGGCGCCCTACGCCTACGGCACGCTCAGGGGCGAGCACGGCACCCACCGGCTGGTGCGCATCAGCCCGTTCGACAACCAGGGGCGCCGCCAGACCTCGTTCGCGGGCGTGGACGTGGTGCCGGTCGTCGAGCAGACCGACCACATCGACATCAACGAAGACGAGATCCGCGTCGACGTCTACCGCTCGTCGGGCCCCGGCGGCCAGGGCGTCAACACGACCGACTCGGCCGTGCGCATCACCCACCTGCCGTCCGGCATCGTCGTCTCCTGCCAGAACGAGCGCTCCCAGCTGCAGAACCGCGCGACCGCCATGAACGTCCTCCAGGCCAAGCTGCTCGAGCGCAAGCGGCAGGAGGAGGCGGAGAAGATGTCGGAGCTGCGCGGGGCGACGACCACGTCATGGGGCACGCAGATCCGCAACTACGTCCTTCACCCGTACCAGATCGTGAAGGACCTGCGGACGGCCACGGAGGCGGGCAACCCGAGCGCGGTGCTCGACGGCGATCTCGACCAGTTCATCGAGTCGGAGATCCGCTGGATGCGCCGCCAGGAGTCAGACGCCCAGTAGGTGTTCGAGCACCAGGGTCGCGAAGAGCGCCACGAGGAGGACGACCGCGATCAGGGCGGGTGACAGGCCGGCGAAGCCATGACCGTGCAGCCGCTCGCGGTTGGCTCGGCAGAGGGCGCAGCGGCCTTCGATGACGGGGTGCGCGCACTGCGCGCATACGAGGTGTTGGCAACTCATGTCAGCCCCAAGTCTAGCCGCACAATCGTTTTGTTTCCGTTATGGACGTTCCATGCCAGTCTTCCCTCTAGACTGTGCTCCAGCCAATCGGAACGTCGATCAATGGTAAAGCTGGGCGTCCCCGATCGGTGCGTGGCGGGAAGTGGGCATGTGCCACCCTCGCTTCCGTCCTGACCCCTAGACTGGCATGCCGTGATGCTCTCGTGATCCATTTCGATAATGTCACCAAGGTCTACGCGAACCAGAACAGGCCCGCCCTGGACCACGTCTCTGTCGACGTGGACAAGGGTGAGTTCGTGTTCCTCGTCGGTCCTTCGGGATCAGGCAAGTCCACCTTCCTCCGTCTGATTCTCAAGGAGGAGCGGCCCAACTCCGGCGCGATCCACGTCGCCGGCAAGGACCTGGCCCGCCTCTCCAACTTCAAGGTGCCTCACCTGCGCCGCCGCATCGGCTGCGTGTTCCAGGACTTCAGGCTGCTCCCGAACAAGAACGTCTACGAGAACGTGGCGTTCGCGCTCGAGGTCATCGGCAAGCCGCGGCGGTTCATCCGCAAGGTGGTGCCGGAGGTCATCGAGCTGGTCGGCCTGGAAGGCAAGGCCCACCGCATGCCCGACGAGCTGTCCGGCGGCGAGCAGCAGCGCGTCGCCATGGCCCGGGCGTTCGTCAACCGGCCCATGATCCTGCTGGCCGACGAGCCGACGGGCAACATCGACCCCGCGACGAGCATCGGCATCATGAAGGTGCTCGACCGGATCAACAGGACCGGCACCACGGTCGTCATGGCCACGCACGACGCGGCCATCGTCGACTCCATGCGCAAGCGTGTCGTGGAGCTGGAGGACGGCAAGATCGTCCGCGACCAGTCGCGTGGCGTGTACGGCCAGGCGTACTGACAGGGAGCAGTAGACACAATCATGCGGGCGAACTTCATCTTCTCCGAGGTCTGGATCGGCCTCCGTCGCAACCTGACCATGACGATCGCGGTCATCATCACCGTCGCGGTCGGCATGGCGATGCTGGGCGTCGGCTTGATGATCAACGCCCAGGTCGGCATGATGACGACCTACTGGTACGACAAGGTCGAAGTATCCGTCTTCCTCTGCACCAAGAACAGTGACATGCCCGCCTGCAAGGGCAAGGCCGTCACCCAGGCGCAGACCCAGGCGCTGCAGAAGCAGATCGAAGGGCTTCCCGGAGTCGAGCAGGTCTTCTACGAGGACCAGGCGACGGCCTTCAAGAACTTCCAGGAGGCCTTCAGCGCCAACCAGCCCATGCGCGACGCCACCAAGGTCGAGGACATGCCGACCTCGTTCCGGGTCAAGCTGGCCAACCCGGACAACTACCAGCCGGTGATCCAGGCGTTGCAGGGACAGCCGGGCGTCTCGCAGGTGGTCAACCAGAGAGACCTGATCAGCCAGTTCTTCACCATGCTCGACAAGGTGCGCTGGGCCGCCCTGATCGTGGCCGTCATCCTGGTGCTCGCCGCCGCGCTGCTGATCGGCAACACGGTGCGGTTGTCGGCGTTCAACCGCCGCCGGGAGACGGGCATCATGCGGCTGGTCGGGGCCTCCAACCTCTACATCCAGCTGCCCTTCGTCATGGAAGGCATGATCGCGGGCCTGATCGGCGGCGTGTTCGCCGCGGTCATGCTGATCGTGACCAAGGTCTTCATGTTCGACGAGGTCGCCCAGTATCTGTCGTCCGGCGGGGCGCAGATCGGCTGGGACGACGTGGCGTCGGTGATCACCCTGACTATGATCATCGGTGTGGTGATCTGTGTCCTGGCATCGTTCGTCACTCTCCGCCGATACCTCAGGGTCTGACGAAACGCCGGTAAGGTCGAAGCATGCCACGTGAGACCGGGCGAAAGGTCATCGCCCAGAACAAGCGTGCCCGGCACGACTACCACATCGAAGACACCTTCGAGGCGGGGCTGGTCCTGCAGGGCACGGAGGTGAAGTCGTTGCGGGAGGGCCGCGCCTCACTGGTCGACGGCTACGCCAGCGTCGAAGGCGGCGAAGCGTGGCTGTTCAACGTCCACATCCCCGAATACGCGCAGGGCACCTGGACCAACCACGCAGCCCGCCGCAAGCGCAAGCTCCTGCTCCACCGCAAGGAGATCGACAAGCTCGCCACCCGGGTCAAGGAGGGCGGGCTCACGATCGTGCCGCTCCAGCTCTACTTCAAGGACGGCAAGGCCAAGATCGAGATCGGCGTCGCGAGAGGCAAGAAGGACTGGGACAAGCGGCAGTCGCTGGCCGAGAAGCAGGCCAAGCGCGAGATGGCCCGGGCGCTGCGTCACCGCAACCGATGAACCGAGTCCGCCGCACGCTGGCCGCGACCGTCACGCTGGCGATCGCGAGCATGACCTTGACCGGCTGCTTCGAGGAGGCGTCGCCGCACGACGCGGTGCGCGACTTCCTCGTCGGCTGGCAGTCCAACGACTACGAGCTGGCCGCCTCCCGCGCCGACGGTGACCCCGCCGTCGTGCGCAAGGCGCTGTCGGACGCCAAGCTGCAGCTCGACGCGGCCTCGTTCCGGTTCCGCATCAAGAGCGTGCGGGTGACCGGCGACGAGTCGCAGGCCGAGTTCGGCGTCGAGGTCGACCTGGGCGACAACAACCCCTTGTGGACGTACGACAGCGTGCTCCCGCTCCGTCTCGACGACGGCATGTGGAAGGTGAAGTGGTCGCCGGCGGTGCTGCACCCCCAGCTCAAGGAGGGGCAGCGGTTCGCGGTCAAGGCCAAGCCGAAGCCGCGCCAGCCGGTCCTCGACCGCGGCGGCGACCCGCTGCAGCAGGACATGTTCCTGTACGTGGCCGGCGTGGTGCCCGCCCAGCTCGGCGACCGCGCCGAGGAGGTCGTCAAGCAGCTGTCCCAGATCACCGGATACGCGGAGGACCGGCTGCTCAGCCGGATCCGGTCCGCGCCGCCCAACGAGACCGTGCCGCTGATCACCTTCGGCCGCACCCGCTACCAGTCGGTGAGACAGAAGCTCGACGCCATCCCCGAGGTCAAGACCGTCACGGAGAAGCAGCCCGTCGACCCCGCGAGCCCCAAGCAGATCGTCGGCCGGGTCAGCGCGCTCACCCCGGAGACCGAGCAGAAGCTCGGCGGCCCCCAGCGGGCCGGCGACTCGATCGGCCAGAGCGGGCTCCAGCAGGCCTACCAGGGCTACCTGACAGGCTCCACCGAGACCCAGGTGATCATCCTCGACCTCAACACCGGCGAGGAGGTGGCGTCGCTGCAGCAGTGGCCCGGCCGTCAGAACAGGTCGGTGCAGACCACGATCGACAGCGGCGTGCAGGTCGCCGCCGAACGCGCCGTCTCCAGCACCCGCGCCAGCGCCCTGGTGGCGGTCGACAGCTCGACCGGCGAGATCAGGGCGGTCTCCACCCGCGGCCTGCACCAGCAGAACGACGCGCTGGCGGGCCGCTTCCCGGCCGGCACCGCGTTCTCCATCGTGGCGGCCGACGCCATACTCAAGGCCGGGGTGCAGACCAAGCAGAAGCTCCCGTGCCCGGCCGAGCGCACGGTCGGCGGTGCCCGGTTCGTCAGCGCGGCCCAGGTCACCGGCTCCTCGCCCACCTTCCAGCAGAACTTCGCCGCGGGCTGCGTCACCGCGCTGGCCTCGCTCGCCCGCCGGGTGACCGGCGACGACCTGGCCCGGAGCGCCGAGAACTTCGGCATCGGCCTGCCGTGGCAGCTGCCGCTCAAGTCGTTCAGCGGCTCGCGGCCGGCCTTCGACGGCGACGCGGCCAAGGCCAAGGCCATCGCGGGCCAGAACGTCGAGGTGAGCCCGCTCAGCATGGCCCTGGTCGCGGGGGCGGTGGCGTCCGGCACCTGGCGGCCGCCGGTGCTGGTCACCGCGCCCGACACCCCCGACGCCGCCGACGAGGTGACGCCCGCGCCGCAGCCCCCGCCCCGGCAGCTCGACCCGCAGGTCCGCGAGGCGTTGACGGCCATGATGAGGGCGGGCGCCCAGGGCACCCCCGCCCAGGCGGGCAGCGGTCGCGTCCACGGCGTGACGTCCGCCGCCACCGGCAAGGAGAACGACGCCTGGTTCGTCGGCTGGCAGGGCGACCTGGCCATCGCCGTGTTCACCAGGAACTACAACCCCGCCGCCGTGGCCGGCAGCTTCTTCGCGGCCCTCGGCGACGCTCCGTGATTTTTTCGTGACAAGAAGCAACCATCGGACAGGCCGGTTGCGTCTTAATGAGTGACCGGTCCCGCTCGGGGGGTTGCGGGACCAGTCGTCGTGATGAGATCAGGACTTCATCTCGGGGGAAGTCCTGCCGTCATTGACCGGCTCGACCCTGCCGGTCGCCCCCGGGAGCGTGATGCTGCTGTGCTGCGCTTCCGGGGGCTCCACGGCGTTCGCCGGGAATCAAGTTGGCATCTGGGGTGTTGTCAGAGGTATCGTCGTCATGCTCGATCCTCCGGGATCGTGTTGACAACTCCACAGGGGGTGACTGGCTTCGACTTTGACCTTGCAAGTCAGGAGAAGCGGGCCGAGGACTGCGGACATAACCTCGTTAATCCTGTGACCGCAAACAACAAGTGCCAATTCTAAGCGCACTGAGGTCAGCCAGGGTTCCCTGGCTCTCGCTGCCTAAGTAGCGAAACCTCTGTCAGCCCGAGAGTGCCTTCGGCTCGGGATCTGGCATCGTCAGAAGGCTCAACCGATCGACCCGGCCACGGGGGTGATCGGGAAACCAAACAGTGGCTGAGCCCGTCGGCGACTCGCCTGCGTGATCGCCGGGGCTGAGAAAAGCACAGCAGGCTGCGCCCGGAGAAGCCCTGTCTTGGGGTTGAAGGACGCGGGTTCGATTCCCGCCACCTCCACTTCGAAGACGCGGAAAGCCCGGCCGGATCATCCGGCCGGGCTTTCCGCGTTCCGTCAGGAGTCCTGCTTGACCATGTCGCGCAGGCGGTTCTTGAGGATCTTGCCCGAGGCGTTGCGCGGCAGTTCGCTCACCACGACGGCCTTGGTCGGCTTCTTGTACGAGGCGAGCCGGGTCAGGCAGAACTCGGACAGTTCCGCCACCGTGGGCGGGTCGGCCTCGTCGCGCGGGACCACGACGGCGACGGGCGTCTCGCCCCACTTCTCGTGCGGGCTGCCCACCAGGGCGATCTCGCGGACCTTGGGGTGGTCGGCGAGCACGGCCTCGACCTCGGCGCTGTAGATATTCTCTCCACCGGAGATGATCATGTCCTTGAGGCGGTCGACGACGTAGAAGAACCCTTCCTCGTCCACCCGGACCAGGTCTCCGGAGTGGAACCAGCCGCCCCGGAACGCCTCCTCGGTCGCCCCCGGGTTGTTCCAGTAGCCCGTCATGGTCTGCGGGCCCCGGTAGACGATCTCCCCGATCTCGCCCTGGGGCACGTCGTTCATGTCCTGGTCCACCACGCGCACCTCGACCAGGGGGACGGGCTTGCCGACCGAGCCGATCTTGCGGATGGCGTCCTCGCCGGGCAGGGACGTGGTGATGGGCGACATCTCCGTCTGCCCGAACACCGACACGTTGGGCACGCCGGGGAAGGCCGCCTCCATCGCCCGTAGGATCGCCGGGGTCGCGGGCGCGGCCCCCCACGAGATGGTGCGCAGCGGGATGTCGCGCTGCGGGAGCGTGGGGCTGGCGCAGACGGCCTGCCACTGGGTCGGCACGAGGAAGGCGTTGGTGACCCGCTCCGACTCGACCAGGTCGAGGAACGCCTCGGGGTCGAAGGCGCCGGTCGGCGTGATGACGGTGGTGTAGCCGAAGATGAGGTTCGGCACGATCACGCCGACCGCGGCGATGTGGAACATCGGTGAGGTGACGACGCAGATCTCGTCGGCGCCCGGACGCAACGTCTGCAGCAGGGTGATCGTCTGGCCGAGGAGGTTCTCGTACGTGAGCATGGCGCCCTTGGGCAGGCCCGTCGTCCCCGACGTGTACATGATCAGGGCGACCGCGCCGAGGTCGGCGGGGCCGCTCGCCCCGCTCGGCGTCGCGCCCGCGACGGCTTCCTCGTAGCGTTCCGCGCCCGCGCCGGCGGCGTCCGGGGCGTCGCCGACGACCAGGCAGGGCAGCTCGGCCTCCTTGCCCGCCCGCACCGCGGCGACCACCGGGGCCAGCGGCTGCTCCACCACGATCGCGCACGAGCCCGAGTCCTCGGCGAGGTACGAGACCTCGGCCGCGACCAGCCGGAAGTTGACCGGGACGGCGATGGCGCCGAGCCTGTTGATCGCCACCAGTGTCTCGACGAACTCGGGACGGTTGGTCAGGAGCACCAGGACCCGGTCGCCCTCGCCCACGCCGCGGGCTTCGAGCGCGGCGGACAGGCGGCGGCTGCGCTCGTCCAGCTCGGCCCAGGTCGTCGTCTCGCCCTTGAACCGTATGGCGGGCCGTCCTGGCTGTGCGCCGGCGTGTTTGGTCACCTGGTGGACCCAGGTGAGTCGCTGGTGGGGGTGGGCACTGTGGACCGTGCTCATGTTCTTCCTTCCCGTCCCTCGGCTGTAAGTGAGAACTTACAGCCGGGTGCCCGTCAAGGTCGAGAGTCGGCGGACGTCCTGGCCGGCACGCGGATCCCCAGCGCCAGCCACTGATCGCCGGTCCGGACCATGAGCCGTCGCCGCAGGCAGTCCGCGAGGAATGCGAGCACCTCCTCGGCCGTCGCCCCCGCGGCCGTGCCGGCGGCGACGGCCGCGCGCTCCGCCGTGACCCTGTCGCACCGGGCGTACACCGCCGCCCGCCAGCCGGTCAGCCGGAACGACACCGTCCGCTCGTCGCGGGTGTCGACCAGGACCAGCCCGCCGTCGGGGTGCGCCAGCAGCGCGAGCGTGCCGTTGCCGCCGCGCTCGATCCACCGCCGCACCCGCTTCATGACCGGCCCGGCGTGGTCCAGGGGGCGCATGCCGTCGGCGTAGTCGAAGTCGAAGTAGTACGCGATGCGCCGCAGGGCCTCGTCCGGGAAGGGGTAGAGGCACCGGTACACCGCCATGGGCCGCACGCCGGTCATCCCGAACCGCTCCGGATCCTGGTGGAAAGGGCTGAACCGGTCGAGCCTGATGGCGTCCATGCCGTCCGGCGGCTGGAGGAAGTCGCACGCGTCCAGCAGGGGCAGCATCGACGCGTAGTCCTCGGCGGTCTCCCCGGGGAAGCCGAAGAGCAGGTTCCAGCGCGCGGTGACGCCGAACTCCGCGCACCACTTGAGAAGCTGGATGTTGCGCAGGGCCGTGGTCCCCTTGCGCATCAGCGCCAGCACGTGGTCGCTGAGGCTCTCCAGGCCAGGCTGGATCTCGCGGACCCCGGCGTCGGCGAGCAGCTTCACCTGGGCGGCGCTGAGGTTGGCCTTGACCTCGTAGAACAGGTCGGCAGGCGCTCCGGCGGCGGCGAGCGCGGGCAGCAGCGTGGTGAAGTACCGCATGTCGAGGATGTTGTCGACGACGCCGGCCGTGGTGAGGCCGTGGCGCCGGGTCAGGTGCTCGATCTCGTCCAGCACGCGCTCGGGCGACTTGCTGCGGAAGGTCATCGCCTCGCCGTTCAGCCCGCAGAACGTGCAGTGGTGCCTGGCCCCCCACCAGCAGCCGCGCGAGGTCTCCAGCAGCAGGCGGGGGCGGACGGCGGCGCCCTCGGCGCTGTCGCGGAGGGCGTCGAAGTAGGCGTCGAAGCAGGGGACTGGCAGGGCGTCGAGGTCGGTGATCGGCGCGGCGGGCGGGGTGCGGACGCTCGCGCCGTCCCTGCGCACGATCAGGCCCGGCACCTCGTCCACCGCCGCGCCGGCGCGCATCCGCTGGACGAGGGCGGGGAACGACACGTCGGCCTCGCCGCCGCAGACGACGTCCACGAACGGGAAGCGCGCGTGCAGCTCGTGGCCCATGTCGCCTTCCCAGTTGGCGCCGCCGAAGACGGTGACGACGCCGGGATGGCGTTCCTTGACCCGCCGGGCGAGCGCGAGCGAGGCGAGGTTCTGCTCGAAGGTGGAGGTGAACCCGACGAGGTCGTAGTCCGTCCAGGCGATCGAGGCCAGGCAGCGGTCGAGGAAGCGGGCGCAGGAGCCGCGCAGCCTCCGCAGCCTGGCGATCGTCTCCTGGGGCTGCCGGTGGACGCCGCGCAGGACGGTCTCGTCGTACGCGGCGTCGGCCGCCGGTCGTTCGCCGTGGAGCGCGGCGGCGAACAGCCACTCGCCGGCGAAGGCGGTGTGCGGCAGCCCGCCCTGCACCCACTGGTAGTCCGGCAGGCCGATGAGATCGGCGAGGTCGAAGCCGAGATAGCGGACGTCGCAGGCCACGCCGTCGCGCCGGAGCGCGGCCTGGAGCAGGCTCAGCCCGAGCGAGGGGCGGTCGAGCCCGTGCCAGGGCATGCTGACCAGCAGGACGCGGTAGGTGGACACGGCCGGGCCTAGTCGCAGTTCAGCCCGCGGATGGAACATTCGATGTAGGTGGTCTGGGCCGAGCTCTGGGCCGCGTAGGCGTCGATGAGCCCGCTGCCGGTCGCGCGGTCCGGCCCGGCCGTCGCCTGGTGGTTCATGCCCGGGGCGTTGAAGCAACTGCCGGTCGTCACGTCCCTCGCCGTGGCCCTGAGGAGCTGCTTCATCCGGGTGGGCGAGATCCCCGGCCACGAGCCCTTCACGAGGGCGCACACGCCCGCCGCCTGGGCTGCCGCCGCCGAGGTGCCGCTGAAGACCGCCCAGCCGTCGTCGGACTTGGTGTCGTCCGCGCTGTCGGCGAAGGTCTCGTCGACGAACGAGCCCGGCTGGGTGGGCAGCATGATGTACGAGGCGTTCGGCTGCAGGCCGACGAGGCCCACGACGTCGGGCACCCGCCGGCCGGGGAAGATGTCGCTGGTGAAGCCGCTGGCGTAGTCGGACGCCCGCAGGTTGCCGCCGACGTCCAGATGGGCGCGCCGGCAACGACGAGCTCAACGGCAACAACGGGGGACCGGGCACCGACGACTGCAACGGCGGGCTCGGCACCGACACCGAGGCCGGCTGCGAGCCCTAGTGAGCGCCGGCTCACCTCCCGCCCCCGGGGAACCGGCGGGCGGGAGGCGGCCGGGCCGGCCGACGGCGGAATGCGGATATTTCGTCGCTCGTCCGGCTGCTGCGCGGTAAGGTCCGGGAGCAGCCGGTCGCGGGACTCAGGCGCGACTTCCGGAACCCGCCTATGAAGCGATGCTTCGCAGTTCGTGCCCCCATTCCCCGGCCGGCGCCGTCATCCCGGGGAGCCATGGAGACCTACGCCGACCTGATCGAGTGCGAGGACGTGCTGCTGTTCGCGAACGCGGCCATCACCTCGACCGGGCAGCGGGAGTTCCGCGCCACGGCGGGCGAGCAGCGGCTGTCGCTGGACTTCCTGCACCGCTACATCCACGGCAACTATCCCGATCTGTACGCGGCCACGCTGGCGCTGGACGTCAACGACCACAACGCCGCGATGATCATCCACAACGTGCTGAAGGCCCGCGGCGACGGCCCGCTCATCTCCTGGCGGCTGGCCAGGATGAGCCCGCCACGCGTCTACCGGCTGTTCGGTGAGCTGCGGCGGGACGGCGTGAACAACCGGCGCACCAGGGCGGTCATCCGCGACTGGCTGCTGGCCCGGCCCGACCTGGCCTTCGACGCGGTCAAGTACCGCTCCGCGATGAAGGCGGCGGTGCGTCACGCGCACCTGCGGCCACCGGGCGAGCTGGGCGACTTCCTGTTCGCGCCGCACCGGCGCGCCCGCTTCGACACCCCGGTGCTGGAGGCCTGGCGCCGTGCCCACCACGAGAAGCAGGCGCTGTACGAGCTGCCGTACACGGTGGCGGAGGGGTTCGCGGCCCGGCACGGCATCCCCAGGGCGGTCTTCCTGGAGCGGATCGCGCCCCGCCTGACCCGTTCGGAGCGGCTGCGGCTGGCCGGCGCCCATGAGCGTGCGGGGATCCGGGACAAGGCCGATCTGGCGGCCATGCCGCTGGTGCGCGCGGCCTCGTACGTGCTGTCGCTGCCGTACGGCGAGCGGCGTCAGCACGTGGCGGCGCTGCGCGCGGCGGCGGCGCGGGCGGCGGGGCCGCGGCGGGGGACGTGGGGGAGCGTCGCGGCGGTGCTGGACGACAGCTTCTCGTCGTTCGGCTCGCCGGTGAAGCGGCGCAGGCCGCTGGCGGTCGCGCTGGCCTGCCACTACCTGCTGGAGGCGCTGGCCGGGTCCTACCGAGGGCTGTGGGTGTCAGGGCTCGCCGACCCGGTGATGGCGCGGCCGGACGGGCCGACGCCGCTCGGGCGGCGGGTGCTCGACGCGCTCGACCCGCGGCCGGACCGGCTGGTCATCGTCTCCGACGGGTGGGACAACGCGCCTCCCGGGCTGGCCGCGGAGGTCCTGCGGGTGTGGCGGCGCCGGCTCGACCCGGCGGGCGGGGTACGCGTCGTGCACCTGAACCCGGTGTACGACGCGGAGCGGTTCGAGGTGCGCAGGCTGTCGCCGCTGGTTCCGACGGCCGGGATCCGCGACGCCGAGGACCTGCCGGCGCTGGTCGAGCTGGCCGGGTTCGCGCAGGGCCGCACCGGGCCGGCCGAGCTGCGCGCGTACCTGGAGGAGAGGGCGGCGGCGCGATGATCGACCTCGCCGGGCTGGAGACCCGGCCCGCCCAGACCTGGGGAGCGGTGCGGCTGGTGCCGCTGGTCCGGCCGGAGCCGATCCTCGACCTGCGGCTGCACGCCCGGGTGTACGGGGACGAGCTGAGTGTCGTCGGCCTGCCGGACAAGTCGGTGTACGTGGCGTACGTCCCGCACGCGTTCGTGGCGTCGTGGACCGGCGACGGGAGCCCAGCCGCAGCGTACGGCACCCAGCTCGGGGAGCCGCTCGACCGCATGGACGTCAGGTTCCGCCGGCGGATGGCCAGGCGCGTGGACAAGAACCGGCTGCGCTTCCTGCCCCTGCACCTCGCCCTGGAGGGCTACCTGGCGCTGCACTTCCGCGGGCCCGTGATCGCCTGGGCGGAGTGGTCACGCCAGGCGGTCGCGCGGGGGCTGTCGCCGCGCGCCGAGGACGCCCGCACCGGGGCGGAGGTGCGCGGGCTGGAGGACGCGCTGCGCGTCTTCGAGATCCACCCCGGCCAGTGCGGGCTGCTGCTGTACGCGGGTGACACGCTGGCGAGCGCGTTCGTGGTGCCGCATCCTGACGACTACCGGGCGCTGCACCCGACCCTGGTACGCGATCTGTACGGGGAGCTCATCCACGAGTACGCGACGTTCTACCCGGCCCGTGACTTCCCCGCGGTGATCGACGAGAGCCGGGTCTCCTCCCTGGCGGACCTGCGGGCCGAGGCGGCGCGGCAGGAGCGGGAGTGGGCCGGCTTCCACGACTCGGTCATGGCGGCGGGCCTGCTGGGCTCGCCGGACCGGGTGGAGGAGGTGTACCGGCTCGGCGGGTTCCGGCTGCGGCGTTTCCTGCCGGCCTTCGACCGCCGGGCGGAGAACCACATCGGGGAGACGATCACCGCCGAGGACGGGAGGCTCGCGTACCTGAAGACCTTCAGGCTGTCGCAGGCCCAGGTGCGGCGCGGCCACCTGCTGCGCGTGCTGCACGAGCACGACTGGCGTCTGGAGGACGCCGCCGCCGCTCTCGGCGGCACCGCGGCCCAGCTCGGGACGCGGCTGGAGCGGGCCGGGTTCGGCCACCTGCTGCGGCAGGACGTGCTGGACCGGTACCGCAGGGTCAACGGGCACAGCCGGCGAACTCGTCCAGCCGGCGGAGCATGACGGCCAGCATGGCGGGGAACATCGCCACGTGCGCCGCGATCATCACCCCGTGACCGTCGATGAGCCCCAGCCACAGCAGCGGGAAGAGCGGAACGGCCGGTGCGAACATGGCGGCGCACATCTCCAGCGTCGACCCCCAGCCGTGGCCGCGGAAGCGCATCCACACGGCCATGCCGATCGACATGTTGAGCGCCATGAGCAGGTACGCGGCCTCCGGGTGGGTCGCGTACGAGACGTGCACGCCGGCCATGGACCAGACGAGATCCAGGAGGAACATGCCGGCGAACATCGCAATGATCATTTCGATGTAGTGCAGGGCGAATCGGCCCCAGTTGCGGCCCGTGGCGCGTGCGGTCGTCTCTGACATGTCTTCGACGGTGACGCCGTACGGGGCAGACGGGGAGGGGAGGGCGGGCTGCTGGTCTGGAAACTTGGGATCCTCGTCTTTCGGACACGGATACGCGCTCCGAGCGGGACGATCCGGACCTGGCTAATGTGTCTGCGGTGAGCGATCGGGTCATCGGCGGGTACGCGCTGCGGCGCGTCCTCGGTCGCGGCGGCATGGGCGAGGTGCACCTGGCCGCCACCCCCACCGGCGGGCTGGCCGCCGTCAAGGTCATCCACCCTAGGCTGGCCCGCGACCCCGCCTTCCGCCGCAGGTTCGAGCGCGAGGTGGCGGCCGCGCGCCGGGTCGCCCGGTTCTGCACCGCGCCCGTCCTGGACGCCGGCATCGACGGCGACGTCGCCTACCTCGTCACCGAGTACGTCAAAGGCCCCGACCTGGCGAGGGCCGTGCGCGACCAGGGGCCGTTGTCCGGGGGCAACCTGGAGGCGCTGGCGGTCGGCATCGCCACCGCGCTGAGCGCCATCCACGGCGCCGGGGTGATCCACCGCGACCTCAAGCCGTCGAACGTGCTGCTGTCGCCGCTCGGGCCGCGCGTCATCGACTTCGGCATCGCCCAGCTCGTCGGGTCCGACACCAGCCAGGCGATCCTCGGCACACCCGCGTTCATGGCGCCGGAGCAGGCGCGCGGCGAGACCGTCGGGCCGTTCACCGACGTGTTCGCCTGGGGCGGGGTCATCGCGTTCGCCGGAACCGGCCGCTCCCCGTTCGGCGGCGGATCCCCTGGCGAGGTGCTCAACCGCGTCGTCAACGAGAGGCCCCACCTGGACGGCCTGGACGACGGCGTCCGCGGGCTGGTGGAGCAGGCCCTCGCCAAGGACCCCAGGGCCCGCCCACCGGTGTCCCGCCTCCTCGCCGACCTCCTCGGCGGCCCCCCGACCAGCCCCGCCTCGGCCACCGAAGCCGTCGAGCGCACCTGGACCACCCCCCTCACCCGCCCTCCGTCTCCTCCCCACCTCCCCCCAGCGCCCCCGTCCACCGGATCCCCCACGAGCCCACAGCCTGCCCCCACCTCCCGGGGTACGGTTCCGTACGGTCCGGAGGCGTCCCCCACCTCCCAGGGCGCGGTTCCATACGGGAGAGTCTCTAGGGCGGTGGGTGGCTCGCCCGCGCTGCGGGGCGACCCTGAGCGGACGGGTGCTGCCGCTGAGAGCGGCGATGCGGTTCCGCACGGCGGGTCTGCTGTGAGTCCGCAGGGTGCCCCCGCCTCCCAGGGTGGGGTGGTTTCCGGAGCGGCAGGCGGTACGCCCGCGCTGCGTGGAGATAGCGACCAGGACCCACGGCGGGCGGGTGCTGCCGCTCAGGGTGGGGGTGCGGTTCCGTACGGCGGATCTGTCGTGAGTCCGCAGGGTGCCCCCATCTCCCAGGGGGCGGTTCCGTACGGAGGAGCCTCTGGCGCGGGCGCGGTGCGTGGAGATGGAGGCCAGGCCGGAGCGGGTGGCCTTGGGCGGGCGGCTTCCGCTGCTCAGGGTGAGGGTGCGGTTCCGTACGGGGGAGTCTCTGGGGCGGCGGGCGGTTCGGGCACGCTGCGTGGAGAGGGTGACCCTCGGCGGTCGGGTGCTGCCGCTCAGGGTGGCGACGCGGTTCCGTACGGCAGGTCTGCTGTGAGTGCGCAGGGTGCCCCCGCCTCCCAGGGTGAAGGTGCGGTCCCGTACGACGGGTTTGTTGTGAGTGCGCAGGGTGCCCTCGCCTCCCAGGGTGAAGGTGCGGTTCCGTACGGTCCGGAGGCTTCCCCCTCCTCCCGGGGTGCGGTGTACGGGGGATCTGTTGTGAGTGCGCAGGGTGGTCCTGACTCCCAGGGGGCAGGCGGCGGTGCGCGTAAGAAGGGGAGAGGTGGGGCGCGGTGGCGTTGGTGGGTGGGCGGGTTGGTGGCGGTGGTTGTGGGTGGGGCCGTTGCGGGGGTCCTGTTGAGGGGGGAGGCGTGGCCGTACGAGAGTGGGTTCGCCGATGGGTGGGAGGTGGGGGCGTCGGAGGCCGGGACCGCTGAGAAAGACGGTTCCGGGTATGTGCTGGCCGTCGAGGACGGGTGGCGGTTGTGGAAGTCGGCGCCGCGGCGGGAGCCCGGTGGCGGGGTGGTCGTCAGCGCGAAGGCGGAGTTGCGGGAGGGCGCGGGCGAGTACGGGGTGTGGTGCCATGGCGGCTCGGGTGGCCGGTACGAGTTCGGGGTCAGCGGCGCGGGCCGGGTGGCGATCGTCAAGCGCCGCACGGGGCAGGAGGGCGTGGTTCTGTACGGACCGGAGAAGGCGGCGTCCGAGGGCACGAACCGGGTCGTCGCCGAGTGCGCCGGTGGCGACGGCGAGGTGACGCTGCGGATGTGGCTGAACGAGCGCCTGGTGGCCGAGGCCACCGACGCGGAGGCGCCGCTGGGTCCCGGCATGGCGGGGGTGCACGCCGCGCCGGAGGCCGGGAAGACGGTGCGGGTGCGGTTCGAGTCGTTCGCGCTGCGACCGGCGCGGGGCTGAGGGACGGTGGGCGTGTGGTTCGGGCTGCTGGGCCCGCTCCGGGTCGGGGACGGCGGGGAGCCGGGCCCGGCCAAGCACCGGACGCTGCTCGCGGCGCTGCTGCTGTCGGCGGGCACGGCGGTGCCGGTCGAGCGGCTGATCACCGTGCTGTGGGGCGACCGGCCGCCCGCGTCAGCCGAGTCGGTGCTGCGGGTGTACGTGAGCGCGCTGCGCAAGCTGGTCGAGGGGATCACCACCGTGCCGGGCGGTTACCTGCTGGCGGTGGACCGGGACGAGATCGACTGCCACCGGTTCGAGCGGCTCGTGGGGGAGGCCAGGCGGATCCGGGAGGCGGGCGGGCACGTGGAGGCGGCCGCCCGGTTCAGGGAGGCGCTGGCGCTGTGGCGGGGGGAGGCGCTGGCGGGCGTCGACAGTGCCGAACTGCGCCGTACGCATGGCGTACCTCTTGAGGAGTCGCGCCTGACCGCGCTGGAGGAGCGCGTGGACCTGGACCTGCGGCTGGGGCGCGGCGGTGAGGTGGTCGGCGAGCTGCGGGCGCTGGTGAACTCCCACCCGTTGCGTGAGCGGGGGTGGGCGCACCTGATGGCGGCCCTGCACCAGGCGGGGCGGCGGTCGGAGGCGCTGGCGGCCTACCAGGAGGCGCGGCGGGTGCTGGTCGACGAGCTGGGGCTGGAGCCGGGGCCCGAGCTGCGGGAGGCGCACGACCGGGTGCTGGCGGGCGAGGTGGTGGCCCCGGCCCGCATCTCCGCGACCCCGCTCGACGAGCTGCCGCCGGATATTTCGGATTTCACCGGTAGGCAGGACGTCCTCTCCTGGGTCACCCGGTGGGCCCGCGACACCACGACAGGGAACACGGACGGCACTGGCGGTCCCGCGGCGGGTTTCTCAGGCGGTGGTTTCGCCACGGGCTTCGGTGGCGGTGGCGGTGGTCCGGCCTCGGGCTCTGGCGGTGCCGGTTCCGGAGGCGGTGGCGGTGGTCTCGCCTCGGGCGGCGGGGTGGCGCGGGCGCCGGTTTGTCTGGTGGTGCACGGGCCCGCAGGGTGCGGCAAGTCGGCCGTGGCCGTGCGGGCGGCGAACCTGCTGGAGCCCGGCGACGGGAGGCTGTACGCGGTGCTCGGCGAGCGGACGCCGGGGGCCGTGCTGGAGGACCTGCTGCGGTCGCTCGGCCGCCCCGACGGCGCGGTGCCGCCGGCGCTGGACGAGCGGGTCCGGCTCTACCGCCGGCTCACCTCGGCCCGGCGGCTGGTCGTGGTGCTCGACGACGCGGCCGGCGAGACGCAGGTGCGTCCCCTGCTGCCGACCGGCCCCGGCAGTGTGACGATCGTGACCAGCCGCTCGCCGCTGGCCGGGCTGGAGGCGGCCAGGCCGTACGAGCTGGGCGTGCTGGATCCGGACGAGGCGTTCGAGATGCTCGCCGGGGTGGCCGGCCGCGACCGGGTGGCGGCCGAGCCGGAGGCGGCGCGCGAGATCGTCCGGCTGTGCGGCGGACTGCCGCTGGCGCTGCGGATCGCCGGGTCGCGGCTGGCCAGACGGTCCGGCTGGACGGTCGCCCACCTGGCCGGGCGGCTGGGCGACGAGCGGCGCAGGCTGGACGAGCTGAGCGCGGGCGACCTGGCCGTGCGCGGCAGCCTGGCGCTCGGTTACCGCGGGCTGGCGGAGCCGGAGCGGCGGCTGCTGCGCGAGCTGGGCGCGTTCACGGCTCCCGACTTCGCCCCGTGGGTGCTGGGCGAGGACCTGGAGCCGCTGGCCGAGGCCGGGCTGCTGCAGTCGCGCGGGCTGGACGAGGCGGGCCAGGAGCGGTTCGGCCGGCACGACCTGACCAGGCTGTACGCGGCCGAGCGGCTGGCGGAGGAGGGCGGGCCCGGCCCGGTGCTGGTGGCCAGGGCGGCGGAGATCCTCGACCGGACCAGGCGGGCCAGGGTCACCCTGCTGCCCGCGGAGCCCGGCTCCGGCCGGACGCTCGTCCGTACAGCCGAGCAGATCCTGGAGACGGGCCGGCTGCGCCAGGAGGCGCGCTGGCTGAGCGCGGAGCGCCGCTTCCTGGTCGCGGCGGTCGGCGACTTCTTCCGTGCGGGCCTGTACGAGGCGGCGTGGCGGCTGGCGTTCTACCTGACGCCGCTGTTCGAGCTGGCCGGCCACCACGACGACTGGCATGCCACGACCGCGACCGGGCTGGACGCGGCCAGGACGGCGGGCCACCACCAGGGGGAGGCGCTGCTGCTGCGCGGCCTGGCCGACCTGCACCGGGCGGAGGGCAGGAACGACGCCGCGGCGGCCGCGCTCCGGGCCGCCCAGCCGCTGGTGGAAGGGCTGGAGCTGGCCCGCATCACGCTCCGGCTGGGGTTGGTGGAACCCCGCAGGGCCGAGGCGGAGCGGGTGCTGCGCCGGGCGCTGCACGTCTTCGGCCAGGCCGGTGACCAGCGCGGCAGGGCCGACGCGCTGCGGGCGCTGGGCGCGCTGCTGTCCGGCCGGGAGCCGCTGGAGGAGAGCCTGGCCGTCTACCGCGAGCTGGGCGACCCGCGCGGCGAGGCCGAGGCGCTGCTCGACCTGGCGAGACTGCACCTGGGGGCGGGCCGCCGCGCCGAGGCCCGCGCCTGCGCGGAGCGGCGGGTCGCGATCAACCGGCGGCTCGGCGACCGGCTGCCCGAGGCATCCGGGCTGCTGGTGCTCGCCCGCGTCGCCCGCGCCGAGGGGCTGCCGGACGCCGCCGCGGACTCGGCCGGGCAGGCGCTGGAGACCTTCACGGTGTACGGGGACCGGCGCGGCTCGGGTGCGGCCCTGCTCGTCCTGGCGGAGTCGTACGTGGACATGGAGAAGATCGATGAGGCGGTTGAGGCGCTGACGCGTGCTATGGGAGAGTTTGACCGGCTCGGTGACGAGCACGGCCGCGCGGCGGCCGAGCGGCTCGCGAGCGAGGCCCGGGGGAGGCGGGGTGTTTAGCCCGCTATGCGGATCCTGAAGGTCGCCTCGCTAACGTTCGGGCCCTGAGTTCGGAACCCCCGAAAGGTGATCAGTGACCATGCGCAAGACGTTCGTGCTGGCGGTCGCGGTCGTGGCGCTGACCGGCTGCGGCATGCTGCCCTCCACGACCGGCGGCGGCCAGGAGAAGCAGGGCGGGACCCAGGCCGCGCAGACGGAGAACGCGCCGCCCGAGACCACCGCGCCCCCCGCCGAGCAGCAGACCGCCCCGCCGCAGGGGGACAAGGTCATCGCCAGCCGCGAGACCAAGGCCGAGGGCACCGACGGTCCGACCAAGGTCAGGGTGGAGATCACCGGGCTGCTGCGCCAGGGCAAGACCGCGACGCTCAACTGGACCATCACCGGTCTGGAAGGCAGTTTCAACGTGCACAACGGCATGGGCGGCGGCGTCTTCGACTACTCCGTGTCCGGCGTGAGCCTGATCGACCCGGTCAACGCCAAGCGCTACCGCGTGGCACGCAACGGCACCGACGACAAGGCCGAGTGCGTCTGCTCGGGCACCCAGGGCGAGTTCCTGGAGAAGGACGAGAGCGCCAGCCTGTACGCGGTCTTCGCCGCGCCGCCGGCCGACGTCACCAAGGTCAACATCGAGATGCCGCAGATCGGCGTGTTCACCGATGTTCCGATCTCTTAGTCTCGCCCTCGCCCTGACACTGACCTCCCCGACCCCTCCGCCGGAGTCGGCGATCGGCGTGGTGGAGGACCTGGTGCTGCCCGTCGAGGACATCATCGGCGAGGTCGAGTCGCTCGACGGCAGCGAGAGCGAGTCCCAGCGGGGCGACCAGGTGACGGTGGCGCTCACCAGCGACGTGCTGTTCGCGCTCGACAAGTGGCGGCTCACCGCCAAGGCCAGGCAGCGGCTCAAGGAGGTCGCCGAGCAGATCAACACCGAGGGCGCGGGCGGCCAGGTCAGGGTCGAGGGCCACACCGACGACCAGGGCGCCGACGCCTACAACGACACCCTCTCCCAGCGCCGGGCGGACGCCGTCAAGCAGGTCATGGCGGGCCTGCTGACGCTCCCCGGCGTGACCCTCCAGGCCCAGGGCTTCGGCGAGACCCGCCCCAAGCTGCCCAACACGGCCGAGGGCAAGCCCCTGCCGAAGAACCGCGCCAAGAACCGCCGCGTCGACATCGTCTACACCATCAAGCAGTGAGCGCGGCGGCCTGCGGATCACCCGGCCTGGAGTTCGGTCAGGGTGACGGTGACCTTCTGACTGGTGCCGTCTCGTACGAACTCGATCTCGACCTTGTCGCCCGGTTTGTACTCCGTGAGGGTTTCGGTGAGGTCGGCGATGGTGGGGATCTGCTTGCCGGCGACCGAGACGATGATGTCGCCCTCGCGGATGCCCGCCTTGGCGGCGCCGCCGTTCGACTGGACCGAGCGGACGCCGACGCCGGCGGGCTGGCCGTCTTCGCCGATCACCGTCGAGCCCGTGATGCCCAGTGCCGCCCGGTGGCTGTTGACCACGCGGCCGTGCTCGACGATCTGGGCGGCGATGTCCGTGGCGGTGTTGCTGGGGATGGCGAAGCCGATGCCCGGGGCCGCGCCGCCGCCCAGCGACGGGTTGGTGGCGGCCAGGGTCGGGATGCCGATCACCTGTCCGGCCATGTCGACCAAGGCGCCGCCGCTGTTGCCGGGGTTGATCGCGGCCGAGGTCTGGACGGCGCTGGCGATCGTCGCGCCGGGCGAGCCTTCGCCCTGCGGCTCGCTGACCGTGCGTCCCGTCGCGGACACGATGCCGTTGGTGACGCTGCCCGACAGGCCCAGCGGGTTGCCCATGGCGAGCACGAGCTGGCCGACCCTGAGCTTGGACGAGTCGGCGAACGTGGCCGGGCGCAGGCCCCGCGCGTCGTCCACCTTGATCACCGCGAGGTCGCCGGCGGGGAAGGACTCGACCAGCTTCGCGCTGCGGGAGCCGCCGCCGGTGGCGAGCGTGACCTCCATGGTGGTGGCCTCGCCGACGACGTGCGCGTTGGTGACGATGTGGCCCTTGTCGTCGTACACGACTCCGGAGCCGAGGCCGGCCTTCGTGTTGATCTGCACGATCGACGGCAGGACCTGGGCGATCACGCGCTCGTACGTCTGCTCCAGCGGCAGCGCTTCGGCGGTGGGGCTGGGCGAGGGGGTGGTCGCCGTGGCGGTGGCGGTGGGTGAGGCGGTCGGCGAGGCCGTGCCGCGGACTCCGGGCGCGCCGGCGCAACCGGTGACCAGGACGGCGGCGGCCAGCCCTCCAGCGATCTTGCGCATGCCCGGTACTCTGCCCAGCTCGGACGGAAAGATACGCAGGTCAGGGGTGTGGGTTGCGCGACGTCTCCTGATGGATACGGTACGTGACTTCGTTCTGGTGCGGGCATAGCGGAAATGTCGCCCGTCCAGGTGACGTAGCCTTCAAGCCATGGCGGACGTCGGCGATCAGAACAACGGCAACGATGCTCCCACCGCTCCCTTTCGCAAGATCGTCCCGCCTGCGGAGGAAACCATCGCCTTCCGCCGGGACCGTCCCTCAGGAGCCTCACCTAGCCCGGGCCAAGGGGAGGTGACCCCCGAGCCTCCCAAGCCGGCGGCATCGGGCGGCCCCTCCCGGCCTTCCGGTGCGAAGTCGGGCGGTGCTTCCAAGCCTGGGAGTTCCGGCGGTTCCGCGCCGTCCGGGCCGAATCCGATCGAGGCGTCCGGCCCTCAGGCCGGGAGAGCACCCGGTAAAGGGGCTCCGCAGTCCGCGGGCCCCCAGAGGCCGGGAGGTGAGCGTCCCGCCGGTCGTCCAGGTCAGCCGGGCCCCGCCGGACCTGCGGCCGGTCCCGCCAGACCCGCAAGCGGCTCGGCTGCGCCGTCCGGGCAGGCCGGATCTGCGGCTGGAAAGGCTGGTCCTCCGGCTCGGAAGGCCAGGTCTCTGGCCGAGTTGGTCGGGCAGCCCGGGTCGGCAGGGAAGGCTGGCTCTCCGGCTGGTTCGGCTGGTCAGTCTGGTGCTTCTGTTGGTTCGGTCGGGCAGGCTGGGGTGGCCGGGCCGGCCGGTGGCTCGGCTGGGCAGGCCGGATCTTCGGCTGGGCCGGCTGGGTCTTCGGCTGGGCAGGGTGTGGGGCCGCGGCGGGCTGGGGTGGGGCCCGTGCGGGTGGGGGCGGGGCCGGTGGGGCCTGGGGGTGCGTCGTTCGGGCAGGCTGAGCCGTTGCCGGCGACGGCTGCGCCGCCTCCGTTGAAGGGTGGGCTGGTCAGCCGGATCGGGGACATCCCGATCAAGGTCGTCTATCTGCTCGGCGCCATCGTCGCCACGGTGGCCGCCGTCCTCCTGGTGTTCGTGATCTTCTCCGGCGACGTGCCGACCCAGCCGGAGAACGAGGACGTCGTCCAGGTTGCCCCGGTGCCCTCGACGTCGGCCGAGGCCTCGGTGACCCCGACCCCCACCGAGACGCCGCTGCCGGCGGTGCCCGCGAAGATGGCGTTCGCCGACCTGCCGGGCAGGGCCACCGCCGCCACCGGCACCGTGACCGACAGCAGGACCGGCATCAGCTACCCCAAGCTGGGCAAGCCCTGGCAGGCCAGGTCGTTCTCGCCGTTCGCGCACGCGCAGCGGGTGGGCAAGGCCGGGGTACCGCAGACGGTGATCGCGTCGGCGATGCTGCCCGGCGACAACCCGGAGGCCAAGCCCAGGTCGGACGCCGACTACCGGGCCATCGCGGCAAGGGCGGCCCGCTGGACGCTGAATTCCCAGTATCCGGAGGGCGCCACCCTCGCCTGGACCGGCTCGCTGAAGGTGTCCGGGGGCAAGGGCTGGACGCTGGCCTTCCGGGTGACCTACACCGACGGCGGCAAGCAGCGCACCGGCCATGCCCTGGTGTCCGTCGTGGAGGTGGGCCAGACCAAGCCCGCCATGCTCATGGCCTCGATCCCGGAGAGCGGCAGGGCGTACTGGAGAGATCTGAACACCCTCGCGGAGAAAGTTCGCCCCCTCTAGGCCAGAAGCGTGCTCTAGAATATGATTCTGGCATCTACGGAACCGCCTGGAGGATGAGCTATGGCGATCGGGTTGAGCGAGGAGCACGAGGCGCTCCACGAGTCGGTGAGCGGCTGGGCGGAGCGCAGCATCCCCACCGACACGCTCCGCTCTGCCGGCGACGAGCGGCCCGCCTTCTGGCCGGGCCTGGCAGAGCAGGGCCTTCTCGGCCTCCACCTGCCCGAGGAGTCGGGCGGCTCCGGCTACGGGCTGCTCGAGGCCGCTGTCGCCGTCGAGGCGCTGGCCGAGCGGATGGCGCCCGGCCCCTACGTGCCGACCGTGCTGGCCAGCGCGGTGATCCACGCCTCGAAGCACCACGAGCTGCTGCCCGGCCTGGCCGACGGCACCCGCACCGGCGCACTGGCCCTCACCGGGTCGCTGACCGGCACGCGGGCGGGCGACGGCTCCCTGACCGTGTCCGGCGCCGCGGAGCCGGTGCTCGGCGGTGCGATGGCCGACGTGCTGGTGCTTCCCGTGGTCACCGGCGACGGCGAGCTGTGGGTGGCGGTCGACGCCACCGCCGCCACCGTCACCTCGCTCAAGTCGCTCGACCTCACCAGGTCCGTGGCGAAGGTCGAGCTGGACGGCGTCACCGTGCCCGCCGACCGGGTGCTCGACGGGGTGGAGAGCGCCGACGTGCGCAACATCGCCGCCGTCCTGCTCGGCGCCGAGGCCGCCGGCGTCGCGTCCTGGTGCGTCACCGCCGCCGCCGAGTACGCGAAGGTACGCGTGCAGTTCGGCCGCCCGATCGGCCAGTTCCAGGGCATCAAGCACAAGCTGTCGCGCATGCTGGTCGCGCTGGAGCAGGCCCGCGCCACCGTCTGGGACGCCACCCGCGCCGCGGGCCAGGAGCTCGACTACGCGGCCGCGATCGCCGGCGTCATGGCCCCCGACGCGGCCGTGCAGTGCGCCAAGGACGCCATCCAGACCTTCGGCGGCATCGGCTACACCTTCGAGCACGACGCCCACCTCTACTACCGGCGCGCGCTCACCCTGCGCGCGCTGCTCGGCGGCTCCGCCGGCTGGGCCGCCCGCGTCACCGAGCTGGCCCTGCGCGGCGTCACCCGCGAGATGGAGCTCGACCTGCCGGAGGACGCCGAGCCGCTGCGCGAGGCCCTGCGCGCCGAGATCGCGGAGATCGCCCGGCTGGAGGGCAAGGAGCAGAAGCGGGCGCTGGCCGAGCGCGGCTTCGTCATGCCGCACCTGCCCGCGCCGTGGGGGCGCGGCGCGAGCCCGCTGGAGCAGGTGCTCATCGCCCAGGAGCTGAAGGCGGCCAAGGTCAGGCTCCCCGCGCTGATCATCGGCGCCTGGGTGGTGCCGTCCGTCGCCGTCTACGGCACGCCCGAGCAGCAGGAGCGGTTCCTGCCCAAGACGCTCAGCGGCGAGATGATGTGGTGCCAGCTCTTCTCCGAGCCCGGCGCCGGCTCCGACCTGGCCTCGCTGCAGATGAAGGCGGAGAAGGTCGAAGGCGGCTGGCGGCTCAACGGCCAGAAGATCTGGACATCCGTCGCGCACGTCGCCGAGTGGGGCATCTGCATCGCCCGTAACTCCAGCGAGGGCTCCAAGCACGAGGGCATCACGTACTTCCTCGTCGACATGAAGTCGCCCGGCGTCACCGTGCGCCCGCTCACCGAGATGACCGGCGAGAACCTGTTCAACGAGGTCTTCCTGGACGATGTGTTCGTCTCCGACGACCTGGTGGTCGGCGAGGTCGGCGACGGCTGGAAGGTGGCCAGGAACACGCTCTCGAACGAGCGCGTCTCGCTCTCCTCCGGCTCCGGCGGCACCGGCGCGTCCGTGCCCGACCTGCTCGGGCTCGTCAAGCGGCTCGGCCGGGACCTCACGCCGGTCGAGGCGGACGCTCTCGCGCACGTCATCTGCGAGGGCCACTCGATCAACGCGCTGTCGCTGCGGGTGACGCTCAAGCAGCTCGCCGGCAACGAGCCGGGCGCCGACGCCTCGGTGCGCAAGCTGCTGTCGACCTCGCACGCCCAGCACGTCTCCGAGACCGCGGTGAGCCTGATCGGCGCGCAGGCCACGGCGGCGGCCGACATGAAGCTCGGCGACCCCGGCTACTGGAACCGCGCCGTGCTCGCGACCCGGGCGATGACCATCTACGGCGGCACCACCGAGGTGCAGCTCAACATCATCGGCGAGCGCATGCTCGGCCTGCCCAGGGACCCCGAACCGGGCAAGTGACCCGCGCCCCCGATCCCCTCACGGCAGCACCGGCCGTGCGGGGATCGGCGTGCCGTGCTCGGCCGGCACCGGCTGCCCCGCCTTGATCTCGCCGACGCACGCGGGCGCGCCGACCGTCCTGAGGGCCAGCTCGCCGCCCTCGCCGTGCACGGTCGCGTACGTCGCGCCGAGGTCGCGCCCCGCCCTGACCTCGGCCTGCCCGCCGCCCAGCCGCACGACGAGCGTGGTCTCGGCCGAGTTCAGGTACGTGACCAGCACGGTCCACTCGCCGCCCGGCAGCCTCTCGGGCAGCGGGAAGACGACCTCCTCGGAGCCCACGGGCGTGCAGGAGGCGCCGCCCGGCACGGTGACCCCCTTGACGTCCACCGGGTTGAGCCGTCCCCGCGGGTCGAAGACGAGCGGGGCGCGCACCGGCCCCGACAGCCGTTCCGTCCAGTTCACCCGGCCGGGCGCGAGCGGGCCGAGGACCTTGGAGACGCGGGCGTACTGGAAGAAGAAGGCGGGGTCGGCAACCTTGAGCGGCACGAAGGTGTCCAGCACGACCGAGTCCTGGGGGACGCGGGCCAGCGCGAGCTCGGCCGTCACCACGTAGCTCTCGACGTTGCGGCCGAGTGGCAGCGCGGTGAAGGCCGTCACCGACCAGACCGAGCCCGCCGCGCACACCGCGGCCAGCGGCGCCCACGCCCACCGCCACCGCGGCGGCGGGCGCAGCCACGGGCGCTCCTCGCCCGCCACGGGGATGAAGGCCAGGCCGATCACGATGGCGGCCACCATCGACGTGGACGCGATGTACCGCAGCTCGAACCCGGCCAGGTCGGCCCCCAGCGCCTCCACCCGCCCCAGCATGACCGGGACGACGTCGGCCAGCAGGAAGTAACCGAGCAGCATCAGCCAGGCCAGCCAGGCCCGCCGCCGGTAGCGCAGGGACACGGCCACCACGACAGCGCCCACCGCGAGCGAGGCCCAGATCAGCGGCGCCGGGGTGGCGGCGAGCGCGTAGTCCTCGCCGATCGGCCACCACCGCCACGGGCCGCCCAGCGAGGTGGGCACGAGCGAGCCCGAGAACATCCGCCACGTGGCCTCCACGGCCAGCCCCGCGTCCGGCAGGGAAGGCCGCACCGTGTCGTTCGTGAGCTGCACGGAGGTGAACATCTGGTGGAAGAAGACCACCGAGTACGCCGCGAGCACCCCGCCGTAGAACAGCCACACGCGCGTCATCCGGTCCCGCGCCAGCCAGCCCAGGGTCAGCACGAAGGCCATCACCAGGATGAACGGCGACTTGACGTAGAACGCCATCGCGAACAGCGTCCAGCCCACGGCGGCCACCGCGTGCCGCCGGCGCCGCGTGCGGGTGTAGAGGACGTGTGACGCGAGCGCCATGGGCACCGCCACCTGGAAGGGCAGCGCCCCCAGAACCACGGACCACCATGACAGCGAGGGGATCGTCATCGGGGTCAGCAGGAAGAACCCCAGCGGCACCAGGATCGCCGGCCGCGACCCGAACAGCACCGTCAGCAGCCGCAGCAGCGCCAGCCCCGCCGCGGCCAGCAGGCACATCGTGACGCCGTGGGCCAGCGCGTCGTTGTAGCCGCCGAGCCGTCCCATCAGCCACTGGATCGCGAACGGGCCGGGAGCCATGTGCCCGTAGTCCACCCGCATCAGGTAGTCCCAGGTCAGGCTCTGTTCCAGGCCCCTGGCGATGAACATGAAGTCGTCCTGGCGGAAGTACGTGCGGCGGACCAGCTCGAACTTCCACACCAGCTGGGCGGCCACCATCAGCAAGCCCGCGGCGAGCACCACATCGCCGCGCACCGCCTGGCCGGCCCTCGCCACCCCGTCGTCCTTCCTGCCCGCGATCCCCCCACGCGACAGCATGCCGGAAACGTCCCTCAACTGGCGACATGCTGGGAAAAGCAGTCATAGAGGTGTGATGTCATAGCTGGATGCCACACCAGGCCAGAGCCGCCCTGGCCGGCGCCGCCCTCGGCCTCACCCTCGGAGCCCTCGCCCTCGGTCCCGCTCTGGGCTGGGGGTTCGTGCTGCTGCAGGACATGGTGTTCGTCCCCGACCCGGCGTTCTCCCTCTTCACCTTCGGCCTGGCGGGCGGCGCGCCCCGGGTGGTGCCCAGCGACGCGGTGGTCACCTTCCTGTCCCAGCTCCTGCCGGGGGAGCTGGTGCAGAAGCTCGTCCTGCTGTCGATCTTCGTGCTGGGCGCCTCGGGCGTCGCCGTCCTCGTCCCTTCCCCCGGACTGGCCCCCCGCCTCGCGGCGGCGGCCTTCTACGTCTGGAACCCGTTCGTGGCAGAGCGTCTCCTGATCGGGCAGTGGGCGCTCCTCCTGGGGTACGCGGGGCTGCCCTGGGTGGTCCACGCGCTCGACCGCGGTCGCCGCCTGGCCGTCTCCGTCCTGCCGGCGGCGACGGGCGGCTTCGCGGCGATGCTGGTCACCGTCGTCACCGCCCTCCCCGTGGCCGCCTCGTCCGGCCGCCGGTGGGGGAGGGTGCTCCAGGTGGGGCTGGTGCTGGGCGCCTTCTGCCTGCCGTGGCTGGTGCCGGCGGTGCTGCGGCCCGACGGTCTCGAAGGGGACCCGGTGGGGGTGGAGGCGTTCGCCTCGCGGGCCGACACGCCGTTCGGGACGGTGGGGAGCCTGCTGTCCCTCGGCGGGATCTGGAACGCGAACGCCGTGCCCGCCGGGTACGACGGGATCGTCGGGGCGGTGGCGCGGCTGGTGCTCGTGGTCGCGGGGATCGCCGGGTTCTGGTGGCTGGGCCGCCGGTTGCCGTACCGGAACGGGCTCGTGGTGGCCGCCGTCGTCGGGTTCGCCATCGCGTCCGCGGGGGTAACCGAGGCCGGGCGGTCCGTGCTGAAGTGGCTGGTCGGGGTGTGGGGCGGGTTCGCGGTGTTCCGGGACGCGCAGCAGTACGTGGCGCCGGTCGCGTTGCTGGCGGCCGTGGGGCTCGGGCTGCTGGCGGCGGCCGTCGTACGGGAGAGCCCGGCCGGGGCGAGCGGGTCCGCGGCGCCGGGCGGACAGTCGGCGACGGCGGGTGGGCGGCCTGGACGGTGGCTGGTCGGCGTGCTGGTCGTGGTGCCCGTGGCCGTGCTGCCGACGATGGCGTGGGGGGCTCTGGGGGCGCTGGACGCCGTCTCGTATCCGCGGTCGTGGTACGAGGCGAGGGACACGCTGCGTGACGACCCGGCTCCCGGTGACGTGCTGGTGCTGCCGTTCGAGTCGTACCGGAGATTCGACTGGAACGGGCACAGGGCGGTGCTGGATCCGGCGCAGCGGTTCTTCGCGGTGCCGGGGCGGCGGGTGGTGACCAACGACGTGGTGCGGGTGGGCGAGCTGGTCGTCGGAAGCGAGGACCCCCGGGCCGCGGAGGTAGAACGCGTACTAGAAGGCGGTTCACCTGACCTCGCCCGACTGGGGTTCCGGTACGTGATTGTTGATGCGGGGACGGTTGAGGAGAAGAACCGGTTCGCCGGCTGGCTCGGTGACGCCGAGGTGCCGGTCAACTCTGCGGAGCTGCGTCTGTACAGGTTGGAGCCGCCGCTTACGACCCGATAAGGTACCTCATCAGGGGTTTTGTAAAATTTGGGTCTAGCTACTAGCGAGTAGCAGTAATTGGTTCTAGGTTTGTCCACATACCCCGGACCCCTGCCGCACCAGGAGGAACCCCCGTGATCAAGATCCTGTTAGCAGCGATCATCGGCGTAGCCGTGGCCGCACTAGTGACGACGATCACCACGGTCTCCCTGACCGGTTCCACCGCCACGCCTGTCAACCAGCCGCTCTACAACTACGGCACGCGGTAACAGAGCGCCGCCATGCCGCCCTCCTCCTCAGGGAACTCGGGGGCGAGCCGGCGACCACTGCTTGAGATCGTCGTTCCCGCGCACAACGAGGAACGACGGCTTCCCGGGGGGCTCCTGCAGCTGTGCGCGAAGCTTGCCCGCATGCCGTTCCCGACCGCGGTCATCGTCGTCGACAACAACAGCACGGACGGCACCGCCGAGATCGTCCGCACCTGGCCCGAGGGCGAGGTCCCGGTCCGGCTGGTGAGCTGCCCGGTGCCCGGCAAGGGAGCCGCGGTCCGTGCGGGGCTGATCGAGACCCGTGCCCCCTTCGTGGGCTTCTGCGATGCCGACATGGCCACCGACCTGGCCGCCGTCGACGTCGCCTTCGGCCTGCTCCTGTCCGGGGAGCGGGTGGTGATCGGCTCGCGGGCGCACGCGTACTCGAGTGTCGAGAACCGGCACAGCCGGATCCGCGAGATCGGCGCCGTCGGCTTCCGCGCGCTGGCCAGGGCGCTGGTGCACGGGGTGAGCGACACCCAGTGCGGGTTCAAGTTCTTCGACGGCCCGCTCGCCCGCGAGGTGGCCGCCGAGCTGCGCACGCCCGGGTTCGCGTTCGACGTGGAGCTGCTGGCGCGCTGCGCCGGCCGCGGCTCGCGGGTGCTGGAGATCCCGGTCCGCTGGCACGACATGCCAGGCTCCAGGTTCTCCCCGGCCCGGCACAGCTTCGGCATCATGCTGGAGCTGGGCAGGATCTGGCTGAGGCTGCGCGCCACACCGCCCGCGCCCGTCTGGGAACCCCCGCTCGACCCCGTCGGATATCCGTGAACGACCCATGAACGTCGCCGTCGTCAACTGGCGCGACCCTTGGCACCCCGCCTCCGGCGGCGCCGAGACCTACGCCTGGGAGCTGGCGTGCCGGATGGCCCGCGCGGGCCACGCGGTCTCGTTCGTCACCGCGCGGGCGCCCGGCCAGTCGCGGGCGGAGACCCGCGACGGCGTACGGGTGCGCCGGATGGGCGGGGTGTTCACCGTCTACCCGCTGGTGCTGCTCTGGCTGCTGGTCCGGCGCACCAGGTTCGACGCGGTGCTCGACTGCCAGAACGGCATCCCGTTCTTCACGCCGTGGGTGCTGCCGCGCCGTACCCGGATCCTGTGCGTCGTGCACCACGTGCACGACCGGCAGTTCGGCCTGCACCTGCCGTGGTGGCTGGCCGCGGTGGGGCGGTTCCTGGAGGGGCCGGTGTCGCGCTGGACCTACCGGCGGCACACCGGCGTGGCCGTGTCGCCGTCCACCGTGCGCGCCATGCGGGAGCGGCTGCGCTGGATCGGCCCGATCCACCTGGTGCACAACGGGGTGAGCACGGGCCCGCCCGAGAACGACGTCCCCAAGAGCCCGGTGCCGCGCGTCGTCTGCGTCGGCAGGCTCGTCGCGCACAAGCGCGTCGGCCTGCTGCTGGACGCGGTGGCGGAGCTGCGGGAGCAGCGGCCTGACCTGGTCGTCGACGTCGTCGGCCGCGGCCCGGAGGAGGCCGCGCTGCGCGCGCGGCTCCCCGGGGGCGTCACGCTCCACGGCTACCTGCCGGAGGAGGAGAAGGCGCGCCTGATCGCCGCCGCCTGGGTGCACGTCACCGCCTCGCAGGGCGAGGGCTGGGGGCTGTGCGTGGTGGAGGCCGCCGCGCTCGGCGTGCCGACCGTCGCCTTCGACGTGGAAGGGCTCCGGGACGCGGTACGGGACGGCGAGACGGGCTGGCTGGTGCCCGAGGGCGGCACACCGGCCGCTGACCTGGCCAAAGGCCTCGGCGCGGCGCTGGACGAGGTCGCGGGCGAGCTGACTGACCGGGGTCCGGACACCTATAACATGAAATGTCGGAAATGGGCTGGACGGTTCTCCTGGGACGCCAGCGCCGACCGCCTCATGGCGTTGATCACCGGTGCGGACGTGGAGGAGCGGTGACCGAGAAGGCCCGGCACCGCTTCTGGCTGGTGTTGTGCTGTGCCGGCTTCGCGATCCTGGCGTTCACCACCAAGCCCGGCCACCTCATCCCCGACACCAAGCTCGACCTGGCGCTGAACCCGCTCGGCTGGCTGGAGCGCGCCACCCACCTGTGGGATCTGCAACACTTCGGCCAGCTCCAGAACCAGGCGGCCGGCTACCTGTTCCCGATGGGCCCCTTCTTCGCCCTCGGCGAGCTGGCCGGCGTCGAGCCGTGGATCACCCAGCGGCTCTGGCTGACGCTGCTGTTCTGCGTCGCGTTCCTGGGCGCCGAGCGGCTGGCCGCCAAGCTCGGCGTCGGCACGCCGGGCACCAGGATCGCGGGCGCGCTGGCGTACGCGCTGGCCCCGCGCGCGCTGTCGATCGTCGGCGAGATCTCGATCGAGTGGCTGCCCGCCGCGATGCTGCCGTGGATCCTGATCCCGCTGCTCACCGCCGCCGAGACGGGGCAGCGGGCCAGGGCGGCGGTCCGGTCGGGACTGGCCGTGGCGCTGTGCGGCGGGGTGAACGCCGTCGCCGTGCTGGCCGTGCTGGTCGCCCCCGTCGTCTACATCCTCACCCGGCCGCGCCCGGTGCCGCGCTGGCGGATGCTCGGCTGGTGGACGGCCGCCGTCGCGGTGGCCACCCTCTTCTGGTCGCTGCCGCTGCTGCTGGTGGGCCGGTACGCGTTCTCGTTCCTGCCCTACACCGAGACCTCGGCGGCGACCACGCAGGTCACGTCGCTGACGAACGTGCTGCGCGGCGCCTCCGACTGGGTGCGCTTCCTGCCGCTCAGCGGCGTGTTCGAGCAGCCGCCCGGGTACGCGATCGCGACCTCAGGCGCGATGGTGGCGGTCACCGGCGTCATCGCCGCGCTCGGCCTGGCCGGGCTGGCCCGCCGCGACCTGCCCGCCAGGGGCTTCCTCATCGCGCTCTTCCTGGTGGGGACGGCGGCGGTGACGGCCGGGCACATCAGCGCGCTGGAGCCCGCCGTGGCCGAGCCGATCCGGTGGCTGCTGGACGGCCCGCTCGCGCCGCTGCGCAACCTGCGCAAGTTCGACCCGCTCATCCGGCTCGCGCTCGCGTTCGGGCTGGCCCACCTGCTGGCGAGCGTGCTCGGCCGGGCCAGGCTGCCGCTGCGGGCGGTGGCGGCGGGCGCGTTCGCCGCGCTGGTCCTGCCGGTCTTCAACCAGGGCCTGGCGTACCCCGGGGTCTTCCAGCAGGTGCCGGACCACTGGCGGCAGGCCGCCGCCTGGCTCGACGAGAACGCCGGTGACGAGGGCGTGCTGGTCGTGCCCGGCGCCTCGTTCGGCGAGTACGTGTGGGGCCGGCCGATGGACGAGCCGCTCCAGCCCCTGTCCAGCGTCCGGTGGACGGCACGTCAGATCACCCCGCCGGGCTCGGTGGGGCTGAGCAGGCTGCTGGACGCCGTCGACCAGCGGCTGACGTCCGGCCACGGCTCGGCCGGGCTGACCGAGGTGCTGCGCCGCATGGGCGTCCGCTACGTGCTCGCCAGGAACGACCTGCTCAGGGAGCAGCTCGCGGGCGCCTGGCCGGCCAGGATCCACGAGGCGATGAGCGAGTCGCCCGGCGTCACCAAGGTGCGCTCGTTCGGCGAGCCGGTCGGCGACGTGTTCGGCGACGACGCCGTCGACTCGCTCGACGCCGCCTTCCCCGCGCTCGACCTGTACGAGGTGTCGGAGCCGTCGGACCTGGTCACCGTGCGGCCGGCGGCGGACGCGCTGCGGGTGCGCGGCGGCCCCGACTCGCTGCTCAGCATGGGCGACCTCGGCCTGCTCGGCGACGGGCCGGTCCTGGTGAACGACGACGCGGCCGGGGTCGAGGCGCCGGCCGTGGTGAGCGACGCGCTGCGGCTGCGCGAGCGGCACTTCGGCGAGCTGCGCTCCAACATCAGCCCGACACTCACCGAGGACCGGCGGGCGGACTTCAGCGGCGTGCTGGCCCTGGACCTGATGGAGAAGGGCTGGCTGGAGAACACCGCCACCGCCGAGTACGACGGCATCGCCGGCGTCTCGGCCTCCTCCTCGGCCGCCGACGCCGGCGCGCCCGCCGGGACCAGCGACCCCTCGCGCGGCCCCTGGTCGGCGATGGACGGCGACGTGCGCACCGGCTGGGAGACCGACGGCGCGCGCACGCCCGAGGGCGAGTGGCTCCAGGTCGACCTGCCCGCGCGCCGGGAGGTCTCCCGCGTCCGTGCGATGTTCGCCGCCGAGCTCCTGCTCGGCCAGACGGTGGACCGGGTGGCGGTCGAGACCGAGGCGGGCCGCCGGGAGCAGGACGTCGAGCAGACCACGGACCCGCAGTGGCTGACCCTGCCCGAGGGGCCGACCTCGTGGATCCGGGTCACGATCCTGTCCGTCCGGCCCGGTGACTGGACCTACGGGCAGCGCGCCGGGATCGTCGAGCTCAGCGTGCCCGGGGTGACCCCCGGCAGGACGATCCGGCTGCCCGGCTCCGGCGGCGACGTGTTCGTCATGGACCGCGGCCTGGACGCCCGGCCCGGGTGCGTGCGCAGTTTGAACCGGTGGGTGTGCAATCCCGCGCGGCTCGCGCGTACCGGGGAGGAGAGCACCGGCCTGGACCGCACGTTCACCGCGGACGCGGAGCGGGCCGTCACCGTGCGCGGGTCGGCCGTGCTGCGCGACAGCGCGCTCGTCGACCGGTTCACCCGGGTCAGCGGCGGCGTGACGCGGGTGTCGGGAACCTCGCAGCTCAGCGAGGACGCGGTGGTCTCGCCCCGGTCGGCGTTCGACGGCGACCTGACCACCACCTGGGTCCCGGCCGACGGCGACCGCGAGCCCGCGCTGACCGTCGCCTGGAAGGGCAAGAAGAAGATCTCCCGCATCCAGGTCGGCAGGCCGGGCAGCGACACCCAGTCGCTCGACGTGGTGGTCACCGGCGACGGCGGCGTCTCCCGTGGCGGCCGGGTGGACGAGCGGGGCCACGTCAGCTTCGACCCGATCACCACCACCCAGCTCAAGATCCGCTTCTACCCGCTCACGCAGCGGGTGCAGGTCACCGAGCTGGCCATCCCGGGGGTGGCCAAGGCGAGCACCCCCGGCGACATCCCGCTCCGGCTCGACTGCGGCACCGGCCCGCGGATCGAGGTGAACGGCCAGGTCGTCGAGACCCGCGTCGCAGGCAGCCACCGCGACCTGCTGGAGCAGCGGCCGGTGCGGATCACCGGGTGCGAGAAGGCGGAGCTGCTGGCGGGCGACAACCGGGTCAAGGTGGCCGGTTGGGAGCCGTTCCAGGTGGAGAACCTGGTCGTGGGCGCCCTGCCGGAGACGCCGCGCCAGGTGGAGGCCGCCGCGGTGCCGGGCACCTGGACGCAGTCCGCGCGCGAGGTGCACGTGAGCGCGCCCGACGACGCCTTCCTGGTGGTCGGCGAGAACTTCAACGCCGGCTGGCGGGCCAAGATCGGCGACCGGACGCTCCGGCCGGTCCGGATCGACGGCTGGAAGCAGGCCTGGGAGCTGCCCGCCGGCACGTCGGGCGTCGTGCGGATGGAGTACACGCCGGACCGGCCCTACTGGTTCGCGCTCGCCGCCGGGCTGGGCGGGATCGCGCTGCTGGCGCTGCTCTCCCTGATACCGCTCGGGCCGCGCCCCGAGCACGTGCGCGCGACCGCGCCGGCCGCCCTCTCGCGGCTGTCGAGCTGGCGGGCGCCGTACGCGGCGGTGGCGGGGCTGGCGTTCGGCTACTGGATCGCGGGCACGCCCGGCATGCTCGCCCTGGTCGCCGCCGGGGCGCCGGCGCTGTGGCTGGACGGCCGCACGCGGGGCGCGTACTGGCTGCCGGCCGGACTGTTCTGCGCGGCGGCGGGCGCCCAGGCCGTCGCGCTCACGCTGCGCTCGTACGGGATCGAGGCCGGGATGCTGATGGACCACGTGCCGCAGCTCGTCGCGTGCGCGGCCATGGGCGCGCTGTTCGGGCGGCTCGTCACGCGGCGGGAGCCACCGGCTGCGGAGCCGGAGCTTCCGGTGGCCGAGCAGGTGCTGACCGGCGCCGGCCGAGCGTGAGGGCGACATGTTCGATCAGGTGATAGCTCGCGATGCTGAGCAGCAGCGACACGATGAACGACACCACGGCCAGGCTGGTGAAGTCGCCGGTGAACGGCGGGTCGCCGGTGATCTGCCGGTGCAGCGTGATGACCGGCGCGTGCCACAGGAAGAAGCTGTAGGAGATGCGGCCCAGGTAGGCGGCGACCGGGTTGCCGAGCAGCCGGTGGCGCAGCGAGCCGGGGTCGGGCGCGAGCGCGAACGGCGCCACCAGCAGAACGGCCACGGCCGCCTCCAGGGTCATCCTGACCATGGACTCCCCGAGGGTCGGCAGGGTGAGCGTGCGCGGCCCGGCCAGCGGCGTCGACAGCACCGCGTACAGCAGGAAGGCGAGCACCAGCAGCTGGGGGGCGAGCGAGCCGATCACCCGGCTGCCGCCGAGCCAGACCGACAGCACCGCCATCGCCATGCCGCAGGCGAAGAACACCAGGTGGTACGGGAGCCAGAGCGCGAGATCCGGCACCTCCAGGACCCGTGCGGCCACCACGGTGGCCACCGAGACCACCGGCAGCACCGCGATGCCCCAGAGCAGCCGCGCCGGCACGTTGCCGCCCCGGGCCGCCCACCGGTGCAGCGCCCAGCCGAGCAGCGGCAGCACCAGGTAGAAGGCCATCTCGATGGGCAGCGTCCACATCTGGTAGAGGCCCTCGGCGCTGTGCAGGCCGGGGACGTAGTTCTGCAGCAGGAGCAGCCAGACCACCCAGCCGGTCCAGTCGAGCGGCGTCCAAGCCCACAGCGCCAGCGAGGCGACCAGCCAGTAGACCGGCAGCACACGCAGCGCCCGCCGCCACAGGTAGAGCCCGGCGGCGGGGCGCGGTGCGCCCTCGATGGCGGCCTTGGCCCACGGCCGGTAGAGCAGCAGGCCCGACAGCAGGAAGAACACCGGCACGGCCATCCCGAGGCGGGACAGCAGCCAGGCGTACATGCCCTCGCCGTACATCACGCCGGTGTTGCTGGCCACGTGCAGCAGCCACACGCCGAGTGCGGCCAGGGCGCGGATGCCGTCGAGAGCGGCGTCTCTCTTCAGTGCTCTCACCCCCGGGGTCTCGTCGGCGAAACCACGATAGAACATGTTTCTATCGATTTGGTTGCGGCTCGTGGTCGGCGGGTGACGCCGATCACGCACTGTCATACTTTGATCCAGGTCATACAATCCCGACGACAACACGTTCTAATTTTGCGGAGGTCTCGATGGGTCGTATTTCAACGCTCGTCCTCATCGGGCTCGGCGCGTTTTTCATCGCGCTCGCCCCGCTCCTGAAATTCTGGGCGGCGGACCAGCTGATCTCCGCGCCGGCGAACCAGTTCGGCATCTCCACCCTGGAGGCGAAGGGCGCCCAGTACTTCTCCCGCCAGGATCTCAAGGTGCTGAACGCCGACCTCGAGATCATCGTCACCACCCGTGGTGACGTGAAGGACGCCACCGGCGACCGGGTCGTCTGGGACGAGGCCACGGTGGTCAACGACGTGACCAACAACCGCAGGTCAGTGGACATCTCCGACCGGCGCAGCGCCTTCAACAAGTACACCGGCGAGGCCGTGAACTGCTGCGGCGTGAACATCGCCAAGGCCCCGGTCACGCTGGAGGGCCAGATCTACAAGTGGCCGTTCGACGTGGAGAAGAAGACGTACAAGGTCTTCAACTCCACCGCCAAGCAGGCCTTCGACGCGACGTTCGTGCGCGAGGAGAAGGTCAACGGCCTCGACACGTACGTGTTCGAGCAGCTGGTGCCGGCCACCAAGACCTCCACGCAGACGATCCCCGCCAACATCGTCGGCATCACCGACGTGACCGGTGACGTGCAGATCGACCGCTGGTACGACGGCAAGACCACCTACTGGATCGAGCCCGTCACCGGCTCCCCGGTCAAGCAGGAGGTCCAGCGGCACGAGGTGCTGAAGACGCAGGACGGCGTGGAGCGCGCCGCGGCCTTCGTCGCCACCGCCCAGATGACCGAGGAGACGGTGAACGGCCTGGTGAGCAACGCCCAGGACGGCAAGAGCCAGATCAACCTGCTGCGCAACACCATCCCCCTCGTCCTGCTCGTCGTGGGCGTCGCGCTGATCCTCGCCGGCGTGGTGCTCGGCCGCCGCCGCACCGCCTGATCCTTTTCCGACCCCGGGGCCCGCCGCGTGCGGGCCCTTTTACTTTTTCCGGGACCGTTACAACGGAAATTGAAACGTGTTCCAATAAAAAGTTACTCGCCGGTACGAGCGAAACATCTAGCAGTAGAACGTGTTGCAGTTCGGTCTTCCCGGTCGTATCGTCGGGACATGCGGACCCGTGTGACGGACATGTTCGGAATCGACCTCCCGATCTTCGCGTTCAGCCACTGCCGCGACGTGGTGGCCGCCGTCAGCAAGGCAGGCGGAATGGGCGTGCTCGGCGCCCTCTACTTCACCCCCGAAGAGCTCGAACGGGAGCTCGCCTGGATCGACGACCACGTGGACGGCAAGCCGTACGGGGTGGACGTCGTCATGCCGGCCTCCTACGAGGGCGCCGAGTTCCCGGCGGAGGAGCTCGTCGGCCGCCTGCAGGGGATGATCCCCGAGGGGCACCGGCAGTTCGTCGAGAACCTGCTGTCCAGCCACGGCGTGCCGCCGCTGTCGCAGGACGCCGACGCCGGCCGGGTGCTGCTCGGCTGGACGGACGCCACCGCCCGGCCGCAGGTGGAGGTCGCGCTCAGGCACCCGATCGCGCTGCTGGCCAACGCCCTCGGCCCGCCGCCCGCCGACGTGGTGGAGCAGGCGCACGCCCACGGCGTCAAGGTCGCCGCCCTCGCCTCCACCCCGCGCCACGCGCTCAAGCAGGTCGAGGTGGGCGTGGACGTGGTCGTGGCGCAGGGCACCGAGGCGGGCGGCCACACCGGCGAGATCTCCACGATGGTGCTCATCCCGCAGGTCGTGGACGCCGTGGACGTGCCGGTGCTGGCGGCGGGCGGCATCGGCAACGGCCGCCAGATGGCCGCGGGCATGGCGCTGGGCGCGGAGGGCGTCTGGACCGGCTCGCTCTGGCTGACCGTCGAGGAGGCCGACACCCCCGAGATGGCCAGGCAGCGCATCCTCGCCGCCACCTCCCGCGACACGGTCCGCTCCCGCAGCTGGACGGGCAAGCCCGCCCGGCTGCTCAAGAACGAGTGGACCGACGCCTGGGAGGCGCAGGAGTCGCCGGGCACGCTGCCGATGCCGCTGCAGTTCATGCTGGTCTCGGACGCGCTGCGGCGCATCGGCCGCTCCGACGCCGCCGAGCTGGCGACCTTCCCCGCGGGCCAGATCATCGGCATCACCAACCAGGTCCGCTCGACCAAGGACGTGGTCTACTCCCTGGTCGAGGAGTTCGCCGAAGCCCTCGAACGCCTCGGCCGCATCACCCGCGACTAACGGCCCCGGTAGGTCGGGGGGCGCTTCTCGCGGAAGGCGCGGGTGCCCTCCTTGGCGTCCTCCGACCCGATCACCGGCCAGCCCAGCTCGTCCGACACCTTGAGCGCCTCCGCCTCCGCGAGGCCCTGGGTGTCGCGGTAGGTGCGCAGGATCGCCTGGACGGCCAGCGGCCCGGCCGCCGCCACGCTCGCGGCCAGCTCGCGGGCGGCGTCCAGCGCCCCGCCGTCGGGGACGACCCGGTTGACCAGGCCCATCGCCAGCGCCTCGGCGGCGGTGACGGAACGGCCCGTGAGGAGGAGGTCCATCGCGTGGCAGTACGGGATCTGGCGAGGCAGGCGGACCGCGCTGCCGCCCATCGGGAAGAGCGCGCGCCTGGCCTCGAACAGGCCGAGGGTGGCCGACTCCGCCACCACCCGCAGGTCGGTGCCGACGAGCAGCTCGGTGCCGCCCGCCACCGCGTAGCCCTCGACGGCGCTGATGACCGGCTTGGCGGGCAGGTCCTCGCGGAGCAGGCCCTTCCAGTGGTAGTTGGCGATCTTCTCGCCACGCGCCACGACCTCGGGGTCCGACGGGGGAGCGGACATCGCCTTGAGGTCGGCGCCGGAACAGAACGTGCCCTCCGCGCCCGTCAGGATCGCCACCCTGACGTCCGGCTCGGCTGACACGTAGGCCCAGGCGCTCGCCATGCCGATGAGCATGTCGGAGGAGAGCGCGTTGCGGGCCTCGGGGCGGTTCATGGTGACGATCACCAAGTGGTGGTCACGTTCCACGCGGCAGTGGGGGGTGCTGATCGGCAGAAGCTCCACTCACTCCTCCTGAAATCAAGCGCTTGCTCACACCATAGCCGCGGGTTACGCTGCCCGAAAGAAATGAGAACCTGTTCTTATTTCGCCGGTTCGGGGGCCTCGTACGACCTGGTGAGGAGTACCGATGGGCACGCTCGGTTTCTGGCGGCTGGCGCAGGCGGACCCCGGCTGGATCGCGGCCGTGGACCCCGACGGCACCGAGCACAGGGCCGGTGACCTCCTCGCCCGCGCGAACCGCCTCACCCACGGGCTGCGCGCGCTCGGCCTGCGGGCCGGCGACGGCCTCTGCGGGCTGGTGCCCAACGGCTCCGACGGGCTCGTGCTCTACCTGGCGGCCCTCCAGGCAGGCTGGTACTACACGCCGATCAACTGGCACCTGACCGGGCCGGAGATCGCGTACATCCTGACCGACAGCGAGGCCAAGGCGTTCGTCACCCACCCCCGGTACGCGGCAGAGGCGACGCGTGCGGCGGAGGCCGTCGCCCCCGAGCGGCGCTTCGCCGTGGCGGACCTGCCCGGGTTCCGGCCGCTGGACGAGCTGACCGAAGGGCAGCCGGACACCATGCCCGCCGACCGCACGGCCGGCGCCACCATGCACTACACCTCCGGCACCACCGGCAGGCCCAAGGGCGTGCGCCGCCCGCTGACCGGCCTCGACCCCGACGACGGGGCGGAGCTGATGACGTTCCTGCTCGGCCTGTTCGGCGTCACCCCCGGGCGGCCCAACGCCCACCTGGTCACCTCGCCCAGCTACCACACCGCCGTCAGCCAGTTCGGCGGCACCGCCCTGCACATGGGCCACACGCTCGTCTACATGGACCGGTGGGACGCCGAGGAGATGCTCAGGCTCTGCGAGCGCCACCGGGTCACCAGCTCCCACCTGGTGCCCACCCACTTCAAGCGCCTGCTCGCCCTCCCCGAAGAGGTGCGGGGGAAGTACGACCTGTCCTCGCTGAAGTGGATGATCCACGCCGCCGCCCCCTGTCCCGTACCGGTGAAGCAGGACATGCTCCGGTGGTGGGGCGACGTCGTGTACGAGTACTACGCGGCCACCGAGGGCGGCGGCACCCTGGCCACGCCCGGCGACTGGAAGGCGCACCCCGGCACGGTCGGCAACGCCTGGCCCATCACCGAGCTGCTCATCGCCGACGACTCGGGCGAGCCGGTGCCCGCCGGCACCCCCGGCACGATCTACATGAAGATGATGGGCGCCTCCTTCGAGTACAAGGGCGACCCGGCCAAGACCGAGGCGAACCGGCTCAAGGACTTCTTCACCGTCGGCGACATCGGCTACCTGGACGAGGACGGCTTCCTGTTCCTGTGCGACCGCAAGGCCGACATGATCATCTCCGGCGGCGCGAACATCTACCCGGCCGAGATCGAGAACGAGATCATGATCCACCCGAAGGTCGCCGACGTGGCGGTGTTCGGCATCCCCGACGAGGAGTGGGGCGAGCAGATCAAGGCCGTCGTCGAGCCCGCGCCCGGCGCGGCGCCCGGTCCGGAGCTGGCCGCGGAGATCCTCGCCTCGCTGGAGGGCCGCCTGGCCAGGATGAAGTGGCCGAGAACCGTCGACTTCATCGACGAGATGCCCCGAGAGCCCAACGGCAAGCTGCTCAAACGCAAGCTGCGCGCCCCGTACTGGGAGGGCCGCGACCGAGCCATCTGACCACCCGGGAGGGTGCATGTCCGATCCGCTGACCGCGGAGCACGTGCTGGAGTTCCCCGGCGGCTACACCCGCTCGACGGGACCGGTGATCGGCCGGTTCCTGACCGAGCTGCGCGCCGGACGGATCGTCGGGGTGCGCACCGCCGACGGACGGGTGCTCGTCCCCGCGCTGGAGTACGACCCCGCCACCGGCGACGCGGTGACCGGCGAGTACGTCGAGGTCGGCCCGGCCGGGACCGTCACCGCGTCCGCCTGGGTGGCCGAGCCGCGCCCCGGGCACCCGCTGGACCGGCCCTTCGCCTGGGCCATGATCAAGCTGGACGGCGCCGACACCGCGCTCGTGCACGCCGTCGACGCGGGCAACCCCAAGGCGGTCACGCCCGGCACCCGGGTGTGGCCGGTGTGGCGCGGCGAACGCTCGGGCCACATCACCGATCTCGCCTGCTTCGCCCCCGAGGTCACCAGGATCGTCTCGCCGGTCCGCGTCCCGTACACGCTCCAGGCCGGCGGGGCGCTCCGCGTCTTCCTGGAGGGGATCAGGCGCGGCGTCTTCGTCGGCGGGAGGTGCGCGAGCTGCGGGAAGGTGTACGTGCCCTACCGGCTGTCCTGCCCCGAGTGCGGGATCGCGATCGGCGAGCAGGTCGAGCTGCCCGACACCGGCACGGTCACCACGTTCGCGATCAACAACCTGCCCGACCCGCGCGCCCCCGAGGTGCCCTTCGTCTCCGCGTACGTGCTCCTCGACCGGTCCGACGTGCCCGTGATCGCGCTCGTCGGCGGCGTCCCCGCGCACGAGGTGCGGCAGGGCATGCGGGTCAAGGCCGAGTGGGTGCCCGAGAGCGAGCGGACCGCGTCCATGGCGAACATCCGGTGGTTCGCGCCCACCGGCGAACCCGATGTGGAGCTGTGAATGAGACAGGTCGCGATCGTCGCCTTCGCCCAGACCCGGCACACCGCCCACGACACCGGGCTGTCCGAGCCCGAGCTGATCCTGCCCGTGATCGAGGAGGTCAAGGCGCTGACCGGGCAGAAACGGTTCGGCTTCACCTGCTCGGGCAGCTGCGACTACCTGGCGGGGGCGCCGTTCTCGTTCGTCTCCGCGCTGGACGCGGTCGGCGCCTGGCCGCCGATCTCGGAGAGCCACGTGGAGATGGACGGCGCCTGGGCCCTGTACGAGGCGTGGGTGCGGCTCCAGCACGGCGACGTGGACACCGCCCTGGTGTACGGGTTCGGCAAGTCCAGCCAGGGCGACCTGCGGGCCATCATGACCTTGCAGCTCGACCCGTACTACCTGGCGCCGCTCGGCCTGGACCAGCTCTCGTACGCGGCGCTGCAGGCGTCGGCGCTCGGCGCCGGACGGGCCGAGCTGGACGCGATCGCGCGCCGCAGCCGCGCCGACGGCAGGCGCAACCCGTACGCGCTGGACCTGCCGGAAGAGCTGCCCGACGGGTACGCGGTCGAGCCGCTGAAGGCGTCGGACGTCGCGCCGATCACCGACGGCGCGGCGGCCGTGGTGCTCGCCGCCGGAGACCGGGCCCGCGAGCTGTGCGCCACCCCCGCCTGGATCACCGGCATCGCGCACCGCATCGAGCCGCACTACCTGGGCCTGCGCGACCTCAGCCGGTCGCCGTCGGCGGCCGACGCGGGCCGCGCGGCGGGCGTCGGCAAGGGACCGGTCGACGTGGCCGAGCTGCACGCCCAGTTCGCGCACGAGGAACCGATCCTGCGCCGGGCGCTCGACCTGCCCGACGACACCGTGATCAACCCGTCCGGCGGCCCGCTGGCCGCGAACCCCGTCATGGCCGCCGGGCTGATCCGCCTCGGCGAGGCGGCCCGCCGCATCCACGACGGATCCGCCCGCCGCACCGTCGGCCACGCGGCGAGCGGCCCCTGCCTGCAGCACAACCTCGTCACCGTACTGGAGGCCTGATGGCTGAGCGCTGCGCCGTGATCGGCGTCGGGCAGACGCGCTACACGACCAAGCGCAGGGACGTGTCGATCGCCGGGCTGGTGCGCGAGGCGGCGCTGCGGGCGCTGGAGGACGCCGGGCTGACGTTCAAGGACATCGACGCCGTCGTCATCGGCAAGGCGCCCGACCTGTTCGAAGGCGTCATGATGCCCGAGGCGTACCTCGCCGACGCGCTCGGCGCCGCGGGCAAGCCGATGCTGCGCGTGCACACCGCGGGCAGCGTCGGCGGCTCCACCGCGCTCGTCGGCGCGGGCCTGATCCAGTCCGGCGTGCACGAACGGGTGCTGGTCGTCGGCTTCGAGAAGCAGTCGGAGTCCAACGCCACCTGGGCGCTCTCCACCCACCTGCCGTTCAGCTCGTCGCTGGTGGTCGGCGCGGGCGGCTACTTCGCCCCGCACATCAGGGAGTACATGCGCAGGAGCGGCGCCCCCGGCCACGTCGGCGCGCTCGTGGCCGTCAAGGACCGGCTCAACGCGCTCAAGAACCCGTACGCGCACCTGCGCATCCCCGGCATCGACCGGGCGATGGTCGAGTCCACGCCCATGCTGTGGGAGCCGATCCGCTACCTGGAGTCGTGCCCGTCCAGCGACGGCGCCTGCGCGATCGTGCTCTCGTCCGAACAAGCCGCCACCGGCACCCCGGCCTGGGTGCACGGCGCCGCCATGCGCTCCGAGCCGCTCTCCAGGGCCGGCCGCGACACCGTGAGCCCGCAGGCCGGCAAGGACTGCGCCGCCGACGTCTACCGGCAGGCCGGCGTCACCGACCCGCGCCGCCAGATCGACGTGGCCGAGGTGTACGTGCCGTTCTCCTGGTACGAGCCGATGTGGCTGGAGAACCTCGGCTTCGCCGCCGAGGGCGAGGGCTGGAAGGTCACCGAGTCCGGCGCCACCGCGCTCGACGGGGACATCCCGTGGAACCCCTCCGGCGGCGTGCTGTCCAGCAACCCCATCGGGGCGTCCGGGCTGATCAGGTTCGCCGAGGCCGCGCTGCAGGTGCGCGGCATGGCCGGAGAGCACCAGGTCGACGGGGCACGCCTGGCACTCGGGCACGCGTACGGGGGAGGAGCGCAGTTCTTCGCCATGTGGATCGTCGGACGGGAGAAGCCGTGATGGAGTTCAACCACGCTGACTTGTTCGAAGGGGTGGCCGACGCGATCGGGGACCGCACGGCGGTGGTCTGCGGGCCGGACCGCCGCACCTACGCCGAGCTGGACGCCGAGGCCAACCGGCTCGCCCACCACCTCCAGGACCGCGGCATCGGGCCCGGCGACCACGTGGGGATCCACCTCTGCAACGACATCGAGTACGTGGCCGGCCTCCTGGCCACCCTGAAGCTCCGCGCCGTCCCGGTCAACGTCAACTACCGGTACGTCGAGGCCGAGCTGCTCTACCTCTACCGCGACTCCGACATCCGGGCCCTGCTGTACGACGTCGAGTTCGAGCCCCGCGTGGCCGCCGTCGCCGGCCAGGCGCCCCGGCTGGGCCATCTCATCGCGGTCAACGGCCCGCCCGGCATCCCCGGCGCGATCTCGTACGAGGAAGCCCTGCGGAGCGGCGACCCGGGGCGCGGCTTCGGGCCGCGGTCCGGGCAGGACGTCTACATCATCTACACCGGCGGCACCACCGGCATGCCCAAGGGCGCGATGTGGCACGTCGAGGACCTGTTCATGGCCTTCGGCGGCGGCAACCCGACCGGCGAGCCGCGCGCCACCCCGCAGGAGGTGGTCGACGAGGCCGTCAAGGCGAGCCCGATCGCGATGATGGCCGCCGCGCCGCTCATGCACGGCGCTGCCCAGATGGGCACCTTCATCGCCTTCTGGATGGGCGCGACCATGGTGTACGTGCGCACGTTCGACCCCGACGAGGTGTGGCGGGCCGTCGAGCGGGAGAAGGTGCTCACGATGAACATCACCGGCGACGCCATGGCCAGGCCGCTCGCCGAGGCGCTGGAGCGGGGCTCCTACGACGTGTCGTCGCTGTTCGTGCTCAGCTCGACCGGCGCGATCCTGAGCGGCACCGTACGCGACCGGCTCCAGGAGCTCCTGCCCAACGTGCTGATCCGCGACAACTTCGGCTCCACCGAGGCCGGCTACACCGCCGACGGGATCGACGGGGCCACCCCCGAGACGGGCCTGCGCTACCGGCCCAACCCGCACGCCAGGCTGGTCGTGCTCGACGACCGGCTGCACCCCGTCAGGCCCGGCTCCGGCGACCTGGGCACCGTCGCCAAGGCCGGCCGCATCGCGTTCGGCTACTACAACGACCCGGACAAGACCGCCCGCACCTTCGTCACCACCGAGGACGGCACCCGCTGGCTGCTCACCGGCGACCTGGCCACCGTCGAGGAGGACGGCACCATCACCGTGTACGGGCGCGGCTCGCAGTGCGTCAACACCGGCGGCGAGAAGGTGTTCCCCGAAGAGGTGGAGGCCGTGCTCAAGGGGCACCCGGCCGTCTTCGACGCGGTCGTCACCGGGGTGCCGGACGAGCGGTGGGGCAACCGGGTGGCCGCCGTGGTCGAGCCGCGTCCCGGCGCCGCCGTCACCGCCGAGGAGCTCGACGCCCACTGCCGGAAGCAGTTATCGGGCTACAAGGTGCCGCGCTCGTACGCGTTCGTGCCGCGCATGGAGCGCTCGCCGTCGGGCAAGGCCGACTACCGGTGGGCCAGGGACACGGTGCTGGCCGCGCAATCTTGACCAGCGCAGGGCCGGCGCGGGCCCTGTGCTGGTCAACCACCGGTCAACGGGGCCGGAACCACCGAAGGCTGATGAGGTCGTGCTCCACCAGCGCGACCTCCCCGGCCCGCCCGGCCCGCTCGTTCAACCCCAGCCGCGCCCGCAGCACGTCCCGATGCATCTCGACCAATTCCTCGTCGTACCCGCCGTCCCCGTACCTGTAGCCACCGTCGCGGTCGTCGTCGTCGCCGCCGTCGCCGCCGTCGCCGCCGTCACCGCCGTCACCGCCGTCGCCTTCGGCGTCGAGCAGCTCGCGCAGTCGCGCGTCCGCGGAGCGCAGTGCCGCGTCGGCGGCCTCGTCGCGCCCCAGCCGCAGTTCGCACAGGCCGAGCTGGTAGTAGGCGACCGCGCTCAGGTAGCCGTCCCGGATCACCCGCGTCCCCCGGTGCAGCACCGCGCTCGCCTCCGGCGCCCGGCCCGCCGCCAGCAGCGCGTCGCCCAGCATGAGCATCGCCCTGGCCAGATGGCCGCCCAGCACAGGGTTGCCCGGCGCGTACCGCTCCAGCGCCGTCACCGCCTCACGCAACGGCGCCACCTCGTCCTCGTACCGCTCCTGCGACGACAGCGCCGCCGCCAGCGACAGGTTGGCGCCCGCCCGCCCGGCGTGCACGCTCTCGGCGCCCACCCCCGCCGCGATCAGCCCGTCGTACAGCCTGATCGCCTCCCGAGCCCTGGCCTCCGCCCGCGGCCCGTCGTCCAGGTGCAGCATGGTGAGCAGCTCCGCGCTCTGCGCGAGCGAGTCCGCGAGCACCGCCCGGTACGTGAGATCGCCAGGAGCCCGCCTGGCGTCCACGATCAGCTCCTCCACCAGCGGAGCCGCCTCGCCCAGCGCGCCGCGCATCAGGTGGCAGCGGACCAGCCGCTGCTTGGCCAGCGCCTGCTTGAGCCTGGCGGCCGGGGATCCGGCGTACCCGTCGACGGCGAGCGCCGCGTACTCCACCGCCTCGCCGGCCCGCCCGTCCGCCAGCATGTCGTCCACGATCACCACCGCCACCTCGGCCTCCGCCAGCCGCCGGGCAGCGGTACGGGGCAGCCGCCGGTACTGGTTGACCGCCTCCACGAGATGGGCGAGCGACTCCCGCTTCCTGCCCATCCGGCGCAGCACCAGCCCGCGCACCTCGTCCGCCCTGGCCCGCGCCGCCGGGTGGCCCTCCGGCAGCCGCTCCTGCTCGGCCACCGACCAGGCGACCGCCTCCAGCGCGGCCTGCGGCCGGTCCAGCGCGGCCAGCGCCGCACCCAGACAGCAGTACGCCATGGCGGCGACGCCGGGCTCGTCCAGCTCGTCGCACAGGTCGGCGGCCCGCTCCAGATGGGCCAGCGCCTCCACCGGACGGCGCGCGCCCAGCAGCGTGTCACCGTAGAGCGTCAGCGTCCTGGCCAGCGCCGCCTTCTCCGGCGTACCGGCCAGCAGGTGGGCGGCCTGCTCCAGGGTGGCGAGCACCGGGCGGGCCAGCTCGTGCTCGATCCCGGCCAGCGCGGCGAGCGCGACCCCCAGCCGCGCCCGGTGGCGGGCATCGGCCGCCGCCAGCCCCTGGAACACCCGCACCGCCGCCTCGGCCGCCGCCGCCTCGCCGGTCAGCGCCGCGTACCGTGCCAGGCAGTCGCCGAGCGACTCGTGCAGCTCCGGGCGGGCGCGGACCGGCACCTCGCGCGTGAACGCCTCGGTGAACGCGGTCATCGGCCCCAGCAGATCCACCTCGCCCGCCCCGTCCAGATGGTCGGCGAGATCGTCCAGCAGAACCCGCAGCGCATCCGGGGGCGGCAACGGCCTGACCTCCAGCGCCCGCGCCAGGAACGGCGCCGGATCCTGCTGCAGCTCACCGAGCGCCAGCAGAGCGAGCAGGTGCGTGGCGGCCGGCTCCGGCGCGAGCGGCCCGTGGTCGTCCAGCAGCCCGGCGATCAGCGTGGTACCCCGCACCAGGTCCAGCCCCGCCCGCTCGTCGTCGTCCAACCGCACCCGGCACAGCCCCCGCAGCTGCAGGCACGTCCCGGCCAGCAACCGCCTGGGCACCGTCGCCTCCTCCGGCAACGCCTCGACCGCCCCGCCGGCGGCCTCCAGCGCCCCGCCGAAGTCCCCCCGCGCGAACCGCGCCCCGGCCAGCAGTCGCAACGCGACAGCGCGCCCCAGCGGCTCCCGCACCAGCTCCGCCGCCCGCCCGGCCGCCTCCTCCGCCTCCTCCCACCGCTCCAGCCCGGTCCACGCACAGGCGACCAGCAGCACCCGCTCCGCCGCCCCCTCGTCCGCGTCCACCGCCGCCACCAGGTGCGGCAATGCCTCCTCGAACCGCCCCGCCCCCAGCAACCCCCGCCCCAGAGCCGCCTCGACCTTCCCCCACAACCGCACGTCATCCCCGCGCCGCCGGCGATCCTCGTCCTCTCCTCGCGCGCGGAGGCCTTCCTCCCACAGCTGTCCCGGACGCGCGCGGTCACCCTGCGGCCGGGCGCCGTTCCCCCGGTGCCCGAGCAGCAACCCCGCAGCCCGCGAGGCGAGCACCACCGCGTCCCGCGCCCGCCCGGCTCCCGCCCACACCCACGCCAGATGCGCCTGAGCCTCGGCGAGCGCGCCGACGTCCGTCCCCCCTCCCGCCACGAGAACCGCCAACGCCTCCTCGGCCCGCTCCACACTCTCCCCACCCCGCACCGCCACCCCAACCAGCGACAACCCCTCCACGAAGCGCCTGTCATAGGCCCCGCGAAGTGCAAATCCAAAGCCCTCAGCGGGCGTCTCGTGAGGTGTTGGTTCGGAGTTATCGGCGGGTGTCTCGTGAGGTGTTGGTTTGGGGTTATGGGCGGGTGTCTCGTGAGGTGTTGGTCTGGGTTTATCGGCGGGTGTCTCGCGGGGTGTTGGTTTGAGGTTTTCGGCGGGTGTCCCGTGAGGTATTGGTTTGGGGTTTTCGGCGGGTGTTCCGCGAAGTGTCGGCCCGAAATCCTCTGCAGGTGTCGCGTGTCGTGCTTGTCGGAAGTCCTCCGCAGGTGGCCTGTTTCTCGCCCGTCCGTCCTCGGCTGCTCCGTACGGTGCCTGCGAGGAGTCCGCCGCCGATGCCTGCCCGTCGTCGGCGATCGCCCGGTGACGCGTCCGTACGGAGTCTGTGGGGAATTCCTCGTCCGGAAGCACAGATTCGGCGGGTGGCAGGGCACGGCCCAGGAGCGCGCGCGAGCGGCGGACCCATCCCGCCACATCCCGCCGCAGGCGATCCTCGTCGCCCAGTTCCCGCAGCAACCCGGCCGCCGACTCGAACTGCGCCAGCCCGTCGGCGGGCCGATCCAGCTCCACCAGGCACATCCCGAGCAGCCGCCGGCATCCGGCCAACAACCGGTCATGGCCGTCACCGAGCTCGTCGGCCACCCACACGGCCTCCCGCAGCGAGTCCAGCGCCTCCTGAGGCAACCGGCGGAGCAGCAGGTCCTCGCCCAGGTCCCGCAGCCGCTCGGCCAGCTCCCGCCCGTGCCGCCCCGGTTCCAGGACGGCCAGCGCCCGCAGGTTCTCCACCGCCTCCCCGGCACTCCGCACCGCTGCCTGGAGATCCCCCCGTTCCCCGTGCACCCGCGACACCAGCCCGGCCGCCCCGGCCAGCACCGCACGCAACCCCGGCTCCTCCGCCGCGATCCCGCGCAGCCGCACGACCGCCTCACCGGCGACCACCACGGCCGCCTCTCCCCGCCCTTGCCGGTCCAGCCGCGACCCCAGCCGGTCGAGCCGCCGGCACACCTCCAGATCGGTGACCGCCACCTCCCGCACGGCCTTGACGACCTCCACCGCCAGCCCGGCCCCCAGCCCGACCAGCCGCTCCTCGTCCAACTCATCCAGCGGCCCCAGAACCCCACCCCCCACCAACGCCCACCCCTCACGAGAGCCAGGCGCGGAACCCCCCAACGACCCGTCACCCCCCGGACGCACCCCTCCATACGGCGAGGAACCACCCGACAAGCCCTCCCCACCCACGGGCCGTGCATCATCCCCCACACCCAACGGCACACCAGCCCTTCGAGCACTCACGTACGGTGCGCCATCGTCCAGATACACCCCCGCAGCCCTCCCGTACGGCGGAGGGCCACTCGGTGAGGCACCCTCACGCACCCCAGGAGCTCTGTCGTATGGCGAGGGACCGGTCGATGGGACGCCTTGATGCACCCCCGCAGCTTCTCCGTACGACGGGGTTTCGTAGGAAAGGCCGGGAGAGACCCCGGCCGGGTCGGGCAGCACGGAGAGGACCGCTTCCATGTCCCCGGCCAGCAGCACATCCCCGCCCGCGGCCAGGAACGCCGACACCGCCTCCCGCAGCCGCCCCGTCCCCGCCAGCGCACACGCCAGGTTGTACTGGGCCCGCTCCGCGTGCGCCGCGTACCGCGGATCCTCCTCCACCAGGATCCTGAACCGCGCCGCAGCCTCCCGCGCGGGCCTGACCGCGAGCTCCGGCACCCCCGATAGCAGCAGGCACGCCGTCTGGTTGAACAGCGCCTCCGCCTGCCCCTCCGCCTGCTCGTACGGGGGAGCGGCCGCGAAGATCTCGGCCGCCTCACCCGCCGCGGCCACCGCCTCAGGCAGCCTCCCCGCCGCCGCCAGCCAGGCCGACGCCGTGGACAGCGCCGTGGCGACGTCGGCCCGCTTCCCGCCCCTGAGCCGCTCCACCAGCATCTCGGCCAGCGTCACCCTCAGCGCCCGCACCCCGGGATGCCCCGCCTGCCACGGCGGCAGCGCCGCCACCGCCCCGGCCACCTCCGGCTCATCCCGCAACAGTTGGAGCACCGCGTTGAGCCGGTCGCCGAGCTGCTCGCCCGGCCCCATGGCGGCCTCGCACAGCATCCTGTCCAGCCGGTGCACGACCAGCGACCCCAGCGCGACCCGTACCCGCCCGTGATCCGCGCAGACCCGCAGCACATCGAGCATCCGCGCCAGGTGCGCCGCCGTCCGCCCCGGATGATCGTGTACGGCGGTCACCAGCGACTCCAGCCCCGCCGTCTCCTCCAGCACCTGCCCGACCACCACGTCAGGCACATCGATCACCAGCCCGCCGGACAGCCCCTGCCCATCAGAGGCAAGCCGCCGGCTGGAGAACCACCCACCCCGCACGTCGGGGACCCGGCTGCCCTGCGCGTCAGGGGTCTGCTGCTGGGCGAGCCGCTCGCTCTGTACGGCGGGAACCTGCTGTTCGGAGCGCCGCTCGTTCTGTACGGCGGAGGCCTGTTGCTCGGGGGGCCACCCGCCCTGTACGGCGGGAACCCGCTGTTCGGAGGGCCGCCCACCCCGTAAGTCCGGCGGGAACAGCCCCGCGACCCACGCCGCGACCTCGGCCCTCCGGTCCTCCTCCAGGCCGGGTACGACGGACAGCAGGGCCCGCAGTTCCCTCGGTGACGGCGCGAACAGCAGGGCCACCGCCATCGCCGCGCCCGCCACGCCGTCGTCCGGCGCTCCCGGCGACGCCGACCACCGCTCGCGTTCGCGGTTCAGGAAGCGGTGGACCAGCTCGTTGCCGGGCCCCGCCTCATGGCCGCGTACCCGCATGAGGGCCGCCAGATGGACCCGCAGCGGAACCGCGTACAAGGGGTCGTCGAGCGGAAACGGGCGGATCCGGTCGAGTCCATCACCTGCCCCGGGGCGCGTGGCGAAGGCGCGGATGGCGGCGGCGGCGTGTCCGGCGCGCTCCGGAAGGGTGAGGGGGTGGTCCTCCAGGCGGACGGTCGCGCGGATCAGGCGCTTGAGACGGCCGCCGGCGGCGGTGTCCAGCCGACGCCACCAGGCGGCCGGAGGCGGGGCGGCGCCCACGGAGGTACGGGCCACCAGCAGGAGACGGATACGCGGGTTGTGCCGGTGGGCGGCCAGGCCGCGCACCAGCTCGGCCACCAGGGCGGCCGACGGCTCGGGGAAGTCGAGCACGAGCAGGGTGGGCCGCGACGCGTCGAGCCGGACGGCGGGATCCGACAGCGGTCCCACGAGTGCCGTCGCCGGCAGGAGCCCGGCGTCCCACCCGGCCGCCGACAGCTCCGCGCACAGCTCCACCGCCAGCCTGCTCTTCCCGGACCCGCCCGGCCCGGTGATCAGCGCGGCCGACAGCGGCTCGGGCCCGGCGGCCCAGTTCCGCAGCGCCGTCAGTTCCGCCTTCCTGCCGACGAACGGCACCACCGCGTGCCGCGCCACCGGCAACGACCAGTCCGGGCAGTTCTCCGGAGGCTCTCCCGTGGCCGGTTCCAGCAGGTCGGGGAGCAGGACGACCCGCTCGTCCCCGGACACGTCCTCCAGCAGCCCCGACGCGGGAAGGGCGTCACCTTCCACCCACGCGCGAAAGGTGTCGTCCAGGAGCAGCGCCTCCACCGGTACGACATCCGCGTGCCCGTCCTCGTACCAGGAGACGACCACCCCCACGAGCTGACCCGTCGGCTCCGCCAAGAGGGCCGCGCCCGAGAAACCGAGCCTGAAGGCACCCGGCGGCGAGCCGGAGAACTCGACCCCCAGAGAAGCGGGCACAGTCCCGGCACCGGCGGCCGCCACCACCGAAACCAGCGGCTCACCCCGCGAATCCGCTCGGGCGAAACCCCGGACGACGCACCGCACCCCATCCCCGGTCACCCGCCCCCACCGAACCGGCCCCAAGGACCCCTCCCAGGGCATCCCCGAAGCGTCCGACCCCGACGGGTCCGGCGAGCCGGGATCCCCTCCGCCCCCGCCCGCTCCCCGTGCTGGGGACGGCCGGGCCGCGTCACCACTCCCTCCAGGCGCCCCACCCACCGAAAGCCGGGACGAGCCGGGGTTCCGCCCGGACGGGGCCGTCCCGCCTGTCCGGAGCCGGGACGGGGCCGGTGAGGGTGCCGGTGAGGGTGCCGGTGGGACGGTGGGGACCTCAGGGATGTGGAGCAGGGCCGCGGCGAGGGGGCCGTGGCCGTGCCAGACAGGCTGGGCCCGGGTCCAGGGGCCGGTGCCGCGTACGTGGCAGGGGGCGGCGGGGTCGATCACCTGGGCGGAGGTCAGGATCAGGCCGGGGGCGACCACGTACCCGGAGCCGGTCACGCCCGTGAAATCGTCGTGGCCTGAGTGCACCTGGACGACCCGCTCTGAGGCGACGCGTGCGGATCTGGAGTCGCGTGGTGGCCTGTCCATGGCGCCGTGTCCTGGAATGCCCTGCCCGGCGTCGATGTCGCCCCGGCTCAGGGAGAATTCCGCCACCCGCTCACTATCGCACTACGGCACCGAAATTTCCGGGCTTGTCAGGCCTTCTCACCTGTGAGCCAGGCCGCCAGCCCCAAGTAGACCAGCCCGCTGCCGATGTCGATCCGCCGCCGGGCCCGCACCGAGCGCCGCACCCGGGTGGCCAGCGCCGACGACAGCAGCGCGTACGTGCCGTCGGAGGCCATGCCGAGCGCCATCCAGAGCAGGCCGAGCACCAGCATCTGCGGCGCGACCGCCCCAGCCGCGGGGTCGGCGAACTGCGGCAGGAACGCCATGAAGAAGATCGCGGTCTTCGGGTTGAGCACGTTGACCACGAACCCCTCCCAGAACATCCGCCGCTTGGACTGCTCCGGCAGCTCGACCGTCTCCTCAGCGGTTCCCCGGGCCAGCAGCTTGCGGAGCCCGAGCCAGACGAGGTAGGCGACGCCCGCGTACTTGACGATCGTGAAGGCGGTCGCCGACGCGGCGAGCAGGGCGCTGACGCCGAGGGCGGCGGCGACCACGTGGACCACCGACCCGGCGTGCACGCCGAGAACCGAGACCAGCCCCGCCGCCCGGCCCTGGGCGACGCTGCGCGTGACGATGAAGATCACCGCCGGGCCCGGCACGAGCAGAATCGCCAGGGTGGCCGCACAGAAGAGGGCGAGTGTGGAGAGATCCGGCATGTCGTCATCCTATGGAGCCCGTCAACGGGGTTAAAGGCTGTCGCGCAGGGCCGCGACCAGCACCTCGGTGGCCGACGGGTGCGGCGGGTGGCCGTAGACGGCGGCGAACACGTGCCGGGTGGAGCCCGGGACGCGGCGCGCGGTCACGTCCGGATGGCGGTGCGCGCGCAGCGCGAGCGCCGGCAGCACGGTGACGCCTATCCCGGCGGCCACCAGCGCCTGCACGGCCACGATGTCGTCGCTGGTGAACGAGATGCGCGGCTCGAACCCCGCCTTGTCGCACAGGTCGAACAGATGGCTCCGGCACCGGTCACACCCGGCGATCCACGCCGCGTCCGTGAAAGCCCCCAGATCGGCCTCATCGGACTCCGGCGAGCCGGCCTCCACGGACCCCGGCCCCGGGGTGATCAGGTAGCTCGGCTCGTCCCACAGGTGGATCAGCTGAAGCCCGGGAGCCTCCGGCGCCGTGTCGTCGTACCGGAACATGACCGCGACGTCCACCCGCCCGGCCCGCAGCAGCCGCAGCGCCTCGGGCGGCTCGGTCTCGGTGAGTTCGAGCCGCAGCCCCGGGTGCGACTTCCGCAGCAGGGCGGCCGCCTCGGGGATGAACGTGCCGAGCGCCGAGGGGAACGCCGCCAGCCGCACCCGCCCCGTCTGCAGCCCGACGTGCGCGGCCAGCTCCTCGGCGGCGGCGTCGAGCCGCCCGACGATGTCGCTCGCCCGCTCGGCCAGCAGCCTGCCGGCCTCGGTCAGCCGGATGCCGCGCCCGGCCCGCTGGATCAGCTTGGCGCCGGTCTCGGCCTCCAGCCGGGCGAGGTGGTGGCTGACGGACGGCTGCGCGTAGTGCAGCTCCCGGGCGGCCGCGGTGAGCGAGCCGGTACGGGCGACCGCGAGCAGGACGCGGAGCCGGGTGACATCCAGCATTCATCAATCGTATCTATAGGTCGGCTCGAATACTTCTGTTGGACCTATCGATAGTCGGCGCGAGACCGTAGGAAGAGGAAGCCGCACGACCTCGGGAGGATGCATGGACACCGTCACGACCGTACGGCCCGGCCTGGCCGAGCTGGTGGCGGGCGTCGGCGCGCTGACCGCGCGCCGCCTTCCCGCCCGCGACACCGCACTCGCCGTCGCGGACCTGATGCGCGACCGGCTGCCGAGCCTGGACATCCTGACCGCACAGGAGCGGCTGGGCTCGCCCGAGACGTACGTGTCATGGCCCCTGCACGCGCAGGACGACTTCTCGATCGTGGCCGTGGTCTGGCGCCCCGGCCAGAAGACCGCCATCCACGACCACATCTCGTGGTGCGCGTTCGCCGTGCTCAGCGGCAACGAGCACGAGACCCTCTACCGGGACGAGGGCGACCATCTGGTGGAGATCGGCCGCGCCGACAACCGGCCGGGCGACGTCAGCGGCTTCGCCCCGCCCGGCGACATCCACCTGGTGCGCAACACCAGCTCCGAGACGGGGGTGTCGATCCACGTGTACGGGGCCGACATCGGCAGGCTGGGCAGCAGCGTCCGCCGCGTGTACGAGCTGCCGGTCGTTCAGAGGTAGCCGGCGAGCCGGTCGGCCAGTTCCTCCGGCCGCGACAGCATGACGCTGTGGCTGCCGCCGATCTCGTCCGGTTCGATGCCCAGCCGCTCGCGCACCATCGGCCGGACGAACTCGGGCGGGAACCACCGGTCGTCGCGGCAGAGCAGGTAGCGGGTCGGCACGTCCGGCCACTTGTCCAGCGGCCACGGCTCCACGAGCGCCTTCTCGGCGTGCCCCCGCCCGTGCCGCAGCGCCTCGGCCGCGAGGTCGGCGGGCACGTCGTGCATGAACAGCGCGACCGGGTCGTCGATGTCCTTGTCGCCGAAACCGCTGTTCGCCCACCAGTCGGCGGGCGGCTCACCGGGCGCCGGCACCATGCCCGCCAGCAGCACCAGCAGGTCGGCCTTCGCCCGGTCGCAGACGATCGGGGCGACGAACCCGCCCCATGAGTGCGCCACGACGACGAGGCCGTCCAGGTGCCCGACGGCCTTCCGCACCTCGGCGATCACATGGTCGGCGTGGTCGGTGAGCCCGGCGTCCGGATCGTCCAGCGGCAGGTCCACGGCCACCGTGCGGTGCCCCCGCCCGCGCAGGCAGGTCTCCAGCGGGCGCCACGGCCAGGAGGTGCCGCCGCCCCCGTGGATCAGCGCGAACGTCGCCATCACGCCCCCGAGGGCATCTGGCCGGGCAGGCGGGTCTGGAAGTCCAGCACCCCGGCCCACGCAGGCCGGACGGCGATGCGGGCCATGCGGACTCCCGGCCGGTCGGCCTCGGCCACGTTCCTGGCCCCCTGCTCGGGGCCCGCGTAGCGGTGGTGGGCGAGCGCGTACTCCGGCACGATGCCGTCGACGTCGGTCACCTCGGCCCGGCCGCGGATGAGCAGCACCTCCGGCGGGGTGGCCGAGGTGTCGATGGTGATGGCGACCTCGGGCCTGGCCCGCAGCGCCTTGATCTTGACCGCGCCGGCGAACGTGGCCATGACGACTTCCTCGCCGTTCCAGTGGAACAGCGTCGGGTAGACGCGTGGTGTCCCGTCGGCGGCGACGTAAGCCACCCGGGCGAGTTCCTTCGAGACGAGCAGCCTGCGTGCGGTCGGATGCTCCAATAGCCGGACATCTCCCTGTGGAAGGGTGTCCAGAGCGTTCATGTCATGGCTCCAATCACGTGTTGGTCCTAAACTAGGACTAACACGTACGAATTCGCAAGGATTTTCGATGCGAACCTACGACGACCCCTGCGGCGTCGCCCGTGCCCTCGACCACGTCGGGGAGCGGTGGGCGCTGCTGATCGTGCGCGAGCTGCTGCTGGGCCCCAAACGCTTCACCGACCTGCGCGCCGGCCTGCCCGGCGCGAGCCAGAACGTGCTCTCCCAGCGGCTGCGCGAGCTGGAGGAGTCGGGCGTGCTGCGCCGCCGCAAGCTGCCGCCGCCCGCCGCGAGCCGGGTGTACGAGCTGACGGAACGGGGGAGCGAGCTGGAGCCGGTGGTGCTGGCCCTGGCCCAGTGGGGCAGCCGGATGCCGCTCACCTCGACCGGGCCGCTGAGCGTCGACGCGCTCCTGTACGCCCTGAAGTCGACGTTCGACCCCGGGGCGGCGGACGGCTTCGAGGGCAGCGTCGAGCTGCGGCTCGGCGAGGAGAGCATCCTGGCGACGGTCTCGGCGGGGCAGCTCACCTTCGCCAGGGACGGCGCGGGAGGAGACGCCGTGCTGCGCGCCGACGCCGAGACGATCAGGAGCGTGGTGTTCGCCGGCCGGAACCTGGAAGAGTCCGAGGTGGAGGGGGACCGGCAGGTGGCCGAGCGGTTCGTCACCCTCTTCCCGCGCCCGCCGATGAGTTCCTGACGTCCGCCGGGTCCACTCCTTGCGAAGGAGGAACCACCATGAGACCGATCACCGAGCTCGACCCCCGCTTCAGCGCCGGCGGCGCCGCCGCCACCACCTGGGAGGAGGCCGCCGAGCTGCTGGAACGCGCCGAGGTCTGGTGGCTGTCGACCGTACGCCGCGACGGCCGCCCGCACGTCACGCCCTTGCTGGCCGTCTGGCAGGACGGCGCGCTCCACTTCTGCACCGGCCCGGAGGAGCAGAAGGCCAGAAACCTGGAAGCCAACCGGCAGGTCGCGCTCACCACCGGCGCCAACACTCTAAGACAGGGCCTGGACCTGGTCGTGGAGGGCGTCGCCGAGCAGGTCACCGACGAGGGCGGGCTGAAGGCGCTGGCGGACGCCTGGGAGGCGAAGTACGGCCCCGACTGGCACTTCGACGTCCACGACGGGGCCTTCCACAACAGCGCAGGCGGGCGGGCCCTGGTGTTCGAGGTCGCCCCCGCGCGAGCCTTCGGCTTCCGCAAGGGCGACTACGCGCAGACCCGCTGGCGCTTCTGACTACGGCTGCGCCAGCTCCTGCAGGAAGAGCGCCTCGGTGGTCACCACCCGGCGCAGCTCCTCCAGGTCGACCCGCTCGTTCGGCGCGTGGCAGGCGGCGTCCTCGTCCTCGGCGCCGAACAGCAGGATCTCCGCCGCGGGGAACTGCTTGAGCAGCGTGTTGACCAGCGGGATCGAGCCGCCCGCCCCCACGTCGCGCGGCGGCCTGCCGAAGGCCCGCTCCATCGCCCTGTTGAGCGCGGCGCGCGCCGTGCCGCCCGAGTCGGCCTGGAAGCCCGAGCCGACCGTGAGGTCGCCGAACGACACCCGCACGCCCCACGGCGCCACCTGCTGCAGGAACTCCACCACCGCGTTGACCGTGGTCTTCGGGTCGCCCGCCGGCGGCACCCGCACCGTCACCCTGGCCCGCGCCACCGGCTGCACGGCGTTGACCGCACCCGAGACCGACGGCACGTCGAGCCCGGTCACGGTGATCGCGTACGAGGCCCACAGCCGGTCGGCCAGCGAGCCGGAGCCGACCAGGGACACGCCGTCGGCCACGCCCGCGGTCTTGCGGAACTCCTCCTCCGTCGGCCCCTGACCCAGGAAGCTGCCGCGGGGCAGGCCGGGCACCCGGACGTCGCCGTTCTCGTCGTGCAGCGCGGCGCACATGCGCATCAGCGCCGCCAGCGCGTCGGGCGCGGCGCCGCCGAACGAGCCGCTGTGGAGCGGCTCGCGGAGCGTGCGCACCTCCATGGTGAAGGCCGCCATGCCGCGCAGCGAGGTCGTCACCGCCGGGTCGCCGACGCGCGGGTTGCCGGTGTCGGCCACCACCACCGCGTCGGCCCTCAGCAGGTCGGGGTTGCGCTCGACGAACGCCTCCAGCCGCTCGCCGGCGTATTCCTCCTGGCCCTCGATGATGACCTTGACGCCGACCGGGAAGCGGCCCTGGAAGACGCGGAGCGCGGCGACGTGCGACATGACGCCGGACTTGTCGTCGGCCACGCCGCGACCGTACAGCTTGCCGTCGATCAGCGTGGGCTCGAACGGCGGCGTGCGCCAGGAGGCCGGGTCGCCCGCGGGCTGCACGTCGTAGTGGGCGTACAGCAGGACGGTCGGCGCGCCGGGCGGCGCGGGAGCCTCGGCGAACACGGCGGGGAAGCTGTTGTCGACCGGGACGCGCTGCACGCGCGGCAGGCCGGTGCTGCGCAGCAGCTCCTCCACCGCCGCCGCGGCGGCGTGCACGGGCTCCTCGGGGTGGCCGGGGAAGGCGACCGACGGGATGGCGGCCAGCCGCTTGAGCTCCTCGACGGTCTGCGGCATCGCAGCCGCAACGGCGCTCTCGATCTGCTCAGGAGTCACGGGACGGTCCCCCGGGGGTCTTCTCGATGGTCGGGCGTTCCATTGGATCACACCACCGCTCACAGCAGGTGAAAGGGTGTGACCACTGCGCCAGGGTACCTGCGGATTTCGTAGTTGTTACCGAAAAGTTCTGCGGATCTCGGTTCACGTCACTGGAGTAGCGACGCAATCCCTTGGCAAAGTGGCTGGTGAGGTTGCACACTGGTGTGCAGATCGAACGAGGGAAGATACACATGACGCAGCCGGAACACGACGTCCTGAAGGCCGCGCAGGACAACCTGTGGTTGCACTTCACCAGGCACAGCTCCTACCAGAAGTCCGAGGTGCCCACCATCGTCCGCGGTGAGGGCTCCTACATCTACGACATCCACGGCAAGCGCTACCTCGACGGTCTGGCGGGGCTCTTCGTCGTCCAGGTGGGCCACGGACGCGGCGAGCTGGCCGAGGCCGCCGCCAAGCAGGCGCAGGAGCTGGCGTTCTTCCCGCTCTGGTCGTACGCGCACCCCAAGGCCGCGGAGCTGGCCCAGCGCCTGGCGAGCCTGACGCCCGGCGACCTCAACCGCGTGTTCTTCACCACCAGCGGCAGCGAGGCCGTCGAGAGCGCGTGGAAGCTCGCCAAGCAGTACTACAAGCTCATCGGCAAGCCGCTCAAGCACAAGGTCATCAGCCGCCAGATCGCCTACCACGGCACCACGCAGGGCGCCCTGTCGATCACCGGCATCCCGGCGTTCAAGCAGATGTTCGAGCCGCTCGTGCCCGGTTCCGTGCGGGTGCCGAACACCAACCACTACCGCGCCGACGAGACCACCGGCGTCCCCGGCATGACGCCCGAGGAGTACGGCTACTGGGCGGCCGAGCGGGTGGCCCGCGCCATCGAGATGGAGGGCCCCGACACGGTGGCCGCCGTCTTCGCCGAGCCGGTGCAGAACGCCGGCGGCTGCTTCCCGCCGCCGCCCGGCTACTGGCAGCGGCTGCGCGAGATCTGCGACGAGTACGACGTGCTGCTCGTCTCCGACGAGGTCATCTGCGCCTTCGGCCGCCTCGGCACCATGTTCGGCGGCGAGAAGTTCGACTACGTCCCCGACATCATCACCTGCGCCAAGGGCATGACCAGCGGCTACTCGCCGATCGGCGCGATGATCGCGCACGACCGCCTGTTCGAGCCGTTCAAGAACGGCGACGAGATCTTCGCCCACGGCTACACCTTCGGCGGCCACCCCGTCTCGGCCGCCGTGGCGCTGGCCAACCTCGACATCTTCGAGCGCGAGGACCTGCTCGGCCACGTCACCAGGAACGAGCCGCTGTTCAGGGCTACGCTGGAGGGCCTGAAGGACGACCTGCCCATCGTCGGAGACGTGCGCGGCTCCGGCTACTTCTGGGGCATCGAGCTGGTCAAGGACCGTGACACCAAGGAGACGTTCAACGCCGAGGAGTCCGAGCGGCTGCTGCGCGGGTTCCTGTCGCAGGCGCTGTTCGACGCCGGCCTCTACTGCCGGGCCGACGACCGCGGCGACCCCGTCATCCAGCTCGCGCCGCCGTTGATCGCCGGGCCGCAGGAGTTCGAGGAGATCGGCGGAATTCTTCGAAGTGTGCTGAAGGAGGCGTGGGCGCGCCTCTGAACGACAAAATATCCGGTACGGGATCCCGTACCGGATATTTTTTTCTCCGAAAGGACAGACAGCCCATGAAGATCGGCGTACCTGCCGAGGTCAAGAACCACGAATACCGCGTCGCCGCCACCCCGGCCGGGGTGCACGAGCTGGTCGAGCGCGGCCATGACGTGACCGTCCAGCGCGGCGCGGGCGAGGGCTCGCACATCACCGACGAGGAGTATCTCGCCGCCGGAGCGAAGATCCGCGACAGCGCCGACCAGGTGTGGGCCGAGGCCGACCTGGTGCTCAAGGTCAAGGAGCCGATCGCCGAGGAGTACCACCGGCTGCGCGAGGGCCTGGTGATCTTCACCTACCTGCACCTCGCCGCCTCACGGCCGTGCACCGACGCGCTGCTGGCCGCCCGCACCACCGCCATCGCGTACGAGACCGTGCAGGTCAACGGGGCGCTGCCGCTGCTCGCGCCCATGTCGGAGGTGGCGGGCAGGCTGGCGCCGCAGGTGGGCGCGTACAACCTGATGCGGTTCAACGACGGCCGCGGCGTGCTGCCCGGCGGCGTGCCGGGCGTGGCCCCCGCGAAGATCGCCGTCATCGGCGGCGGCGTCTCCGGGCTGAACGCCGCGCAGATCGCCGTCGGCATGGGCGCGGACGTCACCGTGCTCGACACCAACGTCGACCGGCTGCGCTTCATCGATGCCGTCTACCAGGGCAGGCTCAAGACGCTGGTGTCGACCGCGTACGCGATCGAGCGGGAGGTCCTGGCCGCCGACCTGGTCATCGGCGCGGTGCTCATCCCCGGCGCGAAGGCCCCGACGCTGGTCACCAACGAACTGGTCGCCCGCATGAAGCCGGGCTCGGTGCTCGTCGACATCGCCATCGACCAGGGCGGCTGCTTCGCAGACTCGCGGCCGACCACGCACGCCGAGCCCACCTACCGGGTGCACGACTCGGTCTTCTACTGCGTGGCCAACATGCCGGGCTCGGTGCCCAACACCTCGACCTACGCGCTCACCAACGCCACGCTCCCGTACGCGCTCAAGCTGGCCGACCTGGGCTGGAAGGACGCGCTCAAGGAGGACGCGGGCCTCGCGGGCGGCCTCAACACCCACGACGGCGCCCTCACCAACGAGCCCGTCGCCCAGGCACTCCACCTGCCGCACACCAAAGTCGCCGACGTCCTGGCGGCCTAGAACCCGGGCATGCGGGCGTCGGCGCCGTCACGAGCGGCGCCGGACAGGCCGAGCCTGCCGCGCAGCTCGCGCGCCGTCGACAGCACGTGGGCGACCTCCACCGGGCTGGGCCACGGGGCGCTGCCCGGGCGCAGCAGCGTGCCGCGCACCGACGCGAGGTGCTCGACCGCGCTCGCGTGCAGCCCGCTCCGCGCCACCAGCCAGGCGATCACCTCGCCGTGGTCGAGCAGCGGCCTCGTCACCAGGTCCCAGGTGCCGAGGATCTCGTTCAGCTCCGCCACCTCAAGGGCCACGCCGCCACGGCGATCGGTCGCCAGCGCCGCCAGCTCGGCCCTGGCGGCCAGCTCCGGCTCGGCCGTCCGGTCCCAGACGGGCGGCGGCGGGTCGGTCAGCCACTCCTCGGCCTCGGCGCCCCGGCCCGCCGCCGACAGCAGCCCGGCCAGCTCCAGCGCCGCCTGGTGGTGGCCGGCCAGCGCCGCCTGCCGGAACCAGTGGCGGCCGCCCTTCAGGTCGCCGAACTCGGCGATCAGCAGCAGCCCGAAGTTGAACGCCGACTCCGGGTCTCCGGCCGCCGCGCCCCTGCCGAACCAGTGGCTGGCGCCCTTCGCGTCGCCCAGCTCCACGCAGACGAACCCGGCCATCCGCTGGCCCTCCAGCCGACCCGCGTACGCCGCCTGCTCGTACCAGCCCCTGGCGGTGCGCAGGTCGCGGCGCGACAGCGCGATGGCGCCGAGCTGGACCGCCGCGCCGGGATGCTCGCTCTTGGCGGCCAGCCGGTAGTAGGCCTCGGCGCCCTCCGGATCGCGCCCGGCCTGCAGGAGCAGGCCCAGGCAGTAGGCCGCGCCGGCATGACCGGCCCGGCAGGCGGTCTCCCACCAGCGCACGGTCTCGGCGTCCTCGCCCGCCGAGTAGGCCAGGAAACCCAGGTCGTGCGCCGACGCGGCGTCGCCGCCCGCCGCCGCCTGCCGGTGCCAGTCACGCGCCGCCACGAGCTCGCCGGTGTCTTCGCAGATCAGCGCCAGCCTGCGCGCCGCCGTCCGGCTGCCCGCCTGGGCCGCGCGCTCGAACCAGATCCTGGCCCTGCCGGGGTCGCCGCGCTGCTCCTGCAGCAGCGTCGCCAGGTTGACCGCCGCCTCGGCGTCACCCGCCGCCGCCGCGCGTTCGTACCAGCCGAGCGCCTCGTCGAGCGTGCCGTGCTTCTCGTGCCACAGGCCCAGGTTGTAGGCGCTGTCGACGTTCCCGGCCCCGGCCGCGGACTCCCACCAGTGGCGGGCCGCGCCGCGGTCGCCGCGCTGGGCGTAGAGCCTGCCGAGCCGGTGCGCGGCCTGGGCGTCGCCCCGCTGCGCGGCCATCAGCAGCTCCGCCTCGTCACCCACGCGCGGCGCCGGGACGGCCGGCCTCGTCGCATCACCTTGCCAGAGCATGCCAGAAGGGTGGCATGTGATCGCCCGATTGCGAACCGTAATCGCCGAGCGCCTCAGGAGAACTTGATTATCCCGGTGAACATGCCCATGCCGCAGGCGTAGCGGAGCGTGCCCGGCGGCTGTGGCGGCAGCCGCACGGTCGCGGGCAGCGCCAGGTCCCGCCCGGCGAACGCCACGGTCTCCGTGCAGCCCCGGTCGACCAGCTTGAACACCACCTCGACCGGCACCCCGGCGGGCGCCTCCACCGCCGCCGGACGGTAGCCGTCGCGCAGCGCCCAGATGGTCACGACAGGGCTCCGCGTGCCGGTCGTGGTCGCGGTGGCGGGCAGCCAGCCCCCGAGGTTGACGCCCGTGCCGACCGTCCACAGCCCCGCCGCGACGGCCAGCACCGCCGCCGCCCTCGCCAGTCTCGTACGGGTGACGCGCCGCAGCAGCCAGCCCAGCAGCGCCAGCGCGGGCGCGGTGCCGAGGACGAACCCGGCCATCACCGCGGCCCCCGACAGCGCCGAGCCGCTGGTGATCGCGACCAGCTCCATGCCGATCGTCACCCCGCACGGCACCAGGATCGTGGCGGCCCCGAGCAGCGGCGGGCCCAGCCCGCCGAACGCGCGGCGCGGCGGCTGGCAACCGGGGCGGCGGTAGAGCCTGACCGCGAACGCGATCACCATGAGGCCCGCCGCCACCAGCAGCACCGCCCGCGCCTGCGGCGGCGGCTTCACCGCCGAGCCCGCGAGCCCGAGCAGCGCGCCCGCCGCCGTGTAGGACAGCAGCCGGCCCGTCAGGAACCACCCCAGCACCACCCGGTCGCGCTCCCCGGTCAGCCCGACGAGCAGGCCCCCCTGCACGGCCGTGCACGACGCGGTCCCCGCCACCAGACCGGCGACGAGACCACTGCCGAACAGGGCCGCCGCCTGCATCATCGTCCCCTCCGCCGAAGGTCTCCTCCGAACGTAACGGCCCTGGCCCGGACGCGGCCAGTGACAGTTCTTTCACCCTCCGTGCCGTTTACCTCCTTTGCTTCCGTTCGCCGTCCCGTACGCCCGAGGATGTGCGTCATGGACTGGCAGACCTGGCACGACGCGTACGACCTCCCCGGTTCGTGGCTGGCGCGGCGGCTGCGGGCCGTCCAGGAGCGGGTCGGGGCGGCGCTGGACGCCTGCGCCCCCGGCCCGGTGAAGGCGATCAGCCTGTGCGCCGGCCAGGGCCGTGACGTCCTCGGCGTGCTGGCCGGTCATCCCCGCCGTGCCGACGTACGGGCGCGCCTGGTGGAGCTGGATCCGGGCAACGCCGCGATCGCCCGGCGGGCGGCCGCGGCGGCGGGCCTGGACCAGGTCGAGGTGGTGACGGCCGACGCCGCCCGCACCGACTGCTACGAGGGCATGGCGCCCGCCGATCTGGTGCTCGCCTGCGGGCTGTTCGGCAACCTCACCGACGAGGACGTCCGGCGCACCGTCGGCTACTGCGCGCGGCTCTGCGCCACCGGCGGCACCGTCATCTGGACCCGGCACCGCACCCCGCCCGACCTGGTGCCGCTGATCTGTGAGTGGTTCGGCGAGCGCGGCTTCGAGCTCTCGTGGCTGTCGGACCCGGAGGCGGGGTTCGGCGTGGGCGCGCACCGCTTCACAGGGCGCCCCGAGCCTCTGGTGCCGGGCGAGCGCATGTTCACCTTCGGGCCGTGAGGGTTCAGAAGACGCAGAACTCGTTGCCCTCGGGGTCGGCCAGCACCGTCCACTCCTCGCGCCGGTCCAGCACGGTCGCCCCGAGCCCGGCGAGCCTTTCGGCCTCGGCCTCCCGGTCCTCGGCCTGAAGGTCGAGATGGAGGCGGTTCTTGCCCGCCTTGCGCTCCGGGACCCGCTGGAACCACAGCCGCGGAGGCCCGCCCTCCACCAGGACCGTGGGGTCGTCCTCGGGGTCGTCGATCCCCTGGGCGCGCAGCCTGGCCAGCTCGGCGTCGTCGTACGGAGCCACCTCGTAGCCGTCGAGCGCGGCGGCCCAGAACCGGGCGAGCGAGGCGGGGTGCGCGCAGTCGACCACCACGTCACGCAGTCCGGCCATCAGGCGGCCCGCTCCAGCCGGGAGCGGACGGCGGCGCGGTCGACGCCGAGGTGGTCGATCAGCTCCGCCACCGGGTCCGGGTGGCGCTGGTCGAGGAGCGCGAGCAGGAGGGCGCTCGGCCCGGTGCGGTCCCTGGTCTTGCGGGACGTGGCCTTGACGGCCTGGTTGATGACGGCGCGGGCGCTCGACGTCAGCGCGGTGCCCGGCAGCGACGGGTGCCTGCGCGGCCTGGCGTCCGCCACGGAACCGGGGTCGACGCCGATGGCCCGCAGCGCCGCCCGGTCCAGCTCGTCCAGCGCTGCCCTGGCCGCCTCCGCTCGGACCCCGAACGCGCCGGCCGGCGGCCCCGACGGGTCGCGCAGCACGCCGAGCAGCAGGTGCTCGGTGCCCATCCGCCGGTCGCCGCGCCGCCTGGCCTCTTCCATGGCGGCCTTGACGGCCACCGCGAACGGGCTCTTCTCCATGCCGAACATGCCTGGCCTCACTTCCCGTACTTGGCGTGCACCGACTGGCGTGACATGCCGAGCGCGTCGCCGATCTGCTCCCACGTCCAGCCCTGCTCGCGGGCGAGCGCCACGGAGACGGCCTCGACCTGCTCGGCGAGGCGGTGCAGGGCGCCGACGGCCCTCAGCCCTACGGCGGGGTCGTTGGACCTGATGCGCTCAGAGAGTTCTCCCATGTCCACGCTGTCAGGCTAGGCTGACAATCAAGTGGCTGTCAACCTAGCCTGACGAAAACCCGTCCGACCTGGTGCCGCTGATCCGCGGCTGGTTCGAGGAGCGCGACCGGGTCACAGCCAGCCCGGTTTCACCAGGCCGGACTCGTACGCGATCACCACCAGCTGCGCCCGATCCCGGGCGTGCAGCTTCATCATCGCCCGGCTCACATGCGTCTTGGCCGTGGCCGGGGACATGAACAGCTTCGCCGCGATCTCGTCGTTGGTCATGCCGCCGCCGACCAGGGTGAGCACCTCGCGCTCGCGGTCGGTGAGCTGGTCCAGGTTCTCGGCGGCCAGCGGTTCCTTGGCGCGCGACGCGTACTCGGCGATCAGGCGGCGGGTCACGCTCGGCGACAGGAGCGCCTCGCCGGCCGCGACCACCCGCACCGCCTGGATGAGCTCGGCCGGCTCGGTGTCCTTGACCAGGAACCCGCTGGCCCCGCCGCGCAACGCCTCGAAGACGTACTCGTCCAGCTCGAACGTGGTCAGGATGATGATGTGCGGCCCCTCCGGCATCTGCCGGGTGGCGGTGAGCCCGTCCATGCCCGGCATGCGGATGTCCATGAGCACCACGTCGGGCCCGTGCTCGCGGGCCAGCCGGATGGCCTCCGCGCCGTCGGCGGCCTCGGCGACCACGCCCATGTCGGGCTGGGCGTCGAGCAGGGCCTTGAAGCCCGCCCGCACCAGCGCCTGGTCGTCGGCGAGCAACACCTTGATCATGCTTTCTCCTCGGGAAGGGGCAGGCGGGCCGCGACCCGGAAGCCGCGGCCTGATGGACCGGCCACCAGCGTCCCGCCCAGCGCGACGGCGCGCTCGCGCATGCCGGGGATGCCGTTGCCGCTGCCCTCTCCGGCCAGCACGGGGGGTGTGGTGGAGCCGCCGTCGGTGACTTCGATGACCAGCTCGCGGGCCCCGTACGCGAGCAGGACCGTCACCGCCGCGCCGGGGGCGTGCCTGGCGGCGTTGGTGAGCGACTCCTGGACGATCCGGTAGGCGGCCCGCTCGACCTGCGGCGGCAGCGCGCGCGAGCCGGCGCGTTCCAGCGTCACGTCCAGGCCGGAGCGCTCGAGCAGCTCGTCGAGGCGGTCCAGCCCGGCGGTGGGGGAGCGGGGGGCGCCGTCGCGCAGCACGTTCAGCACCGAGCGCATCTCGCCGAGCACCTCCTTGGAGGCGGTCTTGATCGTGGCCAGCGCGGTGCGTGCCTGCTGGGGGTTGTCGTCGATGAGGTGCAGCGCGGTCGAGGCCTGCACGTGGATGAGCGAGATGTTGTGCGCCAGCACGTCGTGCAGCTCCTGCGCCATGGTCAGCCGCTCCTCGCTGGCCTGCCGCCTGTTCTCCTCCTCGGCCGCCCGCTGCTGCTGGGCGCGCCGCTCCCTGACGATCCTGGTCAGCTCCGCCACCACCATGAGGAGCAGGACGAACGCGGTCACCGCCAGGTCGTGGAAGAGCCCCGTCGGCTCGCCCGACCGGATGTAGCCGTAGGTGATGAAGACCACGATGGTCACCCCGGCCATCACCCACGCCTTGACCCGCTGCCCCAGGGTGACGAGGGAGAACAGCAGGATGATCGGCGACAGGTAGACGGGCCCGTACGGGTATCCGGACCAGGTGTAGGCGTAGGTGGCCGCGAGCGCGACGACGGAGGTCCCGACCGGATAGCGCCGCCGGAGCAGCACGCCCACCGGCCCCACCAGCAGCAGCGCGACCGCCAGCCAGTCCAGCGGCTCGCGGAAGTCGCGCTGCCCCCAGTACGCGCCGTACGAGAGCACGAGCTGGGCGGCCGCCACCACCAGCGCGTTGTACGGGTCCAGCACTGACTTCTTGCGCACGGCCACCACGCTAGGCCCGGGTGCCGGCCGGCGCATCCCCCGGGTGTCGCAGGGGGCCCTACCGCCCGGGGCGTACCTAGGTCATCGTGGAGTCCATGCGCCACGTGATCGTTCCCGCAGCAGCAGTCCTCGTCACCCTGGCCCCCGCCGCGCCGGCGGTGGCCGGACCACATCACCAACCGCAGAAGGTCCCGGTCGCCGAGGGGTACGGAGGCGCGGTCGCGACCGTCGACCTCGACGCCTCCAAGGCGGCCGTCGACGTGCTCAAGAGAGGCGGCAACGCCGTCGACGCCGCCGTGGCCGCCGGCGCGGTGCTGGGCGTCACCGAGCCCTACTCCGCCGGTCTGGCCGGCGGCGGCTTCATCGTCTACTACGACGCCCAGCGCCGGAAGGTGCACACCATCGACGGCCGCGAGGCCGCGCCCCGGGCCATGACGGCCACCTCGCTGGAGGGCATCCCCTTCGAGGAGGCGGTCACCAGCGGCCTGTCGGCGGGCGTGCCGGGCGCGGTCGCGCAGTGGGACCTGGCCTTACGCCGGTTCGGCACGATGTCGCTGAAGCAGGCGCTCCAACCGGCCGTCACGGTCGCGTCCAGGGGATTCGTGGTCGACCAGACGTTCCACGACCAGACCGCGCAGAACGCCGCCCGCTTCAAGGACTTCACCTCCACGGCGAAGCTCTACCTGCCGAACGGCGCGCCGCCGCCCGTCGGCTCCGTCTTCAGGAACCCCGAGCTGGCCGCCACCTACCGCGAGCTGGGCCGGCGCGGCACCGGCTGGCTGTACGGGGGAGAGCTCGGCAAGGAGGTCGTGGCCACGGTCAAGCGCCCGCCGGTCGCCCCCGGAGCCACCAGGAACGTCAGGCCCGGCCTGATGGAACTGCGCGACCTGCGCGACTACCGCGCGCTGCTGCGCGAGCCGACCAGGTCCGGCTACAAGGGCCTGACGGTGTACGGCATGGCGCCGCCGTCGTCGGGCGGCTCGACCGTGGGGGAGGCGCTCAACATCCTCGACGCGCTGCCCGAAACCGGGGTGCACGAGTATCTGGAGGCGTCCAGGCTGGCCTTCGCCGACCGCAACGCCTACGTCGGCGACGTGCCTGGCGTGCCGCTGAAGGAGCTGCTGTCCGACGGCTTCGCCAAGGAACGCGCCTGCCTGGTCGGCGACCGCGCCATCGCGCACCCGGCCGCTCCCGGCAGCCCCGACGGCTCGTACGAGACCTGCCCGGCGCCGCAGGGCACCGCCGCGGAGACCACGGCCGAGGGCCCGGAGACCACGCACCTGGTGGTGGCCGACCGGTGGGGCAACGTGGTCGCGTACAACCTGACGATCGAGTCCACCGGAGGCAACGGCATCGTGGTGCCGGGCCGCGGCTTCCTGCTCAACAACGAGCTGACCGACTTCACCTTCGGCCCGGCGCCGGGCGACCCGAACCTGCCCGCCCCCGGCAAGCGGCCGCGCTCGTCGATGGCGCCGACGCTGGTGTTCGACCACGGCAGGCCGGTGATGGCGCTCGGCTCTCCGGGCGGTTCCACGATCATCACGACCGTGCTGCAGATCCTGGTCAACCGGTACGAGTTCGGCATGTCGCTGCCCGAGGCGCTGGCCGCGCCCAGGGCGACGCAGCGCAACACCGCGCAGACGCAGGCCGAGCAGGGCTTCCTCGACCGCTACGAGCAGGAGCTGGAGGCCAGGGGCCACGACCTGGTGCTGAACCCGGAGATCGGCGCGGCCACCGCGCTGGAGTTCCTCCGCGGGGACCGCGTCCAGGCGGTCGCCGAGCCGTCCAGGCGCGGCGGCGGCAGCGCTCTCGTGGTGCGTCAGCGCCGCTGATCAGAGGGCCCGGGGCATGACGAAAACCCGCCACGGTCCGTGGCGGGTGGCCCCCCGTGACGTGAAGGGAGGTCTACCGCAGCAGGAGGAACGCCGCCACACCGATGACGGCGACGACGACGACCACCGCGATGATCGGCAGAACCGGCGACTTCTTGGCAGCGGAGGCGGCAGACTCCTGCTCGGACCGCTGCGCGAACGCGCGGAACTGCTGGGTGTTGCCCGCGGGATCGATATGCTGGTCAGACATGGCCAGCAGCCTAGCGTGATCGCCTGCCGCATTTGCGCGTTTTATCGCCTTCCCTGCGGCGGGCTGATTACGAGACCGGTCACGTGGGCGGATACTTTTAATCCATGCTCAAGACCCTGCTCTCGCCGCGCCTGCTTGGGCTGCACCTGCTCACGATCGGGGTCGTGATCGCGTTCATCATGCTGGGCCGCTGGCAGCTCGGCGTGTTCGAGGACTCGGGGCGGCCGATGATGACCACCGACCCCGCCCCGGTCCCCGTCACGGAGCTGGCCCCCCTCGGCGCGCAGATGCAGGGCACCGCCGTCGCCCGCAAGGTCACCGTCGAAGGCGTCTACGAAGCCGGCCGCCAGCTCCTGGTCGCCGACCGGCGGCCCGACGTCGACGCGCCCGGCGGCAAGGTCTCGCGCGACCACGGCTACTGGGTGCTGACCCCGATCAGGCTCGACGACGGCACGCTGATGCCGGTGGTGCGCGGCTGGGTGGCCGACGCCGCCGACCCCGCGGCCACGGCCGTGCCGGCGGGCCGGATGAGCGTGCCGGGCCGGCTGCGCCCGCAGCAGGGCAGCGACACCGTCCAGCGCAGGCAGGAAGGGCTGCCCCCCGGCCAGGTGCAGACGGTGGCGACCGGCGAGCTGGTCAACCTGTGGCAGGGCGAGCGGGTGCGCAACGGCTACGTCGTGGCCGAGCCGCCCTCAGGCGCGCTCACCCAGGTCGCCTCGCCGCCGCCGATGGCCGGCGGCGAAGTCACCTGGCGCAACCTCGCCTACGCCGCCAACTGGTGGATCTTCGCGGGGTTCGCCGTGTTCATGTGGTTCCACTTCGTACGCGACGCCGTACGAGCGGATCGGGACCGTGAAGAGTCCCCCGAAATGGTTCTGGAAGGTTAACGGTGGAATCGGCTCTCAAGCCCTTCCGGGTGCTCGCCTACATCGTCGGCGTCATGCTGCTCGTGCTCTGCGGCGGCATGGTGCTGCGCTACGGCTTCGACATCCCCGGCCCGTCGAAGGTGATCTCGCCCATCCACGGCGGCCTCTACATGCTCTACCTGGTCGCGGTGATGAACCTGGGCATGAAGGCCCGCTGGGCGTGGCCCTACATGCTGGGCGTCATGCTCGGCGGCACCGTGCCGTTCCTGTCGTTCTACGTCGAGCGCCGCGTCACCCAGCGGGTGGCGACGGCGGCGGAGGCCTGAGGGCCCCCGCCGGATCGCCTCAGCGGCCGATGCCGCGCCGGCGGGCCCTCTTGAGCCGCTCGCGCTGCGACGGGTCGAGCATGAAATAGCCGACCACCGGGGCGGCGACCACGCCGAGGACGACGAGCAGGGTCAGCCAGCCCGGAAGGAAGATCCACGAGAACAGGACTGCCACGCCGGCGCCGATGGCGTACTTCTGGATTGGCGACATACTCAACATCCTCCGAACGCGGAGCGCACGCCCCGCCTCTCCCACATTCTGCGTCGTGCGGACAACGAGCGAGCCCACCGCCGGGGTTCCCCGATCACGATATATCGCAACGGGCCAGTACGTCGAGCAGCTGCCGCCGCAGCGCCTCCGGCGTGGGCCGCCCGGCCGGCGGCCCTGACAGCAATCCGACCAGATACGGCGCCAGCGGCCCCGCGCGCAGCAGCGACGCGCCGGGAGCGGGCGGCCTGCCCTCCACGGCCAGGAACAACGTGGCCCCGAGCGCCCACAGGTCGCGCGCCGGACCCGGCACCACCTCCGGCGGCAGGTAGGCGGGCGGCGGCGCCGGCACCGGCGGCGGGACCAGCGCGGCCCGGCCCTCGGCGTCGATCAGCACGGTGCCCGGCTGCACCCCGCCGTGGTGCTCGCCGCGCCCGTGCCACGCGGCGAGCCGGTCGAGCACCGCCAGCCCCACGCCCGCCACCCGCGCGGGCGGCAGCGGCCCGTCGGCCGCGACCACCTGCTCCAGGGAGCGGTCCGACGCGAGCCGCCCCAGCGTCCACTCCAGCGCGTCCACCGGCGGCACGGCCGGCGTGAGCATCGCCCTGATCAGCGCCCGGAGCGGGTCCGAGGCCTCGGCCGGCACCTGGCCGGGCGGCCTGCCCTCGACCGCGAAGTGCAGCGTGGCGGCCAGCGACCACAGATCGGCGCCCGGCCGCATCCCCATCGAGGGCAGCCCGAACCCGGTCAGCAACGCCCGCCCGGTCGGCGACAGCAGCACGTTGCCCGGCTGCACCCGCCCGTGCACGATCCCGGCCGCGTGCGCCGCCGTCAGCGCCGACAGCACGTACACGCCCACCCGGGCCGTCTGCCGCACCGGCAGCGGACCCCGCCCGCGCACCGTCTGCTCCAGCGACGAGCCCTCCGCGAACGCCGTCACCAGCCACGGCTCGCCGTCCTCCACCGGCACGTCGAGCAGCGGCGCGATCGCCGGATGCACGAACCCCACCGTCCGGCGCGCCTCCCGCACCGCCGTGTCCAGGCTCCCGGCGGGGGCGCGCAGCCGCCGCACCACCACGTCACGGTGCTCCACCTCGTCGAAGGCCAGCAACAGCTCGCCCCCGCCGAGGGGGTTCAGCAGCCGATAACGCCCCGCGAGCTTCCCGGTGTCTCCCATGGCCACGTGCACCAGCGATACGCCTCCCGACGAGCTGTGTACCCCGTCAGGCAAGCCACGCCTCATGCGCGGCGTGCAACCTGCCCCACAGCTTCTCCTTCTCCCTGCCGCTCACGTCCTCCAGCGGCAGGGAGAAGACGTCGGCCAGCGCGGCGAAGTAGTCGCGGGCGCTGTCCAGCGTCACCCTGTCGGCCCCCACGCCGAGCCGCGACAGCACCAGCCCGCGCAGGCTGTCGATTCCCCGCGCGTCCCGCCGCTGCACCACCGCGACCCGCACGAACCCCGACTCCGGCGACGTGGTCAGGTGCTCGTGCTTGGCCGCGAAGTCCGCCATCACGGCCGGTTCCATGCCGAAGTCCATGCGGATGAACGAGCCGCTCGGGTCGTGGTCCAGCCGCCACCCGCCGGGCGCCAGGTCCGACGGGCGCAGCCCGTACTCGTGCGGGCCCTGACGGTAGACGCCGGAGACCAGCGGGAGCGGCTCGTGCAGCCCGTCGCCCAGCCCGACGTCCGCCAGCCAAGCGCCACCAGGGTTGGTCTCGTCCGGCAGCCCCGACACGGTCAGCACCAGGTGGTTGCCGGCGATCCCCGGCTCCTCGCCCCGGCCCTGCGCCCCGCCCACATGACGCGTCACCGCGTAGCCGAGCTTCGCCAGCAGCTCGGAGAACGCCCCGTTCAGGTGGTAGCAGTAGCCGCCGCGGCCGCCGAGTATCCGGCCCGCCGACTCCAGCGGATCCACCGTCGTGGGCCTGCCCAGCCAGATCTCCAGCACCTCGTACGCGACCCGTTCCACGTGCGCGGTGTGCAGGGCGCGCAGGGCGGCGGCGGAGGGCGCGGCGTGCTCCAGTTCGGGCAGGCCGAGACGGCGCAAGTATCCAGGGATGTCCACTGCCCAAGTCTGCACCGGATGTGCACGAATTGGGGAGTGCCGTCTGCACACCCCGCTTCTAGGCTCTCGATTGTGACGCAGCGGCGACGCATTCTCGTGGTGGAAGACGACCAGACGATCGCGCTGGCCGTGCGCGACCGGCTGGCCGCCGAGGGGTTCCAGGTCAGGACGGCCGGCGACGGGCAGACCGGGCTCGCCGAGTTCGACCGGGCCGAGCCCGACCTGGTGATCCTGGACCGGCTGCTGCCGGGGCTCGACGGGCTGGAGGTGTGCCGCAGGATGCAGGCCGCCCGGCCGGTGCCCGTCCTCATGCTGACCGCGCTCGGCGAGGAGACCGACGTGCTGGTCGGGCTGGGCGTGGGCGCGGACGACTACCTGGCCAAGCCGTTCAGCATGCGCGAGCTGGTGGCCAGGATCCACGCGCTGCTGCGCCGGGTGGAACGGGCCGGACAGCTCGCCGCCGAGGACACCGTGATCAAGGTGGGGGAGGTGCGCATCGACACCGCCGCCCGCCGGGTCTTCGTCCGCGGCGCCGAGGCCCAGCTCACCCGCACCGAGTTCGACCTGCTGCGCCGCCTCGCCGAGCGGCCGGGCCAGGTGTTCGAGCGGGAACGGCTGCTGTCGGACGTGTGGGGGTTCTCCGAGGCGGCCGCCACCCGGACGGTCGACAGCCATGTGCGGGCGCTGCGCCGCAAGCTCGGCTCCGACGTGGTCCGCACCGTGCACGGCGTCGGCTACGCGCTGGTGCGGCCATGAGACCGCTCGACTTCCTGGGCCGGATCAAGGTCAAGCTCGGCATCGTCATCGTGCTGGCCGTCGCCACCGCGTTCGTGGTGAACGAGGTCGGCATCAACTCGGGGCTCTCGCGCGAGGTGCGCATCGGCGTGGCCGTGGCGCTCGCCCTCATCATGGTGCAACTGCTCGCCATGGGCATGACCAGGCCGCTGCGCGAGATGGCCAGGGCCGCCCAGACCATCGCCAAGGGCCGCTACTCGCTGCGCGTCCAGGCCACCTCGCGCGACGAGGTGGGCGAGCTGGCGCGGGCCTTCAACGCGATGGCCGCCGACCTCGGCGAGGTCGACCGGCAGCGCCGCGAGCTGGTCGCCAACGTGAGCCACGAGCTGCGCACGCCCATCACCGGCCTGCGCGCCGTCCTGGAGAACGTCGTGGACGGCGTGTCCGCGCCCGACCCCGTCACCATGCGCACCGCGCTCGCCCAGACGGAACGGCTCGGCCGGCTGGTCGCCCAGCTCCTCGACCTGTCCCGGCTCGACTCCGGCGCGCGGCTCATCGAACCGGAGGCGGTCGAGCTCCGGCCCCTGGTGGAGCAGGCCGTCCTGGAGGCGGCGCTGGCGCGCGAGGACGTCCGGCTCGCCACCTCGGTCCCCGCCGGGCTCGTGGTCCTCGCCGACCCCGACCTGCTGGCGCAGGTCCTGGCCAACCTGCTCGACAACGCGGTACGGCACAGCCCGCCGGACGGCACGGTCACCGTGACCGCCTCGTCTTCCGGGGCCGGTGTGTGTCTCTCCGTCGCCGACCGGGGGCCGGGCATCCCGGCGCCGGCCAGGGCGCGCGTCTTCGAACGCTTCTCCAGGCTCGACGCCGGGCGCACCGCCGACGGCGGGGGCGCCGGGCTGGGCCTGGCCATCGTCAAGGAGATCGTCGAACTGCACGGCGGTTCGATCCGCATCGACGACTGCGCGGGATGCCGCATGCTCGTCGACCTACCAGGGAGGACTGCGATGGCGCCCGAAGAGGCCCGCCCGCCACGTTCCCAAGATCCAGCGCCTTCCCCCATCACGGCATCCGCCCCCACCTCTCCGGCAGATGCAGCCGCCAACCCCGAACCGGCTGGCGCTGTGTCGGCTCGGGCCGTGCCTGCGAGTTCCGGCGGCATCGATGCCCTGCGCGTCGACTCCACGCTCACGACCGCTGGACGTGCCGACCCTTCGGATGCCGACCCCGCACCGCCCACGCAGGCCGGTTCGGAGCACGTCGGCTCGGGGCGGTCTGACGCGTCGCGTGCCGGGTCCGGTCTCGCGCACGCGTCCGGGTCGGTCGGCGCCATGGCGGCGAGTTCGGAGGGCGTTGATGCGCTCGCGGTGGAGGCCGGGCAGGAGGGCTCAGCGAGTTCCGGGCGGCCCGACCCTGCTGGGGCGGGTTCCGCGCTGGGTGACTCCGGATGGTCTGACGCGTCGCGTGCCGGGTCAGATCTCGCACACGCGCCCGGGTCGGTCGGCGCCATGGCGGCGAGTTCGGGGGGCGTTGATGCGCCTGCGGCGGACGCCGGTCAGGAGGACTCGGCGCTGCCGAGTTCCGGGGGGCCCGATTCCGCGCGGGCGGGTTCCGCGCTGGGTGACTCTGGACGGGTCAGCGTGTCGGGTGCCGGGTCTGGTCTCGCGCACGCGTTGTCCGGGCGGGCCGGCTCCGTGCCGGTGGGCGGCGATGCTTCACGGACCGGTTCCGCGCTCGCGGGTGCTGGGGGCGACCCTCTGGGTGTGGGCTCTGCGGCCGCCGCGCGGGTGGGGTCTGGGCGGGGTGACGTGGTGGGTGTGGGTTGGGATCCGGGGCTTTCTTCAGCGGGGCGGGGTGGCTCCGGGGTGGTGGGCGGCGTGCCTCCGGTGCCGGGGGATGACTCGCCGATCAAGGGGCTGGTCAAGATCGTGGCTGGGGGGATCGTCGGGCTGGCCGTGGGGTTCGTGGCCGGGTTGCTCGCCGCCGCTTTCGCGAGCGTGATCTTCGGGGACTCGGCCGCGGTGGTCACGCTCGTGTGCGTCACCGCGTTGTTCGGGGCCATCGGAGCGTCGCTGGGCGCCAGCGCGGCCCGCCGCGCCGCCGAGCACGCTCACCTGGTCGCGACGTACGGGCCGGTCGCACAGGCGTACGGATCGGCTGGTCCGGGCGGGGAGGCCGGGCCGGGCAGGCTTGCGCAAGCGGGTACGGGCGGGCAGACGTACGCGACAGCCGGTGCGGGTGTGCAGGGGTACGGCCCGGTCAGTTCAAGCGGACAGGTGCCACCAGGCGGGTCGGCGTCCGCTGGACAGCACGACACAGGTTCTGCAGGGCAGCACGGGGCGGGGTCCGCTGGGCAGCTCGGGTCGGGATCTGCAGGGCAGCACGGGTCGGGGTCCGCAGGACAGCACGACCCAGGAGCTGCAGGGCAGCACGGGTCGGGATCCACAGGGCAGCACGGGTCGAGGTCCGCTGGGCAGCACGGGTCGAGGTCCGCTGGGCAGCACGGGTCGGGATCCGCAGGACAGTACGGGTCGGGATCCGCAGGACAGCATGGGGCGAGGTCCGTAGGACAGTACGGGGCGGCGTCTGTAGGGCAGCACGGATCGGGATCGGCGGGTCAGTACGGGCTGGGATCGGGCGGTGCGTACGGGCCGCCGCCGGTTTATACGCCACCGCCGCTTTTCCCGCGGCCGGAGCTGCCCGAGACGCCTCGCTGGCTGCTGCCCACGGCCGGAGGGGCGGGGGTGTTCGCGGCGATCGCGCTGCCCGATGCCCAGATCGGGCTGGGGATCGTGCTGGTGTGCGTGGTGCTCGGGGCCGCCGCGCTCCCGGCCGTCGTACGGCGGATGACGCCGTGGACGATCGCGTTCGGACTCACCTCGTACTGGCTGATCGCGATGGCGGCCGTCAGGGACGCCGACTGGCTGGTGACGATCCTGCTCCTGGCGGGGGCGGGGCTGGCCGCGCTGGCCGTGTCGGGCGCGGGGCTCGGATGGCTGGGCGTCATCAGGGGAGGCGCCTCCATCCTGCTCGCGTTCGGCCCGCTGCCCTGGTTCCTGGCCGCGCCGCTGAAGGGCCTGGCGGCCAGGCGGCGGATCCTGCCGACGCTGACCGGGCTCGGCATCACGGCGGTGCTGCTGGTGGTGTTCGGGCTCCTGTTCTCCTCGGCCGACCCGGTGTTCGCCTCCTACGTGGAGCGGCTGACCACCACGCCCGACTGGGCCGAGTCGCTGCCGGCGCGGATCGTGCTGTTCGCCGTGTTCGCGGCGCTGCTGGCGGCGGTGGTGCTGGTGGCGCTCCGGCCGGTCGCCGACCCCGTGGGCCCCGACATCAAGATGCCCGTGAGCAGGTCCATCTGGCTGGTGCCGCTCACCGCGGTCAACCTGCTGTTCGCGGCGTTCGTCGCGGTGCAGATCACCGCGCTGTTCGGCGGCGACGCGTGGGTGCTGAAGACCGCGGGTCTCACCTACGCCGAGTACGCCAGGCAGGGCTTCTTCCAGCTCGTCGTGGTCAGCCTGGCCGTGCTGGGCATCGTCGCGGTGGCCGCCGGCGTGATCAAGACCGAGCGGCGGGAGCGGTGGGTGCTCGCCGGGCAGCTCGGCGTGCTCTGCGGGCTGACCATGGTGGTGCTGTTCTCCGCGCTGCACCGGATGGACCTCTACACCGACGCGTACGGGCTGTCCCGGCTGCGGCTGTCGGTGGAGGCGACGGTCTACTGGCTGGGCGCGCTGTTCGCGCTGGTGCTGCTCGCCGGGGCGGGGCGGCTCGCCGGCCGCGGCTCGGGATGGCTGCCGCGCACCATCGTCCTGGTGACCGGGCTGGCCCTGGGCGCCTTCGCGGTGGTGAACCCGGACCTGCGGGTGGCGGAGTCCCAGGTGGCGGTGCGCGGCGTGCAGAAGCTGGACTCGGACTACCTCGGCGACCTCGGGGCCGAGGCGGTCCCGGCGCTGGACCGGCTGCCGGAGCCGCTGCGCAGCTGCGTGCTGGCCGACGTCGTGGCGGCGAACGGGCTGGACCGGCCCGACTCGTGGAACGGCTGGAACCTGGACAGGACCGCGGCCCGCGCCCTCCTCGCCGAACGCCCGATCATCGGCAAGGATCTCTCGGACCCGACGCTGACGCGTTCTGACGGGTCGTGTTTCGTACAGGCTCCTGGTGGTTGAATCTTGGGGTGATGTTCGACGTAGTCATCAGCGGCGGGCGGGTGCTCGACGGCACCGGAGCTCCCCCGTACCGGGCGGACGTGGGGATCACCGGTGACCGGGTCACGGCGGTCGGCCGGCTCGACGGCGCCGGGGCGGCCACCGAGATCGACGCGGCCGGGCGGCTGGTGGCTCCCGGGTTCGTCGACTGCCACGTGCACGGCGACGCGGTGGTGTTCGACCGGTCGGTGCAGCTCGCGGCGCTCCGGCAGGGCGTGACCACGTTCGTGCTCGGCCAGGACGGGCTGTCGTTCGCGCCCGGCTCGGCCGAGACCGTCGCGTACGCGTCCCGCTACTTCGCGGCCGTGAACGGCCCGCTCGGCGAGGGCCCGCTGACCGTGGCCGAGCTGCTCGGCGGCTACGACCGCGCGGTCGCGCTGAACACCGCCTACCTGCTGCCGCACGGCACGATCCGCTACGACGTGATGGGCGCCTCGCCCGCCCACGCCTCCCGTGACGACCTGGCGCTCATGCTGGCGGCGGTCGAGCGCGGACTGTCCGAGGGCGCCGTGGGGCTGTCGAGCGGCCTGGAGTACCTGCCGGGACGTTACGCGGGCGCCGACGAGCTGGCCGAGCTCTGCCGCCCGCTCGGCGGTCTCCCGTACGTCACCCACATGCGCGCCTACGGCGCCAGGGCCGAGACCGGCATCAGTGAGGTGGTGGAGATCGCCACCCGGTCCGGCGCGGCCGTGCACGTCTCCCACCTGCACGGCCCGGCCGACCTGCTGCTGCCGCTGCTCGACCGGGCGCAGGCCGGGAGCGTCGACCTCACCTTCGACACCTACCCCTACCTGCGCAGCAGCACGATCCTGGCCATGGTGGCGCTGCCGCCCCAGGTCCCCGCCGCCGACACCGAGAGGGCCCTGGAGATGCTCCGTTCCGGCGAGCTCGACTCCTGGTGGCCGGAGCTGGAGCGGACCTGGCCGCGGCTGACCGTCTCGCACGCGCCCGGCCTGGAATGGTCCGAGGGCATGACCATGGTCGCCGCGGCGGAGCGCGCCGGGGTGGAGCCGGCCGAGTTCTGCCGCCGCCTGCTCGTCGAGACCCGCCTGGAGGCCGGCTGCGTGTCGGCCCGCCCCGACGAGGGCCCGGCGGGGGAGGAGTCGGTGCGCCGCGTGCTGCGCCACCCGTCGCACACCGGCGGCTCCGACGGCATCTACGTGGGCGGCCATCCGCACCCGCGCGGCTTCGGGGCGTTCGCCCGCTTCCTCGGCCGTCATGTCCGCGAGCTCGGCGACTGGACGTGGGAGCAGGCCGTGGTCCACCTGTCGTCCCACCCGGCGCGGCGGTTCGGGCTGGCGGACCGGGGGCTGCTGCGTCCCGGGTTCGCCGCCGACGTGGTGGTGCTGGACCCGCGCACCGTCGCCGACAGAGCCACGTACGAGGCGCCGCGCACGCTCGCCGCCGGGATCGGCGACGTGCTGGTGTCGGGGGAGCGGGTGCTGGCGGACGGCGAGCTGACCGGGGCCACTCCCGGCAGGGCCCTCCGGCCAAGATCCGCAGGATAAGGTCAGAACCGGGCAGAGGGGGAGTGCGTGCCGGAGATGCTGGGGCGTTCGGTGTTCGGCGGGGAGCTGGGCTTCCCGCTGATGGTCGTGCACCGCGACGCGCTGCACCACAACATCGCCACCATGGCCGCCTTCGCCCGCGACCACGGCATGGAGCTCGCCCCGCACGCCAAGACCCACATGTCACCCGAGATCTCCGCCCGCCAGCTCGACGCGGGGGCGTGGGGGCTGACCGTGGCCACGCCCGCGCAGGCACGGACGGTGCGCGGGTTCGGGGTCAGCCGGATCATGGTGGCCAACCAGGTCGTGGACCCGGCGGGGCTGCGCTGGGCGGCCGCCGAGCTCGACGCCGACCCCGATTTCACGCTGATGTCCTTCGTCGACTCCCCGGCGGGAGCCGACCTCCTGGCCGCCGCCGCCGGCTCGCGGCCGTTCCAGGTGCTGGCCGAGCTGGGCCACCCGGGCGGCAGGGCGGGGTGCCGTACGCTCGACGACCTGCTGACGCTGGCCGCGCACGTCCAGCGGACCGACGGGGTCGAGCTGGTGGGGGTCGCCGGGTACGAAGGATCGCTCGCCACGGCGCAAGAAGTCCGGAAATATCTGGATCTGTTGCAGGAAGCCGTCGAACACCTCCGCCTCCGCACCCCCATCCTCACCGTCGGCGGCAGCCAGTGGTTCGACGTGATCGGCCGCCACCTGGTCGCCACCCATGCCAGGGTCATCCTGCGCAGCGGCGCCTACGTCACCCACGACGACGGCTACTACCGCGAGCGCACCCCGTACAACCGGATCGACGGCGAGCTGCGCCCCGCACTGGAGGTGTGGGCGCACGTCCTGTCGACCCCCGAACCCGGCCTCGCGGTGGTGGGCATGGGCAAGCGCGACGCCCCGTACGACGAGGGGCTGCCCGTGCCCAGGCGAGGCGGCGTCACCGTCGTCAAGATGCAGGACCAGCACACGATCGTGCGCGCCGACGGGCTCAGGCCCGGCGACCTGCTCGCGTTCGGCATCTCCCACCCGTGCACCGCCTTCGACAAGTGGCGCGAGCTGCCCCTGGTCGACGGCGACTACCGGGTTGCCGGCACCATCACCACCCGTTTCCAGGAGCAGCCGTGAAGAAAGAGCTGAGAACGACCGAGGGCGCCGCCCCCATCGGCGCCTACTCGCAGGGGCTCGTCGTGGGCGACTTCGTCTACACCTCCGGCATGGGTCCGCTCGACCCGCAGACCGGCGAGCTCGCAGGCGACGACATCGTCACCCAGACCCACCAGGTGATGCGCAACCTCGGCGCCATCCTGGCCGCCCACGGCCTCGGCTTCGACGACGTCGTCAAGGCGACCGTCCACCTCCAGCACCTCAAGCGCGACTTCGCCGCCTACAACGAGGTCTACCAGTCCTACTTCACCCAGCCCTACCCCGTACGCACCACCGTCGGGTCGCAGCTGCTCGACATCCTGGTGGAGATCGACTTCGTCGCGCACAAGAGCGCCTGAGGGACGCCCGTCGTGGACAGTTCGGTGTTCGCCTTCGTCGAGGACCTGCGCGGCGAGGGCGTCGAGCGGGTGCTCGACAGGATCAGCGGGTACGGCGCGGCCGGCGTCACGGTCGGCGCCGTCCACCACGCCGCCCGCGACGTCACCCCGCACGGGCTGTCCCGGCTGACCGTGCGCCGCGACGGGGCCCACTTCCCCCCGCCCGGCGACCTGTTCTCCAGCCTGCGGCTGCGGCCGCCGGCCGGACACCAGGACGCCTTCGACGGGCTGCGCGAGGCGTGCGGCGAGCGCGGCCTGCGGCTGCACGGCTGGACCGTGTTCCTGCGCAACGCCACGCTCGGCGAGGCGCACCCCGACGTGACCGTGCGCGACTGCTTCGGCGACCGCGGCTCGCCCGCCGACCTGTGCCCCGCCCATCCTGACGCGCGCGCGTACGCCGTCGCCCTCGCCAGGGCGGTGGCCAGGCTCGGCGTCGACTCCGTGGTGGCCGAGTCGCTGCACTTCAGGCCGCTGCGGGCGGAGCGCTCGTTCGTGCCGCTCGGGCCGATGGACGCCTGCATGTTCGGGCTCTGCTTCTGCGACTACTGCATGCGCCGCGCCGCCGATCTGGGCGTGGACGCCGAGGTGGCGCGCGAGGAGTGCGCGAGGATCCTCGGCGGCGTGCTCGACGGCGACCCGCCCGCGCAGGGCGAGGTGACCAGGGCCGCGCTCACCGCGTACGCCGGGCCCGACGTCGTCGCCTACGCCCGCGCCCGCTCCGAGACCGTCACCACCCTCGTCTCCGAAGTGGCGTCGGCCGTCGGCGACGAGGGGTCGAGACTGGTGTTCGCCGACGCGACCGGCGGCGTCAAGGGCTACCGCGACGGGCTGCCCACCCCCGGGCTGGCCGCCCACGACGCCTGGCAGCTCGGCGTTGACCTGGTGGCTCTCGGCGACCTGGTGCCCGCCTTCGCCGTGCTCGCGTACGCGCGCGACGCCGCCAGGGTGGCCGACGACGTCGGCGCCTACCTGCGCTCGGTCGGCAAGGACCGCGAGGTGCGCGCGGTGCTGCGGCCCGGCTACCCCGACACCGACTCCGCCGACCGGCTGGTCGCCAAGGCCCGCGCGGCCAAGGCGGCGGGCGCGTCGGCGGTCGACTTCTACGCCTACGGCCTCATGCCGCACCCGGTGCTCGACCGCATCCCGGCCGCCCTCTCGGAGATCCGCTGACCTGACGTACGGCCCGCTCCCGCCGTACGCGGCCTTCAGCCGACCCCGTCCAGCACCGCCGCGACCGCGTCCCGCGCGAACCCGTCAGGCAGGGGCACCCCTCGGAACACCGACCTGACCCACACCGCCCCGGCCAGCAGGTCGACCACGAGCATCGGGTCGACCGACTCCTTCAGCTCGCCCCGCCGTACCGCACGCTCGAAGATCTCGCGTTCCCTGGCGAACCGGTCGGCGAAGAACCGCCGCGCGTCCAGCTCCGGATGCTCCACCGCCGCGCCCAGCGCGGCCACCGCGACATCCGCGGCCGGCGGCTCCGACAGGAGCCGCACGACGCCCTCCACCAGCGCGACCAGGTCGCCGCGCAGGCTCCCCGTGTCGGGCGCCGTGAACCCCAGCAGGTCGGCCTCGACCAGCGCCGCGCCCAGCAGCGCCGCCTTCGACGGCCACCACCGGTAGATCGTCGTCTTGTTCACCCCGGACCGCTCCGCCACGCCCTCGACGGTCAGCCCCGCGTAGCCCTTCTCGGCCACCAGACGCAGCGTCGCGTCGAAGATCTCCTGCTGCTTCCTCGGCGCCATGCGATCATTTTCTCCCGGCGAACGCGGTGGCCACGCCAAGACCGAGATAGACGACACCGCTCACGTACCTCAAGGTCCTGGCCCTGCGGGCGAGCCGGCCGCCCAGAGCGCCCGCCGCGACCGCGTACACGACGTCCGAGATCAGCCCGAGCAGCAGCAGCGTGAGGCCGAGCACCACCACCTGCAGCGCCGGCGACCCCGCCGACGGGTCCACGAACTGCGGCAGGAACGCCAGGAAGAACAGCGTCACCTTGGGGTTCAGCACGTTGACCAGCACGCCCTCCAGGAACACCTGCCGCAGCGGCTGCCGGGGCGGCTCCCGCGTCGTCTCGTCGTCCTTGGCGGTGAACGCCCTGATCGCCAGATAGACGAGGTAAGCGACGCCTGCCCACTTCACGATCGCGAACAGCGTCGCCGACTGCGAGATCACGTACGACAGCCCCAGCGCCGCCGCGGCGATGTGCACCAGCGTGCCCGCCTCCACCCCGAGCGCGCTCGCCAGCCCCGCCGACCGGCCCTGGGCCAGCCCTCTGGCGGTGATGTAGAGGTGGTTGGGCCCCGGGACCAGCACCAGGGCGAGCGAAGCGGTGGCGAACAGCAGGAACGTCGTGAGGGAGACCATGCGCTGACTGTACGAGCACGTTTGGTCCCCATATAAGAGCCAATCCGCCCCGCTTGAGGTGGGCCAATCGATTGTCGGCCCCGCATGGCATAGTGACGGCGTGAACGGTTCTCTCGTCGGGCGAGCGACCGAGCTTTCCCGGCTCGTCCGCGTGCTCGAAGCGGCCGCGGCCGGCACCGCCGGGGTCGCGCTCGTCGGCGGCGACGCCGGCATCGGCAAGACCCGCCTCACCACCGAGCTGGTGGCCGAGGCCCGCGAGCGCGGCTTCCGCGTGCTCGTCGGCCAGTGCGCCGAGCTCGGCGACACGCTGCCCTACCTTCCGCTGGCCGACGCCCTGCGCGGCGCCGAGCCCGCGGTGGCCGCGGCCGCCGCCGCCCACCCGCTGCTCGGCCAGCTCCTGCCGGGCACCGAGACCGCCCCGCAGGCCGGCCTCACCCAGCAGCGGCTGTTCGGCTCGCTGCTCGGCCTGCTCAACGAGGTCCAGCCGGTGCTGTTCGTGATCGAGGACCTCCACTGGGCCGACCGGTCCACCCGCGACCTGCTCGTGTTCCTCAGCCGCATGGTGCAGACCGAGCGGGTCTGCGTCGCCGGCACCTACCGCACCGACGACATCCACCGCCGCCACCCGCTCCGCTCGGTCCTGGCCGAGCTCAAGCGCCTGCCGACCGTCACCAGCGTCGAGCTGGGCCCGCTCGGCGCCGGCGAGATGTCCGACTACGTGTCCACGCTCGGCTCCGTCGCCGCCCGCGACCTCGGCCTGATCATCAGCCGTGCCGACGGCAACCCGTTCTACGCCGAGGAGCTGTTCGCCGCCCTGGCCGAGGGCGACGACCTGCCCGACGGCCTGGCAAGTTTGCTGATGTCCCGGGTCGAGGTGCTCTCCGAGCCCGGCCAGCGGGTGCTGCGCGCCGCCGCCGTCGCCGGCCGCCGCGTCGAGGACGAGCTGCTGCGCGAGGTCTCCGGGCTGCCGCTGCCGGAGTTCGAGGAGGCGGTGCGGGAGATCGTCTCGCGCGGGCTGCTCCGCGTCCACGGCCAGGGTTACGCCTTCCGCCACGCCCTGCTGCAGGAGGCGGTCTACAACGACCTGCTGCCCGGCGAGCGCACCCGGCTCCACGCCGCCTTCGCCCGCCTGCTCACCTCGCCCGCCGAACTGGCCCACCACCACCTCGCCGGGCACGACCTGGCCGGCGCGCTGGCCGCCTCCGCCGAAGCCGGCCGCCAGGCCGAGCGCCTCGGCGCCCCCGCCGAGGCCCACAACCACTACGACCGCGCGCTCGGCCTGTGGGACCGCGTCGACCGCGCCGAGGAGCTGGCCGGCGAGACCCGGGAGACGATCGCCCTCCGCAGCGCCGTCGCCGCCGCCGACAGCGGCGACAACCACCGCGCCGTCACCGCCCTGCGCGCCCTGCCGCAGACCTCCGAGGTGAGCGAACGGCTCGCCTACTACCTCGCCGAGATCGACCACCTCGACGCCGCCGTGGTGGCCGCCGAACACGCGGTCGCGACCGCGTCCGACCAGGTCTCGCTGGCCAGAGCCCTGGCCACGCACGCCCGCGCCCTCCTGTGGACCCCACGCCACGCCGAGGTCGAGGAGCTCGCCCACCGCGCCCTCGACACCGCCCGCCGCGCCGGCGCCAAGGACGCAGAGACGAGCGCCCAGATCATCCTCGCCATCTACACCGAGCTCCACCACGGCCTCACCAAGGCCCACGACCTGGTGCGGCTCGTCACCACCGAGCGCACCGGCGACCTGGCGATGGACCTGCGCGCCCGCTTCCACCACGCCCGCATCCACTACGACCAGGGCCTCATGGCCGAGGCGGCCGAGGTCGCCGACGCCGGCATCCGCCTCGCCTACGAGACCGGCCTCAACTGGAGCACCTACGGCACCGAGCTGCGCTTCCTCCGCTTCCTCATCCACTACGCCTCCGGCGACTGGGACCAGGCCGAGGCGGTCGCGTCCGGCTTCGCCGCCCGCGTCGGCACCATCCCGGAGGCCACGCTGTCGTCGTTCGCCCTGTTCATCGAGGTCGGCCGAGGCAGCCCCGCCGTGGAGAGCCGCCTGGAGTGGCTGAGCCCGTTCCGGCACGACCAGTTCATCGCCTACATGTTCCGCGGCCTGGCCGCCGAGCACGCCCTCTGGAAGGGCGACCCGGCCGCCGCCCTCGACCACGTACGCGCCGCGCTCGACGCCCTGGTCGCCGGCGACGCCGCCAGCATCCGCATCGCCGCCGTCGGCCTCTGGGCCCTCGCCGAGCTCGGCACCACCGACGGCGCCGATGACCTCCTGGGCACCGCCCGCCACGCCGCCGAGTCCGGCATCGTCGGCGAACGCGTCCAGATGGGCCCCGAGGGCCAGGCGTGGGCGCTGCGCGCCGAGGCCGAATGGCACCGCGTCCACGGCCGCCCCGACCCCGAGCTGTGGCGCCAGGTCGCCGACGCCTTCTCCTTCTTCCCCTACGAGGAAGCCCGCGCCCGCTGGCGCCTCGCCGAAGCCCTCCTCGCCTCAGGCGACCGCGACGCCGCCGAGGCCGAATGGTCCCGAGCCGACGCGACCGCCACCCGCCTGCGCGCCGAACCCCTGCGCCGCGCCCTCGCCGACCTCGCCCGCCGCGCCCGCTTCGGCGGCGGAGGCACGGACGGCCTGCTCACCGCCCGCGAGCAGGAGGTGCTCGGTCTCGTCGCCGAAGGGCTGACCAACAAGGAGATCGCCGCCCGTCTTTTCATCGCGCAGAAGACGGTCAGCGTCCACGTCTCCAACATCCTCGCCAAACTCGACGTCTCCACCCGCACCCAGGCCGCGGCCATCGCCCGCCGCGACGGCCTCATCCCGTGACGAGGTCCCGCACCACCTGGATCAGCTCGGCCGGATCGAACGGCTTCGTCAGATAGGCGTCGACCCCGATCTCCCTGCCCCGGCGCTTGTCGTCGTCCTGCGCCCTGGCCGTGATCAGCACCACCTTGATGTGCCGCGTCGCCTCATCGTCACGCAGCCGTGCCGCGGTCGTCCACCCGTCGAGCATCGGCATCATCACGTCGAGCGTGATCAGATCCGGCCGCACCTCCAGCACCCGATCCAGGCAATCCTGCCCATCGGTGGCCGTCTCCACCTCGAACCCCTCAAGGTTGAGATTGACGGCGATGAGCTGACGAATGACCTCGTCATCGTCTACGACCAGAACTTTGCCAAGAACGTCACCCACGGCGGTCAAGCTAGCGGTAGCGGGGCGGTCACGTGGGGTTTTCTGTGGATGTGTTGGCGGACGGTTATCTGGTGCGGAGTGGGTGCGGGATACTGGTAGCCTTGGTTCTCGTTGAGCCCCCTTAGCTCAGGGGATAGAGCACCGGCCTCCGGAGCCGGGTGCGTAGGTTCGAATCCTACAGGGGGCACTCTCCACCAGCCAGGCCGGACATCGTCTGACCTGGCTTTTTGCTTGTTTCCTTAGTCATGTGACCTTGCCATCCTGTGACAACTGTGCGGCATGTTGAGACGAGAAGCGCGAGTCATACGCGATTCCTTGATCATTGGTCGTCCTCTCGGGCGCGGTCCCATCCGCTCGATCCACACTTCGTCGTAGCCGGCCATGCAGCGGTGGTAGATCTGCGCTCCCCTCGTAGCGTAGAGACCGAACCCGAGATGAGATTGGGTTGTGGGAGGGAGCAAGAGTCAATACCTATGGATCAGGATCTTCTAGGCGGCCATCGAGGGACCGCCGTCTGCGCGCCCCTTGTCCTCGGCGTTCCGGATCTCCGCCAGCGCCTTCTTGGCGCTCGGGTGCGCCGACTTCGGCAGCGATCCCAGCACGTCAGCGATCTTGCGAAACCAGCAGCGCTGCTCCCTGGCCTGAGGAAACACCTCCCGCAGCGCCGGCCAGAAACCGAGCGCGCCACCCCCGACGGGTGGGGACGTCTTGTGAGACGTCCTGGACGTCCGGTGGGACGTTTCCGGCGGCCGATGCGCCGACTCCCGGCAGTCGCGGGCGGCCTGCAACAGGCGGATGTGGCGGCGTTGGGCGGCGCGGCGGTCGCTCCCCCGCAGCACGGCCGCCAGGACCTCCCAGGGTGACGCCGGCGTCGCGCGCGGCCGCGATCAGGTCCGGTTCGATCTCGGTCAGCCAGTCGCGCAGGTCGGAGAGCATGGTCAGGGTGGCCGGGGGCTGCGGGGTGGGCGAAGTGGCTGGTCGGTGCGGGCGCGGTCGACGATGGCGAACGCTGCGGGCGAGCCTGGTCGCGACCGCGCCGGCCGGATCCCTGGGTGAGGATCGGTCGGCCTATCGCCCGCTGGACGCGCCGACGACCAGCGGCAGCGAAACTGACGTGCCGGCCAGGTCGACGGTGACCTTGGTCCCGGTGCCGGGTTCGGCGTCGGTGATGTCGTCGTTGGTTCCGGTCAGGATCAGGCCCAGCCGGTGCCCGGCCTTGAACTCGTAGTCCTGCGGCAGCATCCTCCAAGTGATCTTGTAGTGCCTGCCCGGCGTCAGCAGTGTCCGAAGGCTCAGCGACCTGTGGTTCTGCGCGTCCAGGATGCCTCGGGTGACCACCTGGAAGCCTGAGGTCACCGTGTTGTCGGCGGCCCTGCGGTAACAGCCGTCATCATCGGCCGTGCCCTCGCCGATGCAGTCCTTGCCGTCCACGAGCATGAGGCCTTGCCCGCCGGCAGGGTCGACGCCGTGGATGCGGGTGTCGGTGCCGTAGTCGACGAGCAGGACGCCCAGGTTGGCGGTCGGCTTGTCCAGCTTGAGGCGCAGGCTCACCGACGGTGTTCCGGACAGGCGCGTCGCCTCTTTCAGCGGCGGGGTCAGGAAGGCCAGCCGGTCAGGGTTGGCGGTGCCGGGGTTGCCGGCCATCGCGGCCTCGGTCCGCAGGGTGTCGAGGTAGCTGCCGGTGCCGGTCGAAGGCCTGCGGCCCAGTGAGCCGTCCCGCTGCGGCCTGAGGGTCGTCGTCCGCGTCGGCGCCGGCCAGTCGGCCTGGGTGATCCAGCGGTCCGGGCCGAGCTGTACGGCGGCGCGCGGCTGCCGCATGATGTCGTTGGAGACGCCCATCAGTTCGTGGTCGAACCACTGGTGCAAGGTGTCGACCCACACGTCGCGGCGGGCCCAGAACGGGTCGAGATGCCCGTACTGGGTCACCCACACCTTGCGCTCCACCCGGCGGGGCAGCTTGGACCACCACTGGGAGAACTGGTCGGCCATCACGTTCCGGTCGTGCATCCCCACGACCGGGAAGACACTGGCGCGCACGTTGCGCGCGTTCGAGATCGGTCCCGTCCGGTAGTCGCGTTCGTGCCAGTAGGCGTTGTAGTTGCCGGTGTCGTCGTCCGAGCCCTCGTTCATGTGCTGGTGCACCGCCGCACATTTCTCGTCCGGGTCCTCGTCGACCATTTTGGCCAGCCATTCCTGGCCGCCCTTGAAGTCGGTGAGGGTGCCGTTGGCGCGCCACATGTCATACCAGCTGCTGGGCGCCGCGAGCGGCACGATGGTCTTCAGCCCGCGCACCCCGGTGCCGGCGACACCGATGGCGAGGGATCCTTCGTAGGAGTGGCCGATCATCCCGGTACGCCCGGTGGTCCAGGTGGCTTTGACCGGGTTGCCCTTGTCGTCGTAGGCGCTCGCCCGGCCGTTCAACCAGTCGATGACCGCCTTGCCGCCCAGCACGTCGGACGGACCGCCGGTGGTCGGGCAGCCGTCGGACAACCTGGTGCCGACCATGTCGACGGACACGAACGCGTACCCGCGCGGCACGAAGTAGTTGTCGTAAAACAGCGGGAATTTCGTCACGTTCCCGTCCGCGTCGTACTTCTTGTGATCCAGCTCGAAGCCGGCCCCCGGCTGGTCGTAGTACGGGCTTTCGTGCATGATGACCGGAACCTTGAGCCCGGAACCGGACTCCTTCGGGCGGATGATGTCCACCCGGATCAGGTCCTTGTTGCCATCGCCGTCACTGTCGGCCGGCGACTGCACGCGGACGTGCTCACGGATGGCGTCTTCGTAGGAGAAGACGGGTTGCGTGACCCCGCCGGAGATCACGATCGCCGGCGTCACCGCAGCCGATGCGGCGGGAACGCTCGCGACCACGGTCGCGAGTGCGGCGGTGATGAGGAGCGCGCGCCGTTGGGAGTTTGACATGTGCATTCCTGTTGAGCTGTGCGGAACTAGGTGTCGCTGCGTGAGCCGAGGTGTTCTCAAGCCGAATCAAGGGCTTCGGTGATCTTGCGGTTCATGTCGGCGACGGTGGGGCTGGGCCGGTCCCGGTGGGCGCGGGTGGCTGCTTCGACGGCGACGATGACGGCGCGGCGGAAGTTGTCGGCCTCCGCCGGGTCCTGCTGCTTGAGCAGGCTCATGGCCACGGTCAAGGAGGGCAGCACCTGGTCGGCGAGTGCCGCGACGGACTTGCCGTTCAGGTTGATGTCCCTGGTCTTTTCGGCGAGTATGTGCCCGACCAGGCCGGTCGCGGAGGCCAGGGCGATGGAACCCGCGGTGGCGGCCTTGTGCGGCTTGCCGGCGGCATCGGCGGCCGACATCAGCGAGACGGCACCGTAAGCGGCAGTACGCAGGGTGGTCTTGTCCTGCTCGGTAAGGGCGATGGACATGGTGACTCCTTCGAAGTTGTGGGTGGAATGCGAGGAAACGGCACGGAGTGACGGGCCGGTATCGCCCGTCCGGCCTGGTGCTAGTCGTCGATGGCCTGGTAGAGCGTGGTCCAGAAGTCGTTCATCAGGTGCGCCGGGTTCGGGACGGAGTAGCCGACCTGGGTGAGCAGGAGTCCGGTCAGTTGGTTGACCGGGTCGGCGTAGGCCGAGGTGCCGGCCCCGCCGTCCCAGCCGAACTGGCCGATGGGCGCGTAGTCGCCGCGATAGGTGCGCACCGCCATTCCGTAGCCCCAGCCGCCCTGCTGGCCCTGTCCGAAGGAGATGTGGACATTGTTGACGGCCAGGGTGGTACGGGCGGCGTTCTGCTCAGACGTGAGCCGGTTGGTGGTCATCAGCTCGACAGCGGGCCGGGACAGGATCCGCCTGCCCTGGTGGGTGCCGCCGTTGAGCAGCATCCGGAAGTAGGCGTGGTAGTCGTCGGCGGTGGAGACCAGCCCGCCGCCGCCGCCCTGGAACGCCGGAGCTTCGCTCCACCGTCCGCCCTTGGCCTGGTCCCAGACGAGGAACTCGCCGCTGGCCGGGTCGGGGGCGTACGCGTCCGGGAGCCGGTCGATCTGGTCGGCGGGCACGTGGAAGCCGGTGTCCCGCATGCCGAGGGGTTCGAAGATGCGCTCGCGCAGGAACTCCTCGAACGACTGACCGGTGACCCGGGAGACGAGCACCCCGACCAGGTCGCTGCTGATCTGGTACTGCCAGTGCTCGCCGGGCTGGTGCATCAGCGGCAGCTCGCCCAGGCGGCGCATCCATTCGTCCTGCTCGGGAACCTCCACCGGCAGGTTCGGCGTGAGCCCGCGCTCGAAGATCGCGTTGAGGATCGGCGTGCCCAGTGCCGTCATGTCCATGCCGAGGCCGAACGTGGAGGCGAGCACGTCCCGTACGGTGATCGGCCGCCGGGCCGGCACGGTGTCGTCCAGCGGGCTGTCGATGCGCTTGAGCACCTGGCGGTCGGCCAGCTCGGGCAGCCACGTGTCCACCGGGTCGTCCAGTCGCAGCCGGCACTCGTCCAGCAGCACCATCGCCGCCGCGATCGTGACCGGCTTGGACGTGGACGCCATCCGGAAGATCGTGTCGCGGCGCATCGGCGCGCCACCGTCATGGCGCATCGTGCCGATCGCTTCCACGTGCGTACGGCCGCCGCGGCTGACCAGAGCGACAACGCCGGGGATCTTCCCGGAATCGACATGCCGCGTCAGCACCTCGCGCAGCCGGCGCAGCCCTGTCGCGGTGAAGTCGCTGTGTCCCATGATGAGTCTCCTTTACGGAATAGTTCTGATCTTGCGAAGCCCGTTCGTGGCCTGAGGGCTCTCAGGCGCTGGGCCGTTCATGACATCCACGATCGCCGGTCGCCCTGATACCGGCCCGTTGCCGTCCTGACGCCACTGCTGACACGGCAGTGTCTGGTCAGCGAGGAGCGTGAAGGCTGTCGGCGCGGTGGATGAGCGCGTGCACGACGGTGGGGATCGAGCCTTCATGGTTGCCATCGGTCATGGCAGCCACCGCGCGAAGCTGGGCGCGTAGTCCTTCAGCCTGACGAGGTGCGCGCTGGCAGCCTTCCGTGTGCCGGCGGTCATTGTGTCCGGCGCTTCCTGGATGGGGATGCCCATGAAGAACCGGTCGGCCCCTTCGCGTCCCATCTGCTGATGTTCGGCGACGTAGCCGCGCATCTCCCGCTCGTAGGCGGCGAACGCCGCTGTGTGCTCGCCGCCGGCGACGGCTAGTTCGCCGGCCAGGACGTAGGCGCCGATCAGCGCCTGGGAGGCGCCCAGGCCGAAGGCCGGCGCCGCGCAGTAGCCGGCGTCCCCGAGCAGCACCGCCCGGCCCGAGGACCAGCGGTCCATCTCCACCTGCGCGTCGGCGTCGAAGAAGAAGTCCTCCGCCCTGCGCATCTCCTCCAGCAGGCGCGGGATCGGCCCGCCTTCGCCGGCGAACTGCCCGGCCACGATGCGCTTGTGCTGCGCGACGTCGTCACGGTCGTAGACCAGCGGTCCGGAGGCGAAGTGCAGCGCCGCATACGCCTCGGCGTTGTTGCGGATGCTGAGTATGTCGGCCGCCTTGCCCGGCATGCTGGGGAGCCGGCCGGAGCCGGGCAGGCCGAGGTGACAGGGCAGCCTGAAGGTCGCCGTATAGATGCCCAGATGCCGGACAAACCACTCGGACGGTCCGAAGACCAGCGAGCGGGTGCCCGAGTGCAGCCCGTCGGCGCCGGCCACCAGGGCGAAGCGGCGCGGTCGGCCGCGCTCGAAGGTGACCCGCACGCCGTCGGTGTCCTGCTCCACAGTGGCGATCGAGTCGCCGAGGACGTACTCCACCTCCTGGCGGGTGGCCTTGTACAGCAGGCCGATCAGCTCACCCCTGAGGATCTGCAGGTCGCCGCGACCGTCCGCCCTCGCCGCCCCGCCCATGAACGGGTTCAGCGCTTCGACCCGCTCCAGCAGAGCCATGCGGTCCATCACGTCCAGTGCCTCGCCGCGCAAGCCCGCCACGCCCCCGCCCGCCCGCACCCGCGGGGCCCGCTCGACCACGGTGGGGGTGAAACCGTGGTGGCGCAGCCAGTACGCCAAAGCGGGCCCGGCAACGCCGGCGCCGGAAATGAGGACGTCCATCAACCTGCTCCATCGAACGAACGGTTCGTATGATTCGTGCGATTCGAGGATCAAGTACGGTAAGCACTTAGAACAACGACGAATCCCGAAAGATCACCTTCAGTGGGAGTAAACGGAGCAGGCCAGGCGTGGAACTACGCGACATCGAGATCTTCCTGACCCTGGCCGAGGAACTCCATTTCGGCCGCACCGCCGCCCGGCTGTGCCTGTCACCCGCCCGCGTCACCCAGGCCATCCAGAAGCAGGAACGGCAGATCGGCGCCGCGCTGTTCGAACGCACCAACCGCAGCGTACGGCTGACGCCGGTCGGGCAACAGCTCCGCGACGACCTCCGGCCTCTCTACGCCGGACTGAAGCACAGCGTGGAACGCGCCCAGCTCGCCGGCCAGGGCATCACCGGCACCCTACGCGTCGGCATGCTCCCCGCCAACGCCCACGACCTGCGCCCTTACTGGGACGTCTTCCGCCTCCGGCACCCACAGTGGAAGCTGCGCATCCGAAGCACCCAGTTCAGCGACGCTTTCACCACGCTGCGCCGCGGCGACATCGACGTCCTGATCGCCTGGCTACCCATCGACGAGCCCGACCTCACCGTAGGCCCGGTCCTGTTCGCCGAACCCCGGGTGCTGGCCGTCGCCACCGGCCACGAACTCACCCGTCGCACGTCGGTCTCCCTGGAGATGACCGCCGACTTCCAGCACCCGCACTCCGACACCCCGCCCGACTACTGGTACGACGCCTTCATTCCACGCGAGACCCGCCGCGGCCGCACGATCGAGCGCGGCGCCGTGGTGCAGAACACCGAAGAGGCCATCACCCTCGCCGGCATGGCCGAGATCGTCGTGCTCTTCCCCACCCACATGACCCGCTACTGGGTACGGCCGGACATCACCTACCTGCCGGTCACCGACATGGGGCCCCTTCCGTACGCGCTGGTATGGCGCAGCGAGACGGACAACGAGCCCATCCGCGCCCTAGCCGAGGTCGTCCGCGACCTCGGCCCCCTCACGCCGGAGACCTGATCGCCGAACAACACGGTGAACCCGGAAACGCCTCGCCAGACCGGACGTCATCAGGGAGCGGCCGGCGACCTGGAACCGCAACCGCGCCGCCGTCACCTCCTGGCTCGGACGGGTAGTTCTTCATCACCACCAGGGACATCTCTTCCCCTGGACCTCAAGATCCAGTCTCCAAGGCGTCCACGTTCAAGGGGAAAGGCCCTACGTGTGCGTTCTGCTGATCGTACTGGCGCCCAAACCATGCCAGATGCGAGTCCAGCCAGCACGGCGTCGCGCTGCCCGGCCTTCGTGGGGCGGAGTTGCTGGAGGAGTCCACCTACCTGTCGGGAACCGTCCCGATGGGCAGCCGGCGGCAGTACGAGAGGTGATGGCGCGTCAGGCATCGCGTTCACCAGGCTCCGGCCGCCATCGGCCGATCCCGAGACCTCCGGCCATGGCATCGGAGCTCGGTGACTCCCGCGAGTGAAGCTGCCGTCGGCACTCGTCCGTCAGCCGGGGATACACGCGGGCGATGGCCTCGTAGATGCGCTGTCTGAGCAGGCGTGTTCCCGCCGCGTGGCCAACCCTGCCGAACAGCCCTTCCAGCTCACCGTTGTACGCAGTGAGCTCGTGGCGGAGGTAGTTGACCACCCATCTCTGCAGGGTCGGCTCGTCGACCTCCCCTTCCCGGGCGGGTGCCGGGATGTGATCAGGCCGGTCCCAGGCCCGCTCCGCATCGAGGCGGTTCCGGTGTGCGACCGCTTGGCGGGTCAGCACATCCCAGCTGACGACCGGTACCGTTATCGGCACGCGAGCGATGCGTCTGAGCGTTTCGCCACGCCTGCGATCCGCGGCGAGCAGCGCCGCCCGGGATCTTCGCTCGGCCCTGTCGCGCAGCCCGGCGAACGCCTCCGACTCTTCGGCGATGAGGACCCTCTCCGTCTCGTACAGTCGCATCGGCGCCGCGGACCGGAACATGGGATTGGACGCCAGCCTGTCGGGCGGACCTAGAAGCGCCCGGATCATGGCCGGACTCCAGCCGCGCTCCCGCAGCTCTGCCACGGTGTAGTGCTCAGTCATCGCTTCTCCTTCCTGCTGCGAAGACAGGATGGACGGCCTCAGGAGCGCGGCTCGGACACGAATCATGTTCTGTGGATAAGCTCCGTCGTGATCACGCCGCCTTTGGATGCGGCACGTCGTTCGCCATACCGAGCAGGTCGACCAGGGCGAGCATCGTACGAACGCGGCAAGCCGCGTGGCCGGCTGACCTGCGGCCCGGAGGTGGCGCCCTCACCACAGGTTGGCGGCGGGCTGTTGGTGACAAGCTGCGACAGGAAAGCTGCTCGATGTGCTGACGTCCGAGCGCTGTGAAGAGCATGAACGTCGAGGAGATCTTAGCGATGATGGCCGGGTGACGTTCCGCGTGCTCGAATGTGGAGGAGGTGATGCGGATGTCCTACAGTCCGAAGCTCGCCGCGGCGCTGTCGGGTGCCACCCTTCGCCAGCTCGCGCACTGGCGGAAGGCTGGTTCGGGCCGTGGAGCCGTGCTGGTTCCGGAGATTTCCGCCGTCCGCCCCGTCCTGTACTCATTCCGGGATGTGATGGCGTTGCGAACCTGCGTCAAGCTGCGTAACGATGCTTCGCTGCAGAAGATCAGAAGGGCGTTGGACACGCTCCGCGACGACCTGGGCGAATGCGATCATCTCTCGGCCTACCGGCTGGTGGCTGACGGCAGCAGCATTTACCTGGTTGCACCCGATCAGGCGGTCGACCTCGTCCGCAAGAAGGCCAACGTCGTCATCCACGAAATGGTGGACGTTTTGCGGCCGTTCTATCGTGACGGGCGCCATATCCCTGACCTCCTACGACCACGTGACCATGTGACGGTCGATCCGGCGGTCCGGGGTGGGATCCCGGTCATAGAGGGCACACGGGTGCCCTATGACGAGGTCGCCGCGCTTCTCCGGGACGGTGTTCCCGCTGATCGGATCCTTGATTACTACCCGAGTGTCACGGCGACGGCCGCGCTGGAGGCTGCGGACTTCGCCGACTATGTCGACAGCTACGAACCCCCCAGAGGACCGCGTGAGGCTGCTGCTGGATGAGAACGTCCCCAAGCCGCTTTACCGGGCTCTCAGCGCCTTCATCGTGAACCACGAGATTGTTCACTTGCTTGACCTGTCCGGCTGGTCCGGAACGCGTGACGAGAGCCTCTATCCGCTGGCGGCTGCCGAGGGATTCCACGCGGTCGTGACCAACGACGGGCGGCAGATGCAGCGCCCTCGTGAGGTTGCGGCAATCGCGGCCTCGGATCTGCACCGGATCGAGTATCCGCACAAGCACGGGGCCTGGCGGGGATGGGTCTTGTCATCGCTACGGTCGCCGCGGGGCGCCCCGGCGCCTTGGCGGTGCTGGAGGCAGCGGATGGCCAGAGATTGATCACGCTGCGGAGCATCGACCCCACATCGGCGGCTCGATTGCGTGTGATCGATCCGGTGGCGGATCCACCCAAGTTCTGGATCGCCTCTACTGACTGAATCGAGCGAGGGCTCGATGCCGGTCGGCCCTCGCCAGGGCGGCGCGAATAATCCGACATCCCCGTTGAAGATCTCATGGCGTACAAAGAGGGTGAGTGTGATGCGGCGGTCTGTCGCCGATGACCTCGCCGCTCCAGTACTGCACCCGGCGGGAATGAGGGTGGCCGGTCGGACAGTGCTTGTGTATGGACATGTCACTGCGCGCCCGGATACGTGACGGGGATGCCGAGGCGTTCGAGGTGCTCTTCGAGGAGATGGCCCGGCCGGTGTTCAGTCACGCCTTCCGATTGACCGGGAACTGGTCGGCCGCCGAGGACGTGCTCTCGCTGACCTTTCTTGAGGCGTGGCGGCTGCGGCATCGGATCGACGCCGACGGCGGGTCCCTGCGGCCGTGGGTGCTGGGGATCGCGACCAACGTGGCGCGGAATCTGCGCCGGGCGGCGAGGCGGTACGACGACGCGCTGGCCAGGATGCCCAGAGGCGACCCCATCCCGGACTTCGCCGACCAGATCATCGGCCGCATCGACGCTGCCGAGCAACTGGCCGCGATCCAGCAGGCCTACGGCTCGCTGCGCCGCCAGGAGCAGGAGGTGTTCGCGCTCTGCGTGTGGTCGGGGCTTGATCACGCCGAGGCGGCCCAGGCGCTGGGCGTCGCCGTGGGGACTGTCAGGTCCCGCCTGTCCAGGGCTCGCAAGAAGCTGGAGAAACTCGCCGCGGAACGGCAACAGGCCTCCGGGTCGCGACAGGTAAAGGGTGACCACGACAGCGTGGTCCGGTCCGTACGGGAGGAGAACCGATGAACAAGGCCGAGCGCGAGTCCCTGGCCGGGTTGCTGCCGTTCGAGGCGGAACCGCAACTCCCGAACGGCCGGCAGCGTCTACTCAAGGAGTTCGTCATGGTGGAAATCCGCAGGTCGGCGGAGCGCCCCCGGCGGCGCCGGGTCCGTCCCGCCCTCCTGGCCCCCGCACTGGCCCTGGGTGTCGCGGTGGCCGTGGGCGTCCCGGCTCTCCTCGGCGGTGGGACACCCGCGTACGCGGTGTCGAAGAACGCTGATGGGACGCTCACCATCACCATCAACCAGGCCAAGGACCCCAAACCACTGGAGGCCACCCTCCGAGGCATGGGAGTGAACGCGGTCGTCGACTACATCCCCGGAGGGAAGCGATGCTCGCCGCAGCCGCGTAGCACGAGTTTCCTGTCCCGGCAGGAAGCGCAGAACCCGGCCGACGGCAGGCCGTTCCACATCTGGCCGCCCAACATGGACGAACCGGGGTTCCGCATCGACCCGGCCGCGATCAAGCCCGGGCAGACGGCGGTGCTGGAGTTCAGCGTCTCCGCCGACGAGAAGACCGCCGGCATCTGGGCGAACATCTCCAACGGGCCCGTCGCCGCCTGCACGCTCGTGGACAGCGACGAGGCGCCGCTCGGCCCCCCGCCCGGCTGGGACGACTGACCGGGGGCACACACGATCAGCCAGGTCAGATGCCGTCTGACCTGGCTTTTTGCTTGTTTCCTCAGTCGTGCCTCGCCATCCTGAGACGCTGCCGGATCCTCGCGGCGATCAACGCCGTGCACACCACCACCCGGGACGTCCGCGAGACCAACTGGCGGGCAACAGTGCCGGTGGACAGGTCGCCCAGTACGGACACGGTCCGGCGGGCTCGGCCGGTACAAGCGCGATGTAAGGATACGGACCATGTCAGATGCCACGCAGTACCCCCTGGAACCGGGCCCGGAGCAGGTGCGCCTGATGGGCGAGGCCGTGCTGGCCTTCGTCGAGGACTTCCTGCGCGACCTGCCGGAGCTGCCCGCCTTCGACCCGGCTCGCTCCGCCGCCCTGGCGGGGGCGCTGCGGGAGCCCGCCCCTGAGCTGGGCAGCCCGCTGTCCGGCCTGCTGTCCACGCTGCACACGGCGGCCCGCGACGGCGCCGCCAGCGCCGGGCCCGGCTATCTCGCCTACGTGCCGGGCGGTGGCCTGTACGCCGCCGCGCTCGCCGACTTCCTGACCGCGGCCATGAACAAGTACGTCACCGTCTGGCAACTGGCCCCGGCCTGCGCGCAGATCGAGGCCACGGCCGTCCGCTGGCTCTGCGACCTGTTCGGCTACCCCGAGGAGGCGCGCGGCATCCTCACCTCAGGCGGCTCCCTGGCCAACTTCTCGGCCATCGTGACCGCCCGCGTCGCCCGGCTCGGCGAAAGCTTCCTCGACGGCACCGTCTACGTCACCGACCAGACCCACGCCTCCTGCGCCAAGGCGGCCCTGCTGGCGGGCCTCCCGCGCGCGCACGTACGGGCCGTGCCGGCGGGCACGGACCTGGGGATGGCCCCGGACGCGCTGGCCCGGATGATCGCGGACGACCGGCGGGCCGGCCTGCGGCCCTTCCTCGTGATCGGCAGCGCGGGAACGACGAACACCGGAGCGATCGACCCGCTCGCCGAGCTCGCCGCCGTCGCCAGAAAGGCCGGGGCGTGGTTCCACGTCGACGCCGCTTACGGTGGCCCGTTCCAGCTCACCGAGCGCGGACGCGCCCGGCTGCGCGGCATCGAACTGGCCGATTCGATCACCCTGGATCCGCACAAGGCCCTGTTCCTGCCGTACGGGACCGGCGCGCTGCTGGTGCGCGACGGCGCCCTGCTGCGCCAGGCCCACCACATGGACGCCGCCTACCTGCAGGATCTCGGCGACGAGGACGACATCCCCAACTTCACCGAATACTCCCCTGAGCTGACCCGCGACTTCCGCGGCCTGCGACTGTGGCTGCCGATCAAACTGCACGGCCTCGACGCCTTCCGCCAGGCTCTGGACGAGAAGCTCGACCTGGCCGAACTGGTGCACGACACGCTGCGCAAGAACGGCTTCGAGGTCCCGTGGCGACCGAGCCTGACCGCCGTCGCCTTCCGCTGGGTGCCCGGGGAAGGCGACGCCGACGCCTTCAACGCCGAACTGCTGCGCCGCGTGACGGCCCGGGGCCGTGCGCTGCTGTCCAGTACGCGGATCGACGGCCGGTACATGATCCGGGTGTGCGTCGTCAGCCACCGCACCCACCGCGACCGGGTCGAGGAGCTCCTGGACATCGTCAGCGAGGCCTGCGCCGCGCTACGGGCCGAACACCCGGCGGGTCCTCAGTGAGCTTGCCGACTGTCGGCTCCGGTCCTAGGTGTGGTTGTCGACGCGGGAACGATGCCCTCCGTATGGACCGATGAGGTTCCGCGGTGGAGGCGGTCTCCATACGTACGAGCCAAGCAGCCGGCAGAGGAGACAGCAGTGGACGACATCGAACAGCAGACCGCGAACGGCAAGGTGCTCTGGCACTTCACCATGTCCCTGGACGGGTTCGTGGCCGGGCCGAACCACGAGATGGACTGGATGATGACCGGCATCTCGCCCCAGCCCGGCGCGATCGAGGAGTACGTCGCGACCACCGGCGCGATCCTGGGCGGCCGGCGCGGCTGGGACGCCTTCCCGGATCCCGGCATGGTCTACGGCGGCGCCTGGACCGGACCCATCTTCGTGCTCACCCACCATCCGGAGGACGCCAAGCCCGCCGACGGCGTCACCTTCCTGGACTGTGACGTGGCCGAGGCGGTACGGATCGCGCTGGCGGCGGCCGGTGGGAAGAACGTCGAGGTGCATTCGCCGACGATCGGCGGCCAGCTTCTCGAACGCGGGCTGCTCGACGAGATCGACCTGCACATCGCGCCCGTGCTGCTCGGCGACGGCATCCGGCTGCTGGACCTCCCCGGTGGCCGGCCGCACTACCTCCACCGGGTCGGCGTCGATGACCCCACGGCCGAGCTGGGTGTACGGTACCGGCCGGTCAGGGCGTGACCGGCCCTGTATTCGATTCTCATACGCTTGAACTTTCAGAGCCTTCGCTCACGTACCATCGGCTGACGGATCCGCAGTAACGCCATATCGGTCGTGACCGGAGAATCCAACGAGCGGCCGACCCAGGAGTACGCTGGCCCTGCTGTCAGTGTGCATCCCGCCGTTCGTGCTGGAGGCCCGCATGAGCTCTCCGGATCCACGCCCTCATCTGGGCGGGGATTACTCCGGCATCGACCCCGGCTTGATGGACCTTTTCGAGCCGGCTCTCGGCCGTACGGGCGCGACCATCGAAAGCAGTGAACCGCAGATCAGGCGTACCCTTCAGCAGTTCGACCTGGATACCTCATATCTGACCGCGTTCAGAGAAGCCGCCAACTGGATCAGCGCGAAGCGTCCTGAATTACGTCGGCGCAAGGAGACCATCTCCGCCGAAAAGGCGGACTGGGGTGCTCCCGGCCAGGCTGTCAATGGGATGGTCGCGTTCGACGAGGCCCGCTACAGCAAGACGTTCAACGATCCCGATGTCTACGCCGCTGTCAGCCACCTTTCCGCCGACGGCAAGATCAGCGACTCCGCCCTCGCCGCGCTGGAGAAGCGAGCGCAGGATCCGGAGTTCGCCACGAAGCTCATGCATGCCCTCGGCCCGGAGACTTACCTGGCGCTCATGCGCAGGACGGTGTCTCAAAGGGATGAGAAGCGCCTTGAAGCCGCTCTGAGCAAGGCTCTCGGCGCGGCGAGTCCCCGCCTGGGCGCCGACTGGCGGAAAAGCTTGACGGCCGACCTCGATCGGGAGGAGTACTTCGCGCTCGCGCGGGCGCTCAAGCATGGGACGTTCGACCACGGCTTTCTGCTGTACGTGGCCAGGAAAGTGGATTCAGCGTCGCGGGCCGAAAAGGATCCGTGGTTCGCGGGCCGGCAGGTGAGAACGCCTTTGCCCGAGGCGATGTACCAGTCCGCGATGAAGGACGTTTTCGAGGCGCTGGGCCGGCATCCGAAAGCGGCCCAGGAATTCTTCGCCTACGACCGGTCGGCGCTGAGGTTCTACGTGATGGAGAAACCGCTGAAGGACGGTGGTGTGGCGCTGGGCCGGGCGCTGGAGGCGGCCACGATGACGTACCGCGACCATGCGGGCACCGCCCTGGACCCGTCGCGCGGCTACCTCTCGGCCGGACTCGCCTCCGACCTCGTGCATCTCCAATTTGAACGGATCAAGGCGGACGAGCGCCCTTCCTTGGTGGCTGCCGGGTCCATCGGGCGGATTCTGGCGGCGTACATATCTGACGTCAACCGGGTTGCCTTCGTCGGCCTCGAACAACCAGGCGTGTTCATGGAGGACTATCCGAACCTCCCAGGGCGGGAGGACTGGGGAGCACGGTTCAACAAAGGCGAACTCCGTGCCGTGATGCAGGAGGCGTTCAAGGAGGACGAGAAGGCATTCGGAGTGGTGACCTCGGCCCAAACGGCATGGAGCGACAGACTCCTCAACCATGGCGCCGGTCAGGTGGCCGCAGGTCAGGGCGCCGACAGCTTGAACACCGCAGGGTTGGAGATCGGTGCGGGATTCGGCCTGATCACCGACGCGGCCGGTCTCGCCCGTATCGAGAAAGGGCACGAGCTCGACGAGACCCAGAAACGGAACATGAAGATCCTCATGGCCGTGGTCAACACCGGTCTGGCTATCCCGCAAGCAGGGTCATGGCCCATCGGGGCGAGTGTGACGGGCGCGTGGACCGGCATGATCGAAGACGCTGTTCAGGGCAACGCGCGAAAGGAAGCCGTATTCGCCGCCAACAGCACCGTCGAACAGACTCGGTTCCTCGTCCATCAACTCACTGCTCAGGCCATGTTCGACCATGGTCTTTTCGGAGCGGCCGACCCACCCGCGAAGACTCACCCATGGGCGTCGCTCAGCGACGTCGAACCCGGTGACGATCCGCGCAGCGCACCGAACAACTTCCTCAAGCCAGACGGCAAGACGCTGATGTCGTTCGACGAGATGAGCGCCGGCGATGGTCGACGCTACGACGCCTACCACACCTGGCTCTATAAACGTCCTGAGGACAACCCGTGGAAAACACTCGGAGTTCAAACCGCTCTCGACGACGGTTACACCACCGGATTCGTGCGGTATCAGTGATCAAAGTCAGTCGGATGGCCATCCTGGGATGCGCCCTCATCAGTGCTTCCGCCTGCATGGGCGGAACCAGCAAGGTCGACGCCACCCCGCTGCCCACGGTTTATGCCCCACCCTACATATGCGATCATGTTCCCAAAGTGGCGGTCGAGCGGGTGACCGGAGTCGTCGATCCACTCGTTACCGGTTCTCTCCCTCTCCCGAGTGAGGACCGCCCCGTCGTGGGCGCTTGCTCTGCCTTCGAGCCGACCGGCGAGCGTCGGGCAGTACTCCGCATCATGCTTGACACCGGCGGAAGTCGTGGCCAGATAGAGAATCAGTTGCGCGACGGAGTCTCCGAGCAACTACCGGAAATCGTCCCCGACGGCTTCGGCTTCTACACAGTGGACCCGAATGAGGAAACCCGGGCGGGCGCGATGCTGGTGAAAGGCAAGGCGCGTTTGTCGATCGAACTCGTGAAGGGCGTCGAGGGCCGCGACAACGCCGCCGACGTCGTGGCCCTCATGAAGCTCATCGCCCCCAAACTCATCCCGGCCGCCGGCACCGACGAGAATGGCTGACCTGATGACGGACATGGTGCCCAACCCGCTCTACGAAGCATTACGCGAAGCAGAGCAGAAGATCACCCCGCTCATCGAGAACGCCACCCGGGCGATCGAGCAGTCCTACAAGGAGTTCCACTCCGGCCGAATCTGGGTGGGCCCGACAGCCAAGCTCTTCGACGCCCAGCTAGAACTCCACCGCTCCCGCGTGGCCCGCGCCGGTGCCGACATTCTGGAGGACATACGCGAGAAGATGGCCGGTCTACCACGCCAAGTGGACGAGAAGCAGGCGCTGGCCCTCACGCGGCAGTACGACCTACGGTAACGGCCGTGCTGACGAGTCCGCTTCGGGGCGGCTGTCGAGACGGTTTACCTGCGCTGACCTGGGAGAAGTTCCAGGTGAGCGCGGATGCCGAGGAAGTCCGCGCGATCGCCTCGGCGGACGGCCGGACCCACAGTCGCTCAAGGAGTTTCGATGACCGACTCGACGACGAACCGGTCCAGGCCGCGGGTCGGCTGGATCGGGACCGGTCGCATGGGAGTCGCCATGGCCGCGCGGCTCGCCGACGCCGGTGTGGACGTGACCGCCTGGAACCGCACCATCGCCAAGGCTGAGCCGCTCAAGGAGCACGGCGCGTCGGTCGCGGAGTCGCTCGCCGCGTTGCGCGACCGGGACGTGGTGTTCACCACGGTCTCCACGTCGTCCGTCCTCGAACAGGTGCTGTTCGGCGACGACGGGCTGCTCACGGGCGACGCGGCGCCGGGAGTAGTGGTCGACTCCTCGACCGTGTCCGTGGAGTCGTCGGCCGAGGTGCGCCGGGCCTGTGCGGCGAAGGGCGTCGCCTACCTGGCCGCGCCGGTCAGCGGCAACCCCAAGGTGGCGCGGGCCGGCGCGCTCAGCCTGGTGGTGTCCGGTCCCCGGGAGACCTATGACCAGGTCGCCCACCTGCTGCAGTCGCTCGGCAGGTCCGTCACCTACGTGGGGGAGGGCGACACCGCCCGGCTGGTGAAGATCGCGCACAACCTGATGCTGGGCGTGGTGACCCAGGCGCTGGCGGAGATCACCGTACTGGCGGAGAAGGGCGGCGTCCCGCGGCACGCCTTCCTCGCCTTCCTCAACGACAGCGTCATGGGCTCGGCGTTCACCCGCTACAAGTCCCCGGCGTTCGTGCACCTCGACTACACGCCGACGTTCACGCCACCCCTGCTGCGCAAGGACTTCGACCTGGGCCTGGCCGCCGCCCGCGCCCTGGACGTGCCGATGCCGGTCACCGCCCTCACCGCCCAGCTCGTCCAGGCCAGCGTCGGCACGGGCCGGGTGGCCGAGGACTTCGCCATCCTGCTCGACCTGCAGGCGGCAGCCTCGGGGCTGGCCCTCAAGCCGGAGGACGTCGCGGTGGACGACGGTCTCGGAGACCGTTCATGACCGCCGCGTGCTGCCTCACGGGCCTGATGGGCGCCGTTGCGTCAAGACCGGTGAGTTCGATGTGAACCCTTTGCGGTGAAGGCCGACGATCTTTCCGTACGGTTTCCGCCGCCCTGTCCGCGTCCCTGATCGCATCGATAGTCCGATTCGTTGGCCGGTGAAGGGACTGACCGGCCGGACGTAGGACGCATCTCCGTTCGGGCGCTGGTTCAGCGCGTTTCGCTAGACTCACTGGTCCAGTGCCATGGAGAGCCCAGGCGGTTGACGATAGGCGCCCACTCAGGCTTCCTTGTCGTCACCGCGCTGACGGAGCGCGCGCTCGGCGATCCCGCTGGAGAGCTTGCCCGTCACCGATCTGGCCCGGTCAAGGGTCTCGTTGCCGAGGCGCCTGGCGGCATCGACGCCGTCTGCTCCTGTCTCGAGCGCCTTGTCCTTCACCTCCTTGGCCGCGTCCGCCCATCGTCTCGCCTCCGATGACTTCCGAACGCGCTCGATCCCGAGCCGCCCGTGGAAGTCGATGACGGCGCGCGAGACATGGTTGCTCGACTGCACTACAGCCGGGGCCTTGGCCGGATGCATCAGCACCTTGGCGTTGGCCGTGCCGGCAGCCGCATCCATGCGGGCCATCAGGCGTTCGGTGCTCCGTGAGATGAGTTCCAGCCGGTCCTTCCGGGCAGCCCTCAATCCGAGACGATGCCCGTCCAGTTCCCCCGGAGACGCGTCCAGCACCCGGTCGAGTTCGAGCACAGCGATCGCGTCCTGCAACTGGAAGCAGCGAGCCAGCACAGCGAGCCACTCCTGTCCCTTGGACTCTGCTTCCTTGGCTGCCTTGGCGAGATCAACGATCTTGGTCTCGCCCTCCAGCTTTTCCGCGAGCGCGTCGAGTTGACGCAATGCATACGCCTGGGTTTCTGCGATCGTCGCCGGCGCGGTCTGTACCTTCGACCACGTGATTTCGTCGACCCGGCCCCTCGTCTCCCGGATGGTCATGGCCTCCTCGATGACGAAGCCCACTCCGATCATGCGGGCCAACACGGCGTCCTTCTGGGCGCGCAGCACATCGTCGACCTTCTCTTCGATGGTGACGAGATAGTCGGTGATCTCGTTCATGGTCACCTGCATCGCAACCTGTGCCATGATCACTGCAGCACCAGCCAGAAGCGTTGGGTTGGGCATCACAGATCCGGGCCCCTTCGTGATCTGGAGCCATGATTTGATCGAGCCTGGCTGCCCCACCATTGCGTGGCTGACGCCTGGGGTCTTGCTTTCCATCAGCCCGAATTTCTTGACAAGCTGCGCGGACTCCTTGGTCAGCTTCACCCAGCGACCTGAGTTGGCGGCAATCTCAGAACCTGCCCGCACGGCTCCGGCTCCGCTACTGAGAACAGATCCGAGCCGTTGCACTCCGAGGTCTTTCGACGGCAGTCCCTCGGAGTTCAGGAAGCGTTCGACAGCGGTCGGATTCCCGATGATCGCCAGGCCGTCGCCGTCACTGATCAGTTGAATACCGTTATCCATCACCGGCTCCTGAAAGATGGGCAGGGAAAGGGGCTTTTCGCAGTTGAGGGTGGAGTCGGGATGCGTGGGGCGATCGCGGGGGTGGTGTCGAGGTCTTCCAGGACCGGAGTTCCTACGCTCACCGTCCGACGGAGGACCACGACGTGCCCACGCTACCTTCGACGCCCCTGGCCTGTCCGCGTTCTGCCACCTCAGGGAGTTCGAATCGGAGGTCGTCGGGGCAGCACGTACGCGACAGGATAGATTCCGGACATCATTGTCCAGAAGGGTGAGCTCTCGAACACGAGCGACAGTAAGAACCCGGACGGCCCCAAGCTGACCTTCACCCCCGCCGAGTGGAAGGCGTTCCTCGGCGGCGTCAGAGCCGGCGAGTTCGACTCCCTGGGCTGAACCGCCAGCCGCGATTTCCATCACCTCATGGCAGTCACCGGTGCGAACGTCTCCATGCACGCCAGGTCACCACATGAGAACGCTTCTTGAGGTCGGTGCGGCGGCGTTTGACCTGGATGGCCTGGGCGGCAAATCGGCGTCACTGCTGTCGAAGCCTCAAGAAAGATCGATGGTGAGACCGGAGGTGGCGATGCCGATCTCACCGTCGTATTCGGCCCCAGCAGCGGCTCGCGCGGCTGTGGCGTCTGTGCCTGGCTGCAGGTGAGTCAGTAACAGGTGCCGGGCATCGGCTTCCTTGGCTTGCCGACCTGCCTGGCGGGCGCTCGACAGGTGGCGCCGAGAATCCTGCGGGACCCGGTCCACGAAGGTGGCCTCGGCCAGGAGCAGGTCAGCGCCGCGCGCCAGGTCCACCACATCAGAACTCGGGCCGGTGTCCCCGGTGTACGTGAGCACTCGCTCGCCCGCTGTCAGCCGTATGCCCGCATTGGGCACCGAGTGCGGCAGTAGACGGGTCTGCGCGCGGAACGGGCCGATGGCGAGCCGGTCGCCGGCGTTGAACTCGTGCAGGACATAAGCGTCGGTCAGCATCCCGGGGCGGTCCAGCGCGAGTACCGCATCCAGGGCGCTGGGCAGCGAGTACACCGGCAACGGGACCGCTGGGTCATCACGTAACGCACGCGCACGCAACAGCGGGTTCAGGTCGGCACAGTGATCGGGATGTCCGTGACTGATGAACACCGCGTCGACCTGATCGGCGGTGATCCGTTCCAGCAGCCGCGGCACCGTCGCATATCCAGGGTCGACGAGCAGCCTGAACCCGTCGTGCTCCACGAGGTAACCGCTGCAGGCCTGGCCCGCCCCCGGCCACGCGCCGCATCCGCCAAGGATTGTCAGCAGCATCCATGAACTCTAACGGCCGGCTCACCAACCATGGCGCGCCCGCATGAGCCGTGCGCGTTCGCAGAGGGATGGTCGGCGTGCCTGAGCGCCTGCGAATCGGCCAAGCCGTAACTTTGCGCTGGTCGTAAGTCATGGTCGAACCCGGACAAGATCCGGGAAGGCCGATGGAAGCGAATCGACAGCGTCCGGCACGCCGAGCGGGCCCCGGCGGCGCCCTCGTACAGGCCCGACAGGTCCAGCGGGCGCACCGCACGCTGAGGGCACGTGAACAGCTGACCCGCTGCTGCCTGGCGGAACACACCGAAAATCAGTGAAAGGGACCGTATGCACACCGTTGTCTCCGGAGTGATCGCGGACGTGGTCGCTCCCTCCGCGGCCCAGGCCGACCGGACCGGGGAGTTCCCCCGCGCCGCCGTCGAGGCCCTGGCCAAGGCCGGGCTGCTCGGCCTGACCAGCAGTGCGGAGGTGGGCGGTGGCGGAGAGGGGCTGAGGGCCGCCGCCGAGGTCATCACCGAGCTCGCCTCCGCCTGCGGATCCACCGCGATGATCACTCTCATGCACTACTCGGCCACCGCGGCGATCGAGGCGCACGGCCCGGCCGAGGTGCGCCGGGCCATCGCGGAGGGCCGCTACCTGGCCATGCTGGCGTTCTCCGAGGCCGGTTCGCGCAGCCACTTCTGGGCGCCGCTGAGCACCGCCGAGGCCGACGGGGACGAGATCCGGCTCGACGCGCGCAAGAGCTTCGTCACCGCGGCGGGCGAGGCGGACGGCTACGTCTGGTCGAGCCGGCCCCTGTCCGGTGACGGCCCCATGACGCTGTGGCTGGTGCCCCGCGACGCGGCCGGGCTGACGGTCAGCGGCTCCTACGACGGTCTCGGCCTGCGCGCCAACGCCTCCAGCCCGATGGCGGCCGAGGGGGTGCGCGTCCCCGCCGCCGCCATGCTGGGCGCGGACGGGGACGGGCTCGACATCGCGCTCGCCACCGTGCTGCCCACCTTCCTGGTGCTCAACGCCGCCTTCTCCCTGGGCGTCATCGAGGCGCTGGCGGCCAAGGCCCACGAGTACCTGGCCACGACCAACCTGGCCCACCTGGGGCAGCGGCTGGCGGACCAGCTCCCGGCGAGGTCCTCCTACGCCCGCGTCCGCACCAGGGCCGACCAGACCCGGGCGTTCCTGAACGACACCCTCGCCGCGCTCGAATCCGGGCGTGAGGACGCCATGCTGCGGGTCCTGCAGGTCAAGGCCGTCGCGGCGGAGGCGTCGGTCGAGATCGGCGACGAGGTCATGCGGCTCTGCGGCGGGTCGGCGCTGCGGCGGGACCTCGGCATCGAGCGGCACTTCCGCGACGCCCTCGCCGCCCGGGTCATGGCTCCCACCACGGAGGCGCTGCACGACTTCGTGGGCCGCGTCTCCTTCGGCCTGCCGCTGCTCGACGGGGGCGCGTCGTGACGCTCGTCATGGGAGCGGTGGCCTACGACGCGAAGGTGGTGCCGATCTGGACCGGGTTCCGCTCCTGGCTCCTGCGCAACGGGCTGCCGTTCGACTTCGTGCTCTACTCCAACTACGAGCGTCAGGTCGAGGATCTCGTCGCGGGACGCGTCCACGCCGCCTGGAACTCGCCGCTGGCCTGGGTCCGCGCCCGGCGGCTGGCCGCCGCCGCCGGCCGCTCGGTGCGTCCCCTGGTGATGCGCGACACCGACCGCGATCTGCGCTCCGTCGTGGTCGTACGCGCCGACTCCGGCATCACCTCCCTGGACGACCTCAAGGGGCAGGTCGTGGGCACCGGAGCCGTGGATTCGCCGCAGGCCACCCTTCTGCCGCTGCATCACCTGCGCGTCGCGGGGGCGCGGTTCGAGGTACGTCGCTTCGAGGTGGGGGTGGGCCTGCACGGCGACCTCATCGGCGGCGAGCGTGACGCCGCCCGGGCGCTGCTGTCGGGCGAGGTGGCCGCGGCCTGCATGGTCGACGCCAGCCACCTGCTCTTCAGCCGAGAGGGCACGCTCCCTCCCGGCGCCACCCGGATCCTCGTCGGTACGGCGGCCTACGACCACTGCAACATGACCGTCGTCGACTCCGCGCCGGAGGAGCCCGTCCGGCTGTTCGGCGAACTGCTCACCGGCATGTCCTACGCCGACCCGGAGGTGCGCCCGCTCCTCGACCTGGAGGGTCTCACCGCCTGGGTGGCGGGCCGTACGAGCGGATACGGCGAGCTGGAGGCCGCGGTGGACGCCGGCGGCTTCTACGACCTGGCCGGCCGGATCACCGCCGAGGGTTACCGGCCGTGACGGTACGGGCCCTCGACCTGCGGGACGTGGGGTTCGACCGGGGGGCGCACCTCCTGCTGCGCCGGGAGCTGGCGCTGCTGCCCGTCGGCGGCCGGCTCGCGGTCGCCGGTACGGACGAGGCGCTCGTCGTGCACCTGGCCGCGTGGTGCCGCCGGGAGGGCCACGAACTGCTCCCGGGGGACGAGCGCGACGGCCGGGTGCGCGCGTGGGTCGTCCGCGGCCGGGCGGGGCACGACCGGTGGGCCGGCGCGGAACGGGCCGGTGGATCGTCACCCGCCGGCCTGGTCGCCCGGCCCCCCTCGCACTGGGGGCTGGCGGCCCGTGGGGCCCTGGTGGAGTCGGGCGGCCCGGCGGTCCGCTTCGACTTCGACCGCAAGGAGACCGTGTGGTCCGAGCTGGCGCCGAAACTGTATCTGCAGGCGGTGGCCCGGCAGTGGGATCCGGTGGTGGCGGTCGCCTGGGACACCCCGTTCGAGCTGCCCGCCGAGATCGAGGCGGCGGTCGTCCAGGTGATGACCTACCTGGTGGAGAACGAACAGGCCGCCCTGGTCATCCCCGCACGGCTGCTGGCCCGGGTGCACCCGCACTTCCGGGAGGTGATGCAGTTGCTGGCCGTGCAGGCGGCGGACGAGGCCCGGCACGTCGAGGTGTTCACCCGCCGGGCGACGCTGAAGGGCGAAGAACTCGGGACCTCCTCCGCCGGCGGGCGCGCCTCCCTGATGACGCTGCTGGCCGAGCCCGACTTCTCCCTCGCCTCGTTCCTGCTGTCGGTGCTCGGCGAGGGCAGCTTCCTCAACCTGCTGTCCTTCCTGGACCGGTACGCGCCCGACCCGGTCACGCGGCGGATCGTGGCCCTGGCCCACCAGGACGAGGCCCGTCACGTGGCCTTCGGCATCGCTCACCTGGAGGAGCAGGCCCGCGCCGATCCCGCCTTCCGGGGCACGCTCAGAGGAGCGATCGAGCGGCGGCACGACGCGCTGGCCGACACCACCGGCATCAACGCGGACGTGCTCGACGCCCTGACCGTGCTGGCGGCCGGTGAGTGGAGTCCCGCCGCGATCGCCCGGGGGCACGCGGCGGTCCAGCTGCTCCAGACGGAGATGCTCGAAGGGCGCAGGAACCGGCTGGTCCGTCTCGGTTTCCCGGCTGACGAGGCCGCCGACCTGGCCGCCCTGCACACCCGCAACTTCATGTGAGAGCGGGTCGCGTACTGGCCCTGATCGGGGTAAGCAGCCGGTACCTGCGGCCCAGCCGGGTCTCGAAGGGCAGCACCAGGCCGCGGTCCACAAGCTTGGAGCCCCAGGCCTTACTTCGGATCGGACAATTCTCCGAGAATTTCCCGGACCTTGCCGACGTTCGGATGCCGGGAGCCATAGCGGCGCTCCAGATCGGGCAGCAGGTCGCGGAGGGTCCGGCTCGCCCGCGTCCGATCGCCGGAGCCCAGTTCCAGCAGCCCGATGCGGCGCCGCAGTTCCAGGAGGTGCTCCTCGTCGACGCCGAACCGCTCCTCGTCCTCAAGCAGCAGGCGGAGCTGGGTGAGCGCGAGAGCGGTGTCGCCCAGCGCGGCATGACAGTTGGCTTCCATCAAGCGCAACCGCAGGACGTGGTCGTCATCTGGTCCCTTACGCTGCATCAGATCTGCTACCAGCCGCTCGAATTCGGATGCGGCGCGCCGGTAATCGCCACCGAGAAACAGCACGTCGGCCAGCTCGACGCGCAATTGGAGCGCTTCCTCATGTTCTGGTCCCAGGGAGTGCACGGCAGCTTCCACCGCATCCGACAGGACCTCTGCGGCCTGTTTGAAGCGGGATTCAGCCTTGAGAGCGCCGATGTCCTTCCGGGCTCGGGCCATTTTTTCCTGTGGCCGACGCTGGGGCACGGATGACGACGCCGGCGCCGTCGCTGTTAGTTGCGTAACTTCCTCCAGCGGTGTCTTCTCGCGTGACGTCGCGATGCGTCCGACGACGGCCGCGTACATGAGCACGGGGTGTGAGGCATCGCCTTCCACGAAACCAGGCAGGGGAGGCAGGTCACGGCAGAACGGAAGCAACCGCTCGTAGGCCACGACGGCATTGGGCGGCCGCTGGGAAGGGTTCTTCGCCAGCAGCCAGAGGACGAGCCTTTCGAGCTCTTCGGGGACGTCTGCCCGCAGCGCCCTCAGCGGCCGTGGTGCGTCATCCACGTGTCTGCGCATGGAGGCCAGCGGTGTCTCACCGGCGAACTGGTTCGTCCCGGTGAGCAACTCGCGCAGGATGACGCCGAGGGAGTAAAGGTCGGTCTGCGGGCTCGCGGTGCCGCTCATCGCCTGTTCGGGAGCCATGTATTCGGCTGTGCCGACCACGATGCCGGTCGCGGTGAGTCGTGTAGCGGTGGGGGAGAGCGCGGCGGCGACCCCGAAGTCGAGCACTTTGACGGTGCCGTCCTGGCAGAGCATGAGGTTGGCGGGTTTGAGATCGCGGTGCACTAGAGACTCCGCATGGGCGACAGCCAGGACCGAGCACACTTGGGCGGCGATCGCCGCAGCCCAGCCGATCGGCACCTGCTCGACCTCGTCGAGCAGGTAGCTCACTGGGGAACCCTTGACGAGCTGCATGACCAAATACAGGTTGTCTCCCTCGGTGCCGCAGTCGTAGACCGCGGGCACTCCCGGGTGTTCCAGGCGGGCGGTCGTCCGGGACTCGCGGACGAAGCGTTTGGTCAGCTCGGAGTCGGGGGCGCCGCCTGACAGCCGGTCCACCCGGATGAATTTGATCGCCACGGGCCGGTCCAGCCGTTTGTCGTATCCGAACCAGACTTCCCCCATCCCGCCCTTCCTGCAGGAGAGCGGGTCGAGCTCGTAACGACCGGCGACGATCCTGCCTCTTGCCACAGCCCCTCGCTCTCCGCAGAAGTATCAAGGTCATTCATCGCTGCCGCCGTCGCTCAACTCAGGCGTCGCAGCACGCCGCGGGCGCGCAGCCGGGCGACATGCTCTGCCGCCCGCTGTGGCGCCGGGCCGCCCCGGACCAGCAGCCCGGCCTCGATGTTCCTGGAGACACCCGACTGGGTCAGGTTGGCGCTGGAAACCAGCAGCACCCGCTGGTCGGCGACCGCAAGCTTCGCGTGCATCTTCGCGCCCTGCTCCGCGCGCTCGTCCGCCGGCCAGTGCCATAACTCCAGACCTGGCAATCCGGTGAACGCGTGCGCAGGCTCGGCACCGTTCAGAGCCGACCCCGCACCTTGCAGGGTCTCGACGACCACCATCACCGACACTCCACGTTCGAGCGCTCGGGCCAGCGCGTCGAGCAGCGGCTGGTACGCCGTGGCCGAGTAGGTCATGAGGACCAGCTCGTGCGATGCCTCGCCCGCCACGTCGACGAGCACCTGCGCGGTGGATCGGACGGGTACGGCATGCGTGGCCGGCCCGGTCCACACCGACTCGACCGTGGTAGTGGCCCGATGCCGCTCGTAGCCGGAAGCCACCCCATGGAGGTAGATCGCCGTCTCGCCGTTCGGCATGCCGAGGGCCAGTTGCGCGGACAGGACGCGTCGCGCGACATCGGGGAAGTCCGGCAGCGGCACCGCGTTGGCGATCCCGGACGCCGGGCCGCCTTCGGCGATCCGGTCGGCCAGCGTCCGCAGGTGCACCGGGCCGAGGCGCTCCACCGCGTCCGCTGCGACCGCCTCGAAGCGGGAGTGGACGCTGCTCACGGCAGGTCGCGATAGAGGGCCAGGGCCGGATCGTCGATCGGCACGACGAATCTGCGATCCAGGAATCGGTTGCCACGCTCGCAGGTGGTCTCCGAGACGAACAGGCACACGTGGCAGGCCGCGCCGTGCAGGAAGTCCTCCGGCTTGCGGGGCAGCCGTTCGGCACACAGGGGATCGGAGGAGCAGCTCCTGGCCTCGGCGAGCGCGCGGCGGGTCAGCCGCACCAGTTCGTCGGGTTCGGCGAGAGACACCAGGCCGCCCAGGGTGCCCTCGGCGTCCGGCACGGCCGTGTAGATCAGGATCCCGCTGCGCGGGTCGTCCTCCGTGCCCGCGTAGATCCGCTCGGCCAGGCTGGCCGAGTTGTAACCGCATTCGAGCGCGATCGTACGGATCAACAGGTGTGACAGCGTGTGCAGTGCGTAGTAACGAGGTAGCGGCCAGTTGTTGTAGCGAGTCTCCTCGTTGAAGGGCTGGCCGGTGCGAGCCGAGTGGCGGTATTCGCGGAACCGGCCGTACGCCTCCTTGTGCAGCAGCAGGGCCTCCGAACGCTCTACCTGTTCCTCCCAGCGGGCGAGGAGGTCGTCGGGCAGGCGCAGGAAGATGCCTTCGCCTCGCACCTCGCTCGCCGGCACCCAGGTCGGCTTCGATCGGGCGAGCGGCACCCGCTTCACGAGCGTCGGGTCCTCCGGGTCGGGGGCGTCGAGCCGGGTGAAGCCGATCACCGCACGCACTTCCCGCAGCCGCTCGACCTGGAGGACGTCCGAGTAGAAGCCCTTGAGCAGCGGCGGCACCGGCTCGTCCGGGTCGCGATGGGCGGTGAAGTCGTCGCTCGGCGGGGGCAGGTGCGCGCTGGAGAAAATCTCCCACTCGGGTGTGAGCAGGTCGGGGTACTCGTCGACCTCATGATCCTGCCCGGTGGCCTCCTCCATGCGGTACCGCTCGATGGCCGCCCACAGCTCCTCGTCGCCCCACTTCTCAAACTCGAAGGACAGCGGCGGCATCGAGCGCATGAACGGCAGCATGTCGGGCCCCTTGACATGCTGGAGGTTGGCCCAGAACTTCGCCACCTGGGCATCGAGTTCGCTCCCCCCGACCTTCGGGACGGCGAGAGCCGAGAGAGTCTGCGCGAACCACTGGTTGGACGCGCCCACCACGAGCACATGCGGCTGCTCCGGACAGCCGGTGAACGTGCCGAGGTGCGGATGGCGTCCCCGGCAGCCGGGCAGCCGCTCCCGGCCGCGCCTGCCCATCGCCTCCCTGATGTTGCGCTCGGCCCTGCAGCGCTGGCAGACGATGCGCACGTTGGCGCCGATGTTGCCGCCCCGGTCCTCCATGAGCAGGTTCGGCTTGGCCGCGACGGAGCAGGGCGCGCCTTGGTGCACGAACTCCAGGTACGGGAAGTCGTCCAGGTGTCCGTCCGTGCAAGCGAGGACGAAACGGGCACCGACCACGAGGCGTTTCCGGTTTCCCTTGCCGCACTGGTGGAAGAACCGCGCCTCGTGCGGCTTGTTCGGCTTGTCGTTCTCGAACTCGAACGCCTTGGAGTCGATGCGGGCCAGCAGGTTGCAGGCGGTGCACCGCATCCAGCCCGGGAAGGGGACGACGGGCACACCGGTCCTCGCCGCCTCGCCGTTCGGATTGGTGTCGGTGCCGGGCAACCACGGCGCGGGTCGCAGCTCACGGACCGTCTTGCTCAACAGTTTCTGCACGGCCGCCAGCAACCGCGGCTCGGTGATGAGCGCGGAGTTCCGCTCGGGATCTTCGGACGCCTTGTACTGCCAGTCGTCGAGGCCCTTTACCAGCACGGAGAAGTTGGGCAGGTCGACGAGGGAGCCGACGCCGGAGGTGAACATCAGGTGGCTGGGCCGGACAGCCCCGACCCGGCGGCGGTAGAGGGAGAACTCCGCCATCACTTGCCCTTTCCGTCCAGGATGGACACGCCCATCTCGTCGCCCACCGGCTCGTCGGTTTCAGCCGGTCCGGCTGGGAAACCCCACTCCGGCGCGTTCACAGGCCCAAGGAAGATCTCCCCACCGCCTGGCAGCAGCAGGTTCACCTCGTTCTCCGTCTCCCGCATCGAGTTGCCGACCGTCAGGGCGTCCCACGGGCCGTTGCCCGCCCGGTGGATGAGGCCGTCCACGATCTCCTTGGCGTTGCCCTTCTTCCGCTCGTAGCCGAGCCGCGCCGGGCTCTCCTTGGCGTCGTGCCACTTGTCGATCAGCATCTTGAGCCGCTCGTCGAGCGCCTGCCTGCCGCGCGGACCGCCGGCCACCTCCGCCCGTCGCAGGAAACGGTCGATGATCCCGCCGACGGTGTCGCCGTCGAGTGCCACATCCTCCGCGTCGCGGTTGCGCGAGTGCGTCTCCACCAGGTTCCGTACGGCGGCGACGAACGCGGCGGTCGTGCCCCGGTCCAGGGCGCGGGCGGTGTACGGGGTGACCGACAGCGCCTCCACCTGCCGGTAGAAGGTGGCGTGGTAGTGCTCGAAGTCCTCGTAATGGGCGAGGTCACGTGGCCGGGACCAGTTGTAGAGCGTGACGACGAGACCGGGGCGCGACGCATCGCGGCCGACCCGGGAGGACGCCTGGATGTACTCGGCCGTGTTCTTCGGCTGGCCCGTCACCACCATCAGCCCGAACCTGGACACGTCGACGCCCACCTGGAGCATCGACGTGGCGAGCACGACGTCGACCGGCGGGCGGGCGTTACGCCGCAGGCTGCGCAGTGCGCGATACCGCTCGGCGAGCGGGTGCGCCCGGCGGCGCTTCGCCTCGTCCCTCTCCTTCATCACCTCGGCGATCTCCGCCCGGCACTCCCGCAGGCGGCGTGAGGTGTCCAGCTCCGGGTCGAATCCGATCTCGAGTTGCTTGAGCACGTCGCTGATGTCGCCGGAGGAGATGCGTGAGGTGAGCTCGACGATGTTCAGCAGGTCCGTACGGCTGAGCAGCCGCTCGGACAGGCCCTTGCTCCTGCCGTGCGTCCTGATCCTGGTGGTGACGTCGTCGTCCAGGTAGCGCCGCATGCCCGCGAGTTCGCGCGTCGCGTTGAAGTAGCCGACGAGCGTCATGTACGGATCGGCGGGGTCGCCGTACTGGTCAAAGAGCGTCTTCCCGGCCAGCAGCAGGATCTCGGCGAGCCGGATCTCGGCGGACTTCAGGCGCACGCCGTGCGCGCACACGCCGAGGTAGCGCCGTCCGGGGTTCTCCTTGGTGATGGGGACCTGCCGGGAGAAGAACGTGTCGGCCACGTCGATGACCTGCGGCGGGAACACGGCGAGCTCCCGGCCGAAGATGCCGAGCACCTGCCGGTCCGCCCGCTTGGTCGTCGCGGTGGAAGCGATGATCTTCGGGCCGGTCGGCCGGCCGGCGACGTTCCAGGTGCACAGCTCGTTCACCGCCGCCTCGAAGAGGCCGACCACGGTGCCGAGCGCGCCGGAGATGAGGTGCAGCTCGTCCTGGATGATCAGATCCGGCGGGCGGAGCCGGACGACGGGACGGCTCTCCACCTTCGGCAGACGGCCCTTGGCGTTGTGCCTGCGGGCACAGCCGATCAGGTCGTCCATGTCGTCGTGCCGGTAACCGTGCCGGGGGCAGCGCCGGCTCACCCGGCCGAACAGGTGACCGGCGAAGCCCCGCCAGGGGAGCTGGGCCAGCTTGTCGACGGTAGCGATGACGAGGCTCGGCACCAGCCGGTAGATCTCCTCGTCCACGGTGAGGATCGGCAGTCCTTCGCGCCGCGCGTACGCCTCGTCGTCAGTGGTCACGGCGGGCAGCGCGCGCAGCATGCGGTCCTCGCCGAGGCGCGAGAACGGGCACGGCTCGGCGTCGCCCTCGCTGCCGCGTCCGCAGTAGAGCAGCACGCGGCGGCGTTCCTCGTCGATATCCAGATGGACGCCCGCGATGAGCTTCTCCCCGCACCAGGGGCAGGACAGCGTCTGCAGGACGTTCGTCTTGCGGCTGTCGGGGGCCTCCTTGGCCTCCTGGATCTGGTCTTTCGCCTCACTGAACCAGTTCGGCGAGACCGCGTTGCCCACCCACAGTCCGATGCGGAACGGCTCCTCGCCCCACGTCTCCGGCGCCTCGCGGCGCAGCACCTCGCAGGCGCACACCAGCGCGGCGGCCCGCTGGAACTGCTGGGCGGTGAGCAGCCGGAGCGTGTAGCGCATCAGCACCGCCACGCCGTCCAGCCCGCTGCGTGCCTCCTCTCCCGAGCCGACGACCTTCTGCAGTCGCCGGATGGCGAAGGTGTAGGCGGTGAGCCCGAGGTACGCCTCCGTCTTGCCGCCACCGGTCGGAAAGAAGAGCAGGTCGACCATGGCCGTGTGGTCGGCGGCCCGCTCCGGGTGGGCGGGGTCGGTCAGCGAGGGCAGGTTGAGCAGCATGAACGCGAGCTGGAACGGCCGCCACGTCGCCGCATCCGCTCCTTTCGCCTCCACCTCCGCCATGGCCTGGTCGAAGGTGAGCCCTTGCTCGTCCCGGAGCTTGCCCACGGCCGTACGGCGCCGCTGCAGCGCCATGGCCTCGTTGGCGAACCTGAACGCCGCGAGCGCCTGCCCGTGCCGTTCCGACGTGCTGTCGGTGATCAGGCTGATGCCGGCCCGGATGCGCTCGGCGGCTTTCCGCGCCTTCCCCACCGCGACGACGGCCGCCTCGCGCAGCGGCTCGGGCAGCGTGGGTATCTCCCGCTCCTGGTCGTCCAGCCAGGCCGAGTAGCCATCCGCCAGCGGCGCCAGCCCGGTCGCGAGCGCCTCCGGCGAGGCCTGCGCCAGGGCGTCCATGGACAGTTCCACTCCGGCGAGTGCCGTACCTGCCCCGACCGGAGCGACGGTCGCCGGCACGTCGTGGAACGGCAGCCAGGTGGTGCGCAGCTTCCCGGCGCGGCGCTCGCCGGGAGCCACCTCGGCGTGCACCGCCACGTTGCGGCCGACCGCGTACCTGCGCTCGTCGCGGTAGAGCAGCCGCAGGTGCTTGTCCTCCAGGTCGGCCCCGTCACCCTCGCCGCTCTCCCGGGTGCCGTCCAGCGGGTCGTCGATGGGGAGGAAGACCTGCGCGGGTCCGCCGGGCGGGGCCGTCACCACGAGCTCGGCCTGGAACAGCCACGCGGTGTCCGGGATGCTGTCCGGCTCGACCTGCTGGTTGATCAGGGTCAGCTCGACGACCCGCCGGCCGTCGCCCTGGGGCCGCACGGTCACGGCCAGCAGGACGCCGGGGTCATCGGCACGTTCCATTGTGAGAGGGATCTTCTGAGCCGGCTGGTCGAGCCGGACAGACCTGGGGTGCTCGACCTGCTTCCGGGCCCAGACCCGGGTGGTTTGCTGACGCCCCTTGGCGTCCTCCACCTGGGTCTCCACCCTGGCGTACTCGCCCCAGCGGGCGGTGACCGCGAGTTCGTCGAGGTCGGCCGGGACGGCGAACGACATGCCCATCGAGGACGCCCACAGACGGCCGAGGTTCTGCGGGGTGAGCACCTGCGGCAGCTCGCTCTCGCCGCCGTCGCCCTCCGCGCCGATCTCGGTTTCCGGCAACTCACCGGCGTCCTCGGCGACCCGCTTCGGCGACGGCTTCGGACCCAGCATGCCGATCAGATAGCGGTCGCGCGGCCCATGCGACCCCCGCGGCAACTCCTCGAAGTCGCCTTCGTACGGCCCGAGCAGGTCACGCTCGACCAGCTTCTGGAACGCGTCCCTCACCTCGAACGACGTGACCGGCGGAAAGTCCTGTGGCACATCGAGCGGATGTCGCGCCTCGCTCACCGGCGGGCCGGCGGCCTGCGCCTCCTCGCCGCCGAACAGATCGCCCTGGTCGGCTCCCGCTGGGAACAGTTTCTCCTGCCGATCGAACACGTGGTGGTGTCCTTCCTCGACTGACCGTTAGCGCCACGCTAGTTGTTCTTGGGCGGCATCTGAACGAGGAGTGACCAGATCGTAAGCGCCTCTACCTCCTTCACGAGAGCCCGTCGCTTACCAAGGCCATGGTGAACGGCTGATCCGCTGCACCAAAGAACCCCCTTCCTTACGGAGAGACGCCGTAAAGTGTCCATCCGTGTACAGTAAGTCACATGCATACGTGGACGAGTCCATGCGGATCGACGATGGACTCTATGTACTGGCTGCTGTCATCGTGCCTGTCGAGTATGCGGACGAGCATCGAGCCGCGCTGCGTGCTCTGCTGCTGAGGAAACAGCCCCGTCTGCATTGGCGCGACGAACGACCGAAACGCCGCCTCGAGATCACCCGTGCTGTAGCGGCCCTCCACCCGAACACGGTCATCGTGATCGGCACCCGCCTCATGCCCGCGAAGCAGCGACGAGCGCGGCGCAAGTGCCTGGAACGGCTTCTCTGGCATCTAGCGTGTCGTGATGTGCCACACGTCGTCATGGAGCGGCGGAACACTGAAGGCAACAAGGAGGACCTCGACATGGTCAACGCGCTACGCGCCCGCGAAGCGCTCCCTCAGGACATGCATGTCGAGTGGGCTAGCCCTCTGGTCGAAGAACTCCTTTGGCTTCCCGACGTGGTCGCGGGCATCGTCGCGCGAGCCGAGACGGGCGATCGGACCCTGAGGGACCTACTGCTCGGTGATCACCTGGTCGAGCACGTAAGCTGCGATTGACGTGGACAGCGCAAAGCCCGGGTTCCCGTCAATTCCGGCGGTAAGCCCGGGCTCACTTCCTCTCCCCCTCACAGGGGGCGGCAGGGGAAGAATACCCCTCAGGCGCCAGTTTGCACATCGCTTTCCGTGACTTCTTCGTGACTCTGCAGGTCAGCGGCGGCGGGAGGCGCACTTCACGCAGGTCTTGACGGCTGGGAGGAGCTTCAGGCGCTCGAAGGGGATGGGTTGCCCGCAGCTCTCGCAGCTCCCGTAGGTGCCGTCGCGTAGCCGCTCGAAGGCGAGGTCCAGTTCGGCGAGGTGAGTCCGGGCCTGTTCGAGCAGGGACTGGACGTGGGCCCGTTCGAACGCCGTGGACGTGCCCTCGGGGTCGTGCTCGTCGTCGGAGGTCGATTGCGCCGACGCGGTGACGAGCTCTTCCCGGTCGCGGCCCAGCAGGGCGATCCGGTCCGTGGTTCTGCGCCGGTCGGCGTCGAGCAGGTCTCGAATGATCGCCTGCTCGGAGGGGGAAAGCACGGCGTCCCGATGGTGTTCGGTCATGACGGCTCCTCACCTTCTCCACCAGGGTATGCCCATCACGGCCAGCGCACTTCCGGGGTTCGTTCGACGAACCGCGCGTACTGCTCGAACGCCCGCTCAACCTCCGCCCTGTCGCTTCCGTGGAGTGGCACGAGCGGCTGTACGGCGATCCGTACCAGGTTCTTCGTGAGAGTGCGTTTCCAGGTGGCCACGACCCGGCCCGCGCGTACCACGGTGGACTGGAAGACCCCGTTGTTGCCGGGGATGATGGCCGCCTTGTGCTCGTCGGCGACCATGTGCGAGCGGTCCTTGTAGCCCAGCAGGTATTCGTCGAACCCCGGCAGCACGAGCACCTCGTCGTCGGCGGCCGGGGGAGGGGCGGTGTCGAGGAGCGCGGCGTCGACGTACGTCTCCACCCCGTCGACGGTCACCTGGGCCAGCGCGTCGCTGGCCACGGCGATGCCGCGTTTGGCGTCGGTCGCGGTCAGGCCGGCCCAGCCCGCGAAGTCCTGCCGGGTGGTCGGCCCGCGGCCGCGGAAGTAGCGCAGGGCGATGGTGCCCAGCGCCTCGTCGCGCTCCGGCCGGTGCGGGTCGGGGACCCACTCGTCGAGCAGCACGAAGCTCTGCTCGTTGCCGATGTTGGGGGCGATGCACAGCAGGCCCCGCTGGCTGGCGTACCACAGCAGGTGGTAGCCGCGCTGGCCGCTGGTGTCGATGCCCTTCTCGGTCAGCACGGCCAGGCATTCCGACCGGCTCAGCCGCCCGCCGCCGGCCAGGGCCGCGCCCAGCACCTCCATGGCCTGAACGGCGGTCTCCTCCGAGAGACCAAGTTGTTCGCGCCGCCTGGCCGCGCCGTTCAGCAGCCGGACGCCCATCAATTCGACCATCCAGCGGGCGTCGCGGGACGGGACGAAATGGATGGTGCCGCGCATCGGCCACGTGCGCAGCGCCTCACGCCGCTCCAACGCTGCGGTGACGTCGGCGGCGGTGTATTCGGGCAGTCGCGCGCCGAACGACCACAGACCGCTGGCCAGGTCCTGCGCCTGCATCGCTCCGAGCCAGGTCACCACCTCGGCCACGCTCGTCGCCCGGCCCGGCGACGGTCGGAGCAGCAGGCTGGTCATGCGCAGATCGAGCACCTGCCGGGGGCTGAGTTCCACCGGTCAACCGTATCCTTCGCCCCCGACAATCTCGCCGATGTGATCGCCTGTCGTCCCGTCCGGCAGGGGGGCTTATGGCGGGCGGCCTGAACCCCTGGGTGTACGTCAGACCGCCCGCGGCCCCGCCGGCCGGAGTCGGCCCCCGGTCGGCGGGGCGGCTCATCGGGCCTGGCCGGCGAGCAGGCGGCGCCACCATTCGTGCGCCTCCTCGCGGCGCCACCGCTCGGCCGTCCAGGACACGGGCTGTACGCCCCGGCGGGGAAGGGTCCGGCGGCGGATCTGGTAGACGCCGCCGCAGGAGACCAGCTCGTAGACCGTCATCCGGCAGGAGCAGGTGTACGCGACTACCCGGCCGGGCCCGACGCCCTGCGCGATCCACCACAGCTCCGTACGCCCGGGGCGGGGCACGGCCGGATGCGGCGAGATCCCCGGGCAGTCCTCGTCCGTGAGGACATCGGGCGGAGCGAGAGCGACGGCGGACGCGGTCACCGCGTTGTCCGTACGATCCGGCACTTCTGCTCGGCGATGCCCTCCTGCTCCGCGATGGCCTGGCACAACTCCACCAGGTCGTCGGCGTCGACCGTACGGTGCGCGCCCGCGTCCTCGACGGCCCGGGGGAACGGCCGCTCACGCGTCGCCCAGAATCGTCCGGCGTCGCTGCGCATGATCCGCCACCCGGCGAATACCGGACGAGCGGCGGCTACAGCCCTATCGTTTGTCATGGGTCAGGACCACCATCCTGATCAAGGCCCCGTCGGCGATGTAGGGCATCGCTGGCGGGGTCCGCTTCATGCAGGCAGTGGTCTTGAGGCTCCTACCTGCATCACCGGCTTGGACGATCCCCATACTGATGCGCAGAGTAAGCATGAAGTGACACTCCGTGTGTCACGCAGAGGCTGTTAGGACAAGCCAAGCCATTCGGCGAAGCCGCACAGTTCGTCACTGCTGGCGCGGTTGAGGCGCAGGAGCGTCTCGACGTCCTCGCGTACCCAACGGTGCTCGCGCGTGTGCTGCGGTGCGATCCGGCGTGCGCTCCTCAACGCGTCGAAGGCGGCGTCTCTCATGCCAGCCCACAGTCGGGCACGCGCCAATTCGATGAAGAAGCCACTCCGGCGTTCGGCGGGCATGCTGGATGGTGGTGCCCAGGTGTCCCCGATGTCGAGAGCGGGCCGGAGATAGCTGTCGCCGAGGCTGACTGCGAGCGAGACCTCGTGAATGCGCACCGAGTCCGGCCCGAAGGCCGTCCCGTAATAAACGCCCTCGGGGACGATGCCGCCGAGCCGCTGAGCCTCGACACGATGGCTCAAGGCGTACTCCACCTGACCGGCGCGCGCTGCGACAACGGCAGCGCGCATGTGCAGCGACCCCAGCACGCCCATGTACTGGTGGCTCGTGTCCTCACGCGTGCGAAGGCGGTCGATTTCGAGTTCGAGGGCTCGTAGCCCCGCTCCATAGGTGTGCGTGGCGAAGAAGACTTCAGTCCGAACGTATGCCACCGACGCCGCCAGCAGCGGGTCCTCCACGAGCACAGAGGTCTGGCGCATCAGATCGATCAGCCGGGCCGAGAGGTCCAGATAGCCGTACTTGAAGGCGACTGCGTCGGCCGCGCGGTACGAGGTGACCAGCAGCGGTGCGAGGGCAGACGCAGTCCCAAGTCCTCGGATGAGTTCCGCGATCAGGTCAGGAAGCGCGTAGGACAGTCGGACGTACTGAGATTCCAAGCGCCACCGGACCGCTTCGCGTGCGGCCGCCTGTAGCTCAGGCAGGGGACGCACTGGACCCTCGCCGGGGAAATCACAGGTACTGATCACCTGGCGCAGGAGGGGGATGGTGCCGTGGACGCGACTGTCCGTGCGGTTGGTGCCGTGCAGAAGCCGGGACGGATCGACGCCAAGGGCCGCGGCGATGGCATCGAGAACGTTGTCGCCCGGGTTCCGACTTCCCTGTTCCAGCTTTCGGATCATGCTGAGCGAGATGTTCGCTGCCCGTGCGAGATCGCTCTGGGTCATGCGGCGCGCGCTGCGGATCGCCGCGATGCGATCTCCCGCGCCTGCGCTACTTTTCCTCGCCGAGGGCATCAGGGCTCCGTCCGGTCGTCTCCAGGAGAGCGGGAAGGTCTGCGAGACCGTTGATTCGCAGGTCGGCGGGTACGGCTGGGTCGTCGCCCCATAGAAGCCCCCACGGCCCCCGTCGAATGAGGCAGGTGACGAGGCCCGCCGCCTTAGCTGGAATGACATCGTTCACAGGGTGATCGCCGACGTAGAGCGTTTCCCTGGGGGCCGTGCCGGCGAGCTTGACGACGCGATCGAAGAAGGCGGTATCCGGCTTGGCCACACCCCATTCCGCCGAGGTGGCGAGGGCGTCAACGGGAAGGCGTAGCCCGCGCAGCAGATCGCCAACCTTGGCCGTCTGGTTCCCGGCGATGCAGACGCGTAGGCCCATGTCCTGTAGGGCCTGAAGCCCGTCCCGTACGTCGGGGTACAGGTCGGTGTCGTCCAGATGCTCACCCCGGCCGGCGTCTTCACGATCTCTGTACGCCGCGTGGAGGTCGATGCCGGGGCGGATCATGCGGATCGCTTCGGCGTTGTCCAGCCCCAGCGCCGTCACCGCGCCGACGAGCGCGGACATCGTGTGGCTGGGTACCCCGAGCCAATCCGCCCATGATCTCCAGTACCGATCGTCGCGGACCAGCGTCTCGCCGATGTCGAACACCACAGCCCTGACCACACCGGCAGCGTAAGCCACTTGACTGACGTCGCGATGGCAACGTGCAAAAGTGGCCAGGGCGGTTGGGTAGTCATCGATGACAGGAGGGACGACGGCAATGGACAGGGCCAGGCGCAAGCTGTATCCCGCCGGAGAACTTGACTATGCGGTACCGCCAGGGGAGACCCTGCGGGAGCTTCTCGAAGAGGAGGAAATGACCCGATATGAGCTGGCCGTGCAAATCGGCGTGCCGCTCGATTATGTGGACCAGCTCATTCGCGGCATGTTGCCTCCTACATCGGAGGTCGCAGCAGCTCTGGACGAATCACCGGGACTTCTGCGAGGCTCTGGAACCGGCTTGAGGCGGATTATCAGTCGACTCGGGTCCGTCTCCAATCCGTCGACGGTCGGAGAGAGTATGCATACAACCCGTGGTGACACCGTGGAGCCGCAGAAGATATCTGGTTACAGGACCAGCAGGTGGCAGCCGACCGTGCCGAGGCACAAGTCGGAGGACACCTGACGCGGCCGTGAAGGCATCACGCTGACGCTGCGCCGCTGGCTGAGATATGCGAGATCTTGATTGTGTTGGGGGCGCACCATAACTACAGTATTTGGCCAACCCAGAGGCTGATGGCAATCTCTCGAACTTAGGTGCTAATTGAGCTGTATAGACACTTTGAGCAGCAGCTTCATGCTTGTGGCGATATCGCTGGCTATGGACAGGCCGGTGATGATGGTCACGTTTTCATCGCAATCCAGGACGCCCCTACTGACAGTTCTGGATTGAGATGGAACGCTCCAATGATGGCGAGGGTAAGCGGCGAGTGGCGCAACAAGCTCTACTACGGCGACAACCTGGACGTGCTACGTGAACACATTTCCGACGAAAGTGTTGACCTGATCTATCTGGATCCGCCGTTCAACTCCAACCGCTCATACAACGTTCTCTTCAAGGAGAAGTCGGGGGAGGACTCGCCAGCTCAGATCCAGGCTTTCGATGACACCTGGACGTGGAGTCACGAAACTGAGGTCTTGTATATCGACGTGATGACAGGCCCCGCATCAAACGAGGTAAAGAACGCTCTTGAAGCGATGCGGAAGCTGTTGGGCGAAAACGACATGCTCGCTTACCTCGTTATGATGACACCCAGGCTCATCGAGCTTCACCGCGTCCTGAAGCGAACCGGCGCACTCTATCTTCACTGCGATCCAACAGCTAGCCATTATCTGAAGATGACACTCGATGCGATCTTCGGGCCCAAGAACTTCCGGAACGAGATCGTGTGGAAGCGTACGGCGGTCAAGGGGGATGCGAAAGTACGCTATGGCCGCGTTCATGACCTTTTGCTCTTCTATTCGAAGAGTACCGATCTCGCCTTCACTGCGCAGACAACTTTGCACTCAGATGAGTATAAGGCGCGGTTCAAGCTCGACGATAAAGATGGGAGGGGGCCTTATCAGGATGGCCCGCTAGATTCTCCTAACCCGCGGCCGAATCTGATGTACAACTACAAAGGATATCCGCATCCACCTAATGGCTGGAGAGTGAGTCCGGGGGAGATGGAACGCCATGACATGGAAGGGCGCCTGATCTTCCCGAAAAATCCTGGTGGTCGCATCCGCAGGAAGCTCTACCTTGCTGAGCAACCTGGCGTACCGATGGGAGATGTGTGGACCGACATTCCGCCTATCAACTCTCAGGCCACGGAGCGCCTCGGGTATCCGACACAGAAACCCCTGCCCCTGCTTGAACGTGTTATAGCTTCAAGTAGTCGGCCGGGGGATACCGTCCTAGATCCTTTCTGTGGATGCGGCACCGCTATCGACGCCGCGCAGAAGCTCAAGCGGAATTGGATCGGCATCGACATCACGACTCTCGCTGTAGACCTCATCGATGCGCGACTGCGTCATACCTACGGTGAGTGGGTTACGGCGAGTTATGAGACCCGTGGCATTCCCAAAGATCTATCGGGAGCTCGCGCCTTGTTTGCACGTTCTCCGTTCGAGTTCGAGCGTTGGTGCGTGGGGATGGTGGACGGCCAACCCAATACGAGGCAGGTCGGAGATAAGGGTATCGACGGGGTCATCAGAATCCCCGTAGGTGGTCGAGGCCAGCAGGACAAGATACTCGTTTCAGTGAAGGGTGGAACAACGAATCCCAGTCATGTGCGGGACCTCGTAGGGGTTGTTACTTCGGAGCGAGCAGCTATGGGTGTTTTCATCACTATGAACAAGCCCACTGCGGGCATGAGGAGCGCTGCCGACCGCGCCGGTTTATACACGTGGCCCGTGAACGGGCAGACCTATCCAAGGATTCAAATTATCACCATCGGAGAACTACTCGATGGTAAGCGGCCTAAGACGCCCCCAACTCTGAACCCATACTTCCGGGCAGAGCGACGTTACGGGGACGTCGACCAAGCCGAACTCTTTTGAGAATGGTGCGATTCAAGACAGCCTGCGGCCCGAACTGCTTGGCTGCCCGGGGTGTTCATGTGTTTCGGCCGTCAACACATCCGGGGCATGGAGTCCAGCCGTCGGCCTCGGCGGCGGCTGCGGACATCCGTAGGACGCTATGCAGGCGATTGCCCTGGCTTTCGCTGCCACGCCGACCCGCCTGGAACATGAGGCAGTCCTCGCTGGCGTGGTAACGGTCGCTCCCCCTCGTAGTAATCACCTGAAGGATGTCTGTCATGCCTTAGCTCCTGTCAGGGACGTCAGTCTGCCAGAGTTTCTTCTGTTTACCGATCAGAGTCCCAATGCTCGCTGCCAATCGCATTGTCAGCGAACTCTCGTACTGACTGGTCTACTTGCATTTGGTGCTCAACATCAAGTTGGTTGTATAGATCATCAAATTCTTCCTCGCTCAGAGACTCCAAGCCCTCAACGAGTTCCCCGACAATGCCGTCCTGTTGGGCTTCAGTCAGTCTTCCCTTGCTCATTACTCCCTCCCTTCGTGGGGTTATCGCCCGGCTCCGAACGCTTCTTTCTGCGCTGATTGGATGATGCTCTTGCCCGTTTTCGCCTTAGCGGCACGGTTCCACTGGTTTGGGCCTAGCAGACGGGCTGGAGCGCATCGGCAATCACTCCAACTATGACCGGCCGTGCAACGAGCCGCTACAGGTTCAGAACAATCCTGGCGGGCCGGCTTCGGGCTTCTGGGGGGCGCGGCCGGTCTTGGTGGGCCTAGGCTTGCCGGACTTCTTCTTGTCGTGGAGGCCCTTGGCGACCTCTTCGGCGTAGCGCTCGTGGTTGAGTTCGAGCAGGCGGTCCACGAACTCGCGCTGGGCGAAGGGGCCGACCGTGTAGCGGGTCTCCCGACCGCCCACCGTGTGATGGCCGTGGTCGAGGCGGTCGAGCATGTCGTCCCAGCCGTAGGCCCGGCAGACCGCCGCGTCGATGTCTCGGTGGATGCGGCGCAGTTCCACGATGTCCTTGTCCTGGCACGCTGGATTATTGACGAGGTTGTACGTCGCGGTTAGCCCGGCGTGGCGGGCCAGCATGAGTTCCCGCCGGTACGTGTCGAGCTTGTTTCCAAGGTCCCGCATCTCTTCTGTCAACTCAGGCAGCGGCAGCGTCTCGAACACATCCGACGGCGTATAGCGAAGGTCCGCCTTCATGGACGACGCGCGAGCACGCGCCCACCAGTAATGTGGCGCACTCGACAACAACGCCAGCATCGCCGTGTCGTCGGTCGCGAACACGCCGAGCATGTGCGAGAAGACCTGGCCGGTCGGCGCCATCACCGGCATCACGACCTTGCTCACCAGCGTGATGACGATGACTCGATTAAGCTCCGCAATCGCAGTCCTGAGCCCTGGCGCCAACTTCTCATACTGCCACCAACGCTCTCGGGTGGCTTTTTTAGTATCAGGTAGCTTGTCCCGATCCGGCTTAACCAGGCGCCGCACCCTCTCTAGACAGAAGGGGTACTGCCCGGCTTGAGTCAAAGGCCAATCGCGAAAATCGATAATCCAACGACTGGCGCTCTGGGCAGGGCTAGAGTTCAGATCCTGACCATTGAGATACTTGAACAGGACCTGCCTGCTGCCTGGATCCTTCGCAATCAGATCCACGGCATCTTCGTCTGACATCGCGAAACCGATGCCATTGACGAAGTTGCCGATAAAGCCAATATTCTGACTGGCGACTAACTTGTACGGGTTTCCGGAAATTCGAGATTCTGGAGAGAGTGTTGAGGAGATTGCAGGAACCGACACGCCATCAGCCACGCGCTCCACCTGCTGGCCGAGAGCATATCTGCTCGTCCAAGCGGCGCAGTATTCCAGCGCGGCGCTCTTGGATGGCCACGGCTTACTCTTTATGGCTTGTCTGATTGTTACCCCGTCTGCCATAAGTTGATCAAGACCAACCTCCCGGGTGTCACCTTGGGCCAGGGTGTTGGTCGCGATCAGGCCCGTCTGGCCGGCAGGGCTGAGTATGGCGTGAGCGCGTAGGACGAAGTAGGCGACCAGGTCGGCATTTCCTTTGGCGCCGTTGGCTATAGCCGAGACGAGGTACTCACGATAGGCCGACCCCGAGCTTCCGCTGATCTTCTTGCCGCCGAGGAAGGGCGGGTTGCCGATGATGGCGTCGAAGCCGCCGCTGGCCGAACTGCCGTCGGCCTTCCCCTCGAAGACCTCGGGGAAGACCAGCGGCCAATGTACCGACTGGCGGTTGAAGGTGCCGGGGACCTGGTCCGTTGCCAGCCACTCCTTCCTCGTCTCCTCGGTCTTCGGCATGCTGTCGGGCTCGCCGTTCACCAGCGCGCTCGCGAACTGCGCCGCCTGCAAAGAAGCCCGGTCAAAACCGCGCAGCTTGTCCGGCTGAGCGGGCACCGGTGCGTCACCCATCCGGCCCTGCTCCACGGCATACCGCAGCGACGCCCCCACCAGCAGGTCGGCGAGGAGCCGGTTCTGGCGGGTCTCGTTGTCGATCTCGGACAGGATGCTTCGCTTCTTGTTCAGCGCCTCGATGCCGTTCGAATCCACCGAGATCTCGGTAAGAAGCCTCCGCTTCTCCGCCGCGTCGCGGACGACCCGCTGCACGTCCTTGGCCCATTCGAAGAGGTCGCTGTGCACCTTGCGCCCCCGCGCAGGCACCAGGTGCATGTATTCGAGCTGCTCCAGCGACGTGATCCCGAGCAGTGCGTCACCCACCGCGAGCCGGTCGTCCACGAATGTGAACGGCCGGGCCGGGTCCATCGACACCAGCCACAGCGACAGCTTGGCCATCTCCACGGCCATCGGATTGATGTCCACGCCATACAGGCAGTGCTCGATGACCTGCCGCCGCGCCTCGATGACGACAGGGTCCGCGTCGGCATCGGCCGTACGTTCCCCGGCACCCTCCAGGTAAGCCGCCGCCTCCTCCTGGTCCTCCTGCGACCAGGCCTCGACCAGCCGGTCCCCGAGGTAGCGCGCAGCGGCCACCAGGAAGGCCGCCGAGCCCATGGCGATGTCGGCGATCTTCAACCCCCGATGCCCATCCCTGCCCAGGATCTCGGCCGAGCTGCGCAGTTTCCACTGCGACCGGTCGGCCGTCTGCAGCGGGCCGGGCGAGTAGACCAGAGGCTCCAGAGCACCCTCGACGACCTGCTCCGCCAGGAATCGAGGCGTGTAGTGGGTGCCGGTGTTCTTGCGCAGCGCCGACTCCGTGACGAACAGCGCCCCGGGCAGGATGACGACCGGCAGTCCGCGCAGGTCGTGGCGCAGCAGACCGGCGAACGGCAGCAGCCGCCGGGCCAGCTCCGCGTCGCCGCCTGTGACGGCGAGCAGCCGCCGAGTGGCCTCCAGCGTCCCGGCCTCGTCCAGCGGCGCAAGCCGCTTGCGCAGGGCGGCCACGCTGCCGATGCCCGAGTCCTTGTACTTCTCCGCCAGCCTCTCGGCCAGGGCATCACCGGAGTCCCGCGCCAGCGCCTCCAGGTCGGCGAGCTCGACCTCCTCTTCCCGGCCGGCCTTGCCGACCAGGCCGAGAACGGTGTCCGCCGCACGGAACCCGTCGTACGACAGCAAGCCCTCGTACACATAACCGATCTGCTCGACGTCAAGGGAGCGAAAACTGAGCCTGCGACGCTCCCGGTTCTTGCCCTTGCCGACCTCGACGTACTGCACGGCTCGCAGCATGTGCAGCACGGTCCGGTCGTCGATGGTGAACGGCATCCAGGCGTGCGCGTCGGGGTCGAACAGCGACCCGTCGTGGGCGTGCATGGTCAGCCGTGGGTGCTCGACGCCGCTGTGCACGGCCCGGAACAGGGCGAGCAGCCGGTGCCAGGCGGCGTGGCTGTTCTCCAGCTCCTCCTCACTGCCCTCGATCGCCCGCTGCTCCAGCTCCGCACAGAGCCGCCCCGCCGAGTACGCAGCGGCGTACACCTTGTTGTCCGACGGCAGCAGGCCGCGCTCCTCGGCGAAGAGCAGGAAGACGACCCGCATCATGACCGACACCGCGCCCCGGTAGACCTCGTGCGCGGTGACCTCGCCCGGCACGCCGGCCCGGCCGATCGCGGCGACGAGCAGCTCGACGGCCTGGCGGACCTGGACGCCGAGGGCCTCGGTGATGTCCTCCTGGCTGTCGAGGCTGGCCTTGAGCAGCGCGGGCAGGCGTTCGGACTCGGGGAAGGAGAAGAACCGGTCGAAGCCGAGCAGCGAGACGAAGGCGCGCAGCACGTCACGCTCGGCGGCCTCCGGCCAGGGGATCGCGTCGAACACCGCCGTGGTCGTCACCCCGCCCCTGGGCGCCCAGACCAGCGTCCACCAGCGGCCGTCGGTGACCAGGCCGAGCTCCACGCCGTGGTGCCGGCACAGCTGCGCCATCCGGTCGGCGGGCGTGGCCGCCCACTTCGACAGCTTCATGCGCGCGGTGGGGTGTCCGCTGGTGATCATGCCGAGCAGCCGTATGGTGTCGGGCTTGGGCGCGTGTCCCGGCACGGCCAGCGCGAACGACGGCGTGAGCGTGGTGTCGTGCTCGGGCACGTCCATCGCGAGGTGGTCGAGCGCGCGTTCCGGGCCGCCGACGTGGAGGGCGTCGCCCCAGCGCAGCAGCCCGCGCAGCACGTGCTCGACCCAGGCGCGGCGGTCACGGCCCTTCTGCCACGCCGCATGCGCCAGGCGCAGCCCGTCGAGCCGCTGCCGGTCGATCGCGTCGAGGGCCGGCCAGGTGGAGCGCAGCACCGGGATGCTGAGGAACGGCCCGGTCACCTCGACGAGGCTGAGCCACCCCTGGTGGTCGACATCTCGCGTGAACCTGCTCATCGGGTCGCCTCCCGTCTCGGCATGACGAAGACCACGGCCACCGGGAACCGGTGCGGCCGGGGGTCACGGTAGCGCGCCGCGATCGCTTCGAGTTCCCGGTCGCGCTCCCGGCCGAGGCCGGCCAGGCGTTCCTCCCAGGATCTGCGGTCCCTGCGGTATTGGTCGCGTTCCTCCTTGGTGGCCGCCGCCTCGGCCCGGCTGAACAGCGCGTCGCCCTGGTCGCCCTCGGCGAGCTTGGCCCGCAGGGTGGCCTCGAACCGTTCGAGGTTGGCCACGACCCGGGTCTGCTCGGCCTCCCTGCGCTGGGCCAGCTTGCGTTCGAGCTGTTCCCGTTTCTGCTCCGTACGCCAGTCGATCGACTGCAGGAGCGGGCCGGCGACGCGCGGCCAGACCTCGGCCAGGCGGTGCCGTACGGGGGCGGAGGCGGGGGTGCCCTGGGTGAGCGCCCGGTCCAGGATGCCGCCGAGCACGGTCAGGTTCTCCAGGCGGCGGAACCGCCCGCTCTCCTGCACCCAGCCGCCTGCGTACAGCACCTCCTCGTGCAGCCGCACCCCGTCGCCGCCGACCAGCACGAAGCGGGAGAACGCGCCGGCCAGGGTGGTCTCCAGAGCGGGATCGTCGCTGACCACCGCCGTCACCCGGTGCAGGCCGATCTCGCTGTTGGAGACCGCCGCCCGCAGCAGGCGGGTGGACATGGCGACGAGCGGGTGGCCGAGGTGGGCGAGCACGACGTCGTCGCGCACCCGGCCCTCCGGGTCGAGCGTCGCCTCGGCCTTGAAGGTCACCGGGCGCTGGTACGGCGCCTCGTCCTTCCTCGTCTGCTTCGCCGGCAGCCCGGCGGCGGCGCGCTCCCAGGAGCCGGTGAGCGGCGGCACGTCGTAGAGGCCCTCGGTGAGGTGCTTCTCGTCGAGGTGTGGCGTGAGCGGCTGCTGCCGGGCGAGCTCCAAGGCGGTGTCGACGACGCGCTTGACGTTCTCCGGGGTGATCCCGAGCTCGGCGACGGTCTCGTCCAGGTTGGCCCGGAGCCTGCGGACCTGCTCGCCGACGTTCGTCTCGGCGGGGACGGTTCCCTCGGAGGCGCCCGCCTGCTCGACGTCGTAGTCGGCGATGTCGCCGAGCATCCGCCGCTGCACGGCCCTCGCCAGGACGGCGTTGACCGAGCCGAGGTCCTCCTCCATCTGGGCGACCTTGTTCGCCACCCGGGACAGGAACTCCAGGTCGGCCTCGTACGAGTCGACGGCCTTGTCCCAGCCGGTGCCCACGAAGTGGCGGATGTCCGGCGTGCGCTTCTGGCCCCAGCGATCGACCCGGCCGATGCGCTGCTCCAGCTTGTTCGGGTTGAACGGGATGTCGTAGTTGACCAGGCGGTGGCAGTGGTTCTGCAGGTCGATGCCCTCGCTGGCGGCGTCGGTGGCCACCAGGATCCGCACCGGGTGCTCGCCCGGGTCCTTCTGGAAGGCCACCCGGAGCTGCTCGCGCTCGGCGGTGGACATGCCGCCGTGAAGCACGGCGAGGTGGTCGCCCCCGAGGTCTTCCTGCCTGAGCAGCTCCACGAGCCACTTCTGGGTGTCGCGGTACTCGGTGAAGACCACGACCCGCTCGTTGGTCCAGTGCTTGTCCGGGCGGCAGACCGCGCGCAGGTAGTCGATCAGCTCGCGGGCCTTGGCGTCGGGCGCGGATTCGTAGTCGCGGGCCCAGGCGCGCATCCGCTCCAGCAGCGCGATCTCCTCCTCGCCGGCGACACCCTGCAAGGGAACGGCCATGCAGAGCGCGTCGTCCTCGGCCTCGGCGAGCGGCTCGTCGTCGAGGGTGGCGATCTCCTCCCAGAAGTCGTCCGCCCACTCCTCGTCGTCGTCCTCCACGGGTGTGGCCGGAAGGTCTCGTACGCCGTCGAGGTAGACGCCGAGGGTGTGGGCGAAGGCGGCGGGGCTGGAGAACAGGCGCTTCTTCAGCAGCAGCGTGACGAGGTCGGCGGCCTTGCGGCCCTTGAGGTTGGCGTTGAGCCTGGCCCTTCGCGCCTTGGCGAACTGCTTGAGCAGGTCGTGCACCTCGCGCTCGTCCGGCGGATACGGCACCGGGATCGCGCGGGCGTCCCGGTCGAGGAACCGCTTGGTGCCGTCGGCGTTCACGATGTGACGCTTGAGCCGGCGGATCACCGTCTCCTTCATGGCGGACTCGTCCGGGTCGACGCCCCGCGCGAAGCTCTGGTCGTCCAGGATCTCCAGCAGCGCGGTGAACGATGCCTGGTAGCCGTTGTGCGGCGTCGCCGACAGGAACAGCCGGTGGGTGAAGTGCGGCGCGAGGCGGCGGATGAGCTTGGTCTGCTGGGAGTCGACCGCGTAGACCTGCTTGGGCGCGGCGGGCGCCACGTGATGGGCCTCGTCGAGGATCAGCAGGTCGAACCGGCGCTCCATCGCGCCCGGGTCGAGGACCTCGTCGAGCAGCCGCTGGGCCTTCTGCCCGCGCAGCCACGGCAGGCTCACAATGCTGAGCGGGTAGACCGTGAACGGGTTGGCGGCGCTGCCGTGCGTGCGACGCACCTGCGCGCACCGCTCCGTGTCGATGATCGTGAAGTCCAGGCCGAACTTCTCGGCCATCTCGTCCTTCCACTTCAGGGTGAGACCGGCTGGGCAGACGACCATGATGGTCCGGGCCCGGTGGCGCAGCAGCAGCTCCTGGGCGACGAGACCGGCCTCGATGGTCTTGCCCAGGCCGACGTCGTCGGCGAGCAGCAGGTTCACGCGGGGCGCGTCGAGGGCGCGGGACACCGGTTCCAGCTGGTAGTCCTCGATGGCCACCCCGGAGCGGTACGGCGCCTGCAGGGTCTTCACGTCGGCGCTCGTCACGGCCGACCAGCGGATGGCGTCGAGGAACGCGGCGAGCCGCTCCGGCGAGTCGAACCCGTCAGGACTGACGTCGGGCAGGGAACCGCTGGGCAGGACGCGGCGGCCCGGCTCTATCTCCCACACGACGTCGAGGGTGTCGCCGTACCGGCCGTCCTCGACGCTCTGCAGGGTCACCAGGGTGCTGCTCTCGCCCGGTTCGACCTCGCCGACCACCCAGCGCTGCCCGCGGACCGAAACCAGCTCTCCGATGGCCGGTCTCTCAGAGGTCGCACTCGTCACCGTTCACTCCTTGCCGACGGCCCTTGCCAGCTTGGGCCAGCATGGGGAACGATCCAAGCCCCATCCGCCCCGGAAGTACCCGCTGGAATCTACGGCAGATACCAAACCGATGTCCATAGCGACAATGGTTGTGTTTTCGGTTCACAGATAGACATCTGGTCGCTTACGCCGGTGGGGGAGTGAGATCGCCCTTGCCGAGGGCTTTCAGGAGCGAAGCGGCAGCGGCTTGGCCGGCGTTGCTGACGTTGCGCAGTTCGTCCTCGAACTCGAAGATTCTCCTGAATGACTCACCGTATCGCCGCTGCTCTTCGAGAGGCATGCGTGGCACGACAGCGCGGCGAGGTTCGAACCTGCTCACACCCGAGTGGGTGCCGGTGCCCATAGTCACGGGCAAGGCTCTGAGAAAGCCCGCGAGGAAGTACGAGTCGATCCTCTGGGCATCGGGTCGCAGCAGGGTGAGCCGGGGACCCAACAGGATCCCTCTCTCCGTGACCACTCTTGCGGCGAACTCTCCTGACCTGGCTGCGACGACGACGTCACCCGGCTCGATGAGGACGCGGCCTTCCGGGTGCGTGCGGTGCGGCGGCGTGGTCCCGGAGAAGAGGTCTTGGTCGGTCAGGACGAGGTCGCCGGCTCCCGATATCTCGAAGCGCCCGGCGTTGAGCACCCGGATCGCCCCGACGCGCTCCAACTCGGAGAGATGGACCGAGGGCATCGCTGCGGCCGCGGAGGGCACGGCTTGGGGGATCATCGTCGACAACCGCTCGACGCGGTGGAGCAGTTGCTCGCGCACCGCGGGGAAATCGTGTGCCGATGGCTGGCCCACATGGCTCACATGTCCAGCGGGGGTGACATCGACGTTCTCATCCACCAACTCGATGATGGGCACCGACCGCACCGCGCCCGGCCCTTGGGCGGCTCGCTCGGGATCCACCCGGAACTCACGCCAGCGCTCGGCGATCTCATCGAAGCTTTCAGGCTCGGCTTCGGCCATCAGCACGTGCGAAGGGATCGGGCCGCCCTCGATCGGCTTTCGCAGGACCCAGATGTGAAGAGGGAGGCCCGTGCCCGCGCCCATCCTGGGCGGCAGCCCGACGACCGCCTGGAGCGCCCCTTGCCGGAGCAGGTTGCTCCGGATGCGGCGGCCCGAGCGGCGGCCGGCGGCGATGGCGGGCATCAGCATGACGGCAGTGCCGCCGGGTTTCAGATGGGACATGGCGTGCTGCACCCAGGCGAGTTCGGACTCCGCCTTCGGCGGCATGCCGTACTCCCAGCGTGGGTCGCTGACCAGGTCGTCGTATCCCCAGTTACGGTCGTTGAAAGGGGGGTGGCACAGGACGGCGTCGACCGTGACCCCCGGCCAGGAGTCGTGGCGGAGAGAGTCACCGGTCCGCACTGACCCCTCGATCCCCGCCAGCACCAGGCGTGTCCGGGCGAGCCTGGCCACCGAGTCGTCGGCTTCCTGGCCGTACACCTGTTCCACCTCGCGGATCGTGGTGAGGAGCACGCCCAGCCCGCACGCGGGGTCGAGGACGGATCGGACATCAGGGCCGGCCAGCCTCGCCATGAAGTGCGCGATCTCGGCCGGCGTCTCGAAGAGCCGGCGCGAGTGGACCTCGGCGTAGCGGTCGAGCAGGAAGGCGCCGGCCTCGGCGTTTCCCTGTTCTTCCGCGAGGTCCCGCAGGAGCCCCCAGGCCGAGGGAGGCACGAGCCGGCGTTTTCCGTGGCCTCTCAGCAGCTCGGTCGCTTCGGCGACGACCTCGCCGAGACGCAGGTCGTCGGCGGCGTTCCTGATCTGCTGCCAGACGCGTTCCCTGAGCGGCACTTCCTCGACCTTGCCCTGGTGGAGAAGCCATTCCTCCACCGCTTTCAGGGAGAACGCAGGGCTGGTCGCGGTGCCTCCGACAGGGGGTGGGAAGTCCTCGTAGCGTCGTCGCCAGTTGCTCACGGCCGCGCGGCCCACGCCGACCATCCGGGCGATGTCGGCCGCTGTGACGGTCGCCTCGTCTCCCGCCATCGTCGGCCTCCTCGTGTCCCGTCTGCTCCTGAGGGCGATCGCCCTCAGGAGATGGCCCGTCGGAGGGGCGCCGTGTAAGAGATTCACAGTTTAGCTGCTCACCTGCAACCCCGAGTCCATGGGCCCCGCGTGCCGGTCACTCGTGGTTGAGCGGAACACGATCTCAGGACGAAGTTCTAGCAACCGACATTAGTCTTGTGTGTACGATTCACAACATGCTTTACTTGCCTTCCTGTAGTCCCTGGGCTTACGAGATCCCCGCCGACCGCCACGAAGAGAGCCGGCCATGCACACAAACCCCCAGCAGCCGCAGCACGGCTATCCACCGCCCCACCCGCCAACCGTGATCGTCCAGAAGAGAGGTGGCGGCTGCCTGAAAGCCCTGCTGATCGGCGCCGCCGTCCTCGTGGGGCTGGTCTTCCTCGGTGCGGTCCTCGTCGGCGGCTCCGACAAGACCGGCGAGCCCACCGCCGCCTCCGCCCCGGACGGTGAGGAGCCGAAACGGGCGGGCATCGGCGATGTGGTCAAGGACGGGAAGTTCTCCTTCAAGGTCACCAAGGTCGAGAAGGGGCTGTCGCAGGTCGGCGAAGGATTCACGATCTCCAAGGCCCAGGGTCAGTACGTGGTGATCCACCTGACCGTGAAGAACATCGGCGACGAGGCCCAGATGTTCCACGACTCGTCCCAGAAGCTCATCGATGCCAAGGGGCGCGAGTTCGACGCCGACTCCGGCGCCGCCATGCTCGGCCTGAAGGACTCCAACGCCTTCCTCAACAACATCAATCCCGGCAACGCCGTCAAAGGAATCCTGCTTTTCGACGTTCCCGAGAACGTCACATTGAGGGCCGTCGAACTGCACGACTCGATCTTCTCCGGCGGCGTCACCGTCGCCCTCACGCGCTGACGAGCAGGGACAGAGTACCCAGCGGGCCCTGCCTGTTGTGATCCCAGGGACACCGCCGGCTCTCGATAACGTCTCCAGCACATCGGTTGACATTGATACCAGAAGCCGCAAAAATCACGCAGTTTCCAGCTAATGGACCGGTCCATCCGGAACCCTCTTTAAAGCTGCACCCAAACATGACCGAAAGGACATGTGTCTTCCGTGACGGACCAGGAACTCGCCGGAGAATTACGGGATCTCGCGCGGCACCCCGAACTGAAACTCCGCGCTGAGCAGCTTCGTGAGCTGGCGAAAGCCACCACGACACCCAGCGAGGCCGAGCGCTGGTGCGAGGTGGATCTGTTCGCCGCCTTCCCGCCCCGAGAATCGGTCATCCCGGCAGTTTCGGAAGTGAGTCCGAAATGGTATCGGCTGCTCAAGTTTCTTGACCTTATCCAGCCTGTTCTCGTCTTCCTTCCCATCGCCGTCACCTGGTTCGGCCTCAAGGAGGCCACTACGGCGTACGGCGAGACCCTCGCGGCAGGCGGCATCGAGGCGGCGCGCCGGCCGTTCCTGGAGATGTGGCAGCAGGGCTTCGGCGGAAGACTGCCGGCCTGGCTCCAGTTCGACGGCGTCGCCGTGCTGACGTTGTCGGCCATCGGTCTGCTCATAGTCGTCACCATCAGCGAGCGCATGCTGCGGCGCTGGTTGGAGCAGCGGGCCGAGGAGCAGGTGGACGCCCTCCGTGCCAAGCTGTTGGCCGCACTGACCCGGGCGAGCCTCATGCTCGCCCAGGTGCGGCTGTCCTCTCCGGCCCGGTTCCAGGCCGAGCTGACCAAGAGCGCGGCCGAGCTGAACATGCTGGGAGAGACGACCAGGAAGGTCTACACGAAGGTGGTGGAGGCGCTCGACCTGGCGCTCGAAGCCTCCGGCCAGGCCTCGGACGCGCTGACGGCGGGAGTCGCCGACATGCGGGACTCGATCGCGACCCTCGACAAGCAGGTGGCCACGGTCACCTCCGCCGCCGAGACCCTGCTCCGGGCGGTCGAGCGGACCGCGTACGCCATCGACTCGGTCGGGGAGAAGACCGATGAGGCGGTCGACCGCGTGGGTGACCGGCTAGGAAACGTGATCCTCGACTCCACCACCGCCGTCCGCAAGTCGGTCGACGAGTTGGCGGCACTGAGCGCGCAGGCCGTAAGCGACATGGCGGCATCCGCCGGCCAGGTCGTCGGGGACCTCGCGACCTCGACCGGGCAGGCGGTGCGCGAGCTGGCGGATTCGACCGACCAGGCCGTACGCGAAACGGCGGCGGCCCTGGACGTGCGGATCGGTGAGCTGGTGAGTGTCACTGCCGATCTTGGTTCCGCCGTGGGCCGGGTGGAGACGGCCACCAGCGTGAGCGGCGACCGGATCAGCCGGGTCCTGACCGACGCCAACGGCACCCTCGCCGCCACTCTCGGCGGTGCGGGCACAGAGGTCAGGGAGGCCCTCGATGACTGGGCTGGGACCGCGAGCGCGCACGCCGCGCGAATCGAGATGGTCTCGGACACCGCCGGACGCACCGTACGGCTGCTGGAGGAGACGCGGGACGCGCTGGACCGGCTTCCCGCCGACCTCGCGCGGACCCTCCAGGAGGTCCCATCAGCTGTCCGCGAGGTCACCGCTCCCGAGATCGCCGGACTCCAGGCCGCCATCGCCCGGCTCGACGACACGGTAAGGCAGGTCACCGCCGCCGGCGCCACGGCATATCCGCTCTCCGACACCGAGGCGGCCTCGGGAGGGCACCCGTGACCGCTCGTCGCGGTTCAGTCGCACCGCTGCTCCTCGCGGGATGGCTGTTCGCCGACCTCCTGCTGGCGCTCACGATCATCATGCTGGGAGCGCAGGCACCGCCGCCCGCCCCGGCCAAACCCCTCGCGGGCAAGGGGACGACGTCGCCGAGCCCGTCCCCGTCACCCTGCGCGACGCGGGCCGCCGGGGTGGCCGCGAAGCCAACCAAGATCTCCTTCCGGGTGCACCCCGGCTCCTCCGACCGGGAACTGCTCGGTCAGGTGAAGCGGGAGCTGCGCAAGTACAAGAAGCGGCTGGCCGGACGGCACGCCGGCATGGTGCTGACCTTCGGCGCCGACGGCGGCGCGGGGAACGGCGTGCACCTGGCGACGCGGGTCAACGCGGCCGCGGGCAAGGCGTTTCCTCGCATCTTCCAAACCGCCGCGACTCGGAACTTTCATGACCTGGCAGCCCCGAGCGGGTCGATCTCCATGGAGATCTACTTCGTCTCCGACGGCTGCTCCTCCATCCGCGAGAGTTGAGGACCACCTGATGAGCGAACAGGTACTCCCCTTCTACCTGGTCTGCGACGAGTCGTACTCCATGCAGGGCCCGCCGCTCGACGCCATCAACCAGGAGCTTCCCCTGATCTACCAGGAGATCGCCAGCAACCCGGTCGTCGCGGACCGGGCGAGGCTCGGCATCATCGGCTTCAGCACCACCGCCGAGGTGCTGCTCCCGCTGGCCGACCTCAACGACGTGCACTCCATCCCGCAGCTGACGCCGCGCGGCGCGACCAACTACGGAGCCGCGTTCTCTCTGCTCAAGCAGACCATCGAGCAGGACATCGCGGCGTTGAAGCAGTCGGGGCACACGCCGTACCGGCCCACGGTGTTCTTCCTCACCGACGGGCTCCCCACGGACCAGTGGCATGTGGAGTACAAGAATCTGGTCAGCCACGATTTCAAGGCATACCCGACCATCCTGGCGTTCGGCTTCGGCGACGTGGACGCGACGACCCTGCAGCAGATCGCCACCTTCCGGGCGTTCATCGCCGACGGTGACATGGCACCAACGCAGGCGCTGCGAGAGTTCGCGCGGCAGCTGCTCAACTCCGTGGTCCAGTCGGCCGTGGCGTCGTCCTCGAATCCGTCGGGCGCCGCCCAGCTCATCATCCCCGACCAGGTGCCCGGGTACACGGTCCTCGCCCCCGACCCCATCTGACCAAAGGAACCGCACATGGAACAGGTTCAGGAGTTCTCGGCGGCCGAGACGGTGGAAGCCGCGCCCGGGATACCCGAACCACTCGTCATCGGCCGCACACCGAGGCTGCTCTCCCAGCCAGGGCCGCTGCCGTCGGTGCGGCGGCCGGATACGGAGATCGACGGCTGCGCCCTGCCCTGCCTGGAGGTACGCGCCGCGTCCGTAAGAGGAGACGCGCATCGCTACTACGGCACGCCGCGACAGGACGCGATGGGGCTCTGGCACGACGGCGACCGCAGGCTGCTCGCTTGCGTGGCAGACGGCCTGGGCAGCAAGGAACAGTCACATATCGGAGCGGCCACGGCCTGCGAGGTCGCGCACGCCAACCTGCCTGACTTCCTTTTCTGCGCCGAGCCGATGACGGCTGCCCGATGCCTCATCGAGAACATCGCCTGCGACATCAACGAGCGGGCGGAGAACCTCAAGATCGCACCGGACGAGCTGTCGACGACCTTCCTCGCCGCCGTCGTCGAGGAACTGCCTGAGGCGTCCATGCATCGCGCCGTCATCATGCGGGTCGGTGACTGCACCGCTTGGCGGCTGCACAGAGGCGTGTGGACGTCGTGCTTTCGGGACGGCGAAGCCGCGGATGCGGTCGCGACCTCGGCGACCCGCGCCCTGCCGCGGGACGTCGAGCACGTCGAGATCGGTCACGCCGACCTCTACCCGGGCGACATGCTGCTGTTGTGCACCGACGGTCTGGCCAAGCCGATGCGCGCGCCGCAGGTGAGCGCGCAGCTGTCGGACTGGTGGCGTATGGGACCGCCGCCACTGCCCGAGTTCTTCTGGCATATGAGCTTCCGGGCCAGGACGCACGACGACGACCGTACCGCCGTCTGCATCTGGAGGGGCTGAATGGCCTTCACCCCCCACCCGCTCGACCGGCAGCGCGGGACACTGCCCCTTGAGCCCGAGCCTCTGGACAAAGGCGGCCAGGGCGTGGTCATCCGTGTCCTCGGGCCGGAGAACCTCGTCTACAAGGAGTACATGCCGCACGTCGGCCACGTGAACGGCAGGGCCCTGGCGGAACTCGTCGACTTCGGTCATCGGCGGACGGCCGGAGAAGTGGGCTTCCTGCTGGCCCAGTGCGCCTGGCCCGTCGCGAGAGTGGTCCACGAAGGCCGGGTAACAGGCTTCCTCATGCCGCATGTGCCCCGGGAGTTCTACGGCCCGATAGGTGGCAAGCCCAAGCTGGTCGAGCTGCAGTATCTGCTGTATGAGCCGAACTGGGCCTGGCAGAGCCTGCACCAGCCGAACATCACGGGCCGTCTCGAGATCGCCACCATGGCCGCCAAGATGATCGACCTGCTGCACACCCACGGGTGGGTGGTCGGAGACCTGTCCTTCCGGAACCTGCTGTGGCGCCCGGGCGCTCCGTACAAGGTGTTCATGCTCGACTGCGACGGACTGCGCCGGCACGGGGGAGAGCCGGTGCTCCGGCAGGCGCACACGCCCGACTGGGACGATCCGCACCAGCCGTCCAGCGGGCCGGAACTGGACACGGACCGCTACAAGCTCGCGCTACTGGTCGTCCGGGTGCTGGGTCGGGCCGCGTCGGTACGGCCCGGTCAGGAGCCGACGCTGCTCCCTGGCTTGCCGGACCAGGTGCTCACAGCGGTCAGGGAGCTCTTCACCCGTGCGCATGGGCCGCGAGGCACTCGTCCCAGTGCGGCCGAGTGGGTGCAGGCACTGGTCGGCCGTAAGCGCATCGCGGTGACACGCCCTTCGCGTCCGCAGCAGTCAGTCCCCGCCGGGCCTGTCGCCCCGATCAATCTGCCTGGTACGAGCCGGCACAGCGTGACAGTCAGCAGACCGGCATCGGGAAGCCGTCCCGTCCTTCCGCAGCCGTCACCTTCACCGTCTTCCGAGCGGAGATGGACCCCCGTCCTCCCGCCCAGTGGGCGGACGGCTTCCCCCGGCAAGGTGATGAAACCGCCCCCGACGCCTCCGCGGTCCGTCCCTCAGGGCGCACAGCCCGTATCGGCACCGCCGAGACCGCGGCCCGTGCCGGTGTCCGGGTCACAGGCGGCACCGCGTCAGCCCGTAGGGGCATCGCCGTCGCCATCATCGACGGCGGGAGCAGCGACGACCCTGGGCCGGCGAGTGATCGACTCGGATGCCTATGCCGAGCAACGGCAGATGGCCCCGCGAGGCGGCGCCGTCGATGACGACGCGGTCGCCCGCCTCATCGATCACCTGGCGGCGGGCACCGGGCGGGACTCGGTGGCGAATGTGGCGGTGCTGCTCGGAGACCCCGCCGACAGGACGGTCCTGCTCATGCGGTCTCTGAAGAACCTGCTCAACGTGGAGCAGACCGAGGTGATCACGCTGAAGGACGGCGACCGTACGGTCGAACTGAACGTGCGACTGCTGCAGGAGCAGTTCCTCGAGGAGGATGAGCCGTGACACCGAAGGTGAGCCGGGCCAGGCGCCGGCAGATCATCGAGGCCTTGGGCCGTGGGACGGTGCCGCGAAGCGGCCTGGACCTTTTCGCGGTCGGCATGGAACGGTTCGAGAAGGCGCTCGACGACGAGTTGGCAGCGGTGACGGCGGGCAGCGCGGGGTTCAAGGCGGTCCGCGGCGAGTACGGCTCGGGCAAGACGTTCTTCGCCCGGTGGCTGGCCGAGCGGGCCAAGCGGAAGAGGATGGCCACCAGCGAGATCCAGATCTCGGACCGGGCCACACCGCTGCACAGGCTGGAGACCGTCTACCGGTCGCTGATCGGCGCGTTGAGCACGGCGACCTCGCCGCCGAGCGCGCTGCGGGACATCGTGGACACCTGGCTCCTCGCCCTTGAGGATGACGCCGGGGTCGCGAAGGACAACCGGAGCGCGATGACGGCGGCGGTCGAGGACCTCATCGAAACGCGACTGGCGGAGACCGCCAAGAACGCGCCCGCGTTCGCGACCGCGCTGCGTTTCTACCGCCGGGCCCGCCTATCGGGCGACAACGCGACCGCGGACGGCCTGCTCGCCTGGGTAGGCGGCGAGCCGAACGTCGCGGCGAGCGTCCGCCGCTATGCCGGGCTCAAAGGCGACCTCGACTCGACCGCGGCTCTCCACTTCCTGCAGGGCCTGCTCGTGGTGCTGCGGGACTGCGGCTATCCAGGGCTGCTCGTCGTGCTTGATGAGGTCGAAACCCTGCAGCGGATGCGCAGCGACAACCGCGAGCGGAGCCTGAACGCCCTCCGGCAGCTCATCGATGAGATCGACAAGGGCCGGTTTCCCGGTCTCTACCTCGTCATCACCGGCACCCCGGCCTTCTACGACGGCCAGCAGGGCGTTCAACGGCTCACCCCGCTCGCGCAGCGGCTCCACACCGATTTCCGGACCGATCCCCGGTTCGACACCGCCAGGGCGGTGCAGATCCGGCTCACCGGTTTCGACCGGGACAAGCTGGTTCAGCTGGGCGGCGCCGTACGCGATCTGTACGCTCAGGGGAATCCTGCCGAACAGCGGATCACAGCTCTCGTCGACGACGCCTACATCAAGGATCTAGCGACGTCGGTCGCGGGGCACCTGGGGGTAGGCGTGGCGCCCCGCATCTTCCTCCGCAAGCTCGTCGCCGACGTGCTGTACCGGGTGTCGGACCATGAGGACTTCGACCCGCGCAGGGACTACCGGCAGGTCACGGTCACGGAAAGCGAGCTGAGCGAGGACGAGCTGAACGCTTTCCGCCGGAGTCGGGCCGCCGTCTCCGCGGACGAGGTGGAGCTCGATCTGCCGTGACCTCACCGGTGCTCGCGCTGCATCCGACTATCGCTTACCACCTCACGAACACGATGGGCTGGCCGCGGCTGCGACCGCTGCAGGCGGAGGCGCTCGAACCCATCGGCGAGGGGCAGGACACGCTGCTGATCGCGCCGACAGCGGGCGGCAAGACCGAGGCGGCGGTGTTCCCGCTCCTGTCCGCCATGGAGGAACGGACCTGGACCGGGCTGTCCGTGCTGTACGTCTGCCCGCTGAAGGCCCTGCTCAACAACCTGCTGCCTCGCCTGCAGGCGTACTCGAGCTGGCTCGGCAGGCGGGTGGAGCTCTGGCACGGCGACGTGTCCGGCTCCCGCCGCCAGGCGATCCTGCGTGATCCGCCGGACATTCTGCTGACCACCCCGGAATCCCTCGAGTCCATGCTGATCAGCAACGGGGTGGACCACCGCCGTCTGCTGGCCGACCTGCGTGCGGTGGTGGTGGACGAGGTGCACGCGTTCGCTCGGGACGACCGCGGCTGGCACCTGCTATTCGTCCTTGAGAGGCTGACCCGGCTGACCGGCCGTCCGCTGCAGCGGATCGGCCTTTCCGCGACGGTAGGCAATCCCGCCGAACTTCTCACCTGGCTCCAGGGTTCAAGCGCCGGGAGACGCCCAGCGCGGGTCCTCGCCCCCGAGTCGCCTGCCTTGGCCGCCGAACCCGACGTCGAGCTGGACTACGTGGGATCGATCCCGAACGCGGCCCGGATCATAGCCGCGCTGCACGAAGGCGAGAAGCGGCTGGTCTTCTGCGACTCGCGGCGCATGGTCGAGGAGCTCGCGCAGGCGCTGCGCGGACACGACGTCACCACGTTCGTGTCCCACGCCTCACTGTCTCTGGACGAGCGCCGCCGCGCCGAAGAGGCGTTCGCCCAGGCCCGCGACTGCGTCATCGTCTCCACATCCACGTTGGAACTCGGCATCGACGTGGGCGATCTCGACCGCGTGGTGCAGATCAACGCGCCGTGGTCGGTGGCCTCGTTCCTGCAGCGGCTCGGTCGTACGGGCCGCAGAGCGGGCACCCGCCGCAACTGCCTGCTGCTCACGCTCACCGACGACGACCTGCTCGCGGCGGCCGGGCTCTTGGTGTTGTGGGGCAAGGGGCAAGTCGAAGCGATCGAGCCGCCTCCGGAGCCGCGGCACATCGTCGCCCAGCAACTCCTCGCGCTCGCCCTCCAGGAGGGGAGGGTCGGCGACGCGCTGTGGCCCGGCTGGTGGAACGGCCTTGACCCGTTCCGGCTCGCAGGGGCCCAGCAGGTGCTGGACCATCTGATCGCGGAGGGCTTCCTGGAACGGGACGGGGGCGGGCTGCTCGTCGGGCCCGAAGCGGAACGGCGGTTCGGCCGCAGGCACTTCATGGATCTGACTGCGGTGTTCACCGCGCCGCCGGAGTTCACCGTGTTTCATGGCCGTGCGGAGATCGGACGGACCGATCCCGCCGTGCTGACCAGCGCGTCACCCGGCCAGCGCCTGCTGCTGCTCGCCGGGCGCACCTGGCAGGTGGACTGGATCGACTGGAAGCGCCGGCGATGCTTCGTGGAGCCAGTGGACGGCACGGGCGGTGAGGCCCGCTGGGCGTCATCGGTGTCCGGCGGCGTTTCCTACGCACTCGCCCGCGCCATGCGCGACGTCGTTCTCGGCGCTGATCCCCCGGTACGGCTCACGCGCAGGGCCGTCGCCGTGCTGGCCAGACTGCGCGACGAGCGCAGCGGCACGGTACAGCCGGGGGGCACGTTGATCGCCCGCGAGGATGGCGACCTCCGTTGGTGGACCTGGGCAGGCCTTCGGGCCAACGCCACATTGAAGAGCAGCCTCGGCCCGCTGACGGACCCTCTCCAGCGAGGCGATGATCTGTACATCAGGCTGCGCAACGACATGGACCCCGGCGCATGGCGGCACGCCATCCGGGGCCTCGACACCCGGCTCCGCCCTCCGGAGGTGGACGACAGGGCGCTGCGCGGTCTCAAGTTCACCGATGTGCTGCCGCGTGACGCAGCCCATCAGACGTTGTCCGCCCGCCTGGCCGATCTCCCCACCGCTGCCTCGGTACTCCGTGAACCCGTGCGGTTCACGGTCTCCGCGAACTGATGGAGCGCCGTGTCAGAGCCGGGGCCGGATGCTCAGGCGAGGTGGGGTCCAGCAGCCGGACGCGGGCTATGTCTCAAGCGGAACGGTGCCTCCCGGAACCGGTCCGGGAGGCACCGTCGGGGAGGGGTCAGGCCGCCACGTGAACGCGCTCCGTGCGGCGCTCGCGGGCCGGGACCAGCCGGGCGCCCAGGGCGCGGGCGCCGATGACCATGGCGGCGGCGGCCAGGACGATGTCCTTGAAGATGTACTGCGCCTCCAGGGTGGGGGCGCCGGGGAACAGGTCGGTGAAGAACAGTGCGTACGGTGCGAAGAACCCGGCCAGTGCGCCGGTCATCACCACCAGTCCGGTCTTCAGGAGTCTGCCGGTCACCAGGGTGAGGCCGATGAAGACCTCCATGCCGGCGATCACGAGCTGGGCGGCGTAGCCCGACAGCATGCCCAGGGACAGCTTCTCCAGCGTGGCCACCGAGAGGGCCTCGGCCGGGCTGACTCCTGGGAAGAACTTGAGCGTGCCGAAGGCGACGAAGACCAGGCCGAGGCTGACGCGCAGGATGTCGATGCTGTGCCTGGACAGCCAGGTGGTCAGCTTTGAGGTCGCGTTCTCGATCATTTCTTTCTCCCCGTCGGTGTCGTTTCCGTCTGGATCCAGACTGGCGAGACGGCCGGCGGAGAACATCCGGCGACGGGAGGCAGTTGGTCTACGCCTTCACAGGTACGGCGGGTCACGCGCCTACTGCCTCACGCCTAAGGGTCCGCCCTAGGGGGAGGTCCGGTCCGATCCCCTAGGGCGGCGGGCGTAGTTCGCGATGGGACGCCCGGCGGACGCGCCGGCGCCGGGCCGAGCAGGACTCTGGGCTCACCGTCCCTTCGCAGAAACGGGAGTCATCATGGTGCGCTTGCTCATGGCAGGTGTCCTGGCCGTCGATCCGCACGTCGTCGACTGGATCGACAAGAACGCCCAGCAGCAGGTCACCAGGGAGGCGATCGGCGCGGCCACCGTCGTGGGCCTGGGGGAGTCCAGCCACGGCACCCACGAGGAGGCCACGATCAAGTTCGGCGTCCTGCGCTTCCTCGTGGAGGAGATGGGGTTCCGCTCGATCGCGTGGGAGGAGGACTGGACGACGAGCGTGCGGGTCAACCGGTACGTCCTGACCGGCGAGGGCGACCTCGACGCGCTCATGGGCGAGCTGACGACGACGTGGCGGAACCGCGAGGTGCGCGACGTGCTCGCCTGGCTGCGGGCGTACAACGCGGGCCACGACGACAAGGTGCGGTTCGTCGGCGTGGAGTACTACGCCACCCGCTCCCTCGCCTACGACGCCGTCTCCTCGTACGTGACCGAGGCCGCCCCGCAGCGGCTGGGCGAGTTGCGGAGGCACCTGCGGCCCATCCGGCCCCGCCACGAGGACGCCGGGGCCAACCTGAGGTGGTACATGGGGGTGACCGACAAGCGGCCCTACATCCGTCACGCCCGCGCGGTGTACGAGCTGGTCGAAGGGCTGCCCGGGAACGACCGGCAGCGGCTGGCCCTGCACCACGCCCGTCAGATCCTCTCCTGGTACGAAGCGTTCAGCCTGCCCTTCGAGGACGTCTACGCCTACCGCGACGCCCGCGCGGCCGAGAACCTGCGCTGGTGGCAACGCCGCACCGGCGACAAGGTGGCCTACTGGGCGGCGAGCGCGCACACCGCCGCCGCGCCGGGCCTGCGGATGGTGCTCGGCGGCGAGGCGGTCGCCTTCGACAGCGCGGGCTCCTACCTGCGCCGCTGGTACGGGGACCGCTACCGCTCGATCGGCGTGCTGTTCGACCACGGGAGGCTGAGCACCGGTGACGGTTGCGGCGTGGCCCCGGCGCCGGTCCCGCGCCCCGACCCCGGCTTCGCCAACCGCGTGTTCGGCGACGTCGGCCGCGCCCAGTACGTCGTGGACCTGCGCGCCAAGGCGCCGGAGGCCGTGCGCGAGTGGCTGCGCGCGCCGGCGAAGGTACGCGGTTACTCGGACTACGTCCCGGCGGCGGCGCAGAAGTCGTACATGGAAGGCGGGTCGCTGGCGCAGTGGTTCGACGTGGTCATCCACCGGCAGGTGATCACTCCCTGCACGCCCCTCTAGGGGCGGCGCCCGTGTCCATCCGGCGGCTTTCCGTTCGTCGTCATGCGGTACGCACCCTTTCGTGAAAGGACCGGACCCATGACCGCCCAACACCGCCGAACCACGCTCCTGCTGAGCTGCGGCGCGCTCGCCGGGGTGCTCTTCCCCGTCGTCTCGTTCGCGCAGGCCTTCACCCGCGAGGGCTTCGACCTGCCCCGGCACGCGCTGAGCTCGCTGACACTCGGCGATCTCGGCTGGCTCCAGATCGCGAACTTCGTGGTCACGGGCTTGCTGGCCGTCCTCTTCGCGGCCGGCATCCGGCGGGCGCTGCACCCCGGACGGGCGGGCACGTCCGGGCCGGCGCTGGTCCTCGTCTACGGCGTGGGCATGATCGGCGGCGGGATCTTCGCCCCCGACCCCGCCCTGGGCTGGCCGGTCGGCGCCCCCGAGGGCCTTCCCGGGCATCTCAGCGTGAACAGCCTCCTGCACACGGTCTTCGCGGCCGCGGCGTTCCTGTCCCTGATCGCAGCCGGGCTCGTGTTCGCCCGGCGGTTCGCCGGTCAGGGACGCCGCGGCCGGACGGTGTACAGCGCCGCGACGAGCGTCGCCACGTTCGTCCTCACGGTGCCGCCGTGGAGCGAGGACAGCGCGAGCCTGCGGTTCGCCGCCGCCGCGGTGATCATCTCCAGCTGGCTCGCCGTCGTCTCCTGGTGGTTGCGTGCCGGGTCTCAGGCGTTGTCGTCGCCGTACTGCGCCGCGATGTCCTCGGAGGAGGCCCAGCGGCTGTAGGTGGGCGACTGCGGCCAGCCGCCGGGCGAGTCCTGCCACTCCTCCTGCCGTCCGTACGGCAGGAGGTCGATCAGCGCGAAGGTGTGGGTGAGCTGCTCGGTGCCCCGGCCGTTGGTGTGCCAGGTGCGGTAGACGGTGTCGCCGTCGCGCAGGAACACGTTGACGGCGAAGCCTTCGCCGGGCGGCGCGCCGACGTCGGCGCCGAACGGGCTGTTCGCGGTGGAGTACCAGGTCATCTTGTTGCCGACCCGCCGCTTGTAGGCGAGTGCCTCGTCGATGGGGCCCTGGGTGACGATGACGAACCGGGCGTCGTAGTCGTCCAGGAACTCCAGCCGGGTGAACTGCGAGGTGAACCCCGTACAGCCCGGGCACTGCCACTCCTTGCCAGGGAACCACATGTGGTTGTAGACGATCAGCTGGCTCTTGCCTTCGAAGACGTCCACCAGGCGGACGGGTCCGTCCTCGCCCTCCAGCGTGTAGTCCGGCATCCGCACCATCGGCAGGCGGCGGCGCTGGGCGGCGATGGCGTCGAGCTCCCGGGTAGCGGCCTTCTCCCTGACCCGCAGCGCTTCGAGCTCACGCTGCCAGGTGGCGGCGTCGACGACGGGCGGTAGTGCTTTCGTGTCCATGTCTTCTCCCTGCTTGCCGTGTCCGAAAGAGGTAGACCTGCCCCGGCCGTCGAATTCATCGGCAGGCGTTCCTCACGTTTCGGTAGGAATGCCGCCAACCGCGATCCTTTAGGGTGCAGGCGTGGAGAGGATCTTGGCGGCGGCCGCGGCGGTCCTGGGCGAGGAGGTCAGCGGGCCGGTCGATCTCGGCGGGAGTTCGCGCAGCCACGTCCTGAGGTGTGCGACCCCCGGCGGCGGCACCGTGGTGGTCAAGGCGTACCGGGAGGTCGCGGGGTTCGCGGCCGAAGCGGCCGGGCTGCCGTTCTGCGGCGGGTCGGGGCCGCGGTTGCTGGCGGTGGACCCGTCCTTCCCGCTCGTCGTGATGTCGGATCTCGGCGTCGCGCCGAGTCTGGCCGACCTGCTGCTCGGGGAGTCGGCGGAGGCGGCGAGGGACGGGCTGCTCGCCTGGGCCAGGACGTACGGGCGGATCGCCGTGGCCGGCGCGGGGAGGCGGCGGGAGTGGGAGCGGGCGCGGGCCGTCTACTCCGGGGGCGAGGCGAGACGGCGTCTCCTGAGTGGTCTCGGAGAGGTGTTGCCCTCGGTGCCCGCGGGCCTCGACGCCGAGCTCGCGGCCCTGGAGGCGGACCAGGAGCGGTTCCCGGTCTTCTCGCCGGGTGACATCTGCCCGGACAACAACCTGCTGACAGCGGGCGGGATGCGCGTGCTCGACTTCGAGAGGGCCGGATACCACTCGGCCTTTCTCGACGCGGCCTACGTGCGCATGCCGTTCGCGACGTGCTGGTGCGTGTTCCGGCTGCCGCCCGGGCAGGCGGCGGAGATCGAGGACGCGTACCGCGAGGAGGTGGTCGTCGTCCATCCCGAGCTGGCCGACGACGGACTCTGGGCGGCGGGGGTGCGGCAGGCCGTGGCCACCTGGACCATGTTCATGACGTGGGCCATGCTGCCGGGGGCGCGTGAGCGGGACCGGCCCACGCATTCCACCCGGACGCCCGTGCCCAGCAGGCGCCAGCTGCTGCGCCACCGGTGGGGCTACCTGCTGGAGCATCTGGACGCGGGCGAGTTCCCCGCTGTTCAGGAAGCCGTACGGGCGTGCCTGGAGACCACCGCGCACTGGGAGGTCGCCGAGCTGCCCTACTACCCCGCCTACCGGTAGGCGGGCGGTCTCTCCTGTCGCGCTACAGCATCGTCTGGCGCAAGCCACAGGACTGAGCCGGGCCGGGCGAGCGATTGGCCGTCCTTCGCGCGCGCGGCTCCGATATCGTGACCACGCTACGTGAGCAGATCGGCACGTTTAGACACGTTCAACCCCGCTCGGGCTCTGCCCGCCCCCACCGAGGAGGATGTGTGAGCTCACTCCCCACGCGTATGGCCGACCGCTGGGAGAGACGGCGACCGCAGGACCGGCTCTACTGGCAGGTCCTGCTGGGGGATGACCCGGGCGCGCGGGCCATCGTCCAGGAGGCCCACGACCGCCTGGCCGGCGTGCCCGGTCTCGATCGGGTGCCGCCCGAGTCCGTGCACCTCACCACGTTCGTCGCCGGCCGCTCGGACGAGATCACCGGCGACCAGGTACGGGTGATGGCCCAGGAGGCGGCGGGCCAGCTCGCCAGGGTCGAGCCGTTCACCGTCACGCTGGGCCGGGTGCTGTACCACCCCGAGTCGGTCGCGCTGGAGGCGCGGCCGGTCGAGCGGCTCCGGCCGCTGCTCGAAGCGGCGAAGTTCGCCACGCGGGCGGCGACGGGCCGCGACGGCGTCCTGGACCACGAGCCGTGGACTCCCCGGGTCACGCTGGCCTACAGCAACTCCGACGGCCCCGCGGCCCCCGTCATCGACGCGCTAGGGGAGCGGCTGCCGGACCGTGAGGTGACGATCCGCAGCATCCACATCGTCGACCAGGAGGCGGCGCTGAGCTGGCGCCCGGTGGCGGAGGTCCGGCTCGGCGCGTCATGAGGTCGTCCTGGAAACCGCCCATAGGGTGACGATTGATCTGTGAAAGCGCGTGCAGTTGAATACTCGGGTGCGAGCTGGCCGAGTGATCTCCCCGGTTCTGGTGGGCAGGGAGAAGGAGCTCGCCCGGCTCGTCGCGCTCGTAACCACCGCGCCCGCCGTGGCGGTGATCGAAGGCGAGGCCGGCATCGGCAAGTCGCGCCTGGCCGCCGAGCTGCTCGGCGACCCGGCGGTGGCGGGGATGCGGGTGCTGAGCGGGTCGTGCGTGCAGATCAGGGAGCCGTTCCCGCTGGGGCCGATCGTCGAGGCGCTGCGCGGGCGCGCGCCCGATCTGGCCGGGGCGGAGCTGACGCCGGTCGCGGGAGCGCTGCGCGACCTGCTGCCCGAGCTCGCCGGGGTGCTGCCCGAGAAGCCCCGGCTGCCCGACGACCGGGCGGCCGAGCGTCACCGGCTCTTCCGGGGGCTCGCCGAGGTCATGGCCGCTCTCGGTCCCGCCGTCCTGCTCGTGGAGGACCTGCACTGGGCGGACGGGCAGACGGTCGAGTTCCTCACTTACCTGATGTCCGTGCTGCCCGGCACGCTCCGCGTGGTGCTGACGTACCGGGGCGAGGAGGCGCCGGCGGCGGTGCGCGCGATCACCGCGCGGACGGCCGACGCGATCAGCGTGGCGCACCTGGTGCTGCCGCCGCTCGACGCCGCCCAGACGCGGATCATGGCGTCGGCGATCCTAGAGGCCGACCAGGTGACGGCCGAGTTCGCCGAACACCTCCGCGCGCGGGCGTCCGGCCTGCCGCTCGCGGTGCAGGAGCTGCTGGCGCTGCTGCGCACGCGGGGGACGCTCATCAAATGGGAGGGCGGATGGGCGCGGCGCGCGCTCAACGAGCTGGACGTGCCGAGCGGCGTCCGCGTCACGGTGCGCGAGCGGGTCGCGCAGCTCTCCGACGGGGCCAAGCGCGCCGCGGAGCGGGCGGCCGTGCTGCGCACGCCGGTGCCCATCGAGGTGCTCGCCGACGGTGACGCCGGGGCGATCGACGAGGTGCTCGGCTCGGGGCTGTTCGCCGAGACGGGCGGCGCGGTGGGGTTCCGGCACGTGCTGGCGGCGCAGGCCGTCTACGAGGCGATCCCGGCCGGCCGCCGCCAGGCGCTGCACGCCGCCGCCGCGGATCTCGTACGAGGGCTTCGACCGGTGCCGCTGGGCCGCCTGGCCCACCACCTGCGGCACGCCGGACGGGCCGAGCAGTGGGTGGAGACCGCCATCGAGGCGGCCGACCAGGCGTCGAGGCTGGGCGACGACGCCGAGGCCGCGCGCCTGCTGGAGGACGTGCTGCGCGACACCGACCTGCCGGCGGCACGGCGGGCGGAGCTGACGGTGAAGCTGGGCTGGGCCGCGCTGGAGCTGCTGCGCCCGCCGCCCGTCGCCGACCTCATCACCGGCGCGCTGGAAGGGGATGTGCCGCGCCCGCTCCGCGGCAGGCTCCGCTTCCTGCTCGCCCTCCACCTGGAACGCACGCGGACGGACATCGCGCGCATCGGCGACGCCTTCGCCCAGGCGGTCGAGGACCTGGAGGAGGAGCCGGGGCTGGCCGCCTGGGCCATGGTGGGAGTGGGCCGCCCGCCGAGCGACCTGCCGCCCGCCGAGAGCAGGGCCTGGCTGGAGAGGGCGCTCGCGACCCTGCCCGCCGTCGGCGACCCCGCCATGCGGATGCTGGTGCTCGGCAAGATCGCGATGATCTTCGTGGTGATCGGCGATCCGCGCTGGGACGGGCTGGCGGAGGACCTGCTGCGCGAGACCGGCGGGCGCGGGCTGCTGCGCCGCGAGGTCAACGCCTACCGGTCCATCGGGGGCGCGGCCCTGTTCAGCGGTCATCACCGCAAGGCCCGCCGCCTGCTGGCCGCGGCGATCGAGGACGGGGCCGAGCCCGATCTCCGCGGGCGGCTGGAGCTCCGCTGCCTGGTGAACCTGGCCGCCGCCGACTACTTCGACGGCTCGTGGGACGGGCTGGCCGCGCGGCTGGAGGAGCTGCGCGGCCATTTCGGCGACGAACCGCACGAGCGCATCCTGGTCGACATCGTGGCCGCCTGCCTGGGCGCGGTGCTCGGGCGGCAGGAGGCGGCGCTGCCGCCCCTGCTCGACGCGATCGCCATGGCCCAGTCGCGCGGCCAGTTCGACGACCTCGTCCTGCCCATCAGCATGCTGCTCAGGCTGGCCGCCGCGCGCGGCGAACCGGAGCAGGCGATCGCGACGGCCGCCGAGGCGGCCGCCCATTGGGAGGCGGGCGGGCTGTGGCCGGTGGCCGTCCGCGCCCTGCCCGCGCTGACGGAGGCGCTGCTGGCGGCCGGCCGTGCCGCGGAGGCGGCGGATGTGATCGACAGGCACGCGTCCCAGTTGGCCGGGCTCGACGCGCCGCTGGCCGGACCGGCTCTCGGCCACGCCCGCGGCCTGCTGGCCGCCGACGGGGGGCGCGGCGCCGAGGCCGCGCGGGAGTTCGCCGCGGCGGCCGAGGCGTTCGAGCGGATCCCGGCGCTGTACGAGGCCGCGCAGGCGCACGAGCACGCGGCCGCCTGCCTGTTCGCCCTGGACGACCCCGAGGCCGCCGTCCACCTGGGCCGGGCCGTCACGCTGTACGGCGGGCTGCGCGCCCGGTGGGACCTGGACCGGGCCACGGGGCTGGGCCGCCGGTGGGGAGTCCGGCCGCCCGCGCCCGCGCAGAACGGCGGCGACCAGGCGCTGTCGGCCCGTCAGGAGCAGGTGGCCCGGCTGGCGGCGGAGGGGCTGACCAACCAGGAGATCGCCAAGGAGTTGTTCCTGTCGCCGAAGACGGTGGACAAGCACGTGAGCGCGGCCATGCGCAAGGTCGGGGCGCGGTCACGGACGGAGCTCGCCCGCCACCTGAATTCCTAGATTGGGGATTTTTCCCCATAGGGCTCCCCATACCCCATTCCGCCGGGCTGTGGCGACACTTGCGGCATGTCCGAAACCACCTCCGAGCCCGGCCCCGACGACCGCCAGGAAGAGGCGACGGAGCCGCCCGAGCCGCCCGAGCCGTCAGAGCCGCCTGAGCCGCTCCTGCCGCCCGACGGCTTCGAGCCCGCCTGACCACCCCCTCCAGAAAGGCCACCATGGCACTGCCCCGCCCCCCGTTAGCGCGCCGCGCAGGCATGATCCTGACCGCGGCCACGATGCTCACCACGGCGCTGGCCGCCACCCCGGCGTCGGCCGCCGACGGGACCACGCCCACCCCCGCTCCCGCCGCGCAGGCCCGGACCCAGACCGTCACCCTGTCGGGCGTGCGCGCCGGCAAGGTCGTCGTCACCCTGATCACCGGTGACAAGGTCCAGCTGAGCCGGTCGGAAGCCGGCAAGTATCGGGTGGAGACCGCCCCGGGCACGCGGGACGAAGGCCGCCGCGTCAACCTGTTCACCCAGTTCACGCCCGACGGCGTCTTCGTGCTCCCGGACGACGCGGTCTCCGCCGTCCAGGCGGGGCTGCTCGACAAGCGGCTGTTCGACGTCAAGTATCTGGCCGAGAACGGGTACGCCGACGACGCGACCAAGCGGGTGCCGGTCATCGTCCAGTATCCGGAGGACCAGGCCGAGGCGTCACTCAAGCGCTCGGCCGCGGCCATCCCCGCCAGTGAGCCCACCGGGACGCTGGAGAGCATCCACGCCTCCGCCCTCGACGTCGACAAGGCCGAAACCGGCGCCTTCTGGGCAGCCGTGCGCGAGCGGCCCGACGCCAGGCGGGGCCTGGCCGCGCCCGGCACGCTGGGCGGCGGCATCGCCAAGCTCTGGCTGGACGCCAAGGTCAAGGCCGACCTGGACGTGAGCGTGCCGATGGTCGGCGCGCCCCAGGCGTGGGAGCGGGGGCACGACGGGACCGGCGTGACGGTCGCCGTCCTGGACACCGGCGCCGACGCCGCCCACCCCGACCTGACCGGGAGGATCGCCGACAGCCGGTCGTTCGTCCCCGACCAGCCCGTCCAGGACGGGCACGGCCACGGCACCCACGTCGCCGCCACCATCGCCGGGACCGGCGCGGCCTCGGGCGGCAGGCACAAGGGCGTCGCCCCCGGCGCGCGGCTCGCGGTCGGCAAGGTGCTGAACGACAACGGCGAGGGCATGGAGTCGTGGATCATCGAGGGCATGGAGTGGGCCGCGCGCAGCGGCGCCAAGGCCGTCAGCATGAGCCTCGGCGGCACGCCCACGGACGGCACCGACCCGCTCAGCCAGGCCGTCGACGACCTGACCGCTGAGACCGGCGCCCTGTTCGTGGTGGCCGCGGGCAACCTCTACAACGAGGAGACCGTGAGCGCCCCGGGCGCGGCGGACGCGGCGCTGACCGTGGCCGCGGTCGACAAGGACGACCAGCTCGCCCCGTTCTCCAGCCGCGGCCCGCGCGTCGGGGACTCCGGGCTCAAGCCCGACATCGCGGCTCCCGGCGTGAACATCGTGGCCGCGCGGGCGGCGGGCACGGCCATGGGCGCCCCCGTCGACGAGCACTACACGGGCGCCAACGGCACCTCGATGGCCACGCCGCACGTGGCCGGCGCCGTCGCCATCATGGCGCAGCGGCACCCGGACTGGACGGCCCAGCAGCTCAAGGCCGCGCTGATGTCGACCGCCAAGGACGACGGCTTCACCGTGTACGAGCAGGGCGCCGGTCGGCTGGACCTGGACAGGGCCACCGGCCAGCGGGTCTTCACCACCGGCGGCGGCGTCGACTTCGGCCTGCTCGAAGGATCGGGTGAGCCGAAGACCGGCGAGGTCTCGTACACGAACCTGGGCGACCAGCCCGTCACGCTCGCGCTGAAGGCGGAGATGAGCGGTGGGGCGAAGGTGGGCGTCGCGGACGCGACGCTGACGATCCCCGCGGGCGGCACGGCGGGCACGACCGTCACCCTCGATCCGGCCGGGCTGGAGCTGGGCAAGTACAGCGGGGCCGTGATCGCCGAGGCTGATGGCGTCCGCCTCACCACGCCCATGGGCGCTGTGCGCGACGTCCCCAAGTTCGACCTCACGATCCGCACCCTGGACAGGGACGGCAAGCCGCGCACCCCGACGGCCATGAGCGTCGTCGACGTCGACGGGACCAAGGGCGAGCTCGGCCCGCATCGCGTGCACGACGTGGGCGTTATCGTGACGCGGGTGCCCGCGGGCACCGTGAGCGTGCTGCAGGTGCTCGACTGGGTGGACGGCGACGACCGCGCCAACCGGGGCTGGCTGTTCGAGCCGGAGCTCACCGTCACCGGCGACACCGAGATCACCCTCGACGCCCGCGAGGCGTCCCAGATCCGCTTCACCACGCCGAAGACCGCGGAGCCGCTGAACAACAGCTACGAGGTCTTCTTCCAGCGGACTCTCCCCAGCGGGCAGATCTACGGCGGCACCCTGCTCAACGGGGCGCCCGTCGGGGCGTGGGAGAAGGTGTGGGCGCTGCCGACCAAGAAGGTCACCAAGGGCGCGTTCCGCTTCACCGGGCAGTGGGAGCTCGGCGTGCCCGAGGTCACGATGACCGCGCGGACGCCGAAGCGGCTGTCGCTGAACCCGGTCTCCAGGGTCCACGTCCTCGACCGGGCTGAGCTGCACCCCGGATACGTCCCCTTCGAGGGCACGCGGGACCTGCGGGTCGTCGACGCCGGCAAGGGCCGTCCCGAGGACCTCGCGGGCAAGGACCTGCGCGGCGCGCTCGTCCTGATCGACGCCGAACCGGCCGAGGGGTCGCTCGGGCCGCAGTGCGGTCTCCAGATCGAGCGCGTCGGGCCGATCAGGGACGCCGGCGCCGCCGGCATCCTCGCCTTCAACGAGCGGCCGGCCTCCTGCCCGATCCCGCTGGCCCTCGCGCAGAAGCCGTTCAGCGGGCCGCTGCTGCCGGTCAACCTGCCGATCGCGTACGTGTCCCACGCCGAGGGCGTGAAGGTGCGCGAGGAGGCCCGCCGGGGCCGGGTCACCATCCGGGTGGAGGGCACGCCGCACACCCCGTACTCCTACGTGTTCAAGCCGTACGCGGACGGCCGGATCCCGGACTCCATGCACTACAAGGTCACCGACCGCCAGCTCCACCGCGTCGACTTCGACATGCACGCCGGGCCGTACAGGAAGGCCTCGGTATGGCGGAGCACATGGCGCACCGACGACGTGACCTACACGGGCACCGGCACGGACGCGGTGAGCTGGTCACTGCCGCTGCCGCAGCGCAGGCACCAGTGGGTCTGGCCGCTCGACCGTACGATCGTGCACTCGACGGGCATGTCGGCCCTGACCACGCCCGATCCGGCGGCGGAGACCGAGGAGTCGCGCTACCGCGTCGACGTCTTCGACAAGCCGGGACGGACGACGCAACGGTGGTTCACCACCCCGAGCACGCCGGGCGCCGCGACCGCCTCGGAGAAGGTGTTCAAGCTCGCCGACCCGAAGGCCGCCCCGCTGGAGAAGCTGGTGGTCGGGGTGCCGTGCGCGATCTGCGTGCACGACGGCAACCTCTGGGTGACCCCGTCCATGGTCAGCGGGGTCGGGGAGCGGCGTGACGACGGCGTGGCCTTCGGGGACCTCCAGCCGCGGTACGAGATCCACCTGTACCGCGACGGACGGGAGATCCCGAACGCACCCGTCGAGCCCTTCGCCACCCTGCCGCGTTACCCGCTGCCGGAGGGCCAGGGTGTCTACCGGCTGACGGCCAGGAACGACCTGCAGGACGTCGAGTGGACGTTCACCGCCCCGCCGGGCGAGGACCACGCCAAGCCGGGTCTCAACTGCTACGCCTGGTGGATCGACGGCCCGGTGGAGCACTGCCGCACCACCCCCGCGGTGTACGTGAGCTACGACCTCGGTGACAGCCTGTCCACCGGGAACACGGTGGCCGCCGGCCGCAAGCACACCTTCGAGCTGGAGGCCTACCACGGGCCGTCGGCCGCGAAGATGCCCGCCATCGCGGGAGTCCGGCTCTGGACGAGCACCGACGACGGCGCCACCTGGCAGCCCGCCGATCTCAGGCGCGGCCGGGACGGCGTCTACACCGCCGGGGCCAGGTATCCGGCCTACCGCGCCACCAAGGGCGCGGTGAGCCTGAAGGTCGAGGCGTGGGACGCGGCGGGCAACCGCGTCAAGCAGACCACGCTGCGCGCGTTCGACCTGCGCTGACCCCTCGCGCCGGCGCCCGTCCCCGGTGGGGCGGGCGCCGGCTAGTCCTCGGGGCTGGTCCTGGAGTCGAGCCAGGCGTCGATCAGCTCCGTGAAGTCCTCGCCCGTGTGCTCGTTGACCCAGGCGGTGAACGACGCCCGGTCCTGGCCGGTGTTGCGGTGCTCCTGGACCCAGGCGCGGGTCATGGCGAAGAACCTGTCGTCGCCGATGCGCCGCCTGATCTCGTGCAACATCACCGCGGGGCCGTAGTAGACGTTGTGGTCGGCGAACCGCTCGGGCCGGTAGTCGCCCGGCGGGCCCGCCAGCCGGCGCGCGAACCTCTCCTCCAGGCGCAGGTCGTCCATGTGGTCGTCCATCGAGCCCGGGCTGTGGTCGGCGGTCCACTGGATCTGGAAGTACATGGCGAAACCCTCGTTCAGCCAGACGTCCTTCCAGGTGCGCGGGCCGACGCTGTTGCCGAACCAGTGGTGGGCCAGCTCGTGCAGCACCACCTCGGGGCGCAGGTAGTCGCCGCCGAGGGCGATCATCTGCTGGGTCTCCATGCCGGAGTCGCTGGTGGCGACCAGGCCCGCGCTGGGGAACGGGTAGGGACCGGCCTTCTTCTCCATCCAGCGCAGCAGCTCCGGCATCCGGCGTATCACCGGCAGGGCATGCCTGTCCTCGCGGCGCACCCAGTAGGTGATGGGGAGGCCGCGCGGGCCCTTCGCCCGGTGCATCCGGTACTTGTCGACGGTGAACAGGGTCAGGTAGCTGGCGACCGGGTCGGTCGACTTCCAGCGGTAGGTGACCTTGCGCCCCTTCTCGGTCTTGCCGCCGTACGTGCCGTGCGCGACGCCGGCCCAGCCCTTGGGCACGGTGATGGCGACGTCGTAGAGCGCCTCGTCCGACGGGTGGTCGTTCACGGGGAACCAGGTGAACGCGCCGAAGGGCTCCTGCAGCGCCCAGGCCGAGCCGTCCGCGGACGAGCGCAGGCCGAGCCGCGCGAGGTCGTAGCGCATCTGCCCGGAGTTGTGGGGTTTCGGTACGCCGTGGTAGCGGATCACCACCCGGGCGGACTTGTTCGCGGCGAGGGTGGCGCGGAGCGGGATCGTCAGGTCGTCGCCCCTGCGCCCGGGCTTGGCGGTCTTGCCCGCGACGGTCACGTGGTCGATCTTCAGGGCGCGGCCGAAGTCGAGCCTGATCTCCTTGATCGGCTTCACGGCCCGGACGGTGAGGGCGGCGGTGCCCGTCAGGCTCCGGCGGTCGGGCTGCCAGCCCAGTTTCAGCCCGTAGTGCAGGACGTCGATCGACGGGTTGCCGTATGCGGGGAACACCGGGTCCTTGACCGGTTGCGAGCGCCCTTTGGCGTAACGGGCGGGTTCGCCGGGAGTGGCCGCCGAGGCGGTGCCGCAGCAGGTGGCGGTCAGCGCGCCGACCAGGACCAGTAAGGGTAATCTCCGCATTCGCGACATCATAGTGATCACCGCCGGGGTCGGCGGGGGATTGCTCGTCCTGCGGGTGCCGGTGAAACTTTCACTCTCTGGATGGAGTTCCGATAGGCCAGGTAGAGCCGGTGGCCAGGTGGGAACCGGACACGCCGTCTCCGATATGTTTCGGAAATCGTTGACAACTTTCGGGGCCGGATGAACACTGTCGCCAGTTCGCATCACGCTCTCCGCCTTCGCGAGGAGGAAGCACACATGAACGGCGCCCCCGCCCCCCAGAGCACCCGCAGACGCGGCGGCATCACATCCTTCGTCCGCCGATCCTGCGCCGTAGCCGCAGCGCTGGTCATGGCGGTCGCGATGCCCGGCATCGCGCACGCCGCCCCGATCACCTCCAATCAGACCGGCAACAACAACGGATACTTCTACTCGTTCTGGACCGACAGCCAGGGAACGGTCTCCATGGAGCTGGGTTCCGGCGGGAACTACAGCACCTCATGGCGCAACACCGGCAACTTCGTCGCCGGCAAGGGCTGGAACCCCGGAGGACGCAGGACGGTCAGCTACTCGGGCAGCTTCAACCCCTCAGGCAACGCGTACCTGACGCTCTACGGCTGGACGAGAAGCCCGCTCGTCGAGTACTACATCGTCGACAACTGGGGCACCTACCGGCCGACCGGCACGTACAAGGGCACGGTCACCAGCGACGGCGGCACGTACGACATCTACGAGACGACGCGCTACAACGCCCCCTCCATCGAGGGCACCAGGACATTCCAGCAGTACTGGAGCGTACGACAGTCGAAGCGGACGGGCGGCACCATCACCGCCGGCAACCACTTCGACGCCTGGGCCAGGAACGGGATGAACCTCGGCAACCACGACTACATGATCATGGCCACCGAGGGATACCAGAGCAGCGGAAACTCGAACATCACCCTGGGCAGCACCGGCGGCGACCCGGGCAACCCCGGCAACCCCGGCAACCCGGGCGGCGGCTGCACCGCGACCCTGTCGCAGGGCCAGCAGTGGAGCGACCGTTACAACCTCGGCGTCTCGGTCAGCGGTTCGAGCAACTGGACCGTGACGATGAACGTGCCGTCACCCGCGAGGATCCTCTCCACCTGGAACATCAGCGCCAGCTACCCCAGCTCTCAGGTGCTGACCGCCAGGCCCAACGGCAGCGGCAACAACTGGGGGGTGACGATCCAGCACAACGGCAACTGGACCTGGCCGACGGTCTCCTGCAGCGCGGGCTGACCTCGTACCCCGTGGCGCGGCGGCCCGGCGGCCGCCGCGCCGCTGTCACTCACGGAGGCGCGACCGCCCGCAGGGCCTCCCGGTCGGCCGGGGCGGCGTCGGCGACGAACCACGCGGCGACCCTGCGGAACACCTCCTCCTCGGTGTCCACGTCGAGCAGCAGTTCGGGGCCGATGAGCGCGGCGACCTCCTCGAACGCGTCGCCATGGTCAGTCAGCTCCCACCCCGGCCACCGGGCGGGCAGGTCGCGCGGGTCGAGCGAGCAGTCGAGCGACCACCAGTCGAGCCGCCGGCCGGGCGCGTCCACGTAGAGGCCGTTCCAGGGGACGTTCTCCAGCGCCGCGAACGGGACGGCCTCCTCCTGCGGGGTCAGCAGCACGCCCGGTCCGGCGAGCAGGGGCTCGGCCAGCCCGGCGGCCCACCAGCCCCCGAACGACAGCCGCTCCCCGTCGCGGGCGGCGATGAGGACGTCGGCGACGGCGGACAGGTCGTCCTCCGCGGGCGCCTGGGCCCAGCGGGCGCGCGGCGTCGGTGTCTCGTCGAGGTAGAGCACGGTGTCGTACGGGAGCGCGAGGTAGTCCATGACCTGGTGCAGGCCGCGAGCGGCCCAGGTCACCGTCCAGCCCGGCCAGAGGGCCGCGACGAGCCGCAGCCAGGCGCGGACCTCCAGCACCGAGGTGTGCCGGTCGGGCCCCGGGATCCACTGGTCGGTGTGGACGAGCAGGCGGCGGGCGGGCAGGTCGAGGAGCGCGACGCCCTGCCACCAGATCGAGTTCATCCAGTGGTCGCGGTGACCGCCCCGCTGCTCGCGGATGAAGGCGAGCATGCGGTCGGGGCCGCGGAGGAGGTCGTGGTAGAGGGTCTCGGCCGCCCTGTCGCGCGACCAGACGCGGTGACCGGACCCGTCCACGATGACGTAGTGCGCGTGGCCGCCGCTCATGCCGGCTTCCCGCGCAGCTCCCTGGTGGCCGCGCGGTGGGCCTCGCCGACGCGGGCCAGCATGTCGAGCAGCAGCGGCGCCTGCTCCGGGGTGTAGTGCGCGCCGAGCGTCGCCAGGTGCCGCCTGGACGATTCGCAGGCGGCCTCGTAGTCGTCGAGCCCGCCCTCGACCAACTGCACGGTGACCATCCGGCGGTCGCGTTCGCCGCGCACCCGCCGCACGTAGCCCGCCTTCTCCAGCCGGTCGATCAGCCGGGTCGTCGAGGCGGACGGCAGCCCGAGCTCCTCGGAGAGCGCGCCCGCGGTCATGGGCCCGCGCGTCTCCAGCAGGATGGCGGCGGCGACGTCGACCGGCTGCAGGCCGAGCCGGTCGGCCACGGCCTCGTTGTGCAGCAGGACCGCGACCAGGAACTCGCGGAAGATCGCGTCCTCGGGTTGCTTGTGGGGCACTTTCCCAACCTACTCCACCCCGGAGTATCTTCGAATCGAAGATACTCCGAGTTGGAGAAAGATATGGACATCCTTGTCATGGGAGCAGGCGTCGGGGGCCTCGCCGTCGCCCGGGTGCTGCTCGCCGCCGGGCACCGGGTGCGCGTGTACGAGCGGGCCGCGGAGTGGCGCACCGGCGGCGCGGCCTTGATGATCTTCAGCAACGGCGCCGCCGTGCTGCACGACCTCGGCGTGAGCCTCGACGACGTGGGCGGGCGCGTCGACCGGATCGACGCGATGACCGCCGGCGGCCGGCTGCGCGTCAGCATGGACATCGCCCACGCCGCCGCCCACCACGGTTTCGAGACCAGGGCCGTCTCCCGCCGCGACCTCATGGAACTCCTCGCCGACGGCGTGCCCGGCGACCTCGTCCAGTACGGCAAGGCCTGCCAGGACGTCACCCAGGACCACGACCGGGTGACCGCGACCTTCGCCGACGGATCGACGGCCACGGGCGACCTGCTCATCGGCGCCGACGGTCACCACTCGGCCGTGCGGCACCGGCTGTGGGGCGACGCCGGAGTCCGACCGGCCACCTTCGGCACCTGGCAGGGCCTCAGCCCGATCGACATCGAGCTCACCCGTACGCACCGCCACCTCATGATCACCGGACGGGAGGGCGCGTGCGGCCTCATCCCCGCGGGCAAGGGCATGCTGCAGTGGTGGTTCGACGTGCCGTGGTCGCCCGGCGACCGGCGGCCCGACGCGCCGCTGGCCGAGCTGCGGCGCCGGTTCGGCCACTGGGCGTCACCGGTGCCCGAGGTGCTCGCCGCCGCCACCGAAGCCGATCTCACCTTCTTCGGCCACCACTGGCGCAAGGTCGGCCCGGTCTGGGGGAAGGGCCGCGTCACCCTGCTCGGCGACGCGGCCCACATCATGCCGCCCACCCTGGGCCAGGGCGCCAACCAGACCCTGGAGGACGTCTGGGTGCTCGGGCGCGAGCTGGCCCGGGACGGCGACCCGGCGGTACGGTTGCGCGCCTACGAGAAAGCCCGATACCCGCACATCTCCCTGGTTTCCCGGATGGCCAAGCGCAACCCGGCCAACTGGCGCATCCCACCGCTTCTCGGCAGGCTGATCCCGGAGACGTCCCAGACCGCCATGCTCGCCCGCTACAGCAACCGCCTCACCGCGCGATCCCGCTGAGGTGCAACCTTCCGCCCGGCGGACCGCGCCTGCTCACCGGAGACCCTCATCTCGCGGAGGACCTGCTGCAGAGCGTCCTGGCCAACGTCGCAGGGCAGTGGTCGAAGCTCGACAGGAAGGGCAACCCCGAGGCGTACACCCGCAAGGCGCTCGTCAACCAGTACATCTCCTGGACGCGCCGCGCCCGCCCCGAGTTACCCAGCGCCCACCCGCCCGAAGCGGGCGTCTCCCACGACGAGGCCACGCTGGACCGCATCATGCTCCGCCGGGCGCTGGCCCAGCTGACCCGCAAGCAGCGGGCCGTGATCGTGCTGCGCTTCTGGGAGGACCTGACCGAGGCGGCGGTCACGGCGCTGGCGGCGACGACGGCGGGCGCGGTGGCGGTCTGGCCGCACCCCGCCGGCATCGTCGCGACACAGGGGCAGGACGTGCCGGACCTGCGGGGCAAGGTCGGCGCGATCCGCTACGCGTACCAGACGCCGTGCGAGATCGACGAGATGACGCGGCGCTCCGACTGCAGTGCCGTGGAGTGGCGGGTGGTCACCCAGAAGGGGACGTACCGGCTGCCGCAGGCGCTCACCTCCTCCAAGAAGGCCCCGCGGGTGCCGGTCGCGATCAGCCGGGACGGGAGGAGGCTCGCCTACTACAGCCGCGACGCCGGGGCGCACGTGATCAGGGACATGGCCGAAGGCGAAGAGGTGGTCTCCCCTGTCAAGGTGGCGGAGGAGCGGATCGGCGCCGGATCCACCTGTGGGTGACGCCGGTGACCGGAGGCGGCAAGCCGGTGCGGTTCGACGGCGTGTTCATCATGTTCAGCGAGCTGGCCCCGGACGGCCGCACGGTCGTCGCCGTCGAGTTCGACGAACTCAAGCCGGGCAGACTCACCCTGCTCGACGCCAGGACCGGGCGGACCCTGCGCAAGGTCTCGATGCGTGGCCTGCCGCCGGGCGACCGGATCGACGGGACCGGCATCTGGCTGAACCGGAACGAGGTCACGGTGGTCGCGGGCAGCCGGGAGCTCGTCGCGTACGCCCTCGATGTCACCACGGGGCGCACGCGGCGCCTGGCCTCGTACGGAAACGAGCGCAGGTCCCTGACCCTGCCCGGGGTCAACCGGGACTTCAGATAGCCGGGCGGGGCGGCGCGCGCCCCGCCCGTCCGCTACCTCACCGGCCGGTACGTGAGGTGGGTGACGAGCGCGGTGCGGGAGGGCTCGCCGAGCGGTTCGAGGTCGATGTCCGCCAGGCCGTCGAACAGCCGCTCGCCGCGGCCCAGGAGCACCGGCGCGACGTGCAGGCGCAGCTCGTCGATCAGCCCCGCCGCCAGGTACTGGTTCACCGTCATGCCGCCGCCGGCGATGGCGACGTCACGGTCGCCCGCCGCCTCGCGCGCCAGGCGCAGGGCCTCCTCGGGACCGCCGGTCACGAAAGTGAACGTGGTGCCGCCCTTCATCGGCAGCGGCTCGCGCTCGTGGTGGGTCAGCACGAAGACCGGCGCGTGGTACGGGGGCTCCTCGCCCCACCAGCCGCTCCACTCCAGGTCCCAGGCGCCGCGGCCGGGGCCGAACATGTTGCGGCCCATGATGAAGGCGCCGGCGGCGGTGATGGCCTCGATCTCCGCCTTGTGGAGCTCCGGCTCGTCGACCATCCACCGGGTCAGCCGCCCGTTCTCTCCCTCGCCGAACGGATTGTCCAGGCTCTGGTTCGGCCCGGCCACGAAGCCGTCGAGGGACATCGCCATGTCGCAGATGACTCTGCTCATCTCATCGCCTTTCAGTTCCAGGCGCTCCTTCTCGCGCCTGCCACCGGGTGGTCGGAGCCGCCCGGCGGTTCTCTACATCCGGCGGGGGAGCATGTTCCCCCGTGCGGGGGAGGCCGGGGCCGGGAGGCCCGCCGATCCTGGAAACACCGAACTCGAACTCCAGGGAGCTGCCCATGACCGTGCGCCAGGCGCGCTGGCCCGCGTACACGACGGCGGTGCTGTTCCTCGGCTACGCCGCCGGCAAGGCCGTCTACGCCGCGCAGGGCAAGCTGGGTTTCCCCGGCGGCCCGGTGGTTCCGGCGGCCGACTACGAGCGCTACGCCCGCGAGATGATGGACGTGGCGGCCGCGCAGTGGATGGCGGCCGCCAACGGCCTGCTCGGCGCGGCCCTGGTCCTGCTGACGGTGACCGGGCCGGGCCGCCGGGTGCCACGCGCGCTGATGCTGCTCGTGCTGGCCGTCGCGCTGGCGGGCGTCGGCGCCGGAGCCGTGATCATGGTGGCGGACGGGTTCGTCGGCATCGGGATCGGCTGGCAGTGGCACCACGGCGTGATCGGGATCGCCGCGCTGGGGCTCCTGGCCGCGACGACCCACTCCTATGCGCGCGCGACCCGGCCGGGGCATGCCGAGCTGACCGGCCGGTCGTGATCAGACGGGTTTTGCCACGTCGGACGGCAGGAGCTGTTCGGTGAGCAGGCGGCGGACGTTGGCGGGATCGGCCAGCCAGGGCCGCAACAGCTCCCATCCGTGGAAATATCCGAACATGTACGGGCTCATCGCCGACGGCCGCAGCAACGGCAGCGCCCTGGCGATCTCCGCGTCGTCGTACAGGCACCAGCGGGCCAGATAACCGGCCAGTTCCTCGTCCGTCCGCCCCTCGGCGGCGAGGAAGGCGACGTTGCCCCACACTCCCCACAGCGCGTTCCTGACCAGGTGGATCGCCGCGAAGTCGCTGCCGTCGGGCCGGATCCCCAGCTCGGCCAGGACGTTGTCGGTCAGCCACGCCTGCGCCTCGTCCCCCGGGAAGAGGATCTCCTCGGCGCACAGCCCGAGCCCCTCGCTCAGCGCGAACGACGGGGCCAGCATGAACCGGACCCGCTGGTCCGTCCGGGTCGCCCCCAGGTCCTTCAGCATCGACTCGGCGATGTGACCGGGATGGCCCTCGTGGGCGACGACGTAGAACAGGTCGGCCACGTTGAACGGGATGCCGGTGTTGATGAAGATCACCGACTTGAGGTCGCCCGCGTAGTGCCCGGCGGCGTGGAAGTGCGCCTCCGGCACGAGGTGGCAGCCGACGACCTCGTCCGGCGGCAGCGGGACGATCGCCTCCGTGCGGGCCCGGGTCTCGGCCACCGCCTTGTCCACCAGCGCGGGCAGCCGGTCAATCTGGTCCAGCGCGTGAGCCGACTGCCAGGCGTGCAGCCGGTCGGACAGCGAGCCGGCGGCCCTGGGCAACGCCGCGTCCAGCCGGTCGTGCGCCTCCTCGAACACGAGCTCGGGCACCCACCGCGGCCGCAGCCCCAGCACGAGCTCGCCGTACTCGGTCAGCGGGAGCCGTTCGCCGTCCAGATAACGGGCCACCGCGCGCATCGCGACCACCTGGGCCCGCAGGTAAGGGGTCAGCTCCCGGTCCAGTAACCGGTCGGCGCCGGCGATCAGGTCGCCGGGCGGCCGGACCGGCTCCGCCTGCGCCCGCTCGCTCCACTCGGCCGGCCCCCGGTAGACGAGCCCGGCACCGTTCAGGTGCCGGTTGAGACGGAGAGCGAGCATCGCGTATTCCTGCTGCCATTCCTGTTCGTCCATGCCCGCCACGCTAGTTGCACCGAACGCGCCCGGGCCGAAGGTGCATCTAGGTCTACCCCTGTCGTATTTCTAGCCGGATTCCCCGCGGGTGATCGCGTCCGTAGCGTCGGGGCCACGAGAACTTCATCGGAGAACGGGGTGCTTCCTGTGTTGCAGACGTCCGAGCCGGCCAGGCCGGCGACCACGGCCAGGGCCCTGGCCCCCGACCTGGCACGCGGTTTCATGCTGCTGGCCATCGCGTTCGCGCACGCGCCGCTGTTCGTGGTGGCCGTCGACCGGGGCTCCGCCGCGGCCAACGCGGTCTCCGAGTTCTTCCACGTGCTGTTCGTCAACAACCACGCGCGGCCGATGTTCGCCTTCCTGTTCGGCTACTCGCTGGTTCAGCTCCTGAACAGCCGGACCAGGCGCGGCGCCGACTGGGTGACGGTCCGCAAGCTGCTGCGCCGCCGGGGGTGGTGGCTGATCGCGATCGGGTTCGCGCACGTGGCGCTGCTGGTCCCGATCGACATCCTGGCGCCGTACGGGCTGGCGGCCGTGGTGCTGACCGGGATGCTCCGGCGCGGGGACAAGGCGCTGCTGTGGACGGCGGGGACGCTCATGGTGCCCGCCACGGCCGTGGTCGGGTTCGCCATGTGGGTGGCGCTGATGCAGGGGCTCTCCACCTTCTCCCTCGGCACCATCGCCGCCGGGGCGCGGGGCTTCGGCGAGCTGCTCGTCACCAGGATGGTCGGCTGGCCGTTCGGCCTGGTCCTCGGCACCATCATGGTGCTGCCCGCGGTGCTCTTCGGGATGTGGGCGGCCCGGCGGCGCGTCCTGGAGGAGCCGGAGCGGCACCGGCGCCTCCTGGTCCGCTTCACGGTGATCGCCACGGTCGTCTCCGTCGCCGGTTCCGTCCCCGCCGCGCTCATCCAGACCGGCCTGTGGACCGGGGCGTCCGGCCCGGCCGCGGTGGCGGCCTCGGTCGCGCAGCCGCTCACCGGATACTTCGGCGGCATCGCCATGGCCTGCGCCGTCGGCCTGATCGCCCCGCTGGCCGCCCGCGGCCGGGGTCCCCTGATCACCGCCGTCGAAGCGCTCGGCCGCCGCTCGATGAGCCTGTACCTGTTCCAGTCGATCGCGTTCGTCGTGGTGTTCTTCCCCTTCGGGCTCGGCCTGCAGGACGACCTCGGCATCGCCGGCGCCACCGGCGTGGCCGTGGCCACCTGGCTCGTCTCGCTGCTGATCGCCGACCTGATGCGCCGCGCCGACCACCGCGGCCCCGCCGAGATCCTGCTGCGCCGCCTGGCCTACCGCCGCACCTGACGCCCTGCGAGTACGACGAGAGCCTTCCGGAGGGTGATGGTTTCATCACTTAAGGTGATGGTCATGGATGCGGAGACGGACCGGCTGATCGGCGTGGCGACGAGGATGTTCGCCGAGGTGGGATACGACTGGACGTCGATGCGGATGATCGCCGAGGCGGCGGGGACCGACGTGGACCGGCTGGTCGAGACGGTGGGCGAGAAGCCGGAGCTCTACCACGAGGTGATGGTCCGCGCCGTCAACGCCGAGCGGGCGGCCATGGAGCCGGCGCTCAGGTCCTTCGTCCCCGGGGTCCAGGGGGCGCTCGACCTGGCCGACGCCTATCTCGACTACAACATCGCGCACACCGACTATCTGTCGCTGTGGCTGCACCGCTGGACGGGCGACGCCGCCGACACGCCCGACTTGGAGGGCATGTTCTCGCGCCCGCTCGCCTTGGAGGTGGCGGAGACCATCCGGGAGCTGACGCCGGACGACGTGGACGGCGACCACCTCGTCTGGACCGTGGTGTGGTGCGTCTACGGGTTCCTGTCGGGCGGCATGCGCCACGTGTCGCCCGACTGGCCGCAGAAGCGCGGCGAGCCGGTCCAGCCGGGCGTGGTGGAGTCCTTCCGCGCCTACCTGCACACCCTGATCCGCCGCATGATCGCGCCCGCCGGGTGACGGGTCAGCCGATCGCGCCCTGGTCGCGCAGCGCCGCGAGGCGCGCCGCCGAGTAGCCGAGCTCCTCCCGCAGCACCTCGCCGGTGTGCTGGCCGACGGACGGCGCCGGGCGCGGCGGGCTTTGCTCGCCGTCCACGACCACCGGCGAGCCCGCCGAGAGGTGCGGGCCGACGCCGGGCTGGTCGAGCATCCCCAGGACGGGGTTGCCGGCCAGCAGCGCATCGGGGTCCGCGGCCAGCTCCTCGAACGTCCGGTACGGCGCGTACAGCAGCCGCCTGGCCGACAGCGCCGCGTCCACCTCGGCGAACGGCCGCCCCGCGAACCACGGCTCCAGCAGCCCGCCGATGACCGCGCGGTGCGCGTACCGGTCGGAGTCGCGGCGGAAGTCGGCGCCGAGCGCCCGCTCCACCGCCTCGACCGCGGCGGTCAGTCCCGTCAGGGCGAGCAGGTCGGACCAGTGGCGCGAGGTGAGCACCACGAGCATGACGCGCCGGCCGTCGGCGGTGCGGAAGTCGCGCCCGTAGCCGCCGTAGAAGTGGTTGCCGTCCTTCGTCCGCGGCTCGCCGCCGAGCTGGGCGTCGGCGAGATAGCCGAGGTTGGCGACCATGGACAGCGCCACGTCGCGCAGCGCCACCGTGATGCGCCGCCCCTCGCCGGTCAGCAGCCGGTGGCGCTCGGCGGCCAGCAGCCCGGTCGCCAGGTAGAGCCCGGCCGCGATGTCCCAGGCCGGCAGCACGTGGTTGACCGGCCCCGCCTCCCCGGCCGGCCCGGTCACCGCGGGCAGCCCGGTCTCGGCGTTGACCGTGTAGTCGACCGCGGTGCCGCCGTCGCGCCTGCCGGTGAGCAGCGCGTGGATCAGGTCCTTGCGGCGCTCACGGAGCTTCTCGTACGAGAGCCCCGGCAGATCGGCGTTGGCCACCACGACGCCGCGCCGCTCGACCAGGTCGGCGATGACCGCGCGGCCCTCGTCGGAGCGGAAGTCGACCTCGACGGCCCGCTTGCCCTTGTTGAGCCCGGTCCAGTAGAGGCTGGTGCCGGACGGGCCGAGCGGCCACCGGGAGCGGTCGGCCTGGCCGCCGATCGGCTCCACCCGGACCACGTCGGCGCCGAGCTGCGCCAGCGTCATCCCGCACAGCGGCGTGGCCACGTAGCCGGACAGCTCGACGACGCGCAGACCTTCCAGCGGGGCGGACATTCCGGCCGGGGTCACGCGCGTGCCCCGCGCATCAGCTCGCGCCCGACGATCAGCTTCTGGATCTCGCTGGTCCCCTCGTACAGGCGCAGCAAGCGCACGTCGCGGTAGATGCGCTCGACCGGCACGCCGCGCATGTAGCCGCTGCCGCCGTGCACCTGGACGGCCAGGTCGGCGACCCGGCCCGCCGACTCCGTGCAGAACAGCTTGGTGGCGGACGGCGCGAGCCTGCGGTCCTCGCCGGTCAGCCAGAGCCGGGCGGCCTCGGCGGCCATCGCCCGGCCGGCCATGCACAGGGACTTCTGCTCGGCGAGCATCGCCTGCACGAGCTGGTAGTCGCCGACCGGCCGGCCGCCCTGCCGGTTGTGCGCGGCGAACGCCACCGACTCGTCGAGCGCCCGCTCCATCAGGCCGACGGCCATCGCCGACATGTGCAGCCGGCCGCGCGCCAGCACGGTCATGGCCGCCCGGAAACCGGCGTCGACCTCGCCGCTGACCAGCGCGTCCGCGCCGACCCTGACCTCGGTGAACGTGACGTCGGAGGTCCAGGCGCCCTCCTGGCCCATCTTGGCGTCCTTGGGCCCCACCGCCACCCCGGGAGCGTCGGCCGGCACCAGGAACACCGCGATGCCGCTGCCCGCCGCGTCCGCGGGGCGGACTCGGGCGAACACCACGAACAACCCGGCGATCGGGGCGTTGGTGATGAACCGCTTGCCGCCGTCGATCACCCAGCCGTCGCCGTCGGGCGCCGCCGTGGTCTTCAGCCCGGACGGGTCGGAGCCCGCCTCCGGCTCCGTCAGCGCGAACGCCGCGGTGACCTCGCCCGACGCCAGCGACGGCAGCCAGCGGCCCTTCTGCTCCTCGGTGCCGAACCCGACCAGGACCTGGCCGGCGATGCCGTTGTTGGTGCCGAACATCGACCGGAACGCGAGACTGGTGTAACCGAACTCGAAGCCGAGCCGGACGTCCTGGGTGATGTCGAGCCCCAGCCCGCCGTACTCGGCGGGGATGGCGTAGCCGAACAGGCCCATGTCGGCCGCCTGGCGGCGGAGGTCGTCGGGGATCGCGTCGGAGTCGGCGATCTCCTGCTCTCTCGGCACGACCCGGTTGCGGACGAACTGGCGTACCTGCTTGAGGATCTCTTCGAACTCGTCGGCTGCGACCATGCTCCTGACCTATCGAATAATGTTCTGCCGTGTCAACGGTTGTGGTAGTCGCCGGGCCGCTTCTCGCGGAACGCGCTCATGGCCTCCGCGTAGTCGTCGGTCGCCTGCACGATCGCCATGTGGGAGGAGATCAGGTCAAGGCTGGTGCGCAGGTCGGTGCGCATCGACTGGTGGACCGCCCGCTTGATCATCGAGATCGCGATCGGCGGCTTGGCCGCGATGCCCCTGGCGAACTCCATCGTCTCCGCCATGAGCGCCTCGTCGTCGTAGACCCGGTTGACGATGCCCAGCCGCAGCGCCTCGTCGGCGTCGACGAAGTCGCCCGTCATCAGCAGCTCCATCGCCTTGGCCGGGCCGACCAGCCGGGGCAGGAAGTACGCGCCGCCGTCGCCGGGGACCAGGCCGATGCGGATGTAGCCCTCGGAGAACCGGGCCGACCGGGCGGCGAACCGCATGTCACACATGAGAGCCATGTCCATCCCGGCGCCGACCGCGACCCCGTTGACCGCGGCGATCAGCGGCTTGTCCAGGTCCTCGACCGCCCGCGCGACCTTGTGGACCCGGTCGGTCAGCATGCGCTTGCGCTCGATCGGCGTCGCCTCGATCTCGTCGAGCGCCTTCAGGTCGACGCCGCTGCAGAAGCCCTCGCCGGTGCCGGTCAGCACGACCACCCGGACGCCCTCGTCGTCCTGCGCCTCGCGCAGCGCCCGCGCCCACGCGTCGATCATCGGCCAGGTGAACGCGCCCAGGGAGCGCGGGCGGTTCAGCCGGATCACCGCCACCCCGCCGTCGACCTCGTAAACCAGCTCGTCCTCGGCCTCGGCCACCGGACACTCCTCTCATTCCGGACAACCCGCCGAGCTTCTCACAGCGGCCACCCCCGGCTCGCGCCAGGTCCGCCGCGTCCTCTACCGTCTGCCTCATGCCGACCTTCAGTCCCGTGGCCGCTCCCACCGTGCTCGACCTGCTGACACTGGAGAAGCTCGAAGAGGACCTCTACCGGGGCACGACCGTCTTCGAGGAACCGTTCCCGCTGTACGGGGGACAGGTGGCCGCGCAGGCGCTGGCCGCGGCGGGCGACACGGTGGAGCCCGACCGGTTGCCGCACTCACTGCACGGCTACTACCTGCGCAGCGGCGACGCGGCCCGGCCGACCGTGTTCCGCGTCTACCGTGACAGGGACGGCCGGTCGTACTCCGCCCGGCGGGTGGTCGCCATCCAGAACGGCAAGGTCATCTTCAACATGTCGGCGTCCTTCCACGTCCCCGAGTCCGGCGCGGACGTGCAGATCCACCCCGCGCCCGACGCGCCGGACCCGGACGGGCTCGAACCCGTGCGCCTGCCCCGGTTGTTCTCCATGGACAGCCGGCTGCCGCCGCAGCCGTACGAGGCGGCCGAATGGCCCACCCGGTTCTGGGCCCGCTGCACCCAGGACCTGCCCGGTGGTCAGCTCCTGCACGCGTGCGTGCTCACGTACCTCTCCGACATCTCCAGCGGGGTGACCGGCGTCCCGCACGGGGAGGGCGCGCGTTCGGGCTCCAGCCTGGACCACGCGGTCTGGTTCCACCGGCCGGCCCGCATGGACGAGTGGGTGCTGATGGACCTGGTGCCGCACACCGTGTCGGCCGGGCGCGGCTGGTACACCGGCACCATCCACACCCGCGACGGCCGGCTCGCCGCCAGCATCACCCAGGAGACGCTCTTCAGGAAGCCGCGCTGACCAGCTCGACGTCGAACCGCACCTCGACGTCGTCGTCCAGCTTGAGCGCGCCGAAGAACGCCGAGTACGGCTTGACGCCCCAGAGGCTCTGCTTGACCGTCGCGCTGCCCCGCACCCGCTCGCCGTCGAAGCGGCAGTCGAGGGTGAGCGGCCGCGTCTGGCCCGCCATCGTCAGCTCGCCCTCGACCCTGAACGACTCCCGCGTCCCGGTGACCTGCCGCGACCGGAACGCGATCGCCGGGAACCGGCCGGTGTGGAGCACCTTCTCCTGGATGTTGCGCGCGATGTCGCGCCGGTCGGAGTCGGTGAGCGGCTTCACCCCGCCCGTCCCCGACACCACCCGCAGCGACCCGGCCTCCACCTCGACGCTCACCCGGCTCGCCCCGGGGTCGTCGAGATCGACCACGGCCTCGCCGCGCCATCGGTCCGCCTCGATCGTCAGGTCATGACCGGCCTTGGCGCCCAGACCGGTACGCCTCGTCTCGACCAGCAACTGCCCCGTCTCCGGACCCAGCGTGTATGAATCCCCCATACCCCGCACGCTACCCACCGTTGCCACGACAAGACCGACGGCTTCCGTAGGGTCGTGGCATGAGTGTCGTGATCGAGGCCGTGCGTGAGGCGAGTGACGAGGTCGTGGCGGCGTTCGGGCGGCTGCTGCCCCAGCTCTCCGCCGGGGCGGCGATCGACCGGGAGGCGGTGGAGCGGGTGGTCGGCTCCGAGGGGAACACGGTGCTGGCCGCGCGGGCCGGGGGCGTCGTCGTGGGCCTGCTCACGCTGGTGGTCTACCCGCTCGCCTCCGGGGTGCGGGCGCGGATCGAGGACGTCGTGGTGGACGGGGCGGCGCGCGGCCAAGGGGTGGGGGCGGCGCTCACCGGGCGGGCGCTGGAGCTGGCCAGGGAGCGGGGGGCGCGCACGGTCGACCTGACGTCCCGGCCGGAGCGGGAGGCGGCGAACCGGCTGTACGAACGGGCGGGGTTCCGGCGGCGGGATACGGCGTCGTACCGGGTCATTCTCTGAAAGGGGCTGGAACGGCTGGGTCGCATGATCGAAAAGCCTGGGTCGCTGTGGTGAAATTTCAGCAGAATACGGGATATGTCGTTTTCAGCGGGCGACGATCCGCCATCCCGGGACGACCACGCTCGCGAGCCCGTGGGGGAGGGGCGGGGCGGGAGGTTCAGGAGGGTGCTGCGGCGGGCCGGTGGGAGGTACGCGCCCGCTGACTTCGGGGTTCCCCCGTACGCGCCGGACGGGCCCGCGCCGCGGTTGTACGCGCCGGAGCGCGAGACCGACAGGAGGCGGCGGGGTGCGCTGGCGGTCGGCCTGGCCGTCACCGCGGCCGTGCTCGCCGGCGGCGGGGCGGTGGTCGCGGCGATCACGTACCAGCTGCACGCGATCCCGGCGCCGCCCGCCGATCCCCCCACGCTGACGCCGCACCACACGACGGCGGCCCCGGTGGACACGCGGCTGAGCCACGAGGAGTTCGGCGACCGTGACCTGGGCCGCGAGCTCACGGCCGCCAAGGTGGGCGGCTGGGACCACCCCACCTGCGACCCCGTGGACGGCAGGGGCCGCGTGCTGGGCAGGAACCACTGCGACCACGCCGCCCAGATCGCCTACTCCGCCCGGGACGGGAAGCTCCGGGCGGTCCAGCTCCTGCTGGCCTTCCCCACCGAGCACCGCGCCCGGGCCGCCGCCGTCAGCCTGTCCAAGCGGACGTCGGACGCGATCCGGTGGCGGCGGGGCGGCACGCATGCCAAGTACGCGTACGGCAAGGCCGGTGTGGCGGGCGCCGGCCCGTACGTGGTGGTCACCGTGGTCACCGCGACCGGCCGGGCCGGCGGGCAGGCGCCGGCGTTCCACCGCGTGCTCCACTCGGACACCGTGCACCGTTTCGCGGCTCTGAACAGATCCTGAAGGTCGATGCCCTACCGTGCTCACCGTGAGCCGGAAATCAGCGATCACGAGCGTCCTGGCCCTCCTCCTGGCGATCATGCTCGCCGCCTGCGGCGCGACCGGCGGCGGCGGCGCGGAGCGGCAGTCCCCGGCCGCGCGCTCGGCCACGCCCGAGAGCGCGCCCGCCGAGCCGACGGGCTGCCGGCACGGCGAGCTCATCCCGGCGGTCGACATCCCGGCCGTGCACGCGGACCCGGTGGTGATCCCCGAGGTACGGATCGGCGGCGAGGTCGTCCCCGAGGTGACCATCCCGGGGGTGGACCTCCCCGCCCAGCGGATCCCCGCCCAGTGCACCGAGATCAAGCCCGCGCCCGGCGGCTGCCTGGGGGCCGCGTCGATCCCGCCGGTGTCGATCCCCGCCGTCGAGATCCCGCCCGTCGAGATCCCCGGCCTGGACGCGGGCGGCATCAAGCTCGACCCGGTGCGCGCCGAGGGCGCAAGCGCGCCCGCGCAGCACGCCGAGGGCGTCTCGACGCCGGAGGTGTGCCAGGCCGAGCCGAAGGACGGAGGCGTCGTCCTGTCCGTGGTCAGGCCTCCCCTCGTCCGGGCGCCGCTGGTCCGGCCGCGTCTGATGCGCGGCAACCTGATCAGGCCGTACGCCTGCAACGACCGGAACGAGTGCGTCCCGGCCGTCGAGGTGCCCGCGCTGGAGGTGCCCGCAGTCGAGGTGCGGGCCGTCGAGATCCCCGCCGCCGAGATCAGGGCGTACGAGGTCGGCTCCTAGATCGTCAGTGCTGGTGGAGCTTTACCGATTTCTGGTGTCAGCCCCTCTGTGATGGTCCGGTGACCGGGTAGCCGCTGGTAAGGACAAAGGGGGAAATCATGAGACATGACGACTTCGTTGGCCAAGTACAGGCCCGAGCCCGTCTGGGCGACCGGGCACACGCCGAGCGGGCCATCCGGGCGTCGCTGGAGACGCTCGGCGAACGGCTGCCGGAGAGCCTGGCCGACAAGCTCGCAGCCCAGCTGCCACACGAGATCGGCGAGAACCTGCGCCGCACCGAGGTCTACGGCGGCCTCGGCACCGGAGAGCACTTCGGCCGCGAGGAGTTCATCCGCAGGGTGGGCGCCAGGGCCGGGGTCGACGATCGAAGAGCGGTGTTCCTCGCCCGGGTGGTGTTCGAGGTCACCGACGAGGCCACCCAGGGCCGCATCATGACCAAGGTCCGCGAGAGCCTCACCGAGGAGCTGCGCGAGCTGGCCACCGCGGGCAGCCAGGGACACCTCTGACAGGTCCGTGTTCCCGGCGCCGGACAGGGTAGCTGCCCCGGGCATCCCCCTGACCGAGCGTCGTGGAAAGGACCGCCGACATGTCCGATCGCATCGCAGATCCGTGGGGGAGGCGCACCCCCTACGGCCCGCCCTCGGCGGCCGAACGGGTGGCGGCGTCGCTGCCCGGACCGGTGCGCCGGGTGCTGCCCCGGGAGATCGGACAGCGCGCCACCTGGCCCGTACGGGTGGACATGTTCCTGGAGGAGGGCGTCGCCGAGGCCGACGTGGACCGCTGGGTCCGGGCGGCCTCGATCCTGCACAGCAACGGCGACGCGATGGACATCGCGGTCGCCGGAGGACGGATCGTCGGCGTGCGCGGGCGCGCCGGCGACCGCGTCAACCGGGGCAGGCTCGACCCCAAGGACCTGTACGGCTGGCAAGCCAACAACAGCCCCGACCGGCTCACCCAGCCGCTGGTCAGGCAGGACGGCCGGCTGGTCGAGACCGGCTGGGACGACGCGATGGGCCGGATCACGGCCCGCTCGCGCGAGCTGCTCGACGGGCCGGGCGGCTGGGGCCACTTCGGCTTCTACACCAGCGGCCAGCTGTACCTGGAGGAGTACTACACCCTCGGCGTGATCGGCAAGGCCGGCATCGGCACGCCGCACATGGACGGCAACACGAGGCTGTGCACCGCGACCTCGGCGGCGGCGCTGAAGGAGAGCTTCGGCACCGACGGCCAGCCCGGCTCCTACACCGACGTGGACCACTGCGACGCCATCGCGCTGTGGGGGCACAACGTGGCCGAGACGCAGACCGTGCTGTGGATGCGCATGCTCGACCGCCGCCGAGGCCCCCGCCCGCCCGCGCTGATCGCCGTCGACCCGCGCCAGACCGCCGTCGCCCGCGAGGCCGACGTGCACCTGGCAGTGCGCCCCGGCACCAACCTGGCGCTGATGAACGCGATCGTCCACCGCTTGCTCGACAAGGGCTGGTACGACGAGCGGTATGTGCGCGCCCACACCCTCGGCTTCGACGAACTGGCCGAGACGGTGCGCGACCGCACGCCGGAGTGGGCCGCGGAGATCTGTGACGTGCCCGTGCGCGACATCGAACGCGCGGCGGAGATCATCGGCACCTGCCGCAGGCTGCTCTCCACCGTCCTGCAGGGCTTCTACCAGTCCAACCAGGCCACCGCGGCCGCGTGCCAGGTCAACAACCTCCACCTGCTGCGCGGCATGCTCGGCCACCCGGGCGCGGGCCTGTACCAGATGAACGGGCAGCCCACCGCGCAGAACACCCGTGAGACCGGCGCGGACGGCGACCTGCCCGGCATGCGTAACTGGGACAACCCCGCACACATCGACGAGCTGGCCCGGCTGTGGAACGTCGACTCGTCCGTCATCCCGCACTGGGCGCCGCCGACGCACGCCATGCAGATCTTCCGCTACGCCGAGCAGGGCTCGATCAAGCTGCTCTGGATCTCGGCCACGAACCCCGCCGTCTCCCTGCCTGACCTGGCGCGCATCCGCCGCATCCTGGCCCAGGAGAACCTGTTCGTCGTCGTCCAGGACATCTTCATGACCGAGACGGCGATGCTGGCCGACGTGGTGCTGCCCGCCGCCACCTGGGGGGAGAAGACCGGCACGTTCACCTGCGCCGACCGTACGGTGCACCTGTCGGACAAGGCGGTGGACCCGCCCGGCGAGGCCCGCTCCGACCTGGACATCTTCCTGGACTACGCGCGCCGCATGGACTTCCGCGACAAGGACGGCGCCCCGCTGATCAAGTGGCACGACCCGGAGTCCGCGTACCGGGCCTGGCAGGCCTGCTCGGCGGGGCGGCCGTGCGACTACACCGGCATCACGTACGAGCTGCTGCGCGGCGGCGGCGTGCAGTGGCCGCTCGGCACCGAGCGGCTGTACGCGGGCGGCAGGTTCAACACCGACCCTGACTACTGCGAGACGTACGGGCACGACCTGGTCACCGGCGCCGCCCACGGCGAGGAGAGCTACCGGGCCAAGGAGCCGCGCGGACGCGCGTTCCTGAAAGCGGCCCCGTACCAGCCGTCGCCGGAGGTGCCCGGCGAGGAGTATCCGCTGACGCTGACCACCGGCCGCACCGTCTACCAGTTCCACACCCGGACCAAGACGGGCCGCGCCCCGCAGCTCGCCGCGGCGGCGCCGGAGCCGTGGGTGGAGATCAGCCCGGCGGACGCCACCGAGCTGGGGGTCGGCGAGGGCGACCTGGTGCGGGTGGAGTCGCCGCGCGGCGCGCTGGAGGCCAGGGCGCGGGTGTGCGGCACCCGTAAGGGCACGGTGTTCGTGCCGTTCCACTACGGCTACTGGGACCGGGACGAGTCAGGGCCGGGCGACGGGGCGGCGCGCGCCGCGAACGAGCTGACGATGACGAGCTGGGACCCGGTGTCCAAGCAGCCGATCTTCAAGGTGGCCGCGGTCCGGCTGAGCAAGGTGGCCGCGGCGGAGGGTGCGGTGTCGGCCGCGCCCACCGTCGGCAACCGGCCGGCCGACCCACGCGTCCCGGTCACCGCCGGCGGGCCCGCCGCCGAGGCGGACGAGCACGTCGAGGAGGAGTGAGCCATGCATCTCGCCCACTACCTGGGGCTGCTGCACCGTTCGCAGACCGAGCTGGCGTCCGCCTTCCGTGAGGTCGGGGAGCAGCACAAGGACGAACCGGACGTGTTCCACGTGTGCGAGCGGCTGGCCGCCCAGTGCGACGCGCACGCCGGCCGGCTGCGGCCGTTCGCCGAGCGCTACTCGGAGGAGTCGCCGGACGAGCCGGAGCGGCTGCACTCCACCCTGTTCTCCGGCTCCCGCACCGGCGGGCTCGGGCTGCTGCGCGACCTGCACGACCTCTACCTGATGGCGGCCGAGTGCGACATCTCGTGGACGCTCATCGGCCAGGCCGCGCAGGGCGCCAGGGACCGGGAGCTGCTGGGCGTGGTCTCCGTGTGCGAGAGCGAGACCGCCGCCCAGATGCTGTGGCTGCGCACCCGGATGAAGCAGGCCGCGCCGCAGGCGCTGGTCGTCGCCGCCTGACCCCCGGCCCGCCGATCAGGCCGGGCGGGTGAACTCGCGCCGCTCGGCCGTCCACCCGGCCGCCTGCTCGCTCAGCGTGAGGCCGAGCCCCGGCCGGTCGGGCACGAGCATGCGCCCGTCGCGGATCTCCAGCCGCTCCTCGAACAGCGGCTCCAGCCACTCGAAGTGCTCCACCCAGGGCTCCTGCCCGTACGCGGCAGCGAGGTGCAGGTGGATCTCCATGGCGAAGTGCGGGGCGAGCTGCACCCGGTGGTGCTCGGCGAGCGCGGCCAGGCGCAGGAACGGGGTGACGCCGCCGATCCGCGGCGCGTCCGGCTGCAGGATGTCGGCGCCGCCCGCGCGCAGCAGCTCGGCGTGCTCGGCGACGCTGGTCAGCATCTCGCCGGTGGCGACGGGCGTATCGAGCGCGGCGGCCAGCGCGGCGTGCCCGGCGTGGTCGTGCGCGTCGAGCGGCTCCTCGATCCACACCAGGCCGAACTCCTCCAGCGCCCGACCCATCCGGGCCGCCGCCGGCCGGTCCCACTGCTGGTTGGCGTCGACCATCAGCGGCACCTCCTCGCCCAGCAGCTCGCGCGCCGCCCGCACCCTGGCCAGGTCGGCCCGCCCGTCGGGCTGGCCCACCTTGATCTTGATGCCGCCGATGCCGCGCTCCAGCGCCGCGGCGGCGTTCTCCAGCACCCGCTCGATCGGGGCGTGCAGGAAACCGCCCGAGGTGTTGTAGCAGCGCACCGAGTCGCGGTGCGCGCCCAGCAGCTTGGCCAGCGGCAGCCCGGCCCGCCTGGCCTTCAGGTCCCACAGCGCGATGTCGAAAGCGGCGACGGCCTGGATCGACAGCCCGCCGCGGCCCACGGACGCGCCGGCCCACACCAGCTTCTCCCACAGCCTGGGGATGTCGTTGGCGTCCTCGCCGATCAGCTCGGGGGCGATCTCGCAGGCGTGCGCGTACTGGCCGGGGCCGCCCGCCCGCTTGGAGTAGCAGAACCCGATCCCCTCCAGGCCGCCCTCGGTGATGATCTCGGCGAACAGGAAGGCGACCTCGGTCATCGGCCGCTGCCGCCCGGTGAGCACCTTGGCGTCGCTGACCGGTGTGTCGAGCGGCAGGTAGACGGACGACAGGCGGACCCGGGCGATGCGGTCGAGGGGATTCATGAGGGGATCATACGAATCCGGTTGTCATGGCGCAGGGATGACAGGTGTCATGCCCGGCCGGTGACTGAGCGGACTGGCCCCGGCGGCCCATGATCGACCAGGCTCGTGCGTGACGTTGACGCCGAGTCCGGAGGTAGCAGATGTCGATCATGACACGCGTGCTCGCGGGGGTGAGCGCGCTGGTCGTGGCCGGGGCGGTCGCCGTTCCCGCCCAGGCGGCCGCGCCCGGCGGGGGCGAGCTGCGGGAGTCGCTGGACGCCGTCCACGAAGCAGGCATGTACGGGGTCTACTCCGCGGTACGCGACGGGCGCGACACCTGGAAGGGCGCCTCCGGCGTGGCCGACGTGCGCACCCGGCGGCCGGTGAAGCCCGACATGGTGCACCGGGTGGGCAGCATCACCAAGACGTTCACCTCGGTCGCGGTGCTCCAGCAGGTCGAGCGCGGCACGGTAGAGCTGGACGCGCCGGTGAGCCGCTACCTGCCGGACCTGGTCCCCGGCGACCGGATCACGGTGCGCATGCTGCTCAACCACACCAGCCACATCGCCGACTACATCCCCGGCGCCTTCCCCTCGCTGCTGGAGGGCTCCACGGCCAGCCTGGACGAGCACCGCTTCCGCCGCATCGAGCCCGAGGAGCTGGCGCGTCTCGGTCTCCAGGCCGCGCCGACGGGGCAGCCGGGGGCGACGCCCGGCTCGTACTCCAACACCAACTACATCCTCGCCGGACTGCTGCTGGAGAAGGTCACCGGCACGGACGCCGAGGCGTACATCACCCGCCACGTGATCCGCGAGGCCGGGCTGCGGCACACGTCTTTCCCGCGCACGCCGCGCATCCCCGGGCCGAGCTCCGGCGCGTACGAGTCCATGTACGGGCTGATCGACCCGCCGCGTGACTACGGCGTCTACGACATGTCGTGGGCCGGGACGGCCGGGGCCGTCGTGTCGACCATGGACGACCTCAACCGCTTCTACCGCGCGCTGCTCCAGGGTGAGCTGGTCGGCGCCGCCCAGCTCGCCGAGATGCGGCGGACCGTGCCCGTGTCCGCCGGGGGCGGCGTCATCGAGTACGGTCTCGGCCTCTACGCGCTCGACCTGCCCTGCGGCCGCTTCTGGGGCCACGACGGCGGCGTGTTCGGCATGATCACCCAGTCGCTGTCGAGCCCCGATGGCAGCCGCCAGATCTCCGTGGGCCTGAACCGCGCCAAGTACCAGACCGTCGACGAGAACGGCCAGATCGTCCCCCACCCGATCGACGCCGCCTTCGTCGGCCACCTCCTGCTCGCGCTCTGCGGGCCGGGCCAGGCCAGGACGCTGTCGACGCCCGTCACCCCGTTCCCGGCGGACCGGCTCCAGCTCAGCCGATGAGCCGCGCCACCAGCCTGGGCACCGCCTCGCTGATCGGGTCCCTGATCACCTCGTCGGCCAGGTCGTCGTACGGGGTCGGCCCGGCGTTCACGATGACCAGCCGCGCCCCGTTGCGCTCGGCCAGCGCGGCGAGCGACGCGGCGGGCATCACCTGCAGCGACGTCCCGACGGCGACGAACACCTCGGCCCGTTCGGCGGCCTCGGCCGCCCCGGCGATCACGTCCTGAGACAGGTTCTCGCCGAACATGACCGTGGTCGTCTTCAGGATCCCGCCGCACTCCCGGCAGGCGGGATCCTGCTCGCCGTTGTCGATCCGGTCCAGCGCCTCGTCCAGCGTCGAGCGGTCGCCGCATCCGACGCACACGACGCCGAACATGTTGCCGTGCAGCTCCAGCACCCGGTCAGGGCTGGACCCCGCCCTCTGGTGCAGGCCGTCGACGTTCTGCGTGATCAGCCGATCGAGCCGCCCGGCCCGCTCCAGCTCCACCAGCGCCCGGTGCGCGGCGTTGGGCTCGGCCGTGCGCGCCGGGCTGCCCCGGCGGAACGCCCAGGACCGGCGCCGGATCTCGGGATCGGCGAGGTAGTAGCCGATGGTGACGAGCTTCTCGTGGTCGGGGTCCTGGCGCCACAGCCCGCTGGGACCGCGGTAGTCGGGGATCCCGGACCCGGTCGAGATGCCGGCCCCGGTCATGACGGAGATCATCACCCCATGGTAGGGACAACCGGTAGTTCGGCATCAGCTGTGCCTGTTAACGGCCCCGAATAGTGACTATGTGAGAAATGAACTGCTTTCATGTCTATGTCCGATAAGTCTTACGTGTAGGGCTTCTGTGCCATGGGCATGACCATCACGCTCAATGCGACTCATTTCACCATCAGTCCGATTCGGGGGAACGGCTCGATGTATATAAACGGAATTCGCGCCATCATCGGAGGCGCCGTTCTCTCGGCCGCCGCGCTCGCGGTCGGAGCGCCGGCGGCCGGCGCGGGGGCGAGCGTACCGTGCTCCGGGCGCGCACTGGTGAAGGCGATCGACAACGCCGCGTCGGGCGCGACGCTCTATCTGACGCCCGGCTGCAGATACGTCCTGAACGACTTGACCGGCCCGCTTCCGGCCATCGACGCGCCCCTCACCATCCGCGGGGGCAACAGCACGATCCAGCGGGACCCGGCGGCGGACGCGTTCCGCCTGTTCACCGTCAACAGCGACTTCAACCTCGACCGGGTCAAGCTCCTCGGCGGTGACGCGAGGACCTCCCCAGGGGGATTCGGCGGAGCCGTCGCCGTCAACAGCGGGACCACGAACCTCAACAGAGTGTTCATCCGGAACAACACCGCCACCTTTTCCGGTGGTCTCGGCGGCGTCGCCGGAGCCGTCGTCAACGTGTCGAACAGCAATATTCAGAACAACACCGCGACCAGGAACGGCGGCGGCGCGGCCAATGACGGGAGAATGACGTTCATCGACACCGTCGTCAACAACAACCGCGCCGGGGAGAAAGGCGGAGGAATAGCCAGCGACGGAATCCTGGTGGTGACCGGAAGCGTCGTCAACGACAATACGGCCGGCACCGCCGGAGGGGGCGTGGCGAATTTCGGTCCCGGCACCGCGTCCATCATCCGCAGCATCGTCAACGGCAACACGGCGAACAACGCCCCGGGAGGCATCGACAACGAGGGCGCCCCCGGCGCCGTGACGCTGACGCGGTCGATCGTGCGGGGCAACACCCCGACCAACTGCGCGCCCACGTTCGTCCAGGGGTGCGTCCGCTAGGCTGATCGAATCCCCCCGATCATCCCGGCTTGACCTTGACGTAGCGTCAAGGTCTCTAATGAGGGCATGCGGATCGGCGAGCTCGCCGCGCTGGTCGGGGTGTCCACCCGGACCGTGCGGCACTACCACCAACTCGGGTTGCTGCCCGAGCCGGCGCGGACGGCCGGCGGCTACCGGGACTACCGGTTGCGCGACGCCGTGCTGCTCGCCCGCGTCCGCCGGCTGGCGGAGCTGGGGCTGTCGCTGGACGAGATCCGCGACGTGCTCGCCGACGACCGGGGCAGGGACCTGCGAGAGGTGCTCCTGGAACTGGACTCCGACCTGGCCAGGCAGCAGGAGCTCATCACGGCGCGCCGGGTCCGGCTGGCGGCTCTGCTGGAGGAGGGGGAGCTGCGGGCCGACTCGGCGGTCTCCCCGGACATGGCGGCGGTGCTGCGCGACCTGGACACGGAGGGGTCGACGTTCGCCGAGATGGACCGCGAGATGCTCACGCTCATGGACACGGTCGCCGATCCCGGGATGCGCGACGAGATCGTCGAGCTGATGCGGCCGCTCGCCGAGCCGGGCATGCGCGAGCGCGCGCACGAGCTCTACCGGCGCCTCGACGGGCTGGCCGACGCCGAGCCGGGCGATCCGCGGGTCCGCGAGCTGGCCGCCGACCTGGCCGCGCACATGCCTGACGAGCTGGTGCGCGGGGTGATCGAGCACCTGCCGCCGGAGGGCGGGCCGTGGCTCGACGCCATGCTCGAAGAGCTGACACCCGCGCAGGGCGAGGTGTTCCGGTTGATGGTCGACATGCTGAAGGAGCAGGCGTGAGGGTGCTGCGCAGGATCGCCGGGTTCGACGCCAAGGGCATGGCCAGCCTCGCGCTGTGGGTCGCCCGCCGCAGGGACGGCGTGCCGCCCGGCGCGCTGGCGGTGTCCTACTCCAGGGCCCAGTCCGCGACGATGATCCTCCTCCTGGTCATGATGGCCGTCGAGGTCGTGGTGGTGGAGGTGGTGCTGCGCGCCTTCGACGTGCCGGCCTGGATCCGCGTGCCGATCCTGGTCGCCGACCTGTACGGGCTGCTCGTCGGGTTCGCGGTGGTGGCCGCCTGCGTCACCCGGCCGCACGTCGTCACCGGCGGTGAGCTGCGGATCCGGTACGGCGCCTTCTTCGACCTGCGCATCCCGCGCGAGCTCGTCGCCTCGGTGCGCACGGTGCGCTCCTACAACGAGGCCGGTCTGGTCGGGGTCCAGGACGAGCGGCTGACCGTGGCGGTGGCGTCGCAGGTGAACGTGGTGGTGGAGCTGTCGGAGCCGGTCACCGCGGTCCGCCCGCTGGGCGCCGAGGCGGAGGTCACCACGGTGCGCTTCTTCGCCGACGAGCCGGCCACGCTGGTGGCGGCGCTGCGCCCGGCCCAGGAGAAGGCGGCCTAGCGCGCGCCGATGGCGTGGTCGATGAAATCGAGGAGCACGGCGGTCTGCTGGTCCAGGTCGACGCCGGCGTCCATCGCCCATGACTCCAGCACGCCGTCGACGCAGCGCACGATGATGTTGGCGACGCCGCGCGGGTCGAAGGACCGCAGCTCGCCGTCGCGCTGGCCCTGGGCGAGGATCTCGGCGATCCCGTCGACCTCCTCGGCGAGTTCGTCCGAGTAGGCGTACGAGCCGTCCTCGCCGCGGTGGTTGGCCATGATCTCGCTCATCGCGAGGAACTCGACGCGATGGGCCTGGAAGAACTCCAGCTGCGACCCGATCCACGCGCGCACCCGCCCGGCGGCCGTCTTCTCGGCCGCGATCCGGGGCTCCATGTGCTGCCAGCCCCGGTCGAAGAGCCGGGTCACCACCAAGCGGAGGATCTCGTCCTTGCCGCCGAAGTGGTAGCTGATCACGCTCTTGCTGATGCCGGCCTTCTCGGCGATCCGCGCGAACGAGGTGTGGGCGTAGCCCACCTCCGCCACCACCTCGGCGGCGGCCTCGACGATCTGGGCCCGCCGGGCCTGCTCGATGAAGGACGGCCGCTTCCGTCCCGGCGGCCCGTGACCCTCCGGCCCGCTCATCCCGACACGTCCGCCGCGTGGGCGAACAGCAGCCCGAGCCAGACCCAGCCCACGACGATCGTGGCGCGCTGCACGAGCCCGGCCTTCGGGTGGTCGGTCTCCCACGCGTGACCGAAGGCCAGGAAGCCGGCGGTCCCGGCCGCCGCCGTGAGGGCCGAGTACCACTTCCACCCGGTCTCGGGCAGGACGAACGCCGCGATCAGCGCGGCGGCGGGCAGCGCGAAGAAGACCAGCGCCCCGGCGTAGTCGTGCAGCTTGTGCGCCGTCGACACCTCCGTGGGCGTCTCCTCGGACGTTCCCGGCGGGTAGCCCCGCATGGGGTCCATCGGGAAGACGCCCGAGGCGACCAGCGAGAGCCCGAACACCCCGATCACGACGGCGAGCGGCACGCTGCCGAGGGCGCCCGCGACGGCGACCGCGCCCGCCGTGATCGCCGCGCCGCACACGATGAAGTTGGCCCCTTGCACCCATCCGCGCGGCCCGAGGGCCAGCGCGCTCACGGCGTGCCGGACCGGCCGGTATCCCGGCCGGGTCCAGCCGTCCAGCACGAACGTGACGACGAACAGCCACGAGCCCAGCGTGCCCAGCCACAGGACCGTCGTGGTCATGAGCCCAGTCCGTCCGTCTTGATTTCAGGTCGCATGGCCTGATTTTAGAGCAGTCGGACTGATTTCGCGTTCTAGCGGCAGCGGTCTCCGTTCACGTGGAACACCTCGGGTGACGGGTTCGGGCCTGCGGGGGCGGTGCCGGCGAAGCCGAAGGCGGCCGTGGCGCCGGGCCGGAGCTTGCCGTGGCCCTTCGCGGTCACGACCGGCCCGTCCTGGGAGACTGCCGCGCCCCAGGAGTCACGGACACGCTGGGCGCCGGGGAACGACCAGCGCAGATTCCAGCCGTCGAGCGACTTGCCGCCGGTGTTGCGCACGGTGACGTGCGCGACGAAGTTCCGGCCGCCCTGCGCCGTGTAGCGGACGTCGCAGCCGGCGTGACCGGACCGGTCGGCCAGGATCGCGGAGATCCAGGCCAGCGGGGCGTTCCAGTTGATGGTCAGCTCGTTCGTGGCCCACGACTCGATGTGGTCGACGTAGCAGAACTGCGGCTCACAGCCCTGGAGCAGCCGCTGGGCGACCGGGTCCTGGATGGCCGAGTTCGGCCCGCCGGAGAGCGTGCCGCGTGGCGGGTTGGGCAGCGACGCGTCGAGCTGGCGGGCGTACCAGCGGCTGTGCTGGTTCTGGGACGACACCTCGCCGTAGCCGGTCACGTACGACTGGTTGAGCGCGTTGCGGCCGAGGATGTAGTCCATGCCCTCGCGCACGCCGGCGCGGTACTTCTCCTTGCCCGTCAGGTCGTAGGCGACGGCCATCACCACCATGTTGTTGAGCACCAGGTTGTTGGAGCCCCAGTCGTAGTCCGGCGGCCCGTACGGCTGCCCGTAAGCCTGGTCGCGCTGCACGGCGAGATACTTCTCCGCGCCCTCCAGCACCGAGCGGCGCACCCGCTCGCGGTCCCGGATCGCGTTCGGCACCGTCGCCAGCTCCAGGCGGCCGAGCTGGGCGGTGTTGCCCCAGTCGAAGCCGCGCTCACGCCAGATGTCGCCGGTGTGGTGCGGCGAGGCCAGCACGAACTGGGCGAACTCCTTCTCTCCCGTGGTGATGAACAGCTCGGCGGCCGCCCAGTAGAACTCGTCGCTCACGTCGGTGTCGGAGTAGGCGCCGCCGCCCACGCCGTCGTTCGGGTCGGCGAGCAGGTCCGGGTTCGCCACGGCCGCGGCCCACGCCCGGCGGGCCGCCGCCAGGTTGCGCGCGGCGAACGCGGCGTCGTACGGGGCGAACACGCGCGCGGCCTGGGCGGCGGTCGCGGCCAGGTTGAGCGTGGCGGCGGTGGACGGCGGGTGCAGCTCACGCGGCTGCGGGTCCAGGTGCGGCATCAGCGGCAGCCCGGTCCACTGCGCGTCGTGGATCTTGTGGTGCGCCATGCCGGCCAGCCGCTCGCCCTGCGGGACCTGCATGCTCAGCAGGAACTCCTGCTCCCAGCGGGCCTCGTCCAGCACGTCGGGGACGCCGTTGCCGCTCTCCGGGATGCGCAGCTGACGGTCCGCGAAGGCGGCCTTGTCGCGCTCGTACAGGCTCATGAGCTGGTGGACCGAGATGCCGCCGTTGACCACGTACTTGCCGTGGTCTCCGGCGTCGTACCAGCCGCCGCTGACGTCGAGCGAGTAGTCGCAGACGCCCGGCTGGCAGGGCACGGAGGTGTCGCCCCGGTTGGGGGCCGTGCCGACATGGCCGGCGGGGCGGCCGTAGCCGGGCCGCAGGTCGTCGCGGATGTCGATCCCGCTGCGCTGGGTGTAGTAGAACTTCAGCGCGTCCACCCGCATCTCGTCATACAGGTTCTCGGCGATGTCGAACGGGCGGCTGGTTTCGCCGTCGGCGGTGAGCGTGTAGCCGGTGCCCGGCTTGCGGTGGCCGCTGAAGTCGATGCTCTGCACGTTCTGTCCCGAACTGGCGTCGACGCCGCGCGGGTCGCTCTTGCCGCGTGCGACGGTACGGCCCGACGAGTCCTTCAGCTCCCACTTGAGCGGCTCGGTCGCCTCGGTGACCACGGTCGCGTTCTTGGGGCCGGACGGCAGGTAGCCGACCATGTTGACGCGCACCCGGGGGCCGGTGTCAGGCTCGTACTCCTCGGGCTCCGCGCCGCCCCGCAGCGACACGTCGTCCATGCAGAACCTCCAGGGCTCGGCGCTGCCGCCCATCTGGAAGGCGACCTGGGCGTTCGGCAGCGAGACGGGGGCGGTGAAGGTGTAGCGGTAGACGTTGCCCGACACGCTCATCTCCGGCGCGGCCGACAGGTACTGCGTCCACGGGTCGACCGGGAGCTGCACCAGCGCCCTGCCGACCTTGGCCGGGGTCGCCGAGGCGTAGAACGCGAACGCGTACGTCTCGCCCTCGACCAGCGGCAGGTTGTCCTGGCCGATGATGACGTCCCACGGGTTGGCGGTGCCGCCGGGGACGTCCACGCACATCCGGCCGTCGTCGACGCCGAGCGTGAGGTTGCCGGTGCCCCACCAGGGGCCGGTGCCTTCGTCGAAGGTGCCGTTGACGATCTGTTCCGGGCCCTCGTCGGCGGCGTGCGCGGGAGTGGCCAGGGCGAACGCGGTGAGTAAGGCCAGTGCGGCGGCCAAGCGTCGAATCATGGGGATCCTCGGGTTTTGGGAGCGCTCCCAGGATCTTCTGGTGTCAGTGCCGCCCCGTCAACGAACCGTCACATCCGCCCTGGTCGGCGGTGAAACTTTCACACCCTGGTTAGTTCGGCCTCGATGAGGTCGGCGGCCCGGATCGTGCCGCCCTCGGCACGGGACTCCTCGCGCAGCCGATCGAGCCGCCCGGCCACCTCCGGGTCGGCGGTCAGCTCGGCCAGGGCGCTCCTGAGCGCGCCGGCCGTCGCGTCGGCCGTGTCGATCCGGCGGGCCACGCCCAGCTCCACCAGCCGGTCGGCGTTCATGAACTGGTCGACCGCCTGCGGCACCGCGATCATCGGCACCCCGGCCAGCAGGCCCTCGCCGCAGCCGCCCATGCCCGCGTGCGTGACGAACGCGTCCGCCCGCTCCAGGATCGCCTGCTGCGGCACCCAGGAGTGGACCTCCACGTTGCCCGGGATCGGACCCAGCTCGGCCGGGTCGGTGTGCTTGCCGATCTGCAGCACGACGTGCCAGCCGGGCAGGTCGCCGAACGCGGCCAGGCACTGCCGGTAGAACTCCGGCTGCCGAGTGTAGGCCGTGCCCAGCGAGATCAGCAGCACGTTCGCCGCCCCCGCCGGGCGCTCCCAGGCGCCGGTGGGCTTCTTGCAGGGGCCGACGAACGTCACCCCGTCGTGCACGCGGTCGGCGTGCGGCTGCATCGCCCGGGGGATCAGCGCCAGGCAGCGGGCCGGCCGGCCCGAGAAGGCGTCGGCGTCGGTCGTGGTCGCGCCGTTGCCCGCCAGCCACTCGGCGAACCGCGCCCGGTAGGCGTCCGCGCCGGGCAGCTGCCAGAGGTGCGCCGCCACCTCCTCGTCGTAGCCGTCCCAGCCGACCATGGAGGGGGAGAGCTGCACGAGCGGCCGTCCCTGCCGCTCGGCCAGCGCCCGCGCCGCGTACCCGCCGATGTCGTACAGGTAGAGGTCCGCCGGGTCTTTGTCGTACGCGGCCTCCAGTTGCGGCAGCAACTGGATGTTGTCCTCCAGGAAGATCCGCATGGCCGCGATCGGGTCGTCCGGCCAGTCGTGGTCGGCGACGGGCAGCGTCGAGGTGCAGGGCACCAGCTCGGCGCCCGCGCCGGTGACCATTTCGGCCACGACCGGGTCGTTGGCGTAGGTCACGCGGTGCCCGCGCGCCACCAGCTCCCCGATCACCTCGATGCTCGGCAGGACGTGACTGATGGCGGGGATGCCGACCATCGCGATGTGGGCGCTGCTCATAAGGTGATCCTATTGACCGTGCTTCCGTGTCAACGTCCACGTCAGCACGGCCACCGTCGCGGCCGCCGTCAGGACGGCGAGCGCGACGGGGAACACGGGCTCCGAGGGCTGCGTCGCCCGCGGAGCGGCGCCCGCCGCCACGGCCGTCGGCCCCGCACCCGGCGCCAGCACCTCGTTGCCCGAGCAGAGCGACGTGGTCAGCCCTTCGTCCCCCTCGCGGGCGAACACCAGATAACGGGTCCCCTCGGTGAACGCGTAGCCGCAGGCGGGCCCCTGCGCCCTGGTGACCACCTCGAACTCGTCCCGCTCCGGGCCCTTGTACACGCGGTCGGCCCGCAGCGTCGCCGTCACCCGCCCGCCGTTCAGCATCGGCTCGTCCACCCGTACGGCCGTGGCCGTCGCGGTGAGGACGACATCGGCGTCACGCATCCGCTCGGCCGGCTCGCGCGACGCGCACGAGCAGGCGTGCGCCGTGCCCCCGCCCGCCACGAGGAACCCCGCCACCAGCGTCAGCACGGCCAGAAATCGGATCATCATGCCTACCGGAACGTGCCGCGGGCGGGATCGGTTCAGCGGACGAAGTTGACCCGCTCCAGGTGGGGTTCGTACTCGGTCGGCCCGGCGACGAGCTTCTCCCTGATGAGGTCCAGGGTGGCTCCGCTGGACGGGGAGACGCGCTGGAAGATCTGCGTCCTGCCGCGCACCCGCATCACGATGACGTGCTTCTCGTCGTACCAGCCGGCGAAGGATTCGGCGTGTCCGCCGACGCGGTGCACGACCCTCCCCGTCGCGGCGTCGACGACGCCGATCCGGCGGCCCTTGTCGTTCTCGCCGAGAACGGTGGCGAACAGGCGGCCCGAGGGAGAGGCGACCGTCACCGCCGCCCATTCGTCGAACGCGCCCACGCCCTTGTAGAAGCGTTGCCGCCGGCCGTCCATGTCGTAGACGGCGACCCCGCCCTTGTGGTCGTGCCGGGCCATCACCCGTCCGGGGCCGGCGAAGAAGAAGCGGAAGCCGCGGCCGATGTCCCAGTCCGCCACCCGACGCTGGGGGCCGGTCCTGACCAGGCGGGGGACGCGGTCGCGCGCGTCCAGCGTGACGAAGCCGATGACGGTGAGAGCGCCGTCGCGGTGCTTCCGGTACGCGGTGAGCAGCAGGGTGCCGCCGTCCGCCGACCACTCGGGCGAGGTCACCGGAGCGGGCATCCTGACGGCGTGCGTGCGGCCGGTACCGCGGTCGATCAGGTCGATCTTCTCGGTGGCCCGCCACAGCCGTCGGTCGGGTACGCCCGCCACCCACCGGCCACCGGGCGCGACCAGCGCCTCCCGGTACCGGGTCTTGACGAACGTCCTCCCCTCGCGCAGGTAGCCGTGGAAGGCCTGGCCGGCGTCCCAGATCAGCGAGTACGAGGCCAGCCGCACCGGTAGCCCGTCGTTGACCGTGCCGACCGTCCCCGCGAGCCTCACCCACGGCTTCTCCCCGGCGGCGGCCGACGGCGCCCCCGCCACCCCGACCACCAGCGCCATGAGCACGGCGGCCACGGATCTCTTCAGCATGTCGCCCCCTCTTCGATCACCTGCTTAGACCCGTGATCAAGAGGGGTGGTTCGAGGGGTGCCCGATCCGTCGGGAACATGATCGAATCACCGCTAGGGTGTGGCGGGTTCTATCCGGACTTATGGGGGTTGCTCGCGTACAGCAAGATCCCTGACCTCCTCCGTACGGCGTCCGCGCCGGATAGGACTTGATCTTCGCGGGCGCTCCTGTCGGGAGATGCGAGGAAGTGACCGATGCGCCGCTACAGGTTCGGCTGGGTCGCCGCCGTGGTAGCCGGGGGATTCGTCGTCGCGGTCGTCGTGTCGGGGGCCGTCGCCGCGGTGACCGATGACGGCCATCTCTGGCTCCTCACCGGCGTCCTCGGCCAGGGTCCTGGCGGGTGGGCGACGGTGCTGCCGATGGTGGCACTGGGGGTGTTGCAGGGCTGGGGGTTGTGGCAGATCCTGCGCGGGCGGTCCATGAAGGAGAAGGCCGAGCCGGCCGGGGACGCTCGTCTCCTGCGGTCCGTCCTGTACGCGTCGCTGCTCTTCGAGTTCGTCCCCTCGCCGTGGTGGGTCGGCATCCTGGAGGACGCCCTGCGGGTGGCTCTGGTGGTGCTGCTCTACCGGGTGCTCAACCGCGCCTCCACGGTGGTGCGAACGGTCGCGCTGGTGGCGGGGGTGTACGGTCCGGTGGCCGGGCTGGCGGACATGGTGCTCGACGTCGGCTCACTCCGTCTGTTCGGGTTGCCGTGGCTCGTCTGGATGGTGCTGACGCTGGTCGCCCAGGGGAGGGACGGCCGGTGGAGCCGTGCCACGGTGTGGTTCGGAGCGGTGCCGGCAGCGGACTTCTTCTTGCCGGTGACTGTTTCCACCCTCGTCCCGGACGGCCTTGCCACCTTCTACTGGATCTCGATCGGTAGCCGGGCGTTCGAGGTGTTCGGGTTGGTATGGCTGGCCCGTACCGCGAACGAGCTCGGGAGCCGGCCGAGGGAGCCGGCGCCTGGCCGCGGGCACGATCCTCGTGGACCGTGGAGGCCGGCGCTCGCCGGGACCGTCGCGATGGCAGTGCTCGTCCTGGTCCCGGTGTCAGACCACGTGCCCGGGCCCGTCACCACGTCAAGAGCCTGCGAGCGGGCGGAAGACGAGCGGCGGTGGGACGCCTCGGCTCCGTCGATCACCGGTGAGCGGGCCTTCGTGTGCGAGGTACGCACATCAGGCAAGCCGTCGTTCGCGCAGGGCATGCCGGACGGCAGGCTGATCGTCTACGGGCACCGCCTGTGCGGCGCCTACACCCGCGCCGACCCGCGTGAGCTGGCAGGACTGCGCGAGAGCGACGGCCTCGACCCGGCGGACCTGGCGACCCTCCTGGCGGGCATCTGTCCTCGCGCCGCCGCCACGCTGAAGGCGGCGGCCGAGGCCGAGCAGCGGGAACTGCTGGCTTGGGAGGCGGCGCAGCAGCGCGAATGCGCCAAGGTGCCCCGCCACCGCCCTTTGATCAAGCCCGTGAAGGCGACGGTGGTGAAGAGTCCGCCCGCCGCCCGCCGATGGAGACCAAGGGCTGGGCACACGTCGTCGAGGTCGGCTACCACAGCCCGGAAGGCAGCATCGTCCTGCACGACGGGCTGGGCAGCGCCTTGCTCCCCGACCTCGCCGCCCACGGCAAGGGCCACTACCGGATCCGTGTCCATATGAGCCGGATCCCCTGGGAGGGGGAGGAACGGGGCGCACAGCGGCTGCTCATCATGTCCTACCCCGGCCGCGGTGACCGCGTCGTCGAGCACCGCTCACGCAAATCCCCTTGACCCGGTCAGCCGTCCCCTGCATGTCCCGCGAACAACCGGCGAAGATCTGGCGTGCCCGGCCCTGTTCCGGAAGCGGCCCCCTCGCGGCGTTCGTAGTCCGCCAGGATCTGGGTGCGTAGCGCGACAGCTTTCACGTTGGGTGACGATATATTGACTGTATGTTTACGGCCTTTGTCGACGAGAGTATGCGCCGCCGTCCCGACGACGACAACATCTACGCCATGGCCGCGATCACCCTTCACGCCACCGGCCACCACGACGCTCGTCTGACACTGGAGTCTCTGCGCCTCGGCAAGAACCCTCGCCTGCACTGGCGTGACGAGCCCATCGCCAGGCAGCTCGTCATCGCCGATGCGCGTCCAAGCTGCCCCTTGCCGCTGTTGTCGCCGTACACATCTACGACACCACATGCCGCACCGAGCGGGCACGTAGACGTTGCCTTGAGCGCCTTCTTCTCGAACTGGAAGGTGCCGGTGTGACGGAAGTCGTCGTCGAAAGCCGCTCGCCCAGCCAGGACCACTTGGATCTTCTGTTCGTCATGGCCCTGCGGAAGTCGCGGGTCATCTCAAAGGCGATCATGGTCCACTGGCGGCCCTCGCACCAGGAGCCGCTGCTCTGGGCGGCTGATGCGGTGGTCAGCGCGACCACCTGGTGGATCGATGGGCATGGCGCCGGCTTCGAGCGCCTGCAAGAGCGTGTCAGAGTCGTGTGCGTTGATTGAGGATGAAAGCGCAAAGGCCGGACGCCCGATTCCATCGGGAGGCCCGGCCTCACTTCCGTCACCCACCGGGGGTGCGGCGTTTTCAGTATGCCTTACCGAGAGTGATCGGACAACCCCGTTCCAGAACACCTGAAGTGCGACGAAGCCGGGTGACGGCCGCCGCCCGGTGGCAGGTGTGGGCGGCGGCCGTCGGCTCACAGGGGGAGGTCACCCGTGGCCGAGGCGGTGGAGCCGGTGGCCTGGTAGGCGGCGATGGTGCGTTCGGCGATGCGCATCTGGTGGATCTCGTCGGCGCCGTCGGCGAAGCGGGCCCAGCGGGCGTGCTGGAACATATGGGCCAGCGGCGTGTCGGTGGAGTAGCCGAGCGCGCCGTGGACCTGGATCGCCCGGTCGATGATGCGGTTGAGGCTGTTGGCCACGAAATGCTTGGCCATGGACACCTCGGTGCGGAAGTCCTCACCACGGTCGATCTTGTAGGCGGCGTGCAGCACCATGAGCTTGCACTGGTAGAGCTCCATCGCGGAGTCGGCGATGAGCCACTGGACGCCCTGCTTCTCGGCCAGCAGGGAGCCGTGGCTGTGGCGGTTGAGCGCCCGGTCGACCATCATGTCCAGGGCCGTCTCCGCTTGGGAGATCCAGCGCATGCAGTGGGCGAGCCGGGCGGGGCCGAGGCGATACTGGCCGAGGCGGTGGCCGTTGCCGCGTCCGCCGAGTATCTGGCTGTCGGTCACCCGCAGGTCCTTGATGACGATCTCGCTGTGGCCGGTCGAGCCGTGCATGGTCTCGACCTCGCGGACGTCGTTCCAGCCTTCCTGCGGGAGGTCGATGAGGAAGGCGGTGTTGGCGCCGCGGTGGCCTTCGGGGACGTCGTCCTCGGTCCTGGCGATGAGGATGGCGAAGCTCGCCCGGCGGGCGTTGGAGATGAACCACTTGTGCCCGTTGATCACCCATTCGTCGCCGTCCTTGACGGCGCGGGTCTGGATCAGGGTGGGGTCGGAGCCGGCCACCTCGGGCTCGGTCATGGCGAAGCAGGACATCTGCCGGCCTTCGAGGAGCGGCCGGAGGTACTTCTCCTTCTGCGAGTCGTCCGCCCAGTGCAGCAGTGTGTGCATGTTGCCCTCGTCGGGGGCCTGGCAGTTGAGCACCCACGGGCCGAGCCGGGTCTTGGCCGCCTCCGACTGCACCATGGCCAGCTCGACGTGGCCCAGCCCCATGCCGCCCCACTCCTTCGGCATGTGCGGCAGCCACAGGCCCTCCGCCTTGGCCTTCTCGCGCAGCGCGAAGATGCCGCGGAGGTAGGCGTCCCGGTCGCGCTCGCTCAGCTCGTCGCTCGCGGGGATCACGACCTCCTGGATGAAGGCGCGTACCCGCTTGCGGATCTCCTCGTGCTCCGGGGCGAGGGTGAAATCGATGGCCATGGCATTCTCCTAGATGTCGGGGAAGTGGCAGGCGACGTAGTGGTCGCCGCCGTTCACCGGGCGGATCTCGGGCTCCTCGCGCGCGCACCTCTCGGCGGCGCGCGGGCAGCGGGTACGGAAGCGGCAGCCGGACGGCGGGTCGACCGGCGACGGCGGCTCGCCGCTGATGAGCCGGTCCGCCGGCGGCAGGTCGAGCCCGCTGCCGGGGATGGCGGCGAGCAGGGCCTTGGTGTACGGATGGGCGGGCCGGGCGATGAGGTCCTCGCTGGGCGCGAGCTCGCACGTCTTGCCGAGATACATCACCAGGATCCGGTCGCTGACGTTCTTCACCACGGCCAGGTCGTGCGCGATGAACACCAGCGTCAGCCGGTAGCGCTCCTTCAGGTCCTCCAGCAGGGCGAGGATCTGCGCCTGCACCGACACGTCGAGCGCCGACACCGGCTCGTCGCAGATCACCACCTCCGGCTCCAGCACCAGCGCCCGCGCGATCGAGACACGCTGGCACTGCCCGCCGGAGAACTCGTGCGGCCGCCGCACCGCCGCCGTCGCCGGGTCCAGGCCGACGGCCTCCAGCACCTCGTCGACGTCGAGGGCGCCGCGCCCCCACACCTTCGGCCCCTCCTCGACGATCTCGCGGACGCGGCGGCGCGGGTTCAGCGACGAGATCGGGTCCTGGAAGATCATCTGCAGCCGCCGCCTGACCCGGCGCAGCGCCTCGCCGCGCAGCGAGGTCAGGTCGAGCCCGTCCAGCCGCACCGAGCCGGCCCGCGGGCGCGGGAGCTGGATGAGCGCCCGCGCGGTGCTCGACTTGCCGCAGCCGGACTCGCCGACGATGCCCAGCGTCTCGCCCTTGGCCAGGTCGAAGCTCACGCCGGAGACCGCCCTGACCGTGCGGCCGCGCCCGGCGGGGAACTCCACGTACAGATTCTCGACCTGGAGCAGCACTTCGTCACGCGGGCGCAGGTGCGCCGTCCCGCTACCGGCCATGGCTCTCGGCTCCTTCCGGCGCGCCGGCGACCGCCGATCCGGTCGGGTACCAGCAGGCGTAGAGATGGTCGTGGTCGCCGGTCAGCGGCGGGGCCTCCGCGCCGCACCGGTCCTGGGCGTACGCGCAGCGCGGCCGGAACGGGCAGCCCGGCGGGACGTCGGCCAGGTCCGGCGGACGGCCGGGGATGACCCGCAGCCGGTGGTGCGACGGGTCGGTGAGCCGCGGCGCCGCCTGCAGCAGCGCCTCGGTGTACGGCATCCGGGGCCGGGCGAAGACCTGCTCGGCGGGGCCGTGCTCGACGACCTTGCCCGCGTACATGACGATCACCTCGTCGGCCCACTGCCGCACCACCGACAGGTCGTGGCTGACCAGCACCACGGCCATGTCGCGCTCCTCCCGCAGCCGGTGGATGAGGCGCAGCACCTGGTCCTGGATGGTGACGTCGAGCGCGGTCGTCGGCTCGTCGGCGAAGAGCACGTCGGGGCCGCAGGACAGCGCCATGGCGATGGTGACCCGCTGGCGCATCCCGCCGGAGAGCTGGTGCGGGTAGCGGCCCAGCGTGCGGACCGGGTCGGGGATGCCGACGGAGGCGAGCAGCCGCGCCGCCTCCTCGCGGGCCCGCTTGCGGCTCATGCCCAGGTGCACCCGGAGCGGCTCGGTCACCTGGGTGCCGATGGTGCGGACCGGGTTGAGCGCGGTCATCGGGTCCTGGAAGACGGTGCCGAGCCGGCGGCCGAGCACCTGGCGCATCTCCTCGGGCGTGAACCTCGTCAGGTCGTCGCCCTCCAGGCGGACGTGCCCGCCCCTGGACACGTCGGCGGCGGGCAGCAGGCCGAGGATGGTACGGATCAGCATCGACTTGCCCGAACCCGACTCGCCCACGATGGCGAGGGTCCTGCCGCGCTCCAGCGTGAAGGACACCCCGTCGACGGCCTTGACCGTGCCGCGCGGCGTGTGGATGTGCGTGCGCAGGTCGTCGACCTGGAGCAGGGCGCCGGTGACGGGCTCCGCCCCAGGGCCCGCGGGCAGCGGCGCGGACTGCCGGGCCGGCTCCAGCCCGCTCTGCCGCACGTCGGTCAGCGCCCGCAGCCGGTCGCCGACCAGGTTGAACGACAGCACGGTCAGGAACATGACGATCGAGGGCGCCAGCACCACGTGCGGGGCGGTCTCCATCAGCGTGCGGCCCTCGTTGATGAGCCCGCCCCAGGTCGGGGTGGGAGCCTGCACCGAAAGCCCGAGGAAGGCCAGGCTGCCTTCGGCCACGATGACCACGGCCATGCCGATGAAGGCGTAGGAGGCGGCCGGCACCGCCACGTTCGGCATGATGTCACGCCACAGGATGCGGCGGTCCCGTACGCCGAGGACGCGGGCGGCGAGCACGAACTCCCGCTCGGCGAACGACAGCGTGGCGCCCCGGATCAGCCGCACCCAGGCGGGGATGCCCAGCACGCCGAGCACGATGAGCACGTTGCGCAGGCTGGCCCCGGCGAAGGCCACCACGGCCAGCGCGAACACCAGCGAGGGGAAGGCCAGCGCGATGTCGTTGACCGCCATGATCACCGCGTCGGCGAAGCCCTTGCGGTATCCGGCCAGGATGCCGAGCGGGGCGCCGAGCCCCAGGCCGAGCACCACCGCGCCGATGCCGACGCCGAGTGAGACGCGGGCGCCGTGCACGACGCGGCTGAACACGTCGCGGCCGAGGCCGTCGGTGCCGAAGGGGTGCTCCGCGCTCGGGCCGGACCGGGGCGGGCCGACCAGCGTCTCGTCGTAGCCTGGGATGGGCAGCAGGTCGGCCAGCGCGGCCGCGGCCACGACCAGCGAGATCCACGCGGTCGCGATCCAGAATCCGGCTCCGAAGCGCCTACGCACGACGGATCCTCGGGTCGACGGCCGCGTACACGACGTCCACCAGGAAGTTGACCAGCACGTAACCGACCGAGATCAGCACGACGCCTCCCTGCACGGTCAGATAGTCGCGGGAGAAGATGGAGTCGACGATGAGCCGCCCGATGCCGGGCAGCCCGAAGAGCGTCTCGATGATCACCGTGCCGCCGATGAGCGCGCCGAGGTTGAGCCCCACGGCGGTGATCAGCGAGATCGCCGAGGGCCGCAGCGCGTGCCGCCACAGGATGCGCCGCGGCGACAGGCCGCGGGCCCTGGCGAGCGTGATGTAGTCCTCCTGCAGGGTCGCGATCAGGTCGGCGCGCAGCAGCCGCGCGTAGACGGCGAGCTGCCCGCAGCCGAGCGTGATCGCGGGCAGCAGCACCGAGGTGAGGTTCCAGCCCAGGTCCACCGAGATGGGCGTCCACCCGGTGGCGGGCACGACCTGCCAGGTCACCGCGAAGATCAGGATGAGCAGCACGCCGAGCACGAACACCGGCGTGGACAGCAGCGCGAAGCTCATCGCGGTGAGCGCCTGGTCGAGCGCGCCCCCGGCCCGGCGGGCCGCGGCCACGCCCACCGGGATCGCCAGGCCGAGCGCCACGAGTTGCGCGGCGACGAGCAGCTCCAGCGTGACCGGCAGCCGCTCGGCCAGCTCGTCGGCGACCGGCACCCGGGAGATGTAGGAGGTGCCCCAGTCGCCGGAGAGCAGGCCGCTCAGCCAGTCGGCGTAGCGGACCATCAGCGGCTGGTCGAGCCCCATGTCCGCGCGGAGCTGCGCACGGGCCTCCTCGGTGGCCGAGATGCCGAGGATCTGCGTGACGGGGTCGCCCGGCAGGAGGTTGAGCAGCCCGTAGGACAGGAACGTCACCACGAGCAGCACCACCACGAGCCGGACGAGCCGGTGGACGACGAGGATCACTGTGTGCTGATCCAGACCCCGGAGAACGGGTGGTAGGGGATCGGCGCGCCGGTCAGCGGGAGACGCTTCTCCCCGTCGGGCAGCACCTGCTCGTCGATGCCGCGGACCTTGGTCTTCGCGATGATCGCCCCCGTGGTGAGGTGGTCGAGGAAGACGTACGGCACCTGCTCGCGCAGCCGCTCCTGGACCGTGGCGTACGCCTGCTTGCGGGCGGCCTCGTCAGGGGAGACCCGGCCGATGTCGAGCGCCTTGCTGAGCTGCTCGTCCTTGAGCCGGGTGAAGTTGAGCGAGACCTTGCCGACGGGCTGCGCGTAGGCCTGGTGCAGCCAGATGTACTCGCCGTCGGGGTCGGAGGAGGAGAACGCGGTCCACACGGTGGCGTGGTAGTTGCCGATGACGGCGCGGTTGATCAGGTCCGGCTGGTCGGCCTGCTTGATCGTCACGTCGATGCCGGCCTTGCGCCACATGTCCTGGACCAGTTCGACGCCCTGCATGGTGTTGGGGTCGGGCGTGGAGATCACCTCGAACTCGACCGGGCCCTTCTCCGCCTCCACCTCCTTCACCAGGGCGGTGGCCTTGGCCAGGTCGAAGGCGGGGTAGGCGCCCTGGTCGGAGTACCACTTGGAGTCCTTGGTCCAGGGACCGTCGGCCGGTTCCGTCAGCCCGCCGCGCAGGGTCGAGACGACGGCGTCGCGGTCGGTCGCGTGCGCGAGGGCCCGGCGCACCCTGACGTCGTCGAGCGGCGGGACGGCGGTGTTGAGCATGAACGTGTACTCGGGCGCTGGCATGCCCTGCGTCCGGTACACCGCGTAGGCGTCCTTCTGCTCGCCGTACTTGACGATGTCCTCGTCGCGGGTGGTGCCCATGGCGTCGACGCCGCCGGCCTCCAGCGTCTGGGCCCTGGTCTGGCTGTCGGGCAGGATGCGGAACTCGATCTCGTCCAGGTACGGGAGGCCGCTGCGCCAGTAGCGGGGGTTCTTGGTGACGACCATCCGGCTGTCCGGCACGTACTCCTTGAACACGAACGGCCCGGTGCCGACCGGCTTGAGGCTGGCGGCCTGGGGGTCGGCCAGCGACGAGGGCGGCACGATCATGCCGACCTGCGCGGCCAGGTAGTAGGGGAAGGCGACCCAGGGCTGCTTGAGCTTGACCGTGACCGTCATCGGGTCGGTCAGCTCGATGGAGTCGAGCGGCTGGAAGACGGCCGTGTTGAGCGGGGACGCCTTCTGCGCCTCCAGGTTGGCCTTGACGATGTCGCCGGTCAGCGAGATGCCGTCATGGAAGGAGATGCCGTCCCTGACCTTGATCGCCCATTCGTCGTACGTGTCGTTGGGGGTGAGCGACTCCGCCAGGTACGGCTTCCAGGCGCCTTCGGCGTCCATGCTCACCAGCGGTTCGATGATCGTGGTGACCATGCTGTAGCTCTGCGCCGCGAACTGGTCGGTCACCGGGTTGAGCCCGTTGGCGTCGGCGCTCAGCGCGTACACGAGCTTGCCGCCCGCCTTCGGCCCCGACGAGTCCGACGGCGACTCGCCCGCCGGCGCCGCGCCGGGCCGCTGCCCGCTGCACGCCACCAAGGTCACAGCCGCCAGCACGAGGGCCAACGGCCTGGTCCAGCGTTTCATCCACGCCTCCTCCCGGTCATCCCCCGAGAGCAATTTCACCGATAGTACTATCGGTGAAACTTCGCACAAGCGCCAGAGGGCGGATCGTTACCGGGGATCGGTCCAACTACAGTTATCGGTGGACGAGAGAAGGTAACCCGTGACCAACACACCGCTCACCAGGAGCGAGGCCAAGGACCTGACCAGGCGGAGGCTGATCAGGGCCGCCCTGGAGATCCTCGACAAGGAGGGTGAGGCGGGCCTGACGACGGTCAAGGTCGCCAAGGCCGCGGGCATCGCCCAGTCCAGCTTCTACGTGCACTTCAAGGACAAGCAGGATCTCCTGCGCGCCCTCGGCGACGAGGGCGGCGAGCGCCTGCGCCGCGCCATGCGCGAGGCCCGCCGCCAGGCCCGCGAGGCGCCCACCGAGCTGGAGAGCCACCGCGACTCCTTCCGCATCCCGCTCGACGCCATCTCCCGGCATCCGGAGCTGCTGCGCATCCAGCTGCGCGCCCGCCACGACCCGTCCTCGCCGCTGCGCGAGTTCGCCACGGAGACCGCCAAGGCCTACCGCGACCACCACGCGGCCGACCTGGCCGCGCTCGGCTACACCGCCGACAACGAGCGCGACCGCCGCCGCCTGGAGATGATCGCCGAAGGCATCAACGCGGCCACCAACGCCCTGGCGATCGGCCACATCGAGGGCCGCTACCCGGAGATCGAGGAGGCCGTCGACGTGCTGGTCGCGCTGTCGAGGGGCGCGCTGCGGTGGCTGCGCGCCACCCAGACGGGCTCCTGATCAGATCAGGTACGGGGCCACCAGCCCGAGCCTGCGCAGCCCGGCCGCGACCAGGTCGGCGAAGAGCGTCGCACCGTGCTCGGAGGTGTGGGTGTCGTCGCCCTTCTCCCGCGTGAGGTAGAGGCGCTCGGACCCCTCGGGGCCGAGCCCCTCGACCAGCGCGCGGCTCTCGGCGGTGAGGTCGATCAGCGCCACCCCCTGGGCCGCGGCCACCGCGCGCACCTCGGCCGGCAGGTCGACGCCGAGCCCGTTGACGATCAGCCCTTCCTGGTCGAGGCACCCGCCCCGGAACCGGCGCCGCACCACGGGCGTGACCAGCACCGGCGCGGCGCCCCTCGCCTCTATGCCGTGCACCAGGCGGGTGAGGTTGGCGCGGAACTCCACCGCGCTGGTGTGCTTGTCGTTGTGGCCGAACTGGACCAGGGCCACGTCGCCGGGGCCGAGCTGGTCGCGCATCGCCGCCCACATGGCAGGTTTGGCCAGGAACGACGCCGACGACTCGCCCGAGCCCGAGTGGTTGACCACCGACAGCCCGCGCCGGAAGTGACGCGGCAGCCGCTGCCCCCAGCCGGTGTAGGGGGCCGTCGCCTGGTCGGTCACGGTCGAGTCGCCCGCCAGGAACAGGCTCCGCCCCCTGGCCGGGCTCAGGTGCACCGAGCTCACCTCGGGATCCGGGCCGGTGAACGTGAGGGTGAGACCGGGGCTGCCGTCGCCGTCGAAGCCGTTCTGCTGGCTCTCCGGGGTGCGGACGTTGACCGTGAAGTCGCGGCGCGCGGGCCGGTCGCCGGGCGACGCCCACACCATCAGCCGCCTGGCCTCCGCCAGCACCTGGGTCGTGGCGCCGCCGATGACCACGCTGACGTCGTAGTGGCCTGGCTCCACGTCGAAGATGTGGGTGATCGGCTTCACACGGGCCCTCCTGCGCGGTCAGCCGCGAGCTGCACGCCCGCTGGCACGGGCCGGCGGGGGGAGCGTGCTGAGCGGCAGCGCGATCGCACGCTTGAGGATCTTACCGGTCGGGCTCACCGGAAGTTCGTCGAAGACCGAGATGTGGCGGGGATACTTGTACGGCGCGACCCGTTCCTTGACGAAGGCGCGTAGTTCGTCCGGATCCACGGGCTCCCGCAGCGCCACCACGGCGGCGATCTCCTCGCCGAGCTCCGGATGCGGCACCCCGATGACCGCGGCCTGCCGCACCGCCGGGTGCTCGTACAGCACCTCCTCCACCTCGCGCGGATAGACGGTGTAGCCGCCGCGCAGGATCACGTCGCGGCGCCGGTCGACCAGGAAGAAGAACCCGTTCTCGTCCACCCGGCCCAGGTCGCCGGTGTGGAACCAGCCGTCGCGGATGGCCTCGGCGGTGGCGGCCGGATTGTTCCAGTAGCCCTTCATCACGTTCGGGCCGCGCACCACGATCTCGCCGATGTCGCCGCACGGCACCTGGCGCCCGTCCTCGCCGACCACCCGCATCTCGATGCCGCGCACCGGCCAGCCGATCGAGCCGGGCCGCCGGCCGTCGCCGCCCCTGTTGGTGGCGGCCACCGCGGAGGTCTCGCTGAGCCCGTACCCCTCGACGATCGCGCAGCCGAAGCGCTCCTCGAAGGCGCGCAGCACGTCGAGCGGCAGCGGGGCGCCGCCGGAGACGCAGATGCGCAGCAGCGACAGGTCGGCGGCGCCCGGGTGGTCGAGCAGCGCGATGTACATGGTCGGCACGCCCTGGAAGACCGTCACCCCGTCGCGGCGCATCATCTCCAGCGCCCGGCCCGCCTCGAAGCGGCTCATCAACGTCAGCCGCGCCCCGGCGTGCACGGTCGCGTTGAGCGAGCACGTCTGGCCGAAGGAGTGGTAGAGCGGCAGCGCGCCCAGCACCACGTCGTCCACGCCGAGCGCGTGCATGCGGGCGATGGTCGCGGCGGTGCCGCCCAGGTTGCCGTGGGTCAGCTCGATGCCCTTGGCCCGGCCCGTGGTGCCGGCCGTGTAGTGGATGACGGCGGTGTCGCCGTCGTCGCGCGCGGCCACCCCGGGGTCGGCGGCCAGGCCGCGCAGCAGCCGGCGGAACTCGTCGGGCACCACGAAGAAGCAGTCGGTGCCGGTGGCGGCGGCGCCGGCCTCGGCGGTCTCGGCGAAGGCGTGCCAGGCGATCAGCAGGCGCGGCCCGCAGTCGCTCACGTACGCGGCGATCTCGCGCTTGCGCAGCAGCGGGTCGAGCGGCACCACGACGGCGCCCATGCGCAGCACCCCGTAGTAGACCGCGGCGAACTCCGGCACGTTGGGCAGCATGATCGCCACCCGGTCCCCGGTCCCGATGCCGCGGCCGCGCAGCAGCGTCGCCACCCGCGCGGACATCGCGTCCAGCGCCCGGTAGCTGAGCACCGCGTCGTCCAGCGTGATGACCGCTCTCTCACCGAGTCGCTCGGCGGAGGTGTGGAGCCGGTCGGCGAGGTTCATGGGAACGACCGTACGTCCGAGGTCCCCCGGTCCTCATTGGTCGCGGTGGCCAGTCTTTTCCGCTCGGGATTGGTGGGAGGAAGCGAGTCCTGCAGCGCGATCGCGACCAGCAGCTCGACGAGGTCGTTGATGTGGCGCAGGCTCCGGCCGGTGCGCTCCTGGATGCGGCGCAGCCGGTATTGAGCGGTGTTGGGGTGGATCTGCAGCCGCTCGGCGGCGGTGCGCAGGTTGAGGTCGGCGGCGGCGAACGCGCGGATGGTGGCGGTGAGCACGCCGCCCCTGGCCCGGTCCTCGTCCAGCAGCGAGGTGATGCGCGGGTCGACGAGGTTGCGTGCGGTGTCGTCGGCGCCCAGGGCGAGGTACTGGAAGGGGGTGATGCGCGGCAGCGCGGCCACCCCGCCGTCCTCGGGCAGGAAGTCGATCACCGCCCGAGCCTCCTGGTAGGCCTGCGGGATCCGGGCGATGCCCCCGCCGACCGTGCTGATGCCCATCGCCAGCACGATACCTTCGGCCAGCAGCGACTCGCGGAGCGCCTGCAGCCGGTCGCACAGCTCCTCCGGGTCGCCGTTCTGGCCGAGCACCGGGACGGCCACGATCTCCGACTGGCGCACCACCGACAGCGTCCGCCCGCCGGTCCTCGCGTTCGCCCCGGTGTTCAGCCGCGCGAGCGCCGCGCACGCGGCGTGCCGGGCGTCGGCGCCCCGGTCCGGCCCGCGCGGCACCGCGGTGCGCGGGCCGAGCACGACCGCGACCACCACGAGCAGCGGCGTGCGGGTGTCCTCGCACAGCCCGTGCGCCTGCGCGGCGGCGAGCTGCGGCCCGCGCGTCGGCACCGCGCCGGCCAGCAGCGTCTCCAGCAGGTCCCGGGTCTCGCGGACGGCCTCCGCGGCCGCGTACTGCTGGAACTCCATGTACGCGTGGGCGGCGTGCGTGCTGGCGAAGTCGCAGTACCGCATGAGCGGGGCCGCCAGCGACAGCGCGGCCTCGCGCCCGGCGGCGGTGTGGCCCGCCCTGGCCAGCACCGACTCCCAGAACACCTGCTGGCCGACCCTGAAGGCGTTGATGTAGTCGGCCAGCGCGATCCCGGCCCTGGCCCGGCGCATCGCGGCCCGGCGGACGTAGGCGATGTCGTCCGGCTTCACCGTCCTGTCCTCGAACAGCACGGCGAGCTTGCCCCGGTAATGGCGCACCACCTGGTCGCGCACGTCGGCCAGGAACTCCTCGCTCTGGGCCGCGTAGGCCGGGATCTCGGCGCGCATCGTGACCACGGCCGCCCCGGCGAGCTTTTCGACGTCGGAGAGTAGTTCGGAGAGGATCCGCGCGCGCTGCGCCCGGACCGGCTCCGCACCAGTGAACGTTTCCATACCGGAACCACTGGACATGTCCGGGATGATCCCCGGTGGTTGCGGGGAGGTCAACGGCTCGTAACCGCTCCGAGACAGTCGCTGTGTCCTGTGGACAACCTTCGGTGCACATGTTGGGTCGCCGTGCCCAATGCGGCCGGAGACGGGCCGAACCTACGCTGACCCCAACTTCAGAACATTCTTCCGCTCGCTGTGCCCCAGGAGGCCGGATGCTGGAAGTACACGATCTTACCGTCCGGTTCGGCGGCATCACGGCGCTCGACGGCGTCGGATTCTCCGTGGGGAACGGCGAGATGGTGGGCCTGATCGGACCCAACGGCGCCGGCAAGACCACCCTGTTCAACTGCCTGACCCGGCGCTACCAGGCCGACGCGGGGCAGGTGCGCTACGAGGGCGAGGACCTGCTCGCGGTGCCGCCGCACGCCATCGCGGCGCTCGGCATCGCCCGCACCTTCCAGAACCTCGGCCTGTTCCCGCGCATCTCCGTACGGGACAACGTGCTGGTCGGCGCGCACCACCGGGGCAGGGCCGGGTTCCTCACCGCGGCGCTGCGGCTGCCGGGCGTGCGCGGCGAGGAGCGGCGGCTGCGGGCCCAGGCCGACGCCGTGCTGGAACGGCTGGGCCTGTCGGCCGTCGCCGACCACCCGGCCGCCGGGCTGCCCTTCGGCACGCTCAAACGGGTGGAGCTGGCCAGGGCGCTGGCCGCGGAGCCGCGGCTGCTGCTGCTGGACGAGCCGGTCAACGGGCTCAGCTCGGCCGAGGTCGAGGAGTTCGCCGGCACCCTGCGCGCCATCCGCGACGACCTGGACCTGACCGTGGTGGTGGTCGAGCACCACATGGGCTTCGTCATGAGCACCTGCGACCGGATCGTCTGCCTGGACTTCGGCAAGAAGATCGCCGAAGGCCCGCCGGCCGAGGTCCAGCGCGACCCCGGCGTCATCGAGGCCTACCTGGGGACGGCGGTATGAGCGAGCTGGTGGTCTCCGGGCTGAACGCCGGATACGGCGGCGCCCAGGTGCTGCACGACGTCAGCCTCACCGTGGGGGAGGGCGAGATCTGCGCGATACTCGGCCCCAACGGGGCGGGCAAGACGACCCTGCTGCGGGCGCTGTCCGGCATGGTCAAGGGGCGCGGCGGCGTCCGGCTCGGCGACGTCGAGCTGCTCGGCCGCTCGCCCGACGCGCTGGCCAGGATGGGCGTCGCGCACGTGCCGGAGGGCCGGGGCACGTTCATGCCCCTCACCGTCGAGGAGAACCTGCGCCTGGGCGCCTACACCCGGCGCGACCGCCTGGAAGAGGACCTCGACCGCATCTACGGCTACTTCCCCGCGCTGAAGCCCCGGCTCAAGCAGGCGGCGGGCAGCCTGAGCGGCGGCGAGCAGCAGATGCTCGCCCTCGGCCGGGCGCTCATGCTGCGCCCCCGGCTGCTCCTGCTGGACGAGCCGTCGCTCGGCCTCGCCCCGCTGATCACCCGGGAGCTCTTCCGCATCGTGCGGACCATCAACGAACAGGAGCGCACCACCGTGGTCGTCGTCGAGCAGAACGCCCATCTCGCCCTGGGCATCGCCCAGCAGGCGCACGTCCTGGAAACCGGGCGGATCGTGCTCTCGGGCACGGCGGCGCAGATCCAGGAGGACGAGCAGGTCGCCCAGTCCTACCTCGGCTATCGGGTCTGACCATGACCGGATTCCTGCAACAGGTCATCCAGGGGCTGAGTACCGGCGCCATCTACGCCAGCCTGGCCCTCGCGCTCGTGCTGATCTACCAGTTCACCGGGATCGTCAACTTCGCCCAGGGGGAGCTGGCCATGTTCTCCACCTACATCGCCTGGCAGTTCACCGCGGCGGGCATGCCGTTCTGGCTGGCGCTGGTGCTCACGCTGGTCGTGTCGTTCGCCGGCGGCATGCTCATCGAACGGGTGATCATCCGGCCGGTCGAGGGGGCGCCGGAACTGACCCTGGTGATCGTCACCGTGGGGCTGTTCATCTTCGTCAACGCCGCCGCCGGATGGATCTGGTCGTTCCTCATCAAGGACTTCCCCAACCCGTTCCCCGGCGGCGCCTTCGAGGTGGGCGGGCTGACCGTCGGCTTCCAGACCCTCGGCGTCTTCGCGGTCGTCGGGATCGTCATGGGCCTGCTCTACCTGCTGTTCCAGCACACCAAGATCGGGCTCGGGATGCGCGCGGTGGCGACGAACCCGGTCTCCGCCCGGCTGGTCGGCATCCGGGTCGGCGTGACGCTGGCGCTCGGCTGGGGGCTGGCCGCCACCGTCGGCGCGGTGTCCGGCGTGCTCGTCGCGCCGCTGCTGTTCCTGGAGCCGAACATGATGGGCGGCGTCCTGATCTACGCCTTCGCCGCCGCCACGCTCGGCGGCTTCGACAGCCCGGCGGGGGCGGTCGCCGGCGGGCTGATCGTCGGCGTGGCCGAGACCCTGGCCGGCGCCTACGTCGGGGCCATCGGGCCCGACCTCAAGGTCGGCGTGCCGCTGGTCATCATCCTGGGCGTGCTGCTGCTGCGGCCCCAGGGCCTGTTCGGGCGAGCGGTGGTGGAGCGGGCATGAGCGAGTCGACACAGGTCACCAGCAGGGCCGGCGCGCCTCCACGGGGGCAGGCGCAGGCGCCGGGCCGACGGGTCCGCCGGCAGCGGATCGTGGCCGGCGTGCTGCTGGCCGCCGCGATCTACGCGCCGTTCCAGCTCGTGCCGTTCCACGTCTTCCAGCTCACCATGGTGCTGGTCTACGCGGTGGCGCTGCTCGGGCTGAACGTGCTGGTCGGGCACGCCGGGCAGATCTCGCTCGGGCACGGCGCGTTCTTCGCCGCCGGGGCGTACGCGGCAGCGATCATGATGTTCCACTGGGAGCTGCCGTACCTGGCGACGCTGCCCGTGGCCGCCGTCGTGGCGTTCCTGCTGGGGCTGGTGCTGGGCGTGCCCGCGATGCGGCTGCGCGGCCTCTACCTGGCGCTCGTCACGCTGGCCATCGCGATCTTCCTGGTGCCGCTGCTCAAGCGGTTCGAGGAGGTCACCGGCGGGTCCATGGGGTTGTCGCTGGCCAAGCCGGCGCCGCCCGCGTGGAGCGGCCTGGCCGAGGACCAGTGGCTGTACTTCCTCGCCCTGGCCGTCGCCGTGGCGGCGTTCCTGCTGGCCGCCGGGCTGCTCCGGTCTCGGGTGGGGCGGGCGCTGCACGCCGTGCGCGACAACGAGATCGCGGCCGAGGTCATGGGGGTGCGGCTCTCGTACTACAAGACGCTCGCCTTCGCCTGGAGCGCGATGTTCGCCGGGGTGGCGGGCTGCGTCTACACGTGGGTGATCGGGTTCGTCTCGCCGGACTCGTTCCCCGTCACGCTGTCGATCACGCTGCTGGCGGGCATCGTCGTCGGCGGTCTCGGGTCGCTGTCGGGCCCGGTGCTCGGCGCGCTGTTCGTGATGTTCGTGCCCAGCCTCTCGCAGGACATCAACGAGGCCGCGCCCGGCGTGATCTTCGGCCTGCTGATCATCGCGGTGATGTACGTGGCCCCGACCGGCCTGGCCGGCCTGGCGGGGCGCGCGGCCAACTCTCTCAAGAAGACCCTCCGGAAGGGGTAACACGACATGCGTTTTACTGCGATCGGCCGTACGGCGGTGACGGCCACCCTGGTGATCGCCGCGGCGGCCTGCGGGGGTCGAGGGGAGACCGGAGAAGGGCAGGCGACGACCAGCGCCGCCCAGGGACAGTGCCAGGGGCAGCAGACCACCGGCATCACGGACACCACGCTCAAGCTCGGCGGCATCTACCCGCTGTCGGGGCCGGCGTCCGCCTACGGTGACATCCCCAAGGGCATCAAGGCGTACTTCGACTACGTGAACGCGGAGAAGGGCGGCGTCGACGGGCGCAAGGTCGAGCTGGTCGTCCGCGACGACGGCTACCAGCCGCCGAAGGCCGTCGAGGAGGCGCGCAGGCTGGTCGAGCAGGAGCAGGTGTTCGCCCTCTTCCAGACGCTGGGCACCCCCTCCACGACCGCCACCTGGGACTACACCAACCAGCGCAAGGTGCCACAGGTCTTCGTCGCCACCGGCGCCTCCCAGTGGGGCACCGACACCGAGCACCCGTGGACCATCGGCTGGCAGCCGAACTACGTCTCCGAGGCCCGCGTCTACGCCCAGTACCTCAAGACGGAGAAGCCCGGCGCCAAGGTCGCCGTCCTCTACCAGAACGACGACTTCGGCGAGGACCTGTTCGGCGGCTTCAAGCGGGCCATCGAGGGCACGGACGTCACCGTCGTGGCGGAGCAGAGCTACGAGGTCACCGACCCCAGCATCGAGCCGCAGATGCGCAACCTGGCCGAGTCAGGCGCCGACGTGTTCCTGAACGTCACCACCCCGAAGTTCGGCTCGCAGGCGCTGGCCGCCGACGTCAAGAACACCAAGTGGAACCCGCTGCACATCGTCAACAACGTCGCCGCCTCCGTCACGGTGCTCAAGCCGGTCGGCTTCGAGAACGTGCAGGGCGTCGTGTCGTCCTCGTACTACAAGGACCCGAACGACCCGCAGTGGGCGGACGACGCGGAGATGAAGCTCTACAAGGAGAAGATGGCGCAGTACGCGCCCGGCGCCGACCCCAACATCCCGTACCACACCTTCGGCTGGGCCGTGGCGAGCAGCTTCCACAAGGCGTTGGAGGCCGCGCCCTGCAAGACCCGCGAGGGCCTGATGGAGTCGGTGCGCAACCTGAACAACGTCCAGGTCGACATGCTGCTGCCCGGCGTGACCATGCAGACCTCGGCCGACGACGCCTTCCCGATCGAGTCGATGCAGCTCATGGAGTTCAAGGGTGAGCGCTGGGAGGTGTTCGGCGAGGTGATCGACACCCGTAAGGAGTTCGGTCCGCTCAGCAACTGACGCCGGTCAGGGGCCGTCCGCCTTCGGAGGCGGACGGCCCTTCGGCGTCCGGCGGTCAGAGGCGAGGCGTCACGGGCGCGCCTTCTCCGGCAGCGGCCGCCCGTCCTCGCCGAGGTAGTCGCGCCAGGAGCGCGACGGCCGCCAGCCGAGCAGGCGGACGGCCTTCTCGCAGGAGATGCCGGACGCGTCGGGCCTGGACAGCGGCCTGATCGGGATCGCCTCGCCGTAGACCGTGGTGATCAGGTCGGCCAGCCCCCGGTTGGCCGCGTTGTCGGGCGAGGCGATGCAGAACACCTCGTGACCGGGCAGCCCGGACTCGACGGCCAGCACGATCGCGTCGGCCAGGTCGTACACGTCGATGTAGCTCCACAGCCCCGCGCTCGGCTGGTAGGGGTCGCGGAGCTGTGGCCCCAGGTTGCGGGCGTAGTTGCCCTCGTGCTGCACCCAGCTCGGCCGCAGCGACACGCACGGGATGCCGGTGCGGCGCACCGCGGCGTCCATGAGCTGCTCGCCGAAGTGTTTCGAGAGCGCGTACGGATCCTGCGGCGCGACCGGGTGGTCCTCGTCGATCGGCGCGTACGACGGCAGGAACGGCCGATCGGCGAAGAAGAAGCCCGGCACGGTCTCGCTGGAGATGTTGACGAACCGCGTCACGCCGAGCGCCACCGCGGCCTCGATCATGTTGAACGTGGCCATCAGGTTGTTCTGGAACACCACGTGCGGCGGGTTGTGGGTGGGGTCGGGGATCGCGGCGGCGTGCACCACCGCCTCCGCCCCGCGCACCACCGCGAACGCCTGGCCGGCGTCGGTCAGGTCGGCCTGCCGGTAGCCGGGCTCGGCCGGGTCGGGCCGCTCCCAGACCGGGCGGGTGACGTCGACCGCCGTCACCTCGTGGCCCGCGCCCATCAGCGCCCGCACGGCCGCGCGGCCGACCTTGCCGTGCGCTCCCGTCACGACGACCCGCATCGCACCCTCTTCCCGTGATGGCTCACCCGTCGGACTCCGGATAGGCGAAGAAGCGGGTGTGGACGCGCCGCGCCCCGGGGCCCGCCTCCTCGGCCGTCTTGTCGTACTTGCCGAGAAGCGCGATGTATTCCTCGAAGAACTCCGCCAGCTCCTCCAGCGTCACCCGGATCGTGCCCCGGGAGTAGGGGAAGGCGTCGCCCCAGCCGCCGGGATCGACCGCCGCCTGGGCGCGGCGGAACGCCTGCATGTCGTCGGCGATCGCGCGGGCGTTCATCTCGTCGATGATCGCCCTGGTCTCCTCGTCCTGCTCGCTGCGGAGCGGGAAGCGCAGGTCGGCGGGGACGAAGCGCCACCAGCGCTCGCGGCCGTGCGCCTTCTCCGGCAGCTCCTCGACGAAGCCGTGCTTGGCCAGCTCGCGCAGGTGGTAGCTGGTGGCGCCGGTGTTGAGGTCGAGCTCGCGGGCCAGCTCGGCGGAGGTGGCGGGGCCGTGGGCGCTGAGGTGGTTGAGGATGCGCTGACGGCGGGGATGGGCGAGCGCGCGCAGCGCCTCAAGGTCGTCGAGCTTGCGCGTGCCGTGCTCAGCCATGGCGTCAACCTAACTGTCGCGTGAGTTCTGTGCAACTTTGCCCGCTGCTAGCTGGGGTTCGGGGGTGAATTGTGCACAAGCCAGCTTGCACAATCCATTGTGCACAGTTCATTATGCATCTATGGATGCTCTCTCCCGGCGGCTGCCGGCCGCCGTCGCCCTCGTCGCCGTCACCCTGCTCGCGGTCGCCGCCTGGCTGGCCGAACTGCCGCCCGTCCCGGCCGGGCGGGACGCGCCGCCCGGCTCGTTCAGCGTCGAACGGGCCTGGCCCGTCCTCGAACGCATCGCCGGCGAGCCCACGCCCGTCGGGTCCGCCGCCGGCGACGCCGTCCGCGACCATCTCGTGGCCGAGCTGACCCGGCTCGGGTTACGGCCCGAGGTGCAGACGGGGGCCGGCGCGCACCCGTTCGGCGGGGACGTGGTGGCCGGGGTCACCGAGAACGTGATCGCCGTCGTCCCCGGCGCGGACTCCACCGGCCGCGTCGTGCTGGCGGCCCATTACGACTCCACGCCCACCACGCCCGGCGCCAGCGACGACAAGGCGTCCGTGGCCGCCATCCTGGAGATCGCCCGCGCCCTGCGCGCCGGGCCTCCGCTCCGCAACGACCTGGTGCTGCTGCTCAGCGACGGCGAGGAGCCCGGGCTCATCGGGGGCGAGGCGTTCCTCCGTCACCCCATGGCGCGGGACGGCGGCGTCGTGGTCAACCTGGAGGGGCCGGGCAACGCCGCCCCGTCGTCCGTCTACAACGTGACCCCCGGCGGCGGCGCCCTGGTGGGGGCGTTCGCGCGGGCCATGCCGCACCCGGTGGGCGAGTCCGCGATGGTGGGCGCCTACCGGGGGACCGGCTTCCACTCCGACCTGACCGTGCTGGAGGAGAACGGGTGGATCGGGATCGACCTGGGGCTCGCCGGCGGGCGCGCCTACTACCACCATCCCCGTGACACCCCTGCCGCCCTCGACCGGGCGGCGCTGCAGATGCAGGGGGACAACGCGCTCGCCATGGTCCGCGAGCTCGGCTCGGCCGACCTGCGTGAGCTCCGGCAGCCCCGGGACGAGGTGTTCTTCACGACCTTCGGCGTGGTGTTCCCGCTACCCGGCGGGACTCGCCACCCCACTGGCTGTCCTGGCCGCCCTGGCCGTCCTGGCCCTCGCCGCGTACACCCGCCTCTCGGCACGACCCCGGAGGGCGGAGCCGGCGTCCGGCGGCACCCACCAGCCGGACGTCCCCCGCTCCAGGTTCGGGGGTGGTGCGCCTGTGACGGTGCCGCGGTTGGTGGCGGGGGTGGTCGCCGTGCTGGGGGTGCTGGTCGTGGTCACCGGGCTGAGCATGGGGTTGTGGCCGGCGCTCGTGGCTCTGGAGCCGGGGTACGGGGATCTGGTCAGCGATCCGTACCGGCCGGAGCCGTATCGACTGGGCCTGGTCATGATGGCGGTGGCCGTCGTGTGGGGGGCGTACGTGGCGCTGCGGCGATGGCTGAACGCGGTGGTCCTGACCGTCGGGGTGCTGTTCTGGCTGGCGGTGCTCGGGGTCGCGGCGGCGTTGCTGATGCCCGGGGCGTCGAACTACGGGTCGCTCACCGCGCTCGCCGGGGCCGCGGGGCTCGCGGGCGCGCTGGCGCTGCGGCGGCGGCCCGTGCTGGGGACGGTCGTGCTGGCGTGCGGGGTGGCGCCGGCGGTCGTGATGTTCAGCGTGGGAGCGCGGTCCATCAGCACCGCGATCGGGCTGGTGATGGCCGCCCCCGCAGGTCTCTTCTACGCCTTCGCCGCCCTGTCGGCGCTCCCCCTGCTCGCCGCCGTCACCCCGGGAGGTGGCCGGACCCCGGCGGCTGTCCCTGCGCGCGGCGAAGCCCCGGCGGCCGTCCCTGCGAGGGGCGGCGCGCCGGTCCAGCCGACCGGCGTCGGGCCGAGGACGGGCGCGGAAGGTGGTCCGGGTGTGCGCGTCGGGCGCCGGTCGGGCGGAGAAGGTGGTCTGGGTGTGCGCGTCGGGCGGCGGACGGGCGGGGGAGGGGGCGGGCGCTTCTGGCGGTGGGTCGGGGTGTGGGGTGGGCCTGTGGTGGCGGGGGTGCTTGCTCTGGTGCTGGGCGGGGTGGGGCTGGGGGTCAACCGGTTCGGGGAGGAGCGGCCCCGGCTGGCGCATCTGGCGTACGTGCTCGACGCCGACGCCCGGCAGGCCGCGTGGGTGAGCATGACCGAGCCGCCGCACCCGTGGGCGGCCGAGCGGGCGCCGGACGTGCCCGGCTCCTGGGACCTGCCGCTTCCGTACCGGCAGGTGCCCGCCCGCGTGGGGACCGCGCCCGCCGCCGGGCTGCCCGCGCCCGAGCTGACCGTGCTGGAGGAGCGGCGTGACGGCGGCGAGACCACACTGCGGGTACGGGTGCGGTCCCAGCGGGGGGCCTACCAGCTGAACCTGCATGCCGACGTCGCGGTCACCGGTGGCTCGTTCGAGGTGCCGGGGCTGGCGCCGGTGACGCTTCCCGCGTACGAGCCGGAGGGCGGGGCGTGGCCGTTCGAGGTGCAGTTCTTCGCGCCGCCGGAGGAGGGGGTGGAGTTCACGCTCCGGTTCGAGAGCGCGACGCGGCCCCGGCTGGCGGTCGCCGACATCACGCTCGGCCTCGACGGCGTCCCGGGGCACCGGCCGCGCCCGGCTGGGGTGGACATGACCCCGTCCGGCGGCGGGCTCCCCACCGACTCGGTGACGGTGGTCAGGGTGCTCTGAGCATCCTGGGCGCGGAACTTCGCACCGAAGGTCAAAAGCTGAAATCTTCTTGGGAAACCCCTCGGGCTGGGCGCCGTAAGCAAGCCTTCGGCCTGCCCGGCCCGCCGTGGTCAGGGAAGAGCACATTCCGCCTCGGGACAGAGTCCTGACCGGCGACATGGAACGGCGGGGTCCTGTGAGGGCAGGGCCCCGCCGTTCCGGGGCGTCAGTTCTGGGCGGTTGCGGAGGAGAGGGCGGCGCGGGCGCCGGCCGGGCGGTCCGGGATGGTGCGCAGGTCGAACGCGTACCGGGCGGTGGAGTCGGCGATCGCGTCGGAGTTCACGTCCAGCGCGAACGCGTTCACGTTCGTGAGGGTGTCGCAGGCCAGGTGGTAGCAGGGGTCGTAGGCCTGGCCCGCCGTGCCGCCCCACAGGGCCGCCTCATCCGGCGTCTTGATGCCTTCCGCGCCGGTGAAGATGCCGCCGGAGGGGATGCCGACCGCGATGAACGGCCCGTAGTCGGAACGGCCGTCGAAGTCGGTGCCGCGGGTCGGCACCTTGCGGTCCTTGAAGAACTTCTCCAGCCGCGCCTCGATCTGCGCCGATCCGGGCGGGCCGGCGGGCGCGCCGGTGGCGTCGGAGTCGTCGCCGTCGTAGAGGAACAGGCCGTAGTTGGGCGAGGCGACCATGTCGAAGTTCAGGTAGACCCTGATCCGGTCGCGCTGCGCCTGGGTCAGGCTCTCCACGTACTGGTCGGAGCCCAGCAGGCCGATCTCCTCGGCGGCCCAGAAGGCGAAGCGGACCTTGTTCTTGACCGGGAAGTGCCGCATCTGCAGCGCGGTCTCCAGGATGGCGGCGCTGCCGGAGGCGTTGTCGTTGATGCCCGGGCCCTCGGGGACGCTGTCCAGGTGGGCGCCGACCATGACCACGTCGCGCGAGTCGCCCCAGCGGCTCTCGGCGATCACGTTGTCGTTGGTGCCGAGCGTGAGCGTCGCGTCGACCGCCAGGCGCACCGGCGTGGCCGTGGTGGCCAGCGCGTTGCCGACGGCGAAGTCGGCGTAGATCATCGGGATCCCGGCCCGCCACTCGCCGATGTCCAGCGGGTTGGCCTCGGTCCGGCCCGGCTGGCCCTCGTTGAAGACGATGATCGCGGACGCGCCGGCGAACCCGGCGTTACGGACCTTGGTGGCGAACGGGCAGGTGCCGCGCTGGATGAGCGCGATGTTGCCCGCGGTGAACCCCGCGAAGTCCGCCATCTCGCAGCCGCTGGTCGAGGTCGGCGTGGGGGCCGGCGGCAGGGTCAGGTCGACGCCCTGCACCGGGGCCGTCACGTCGCCGGCCGGCGACGGCTGGAAGGTGAAGAAGTCCTCGTTGGGCGTGTAGTCCGCCAGGACGGGCGGGCTGTTCTCGACCCAGCCCGCCACGAAGTCGATCGGCTGCAGGGTGACCTTGTAACCGGCCTTGCGGAGCTTGTCGGCGACGTAGTCACGGGACGCGTCGTAACCGGAGGTGCCCGCCGCCCGGTTGCCCCCGTTGGCGTCGGCGATGGCCTGGAAGGCCTTGAGGTGCTTGCTGACGTTGGCGCCCTTCACCTGCTTCACCAGCAGCTTGGCGAAGACCTCGTCGAGCCCTCCGGCGGCCTGGGCCGGAGACGTGAGGGAGAGCGGGAGAGCGAGTGCCGTGACCAGGGCGAGGGCACGGACGACGCCTCGGCGAATTGTCATGTCGCACTTTCCATGTGACGGCAGTGGAGTCGTGCGCCCGTCTGGGCGCTGGGCCATCTCAGGGGATGGCTAGAGGGAGATCCGCACGGCAACTCATGCCCCCGAAGCGTGCTGAACGGAACGTATGCCTGCGGGCAGCCTCTGAGAAGGCCCAGTCAGCCCATCACATGCGGCAGATTTGGGACACTCTCGCAGTTGACGACCCCGCGTACGCGGTCTATAGGGGCCCTCGCCGCCACGGCCCCCTGATCGCGTACGTGCGCCCTGGCGGATCGAGCGAGGCCGTCGAGCCGAGCTGGTTGACGAAGAGCACCGAACCGTCGGGGCTGAAGCACGCCCCGGCGAACTCGCTGTCGTCGGCGATGTTGACCGCGAACTCGAAGGGCCGGCCGCGGCGCGGGTCCAGCCCGATCAGCCGGTTCACGTTGGCCAGGCCGGGGGCCAGCGGGTGCGGGTCGGCGTCGGCGTCGGAGGCGTCGTCCTCGCACAGCACGATGCCGCCGCGCGGGGTGAACGTCAGGTTGTCCGGCGAGTCCAGCTCCTTGCGCCCCGGCGACTCGTACACCAGGACCAGGGTCCCGCCCTCGCGGCCGGGGATGTACCGCCAGACCTGGCCGTACCCCTCCACGTAGCCGTCGGCGCCCGGCGCGTCGCCGTTCTTGGCGTCGCCGCCGCTGGTGGAGTTGAAGAACACCGAGCCGTCGCCCCACCAGCAGCCCTCCAGCCGGTTGAACTTCGCCCCGCCCTTGGCCAGCCCCTGCTGCGTGCAGGTGGGGGCGCCGCCCTCCAGGTCCGGGTCGGGGTCGTCGACGCGCACCCACTCGACCGGCAGCCTGGCGCCCATCCGCTGGCCCTCGCGGCAGTCGTAGCCGTCCACGCCGCGGATCTTGAGCATCTCCAGCACGCCGCCCCGGGCCAGGTTCTCCGGGTCGCGCGGGCGGAACCGGTAGAACCCATCGGGCTTGCCCGAGTCGTCCTCGGTCTCGTACACGTACCCGGTGCGCGGGTCGACGGCGACCGCCTCGTGCGAGAAGCGGCCCATCGCGGTGAGCGGCATGGACGCGGCCGGTCTGCCGGGGGAGGGGCCGCGCAGCGGCACCTCGAAGATGTAGCCGTGCTTGCGCTGCCATCCGCCCGCCGGCCCCGCGGTGGTCTCCTCGCAGGTCAGCCAGCCCCGGTCGCCGAGCATGCGGCCGCCGGCGCAGTTGATGATCGTGCCGTTGAGGCTGACGAAGTGACGCAGGACCTCGCCGCTGCGCAGGTCCACCTCCAGCGTGGTGGTGCCGCCGACGCCCAGTTCGTCGTACCGGGCGGAGCCGGGCACGTGCACGCGGCCCTCGGGCGTGCCGGGGGCGGTGCGCACCTCGTGGTTGCGGATCAGGCGGACGGTGTGCCGGCGGGTGCCGGGGAAGGCGGCCATGCCGTCGTGCGCGATGGGCGTGAGCACGCCGTCGGACATCGGGGTGCCGGTCCTGCCGAGCACCACGTACGAGAACCCGGACGGCAGGGCGAGCAGTTCCTCGCCGGTGTTCGCGCTGGGGGCGCGGCGGAGCGGGCCGTAGCCCTCGCCGCCGGTGGCGGCCTCGCGGCCCGTCTCGGCCCAGGAGGCGTGCGCGGCCAGGGTCTGGACGGCGACGGCGGTGGCCAGGGCGCCGCCGGTGGAGAGGAAGGATCGTCGATCGAGCGCGGTCATGGGGAGTTCACCTCGCTGACAGCTCGGGTTCACAAAGCGTAGACGCCGGATTCGAGGGCAAGGAGGCCCAACTTGATCGGGCCGCGCGAAGTAGCGTGTGAACCGTTCCCGGCGCGAAGGGGCAGGTGTGCTGCAGCGGATCCTGCGGATGGCGGTCGCCGTCACGGTGGTGGTGCTGGCCCTCGTGCCCGACAGCCTGGTCGGCCGGGTGGCCGGGGCGGGTCCCGGGGAGTGCCCGCCGCGCGACACCCGGGTCCTGGCCCGCTACCCGATCACCGGTTACTGGATGATCCCGCGCTCCGACGCGTGCGTGACCCGGCGGATGGTCGAGGCCATCCACGGGGTGGGCGCCGACACGCTGATCACGTTCGGCGCGCGGCTGCTGCCCGCGTCCGTCGGCCCGGACGGGCGGGTGGGCGGCGCATTCGACGACTGCGTCGAGGACGGCAGGACCTGCTACCAGGCTGCCCGCGACACCGGCAGAACGATCCGGCAGGTCTACACGTACACGGCGAGCGAGCACTTCGGGGCCGGGGTGCTGCGCTGCCCCGGCCTGGACCGGCGAATCGAGAACGGCGGGCGCGTCTACTACCGGCTGATGCTCGGCGACTCGTGCGAGGCGTCCACGTACGACCTGCTGCTGGTCGCCGCCGACGGCGACGGCGTGGGGCACATGATGACCGAGGCCGCCGCGCAGGGCATGAAGGTCTTCCCCGGCCTGCCGGTGCCCCCCAAGGACGGGGCCAAGCCGTGGCTGCCCGACCTGGCCCACCTGCCGGCGCTCAACGCCTTCACCGCGCGGGTGGTCGCCGACTACCGGCAGCGGTACGGGGCCTCGCCCGCGCTCGGCGGCCTCTACCAGTCGTTCGAGCTGGCCATGCGGGGCCGGGCCGGCGACGACCCGATCATCGCCCTGTACGCGGCGCAGCACGAGGTGGTGGCCGGCGCGTGGCCCGGGGTGACGATCATGGTGAGCCCGTTCTGGGACGCGCGCCGGGGCCGCGGCTTCCCGCCGGAGCAGGTGGAGAAGGGGTTCGACGAGATCGCGGCCACCCGGGCGGGGGCGCCGATGGTCATCGCGATCCAGGACGGGCGCGGGGTCGGCAAGGTCCCGGTGCACGGGCCTGACGAGGCGGACGCGCCGGTGGACCCGCGGCTGGAGCCGGTCACGGGCAAGGTCACCAACCGGCAGGCCTACTACGGCTCCGCCCGCGACTACATCGAGGCCGCGGCCCGGCGGGTGACGCCCGGCGTGCGGCTGTGGGTGAACGTCGAGGTGTTCGAACCCACCCAGGTGGCGGGCGAGTGCGGCCGGGCCGACCCGTTCCCGCTGCGCGGCCGTACCACCAAGGCCCGGGTGGACGAGCAGGTCGCGGCGGCCGCCGCGCACGGCACCAAGATCATCGCGTACGGCTGGGACCCGTTCCTGACCTGCCGTGACGACCCGTCGGCGCCGTCGCTGGCGGACGAGCTGGCGGCCGGCTGGCAGGAGCCGATCGTGGCGCGAGCGACCCCGGCCGTGCGGGACGGGGTGGTCGGCGTCCTGGTCGAGGGCTACCACCTCGGGGGCGGCACGCTGCGCTTCGCCTACCACCGGGCGGGCTCGGGGCCGGTGACGGTGGAGGCGCCCCAGGAGTGGCACGACCCCGGCACGGGCCGGGGCATCCCTCTGGAGTCGGCGTGGGCCGCCTTCGAGCCGGAGGATCCTGATCCGGCGCGGCCGTGGGTCACCATCACCGCCACCAACGGGGCCGGGCACACCGCCACGTCCGGTTACGCCATGGCCGTCAGTCCGTGACCTCGTGGCGTCGCTCACCTATCGTGTCGTCGTCGTGACTTAGTGTGCTTCTGGGATTCGTTCTAGAGGGGGACCGATGTCACGCCGAAGCACCCTGGTCGCGCTGGTGACGGTGAGCACCGCGCTGGTCGCGCCGCCCGTGGAGGCCGCCGCCGCGCCGCCGCCCGTGCCGGGAGCGGAGGTCTCACCGGTCATGGATCCGCAGCGGGCGATCGACTACTGGACGGCCAGGAAGCAGTCCAGGGCCGACGCCGTCGACCTGCCGGAGAACGTCGTCATCCCGCGGTCGGCGGGGTCGAGGGTGAGCGTGCCGCGTAACGAGCGGCTGACGCCCGGCTCCGACGTCAACGGTTACGCCCGCGTGCGCAAGCCCTACCGGCGGACGCTGGAGAGCAGGGCCACCGGCCGGCTGTTTTTCCTGGACGCGGCCGGTGACCGCAGGTCGTGCAGCGGCGCGGTGGTGCGCTCCGCGCGCAAGCTGCTGGTGGCGACGGCCTCGCACTGCGTGTACGGGGTGGCCGGACGGGGCGGGCGCGCCACCTGGTCGGAGCACATCGCGTTCGTGCCCGCGTACGACGGCAAGGCCGCGAGCCTGCGCGAGCGCGCCCCGTACGGCGTGTGGGGAGCGCGGCGCGTCTACAAGCCGCGGTCCTTCACCGGCGTGTCGCCCTACGACTGGGACTCCATCTACGACCTGGCGCTGGTCGAGGTCGGCAGGCGGGGCGGCGCGACGCTGCAGGGGACGGTGGGCGGGTTCACGCCGCTGCGCAACGAGGGCGGCCGCCACACCGTCGCCAGCCTCGGCTACCCGAGCGACGCCCCGTACGACGGCACCCGCCAGCTCTGGTGCCTGGCCCGCACCCGGCCGTGGGCCGGACACGCGGTGCGCGGCGAGACCGGCGGGCGGCTGCGCACCGACAACTGTCACCTGTACGGGGGCAACAGCGGCGGCCCCTGGCTGACCAGGGACGACGGCCTGCTGATCGGGGTGCTGACGTCCGGGGCGAACGACGAGGCCGGCCACGGCTACGCGGTGGCCAACCCGCTCGGCCGGGACAGCTTCGGCGCGGTGGTGCGCCGGGCGGACCCGGCGGGCGTGTACGACGCGCTGTCGGTCGAGGGCTCGGGCACCGCCCGCGAGGTCACCGCCACCGTGACCATGAGAGGGCTGATGGCGGCGGCCCAGGTGCCGGTCACGTTCACGCTCCCGCCCGGCTCGCGGGCGGGGGACGCGCCGGGCTGCGAGGGCGAGTGGCGGCGGGTGACGTGCACGCTCGCGCTGATCCGCCCGGGTGAGTCGGTACGGGTGAGCGTCCCCGTCCGGATCCCGCGGGATGACCGGCCGACCGCGACCGTGTCCGTCGGCTCCACCTTCCTGGACCCGGACCCGCGCGACAACAGAGACACCTTCCAGCTCGCGTCACGGTGACGCGGCCCCGTCCAGGGCGGCGCCCAGCAGGTCCAGCAGGGGTTCCCGGCGGCGGCAGTTCTCCAGCGCGAACGAGTCGGCCAGCGCGATGAGCTCGGTGTCGTCGAGGCCCCTGAACAACTCGGCGTACTCGGGCAGCAGCGCCTGGGCGATGAGGATGTGCCTCACCAGGTCGTCGGTCTGGTAGCGGGCGCCCCACGGGTACGGGTCCCAGGCGGGGAACTCGGTCTCCACCAGCGCGTGCAGCGGGGCGAGCGCCTCGGCGCCCTCCTCCATCGTGGAGCCCCATCGATCCGCGCCGAGCCGCCGCTTCTTGTCGATGAACGGGCCGAACCTCTCCAGGTACGGCCCGCCCGCGCACACCAGGCCCTGCAGGCCGACGTCCTTGTAGGTCCACAGGGACCAGCCGGCCTCGTGGCGGTCGTAGATCTCCAGCTGGTCGCGGAGGATCTGGTAGCGCTCCCCGTCCCGCTCCGGATCCCCGGTGTAGACGGGCCCGAACTCGCCCACCCACAGCGGGGTGCCGGTCTCCCGCTGGAACCGCGACCGCTGCTCGAACGTGCGCTCCAGCTCGTCCTTGTCACACCAGCGGCCCTGGGTGTAGCCGGGATAGCCGCCGCCGTGGGCGAACCCGGCCAGGGCGTAGTCGTGACAGACGAACACCGTGTTCTCGTACACCTCCCTGAAGATCGAGAAGTCGGTCGAGTAGGTGTTGCCGTCCAGGAACAGCACGTGCCGGGGATCGGCCGCGCGCACCGCCTTGACCAGCCGGTCGTAGAACGGGCCGATGACCTTGCCGGTCGGGTCGCCCGGCTCGTTGACCGGGTTGTAGCCGGCCACCCACGGGTTGTCGCGGTAGTGGTCGGCGATGGCCTCCCACAGGTGCACGGCCCGGTCCTGGAAGTGCCGGTGCTGCCAGAAGGCGGCCACGTGCGTCGGGTTGTCGGAGTGCCAGTGCTGGTTCTGCGAGCCGGGCAGCGCGTGCAAGTCGATCACGCTGTAGATGCCGTGCGCGCCGAGCAGGTCGATCACCCGGTCCAGGTGGTGGAACCCGTACTCGATGATCTCGAAGGGCCGGTCGTCCGCCTCGAAGTGCCGGTAGCTGATCGGGATGCGGACGCAGTTCATGCCGAGCCCGGCCAGCAGCGCCGCGTCCCGCTCGGTGAAGAAGGAGGTGAGCAGCCGCTCGAAGAAGAGCGCGGCCCGCTCCTCGCCCAGCACCTGACGCACCGCCGCGCGCATCGACGCCTCGTTGGCCGGGTAGCCGGTGATGAAGTTCTCCATGTTCATCCAGCCGCCCAGCCCGACCCCGCGCAGGCGTACGGGCCGGTCGTCGGCCGTGCGGAGCCGAGCTCCGGAGACGTGCAGCATGGTCACCCTTTCGTCGCTCCCGCTGTGAGACCACCGATCAGGTGGCGTTCCGCTATGGCGTAGAACCCCAGCGCCGGCACCATGGCCAGCACGAGGTAGGCGAGGACCCGCGCGGTGTCGGAGCTGTACTGGCCCTGGAACTGCTGCACGCCGAGCGGGAGCGTCCAGCTCAGCTCGTCGCTGAAGACGACCAGCGGGAGCATGAAGTTGTTCCAGCTCCCCACGATCGCCAGCACCGACACGGTGGCCAGCGCCGGGCGGGCCATCGGCAGCAGGATCCGCCAGAAGAAGCCGAACGGCGAGCAGCCGTCGATCGTGGCCGCCTCCTCGATCTCTCCCGGGATGCTCCTGAAGAACTGGCGCAGGATGATGATCGTCAACGGCAGCCCGAACGCGGCCTGCACGAGGATCACGCCCAGCGGGTTGTCGATCAGGTTCAGCGTGCGGAGCATCACGAAGATGGGCAGGATCGCGACCGCGAACGGGAACATCAGGCCCGCCGTGAACAGCGTGAACAGCGCCTCCCTGCCCCGGAAGGCGAAGCGGGCGAAGACGAACGCGGCCAGCGCCGACAGCGCGACGACCAGCACGGTGGTCGCGACGGCGATGAACGTGCTGTTCCAGACCTGGCGCCAGAACGACCCTTCGGCCAGCACCTCGGTGTAGTTGCCCGGCTCCCACGGGCTCGGCAGGCCGAACGGGTTCACCGAGAGCTGCTGGGTGCTCTTGAAACCGCCGAGCAGCGCGTACACCACGGGGATGAGGATGAACGCGCCGACGACCCAGGCGATCGCGTGCAGGGGCAGGGTCGTGCGCTTCATCGTTTCCCTCCCATGGCGGTGGTCGCGCCCTCCAGGTCACGCCGCATGACCAGGCGCTGGTACGCCAGGGCGAAGACGAGGCTGAGCCCGAACATCACCACGCTGATGGCGCTGGCGTAGCCCACCTGGGCGCGCTCGAAGCCGAGCGTGAACATGGTGACGGCGAGCGTCTCCGACGCGTGCGCGGGCCCGCCCTCGGTGAGGATCCACACCAGGTCGAAGAGCTGGATGGTGTAGATGACGGAGAGGAACACGCTGATCCTGATCGTGGGGCCGAGCAGGGGCAGCGTGACGTACCGGAAGATCTTCCAGCCCGCCGCTCCGTCGATCTTGGCGGCCTCGATCAGCTCGTTCGGGATGTTCTGCCGCCCGGCGAGGTAGATCATCATGTGGAAGCCGAAGTACTTCCAGGTCATGACCACGAAGATCGACCAGAGCGCGCTGTCCGGGTGCGACAGCCACTCCGACTCCAGCCCCAGCGGGCCGAGCAGCTGGTTGGCGATGCCGTTCTCCGGCGACAGGATCAGCGAGAACAGCACGCCGGTGATGACCTCGGACAGCACGTACGGCGCGAAGAACACCAGCCTGTAGAGCGCCCGCCCCCTGATGCGCTGGTGCAGCAGCATCGCGATGCCCAGCGCGAACGGGAGCTGGATCACCAGGGTCGCCACGATCAGCAGCAGCAGGTTCCCCAGGTCGGTGTAGAAGATGTCGCTCTCGAAGAGCCTGGTGAAGTTGCCGAAGCCGATGAAGTCGGTGGGCAGGCCGCCGAAGCCGTTCCACCTGAACGCGCTGGCGTAGACGGCGACCAGGATCGGGGCCACCACGAGCAGCAGGAAGAGGGCCAGCGCCGGCAGCACGAACAGGGCGATCGTCAGCCGGTTGCGGGGTCTTCCCCGCCTGCGGCGGCGGCGCGGACCGGCCGGAAGCGTCTCCGCTTCCGGCCGGCGGGTCACGGTCGTCATTCGCTCTCGCTCTTGGCCACTTCGGTGATGTCCTGCGCCACCTGCTCCGGGGTCTTGGCGCCCGCGAACAGCTCGGCCACGCTGTCGTTGACCTCGGCGCCGACGGCGGGCGGGTACGCCTGGTCCAGGTAGAGCTGGAAGCCGGTGGCGCTCGCCAGCGACTCGGCGACGACCTTGAGGTTCTCGTCCTTGACCGCGCTCTCCACGCCCTTGAGGACGGGGAGGACGGCGCCGGACTCGACGGCCTTGGTGTGGTTCTCGGTGCTGGTGAGGAACTTCAGGAAGTCGAGGGCCTCCTTGGGCGCGTCGGCGCCCAAGGCCATGCCGCCGCCTCCGCCGAACGCCTCGGTGATGGCGCCCTTACCGCCCTCGACCTCGGGGAACGGGAAGAAGCCGAGGTCCTCGCCGAGGCCCTCGCCGGAGTCGGCCTGCACGGTCGGCGCCCACTGGCCCATCAGCTCCATCGTGGCCTTGCCGTTGGCGACGCTGGCGGACTGGCCGTCGGGGGTCGAGTAGCCGGCCCCGAGGAAGCCGCGCTGGAACGGCTCCAGGTCGACCAGCGCCTTGAGCTGCTGTCCGGCCTGGACGAACTCAGGCTTGGTGAAGTCGTGGTCGGTGCCGGCCTGCTGCAGCGCCGGCAGCCCGGCGATGCGCATCGCGAGGTAGGCCCAGTAGTAGTGGCCGGGCCACTTCTCCTTGCCGGCCAGCGCGATGGGGGTGATGCCGGCGGCCTTCAGTTTCTTGACGGCGTCGAGGAAGCCGGTCCAGGTCGTCGGCGGCTCGGCGATGCCCGCCTTCTCGAAGTGCTTCTTGTTGTACCAGAAGCCGACCATGCCGATGTCCGTGGGCAGCGCGTACGTCTTGCCGTCGAACTGGTACGCGGCCATGGAGGCCGTAGTGAAGTTCGTCAGATCGACGTCGGCGCTGATGTCCTTGATGAGCCCGGCGTCGACCTGCTGCTTCAGCACACCGCCGCCCCAGGTCGCGAAGACGTCGGGCGCCTTGCCCGACTGGGTCAGCGTGGTCAGCTTGGCCTTGTACGCCTCGTTCTCCAGAACCGTCATCTTGACGGTGATGTTCGGGTTGGCGGCCTGGTATTCCTTGGCCCGGGTCTCGTAGATCGTCTTCAGCGGGTCGGACGTCGACAGGTGCCACCACTCCAGGGTGACCTTGCCGGGCGCACCGCCTTCCTCGGGTTCAGTGGTGGCGGTCTGCCCGCCGCCGCACCCGGCCACCAGGACGGCTGCCGCTATCAACGCACAGGTTCTCTTCATAGGGGTTCCCTCCTCGGCTGGCGAAAGTTTCGTGAACCCCCCGATATTTTCATTGACCGGAGCATAGGTATATGGCTGACAAAGCGTCAATAGCCGCGTCGGTCGCGATCGGATCACGACCGGTTATCCGGATTCCGAAAGTTTCGGCTAAACTCCGGATCATGTCTGGGAAGAGGCGGGTGACGATCGCTCTGATAGCCGAGGAAGCCGGGGTGTCGATCCCCACGGTGTCCAAGGTGATCAACGGCCGGCCCGAGGTCGCCCCGGCGACCCGCCATCGCGTCGAACGGCTGCTGCACAAGCACGGCTACCAGCGGCGCATCAGCCAGGACGAGACCCCGGCCGGGCTGGTCGACCTCGTCTTCACCGAGATGGAGTCGCCTTGGGCGATGGAGATCGTGCGCGGCGCGGAGAGCGCCGCCCACGAGGCCGGGGCCAGCGTCGTCATCACCGTCCTGCACACCCACGCGGGGCCGGGCCGCGACTGGCTCGAACGGCTCGCCGGCCGCCGGACCGACGGCGTGGTGATCGTCGCGTCGAAACTGTCGTCCGGCGTGCAGGACCAGCTGAGTGCCCGCTCGCTGCCGTTCGTCGTGGTCGACCCGGAGGGCGAGCCCGCCCCCGGCGTCGTCTCCGTCGGCGCGACCAACTGGAACGGCGGCCTGGCCGCCACCCGCCACCTGCTGGAGCTCGGCCACCGCCGCATCGGCATGATCAGCGGGCCCGCCGACATGCTGTGCAGCCAGGCCCGCATCGACGGCTACCGCGCCGCGCTGGAGACGGCCGGGGTGCCCGCCTCGCCCGAGCTGATCCGCCGCGGCACGTTCATGGTCGACTCCGGCCACGACCACGGCCACGCGCTGCTCTCCCTCGACGACCCGCCGACGGCGATCTTCGCGGGCAGTGACATGCAGGCGTTCGGCGTCCTGGAGGCGGCCCGCCAGCGCGGCCTGCGGGTGCCCGAGGATCTCAGCGTGGTCGGCTTCGACGACATCCCGCTGGCCAAGTCGGCCTGGCCGCCGCTGACCACGGTGCGCCAGCCGCTGCAGGAGATGGCCGCGCTCGCCACCCGCACCGTGCTGGCCATGCGGCGCGGCGAGACGCCCGAGGCCCGCCGCGTCGAGCTGGCGACCGAGCTGATCGTGCGCGAGAGCACCACCCCGCTGCCCGCCTGACCCGGGTTTCGGCCCTGGCGGCGCGGGCAGCCGCAGGGCCATGATGCGCAGACTCGCGAACGGTGCCATCAGCGGCGCCGCGGCCACCATGACGATGAGCACGGTCATGCTGGCGGGCCAGAAGGCGGGCCTCATGCCCGGCCAGCCGCCCAAGCACATCGTCCGCGGCCTGCTCCCCGGCAGCAAGGCCCGCCACAAGACCGGCGAGGGCGTGCTGGGCGCGGTGGCCCACCTCGGTTTCGGCGTCGCCTCCGGCATGGCCTTCGCCCTGCTGTCGCGCCGCCCGCGCCGCAGGGTGCCGCTCGGCGTCGGCTACGCGCTGCTGATCTGGGTGGTCAGCTACGAGGGCTGGGCGCCGCGGCTGAGCGTCCTGCCGCCCATCGACCGCGACCTCCCGGGCCGCCCGGCCGTGATGGCCGCCGGCCACATCGTGTACGGGGCAACGCTCGCGGCCCTGCTCAACCGCCTCGAACCCGGTGAGAAGCCACCGGTGCAGGAGGAGGCCGCTCAGAAGGAGTCCCAGCCCGCGCTCTCGTAACAGCCGGTCACCCGCGCCATCAGCGCCTCGTCCACCTCGATCCGGTGGCCGTCCACCCGGTCCACGGCCACCACCCCCCACGAGTTCGCCAGGAACACGGCGGGGAACTCCGTCAGGTCGGCCACCCGCAGCACCCGCCGCTCGCATGGCACGCCGGCCCGCGCCAGCTCGCCCTCCAGCAGTCGCATGGTGACGCCGCGCAGCATCGGCGCGTCCGGCCAGATCACCCGGTCGCCGTCGAAACACCCCAGGTTGGTGACCGCCCCTTCCGAGATCACCCCGTCGTCGGACGTCAGCAGCGCCTCGTCGTACCCCTCCCGCTCGGCGAGCCTGCCCAGGTAGCCCTGCGGGAAGCCGCCGGTGTGCTTGATGTGCGGCAGGAACCGCTGGTAGCGGACCGACCTGAGCCTCTTCGGGGTCGCCGCGAGCCGCACCGGCGGGCCGGACACCGCGATCACCCGCACCCCGCCGGCGTCGCACACGAACACCCGCACGCTCGCGTCCACCGCCCCCAGCGCCCGGACGGACGCCCGCACCAGGTCCAGGTCGAGCTCCTGGCCGAACAGCTCACGGGTGGCGCCGCTCAGCCGGTCCAGGTGCGCCGCCAGCCCGCGCACCTTCCCGCCCCGCACCTGCATCGCCGTGAAGTGCCCGTATCTCGCGGACATGGCGAGCGCCACGTCGCCGGCCTCCGCCGCCCGCCCGTCGATCACCGCACCCATCAGGCCTCCCACGCCGCTCCAGGATCATTATCCCGAGCTGAAATATTCAGCGCACCTTCCTCGAAAGTTTCGCACCAGGCGAGGACTCGTAAGGTCGTCAACCATGACGACGGACTTGGACGGGCTGGCGGAGCGGCTGCGGGCGTTCGCGCGGGCCCGCGACTGGGAGCAGTTCCACACGCCGAAGAACCTGGCGATGGCGCTGGCGGGCGAGGTGGGTGAGCTGGTGGCCGAGCTCCAGTGGCTCACCCCTGACGAGTCGCGCGACCCCGGCCCCGAGACCCTGTCCCGCATCACGGCGGAGCTGGGCGACGTCACCGCCTACCTGGTACGGCTCGCCGACGTCCTGGGCGTCGACCTGGTGGCGGCGGCCCACGCCAAGCTGGACGCGGGCGAGCGCCGCTACGACCCCGCCCGCTACCGCGGCTCCGCCAGGAAGGCCCCGCACCTCCCGCCGGACGCTTTCTGACGGACCCGGCGCGTAGGGTGACGGGCATGCGTTTCGGGGTGCTGGGCCCGCTGGCCGTCTGGACCGACGCGGGAGAGCCCGTGACGGTGCCGGGGCTCAAGGTGCGCGCGCTCCTCGCCGACCTGCTCGTGCACGACGGGCGGCCGGTCTCCACCGACCGCCTGCTCGACGACCTGTGGGGCGACGACCAGCCCGGCAACCCGACGGGCGCCCTCCAGGTGCGGGTCTCCCAGCTGCGCAAGGCGCTGGAGGACGCCGAGCCGGGCGGCAAGCACCTGGTCGTCTCCAAGGCCCCCGGCTACCAGCTGGCCGCGGGCCGGCAGGTCGACGCCGCCCGCTTCACCGACCTGCTGGCCCGCGCCGAGGCCGCCGACGACCCGCGCACCCGCGCCGGCCTGCTCGCCGACGCGCTCGACCTGTGGCGGGGCCCCGCCTACGCCGACTTCGCCGACGAGGAGTTCACCAGGGCCGCCGTCGTGCGGCTGGAGGAGCAGCGGCTCACCGCGCTGGAGCTGCGCGCCGAGGCGCGGCTGGAGCTGGGCGAGCACGGGCTGCTGGTGGGCGAGCTGGGCGACCTCGTCTCCCGCCACCCGCTGCGCGAGCGGCTGCGGGCCGCCCACATGCGCGCCCTCTACCGCGCGGGCCGCCAGAGCGAGGCGCTGGCCGGCTACGCGGAGCTGCGCGAGAGGCTCGCCGAGGAGCTCGGCCTCGACCCGGGCCCCGAGCTGGCGGCCCTGCACCAGGCGATACTCGGCCAGGACCCGGCGCTGAGCGGCCCCGCCGAGCGCCCGGCCACCAACCTGCCCGCCTCGCTCAGCAAGCTCATCGGCCGGGGCGACGCGCTGGCCGAGGTGCGGTCGCTCGTGCGGGAGGAGCGGCTGGTCACCCTCACCGGCACCGGCGGGGTCGGCAAGACCCGGCTGGCGCTGGAGGTGGCCGGCGAGCCGGCCGAGGAGTTCCCCGACGGGGCGTGGCTGGTGGAGCTGGCCCCGCTCGACCGGCGCACGGCGTCGCTGCCCGAAGCCGTCATGGCCGCGCTCGGCATCCGCCAGGACGACGCCGCCGCGCCCGCCGACCGGCTGGCCGACGCGCTGCGGGCCCGCCGGATGCTGCTCGTGCTCGACAACTGCGAGCACGTCGTCGAGCAGGCCGCCGAGCTGGCCGCGCGGCTGCTGCGCGCCGCCCCCGGCCTGCGCGTCCTCGCCACCAGCAGGGAGCCGCTGGCGGTCGACGGCGAGGTGCTGTGGGCGGTGCCGCCGCTCAACCTCCCCGCCAGCACCGACCTGGCGGTCATGGCCAGGTCTGACGCGGTGCGGCTGTTCGTGGCGCGGGCGGCGGCGTCGGCGCGCGGGTTCGCGCTGAACGCGGGCAACGCGCAGGCGGTGGCGCAGCTCTGCCGCCGGCTCGACGGCATCCCGCTGGCGCTGGAGCTGGCCGCCACCCCGGTGCGGGTGCTCGGCGTGCGGGGCGTGGTGGACCGGCTCGACGACCGGTTCAAGCTGCTCGCCTCCGGCCGGCGCGGCGCGCCCGCCCGCCAGCAGACGCTCATGGCCGTCATCGGCTGGAGCTGGGACCTGCTCACCGAGCCCGAGCGGGCGGTGCTGCGGCGGCTGGCCGTGCACGCCGACGGCTGCACCATCGAGGCCGCCGAGGCGGTGAGCCCCGATGAGGACGTGCTCCACCTGCTGGCCCGGCTGGTGGACCGGTCGCTGGTGGTGGTCGTCGACGGCGCCGCGGGCGTGCGCTACCGGCTGCTGGAGTCGGTGGCCGAATACTGCCTGGCCCGCCTCGCCGACGCGGGCGAGCTGGAGAGCGCGCGAGCCGCGCACGCCCGCCACTACCTGGCCCTCGCCGAGCAGGCCGCGCCACACCTCTACGGACACGAGCAGCGGGCCTGGCTGCAGCGGCTCGACCAGGAGGGCGCCAACCTGCGCGCCGCCCTCGACACGGCCGTCGAGCAGGGCATGACGGACGTCGCGCTGCGGCTGGTGAACGCGCTGGCGTGGTATTGGTTCCTGCGCGGCCGGCTCGCGGAGGGCCGGCGGTCCCTGGAGACGGCGCTGGCCGCGGCCGGGCCCGACGGCGGTGACGCGTCCGCCCGCGCCGCTGGATGGCTGGCCGGGTTCACCGCGCTGCTCGGCGAGGAGGTCGACTGGGAGCCGGTGTTCGCCCGGATCGACGACCGCGCCGCGCGGGCCAGGGCCACGCTCTTCGTCGGCCTGGTCGTCCTCGACCTGCCGTCCAGCGAGGAGCTCGTGGGCAGGGCGCTGAAGGAGTGCCGCGCCCTCGGCGACCGGTGGGGCGTCGCCGCCGCGCTCAGCAGGCAGGCCAGGACCGCCTTCGCCACCAGCGACCTGGAGACGCTCAAGGAGGTCGGCGAGGAGAGCGCCCGGATCTTCCGTGAGCTGGGCGACCGCTGGGGCCTGCTCCAGGCCACCGAGTGGCTCGCCGGGATGGCCCAGACGGTCGCCGACGGCGAGCGCGCCAAGGAGCTGTTCGCCGAGGGCCTCCACATGGCCGAGGAACTGGGGCTGTGGCCCGAGGTCGCCCGGCGCACCTCGTGGCTCGGCTGGCTGGCCATGTACGAGGGCGACCACGCGCGCGCGATGGAGCTGTGCGGCAGGGCCATGCGGCTGGCCGTCTCCCACGGCTACCAGGAGGGCCGGATGATGTCGGAGATGGGGCTCGCCTTCGCCGCCCAGAAGGCGGGCGAGCTCGACCTGGCGGAGCGGCACCTGCTCAACCTGCTCGACGGCGTCCCGCGCGGCCCCGGCGTCGAGCCCGCCCTGCACCTGCCGACCACCCTGGGCGCGCTCGGCTACGTCACCGAGCAGCGCGGCGACTGGGCCGCCGCGCTGGCGCTGCACCGTGAGGCCTACGACGCGTGCCGCAAGCTGGGCGACCCGCGCACCACCGCGTTCACCGTGGAGGGCATGGCCAGCGCGCTGGCCGCCGGCGGCTCCCACCCGGCCGCGGCCCGCCTGCTCGGCCTCGCGGCGGCGGCCCGCGCCCGGCACCACACGCCGCCGGTGCCCTCCGAGCAGGAGGAGATCCACCGGGTCGCCGAGGCGTGCCGGGAGGCGCTGGGCGAGCCCGCGTACGCGGCCGCGTACGCCGAGGGCGGCAAGCTGGAGCTGGACGACGCTCCGTCGGCGCTCTCACCGGCAACCGGACCGTGAGCCGGAACGTCAGCCGGCCAGCAGCTCGCCGAGCCGGTCGAAGAACTCCATCCAGCCCCGCCGGGACTCCTCGCCGGCGCCGTGCTCATGGAAGGTCATCGCGGTCCGGCCCCCGGCGTCCGCCAGCTCGACCGTGACCACCGAGGCCGGACCCGGGCTGCCGGGATCGCCGATGGTGAAGACGAACCGCCCCGGCGGCGCCACCTCGCGGTAGGCGCCGTCGAACGTCACCTCGAAGCCCTCCTCGGCGGTCAGCGTCACCTGCCATCGGCCGCCCGGACGGGCGTCCAGGACGATCCGGTCCACCGGCGCGGCCATGAACCGCGGCCCGAACCACCGGGCGAACCGCTCCGGCGTGGTCCAGGCGGCGAACACGTCCTCGCGGGGCACGTCGAACACGCGGATGATCTCGTACGAGGCGGTCTGCGTCATGGTGGCCTCCCTCTCCATGTCGGCGAGGGCCCACCATGACCGGGCGGGCTTACGATCCACTTCATCCGGCCTTAAGGGCTAGGCTGCGCGGGTGGACAGCGCAGAACTCAAGGAACGCGTACGCGAGCTGCGGGCCGAGGGCCGCTCGCCCAAGGAGATCGCCCGCGCGCTCAAGGTGCCGCCGTCGGCCGTCGCCCCGCTGGTGCGGGCCATCGCGGCCGAGAACGCCGGCGGCGGGGACGACCGTGAGGCCGAGCTGATCGGCTGCTGGATGAGCGTCGGCTGGAGCAACGGACTCGGCGTCGACCCCGCCCGCGGCTGGACGGACGAGGCGCCCGACGCCGAGGGCGGCAAGGTGTCGGTGCTGGTGGTGAGGCGTCACAACTGGGACAAGCTGACGGTCGTCGGCTGCCTGGCCGACGTCTACTGCACCGGCATCAAGCACATCATCGGGCCCGACGTGGTCGACGAGCGGGAGCTGCGCCGGTTCAGGGAGTTCTTCTTCTCCGACTACAAGGGCTTCCAGGAGGTGCCCGTCGAGCTGGCGCGCCACCTGGTGTTCGGCGCCGACGACTACGCCCGCTCGCTGGGCGTCGAGTCGCACGAGGAGATCGGGCAGCTCTCCGGCCTGCTGGGCGACTGGGAGGGGCCGTCGGCGATCACGTTCGGCCGCCGGGGCAGGCCCTACTACGTGCCGGACACGTACGACGACCCGCAGAAGGTCGTCCACATCCTGCGCCGCAAGCTCTCCTACGACGAGTTCGACTACGACATCTAGCTCTTCTCGCCGGAGAACCTCTCCCACGCCGACTGCCGAGCCGTGCCCATGGCGGCGCCGATCCGCGCCCATGAGACGCCCCGGTCGCGCAGCCGGTCGACCCAGACCTGGAGGTTGGCGTCGACCTGGGCGCTGACGGCGGCGATGCGCGGCAAAAAGTCGAGGATCTCCTGGTCGGACATGGTGTCCGGCCAGGGGATCTCGGCGGTGGACGACGACTCGCGCGGCATCTCCAGCACGGCGTTGCACAGCCCGACGCACTCGTCGCAGATGTAGACGCCGGCGCCGGCGATCATCTTGCCCACCTCGTCCTTGGACTTGGTGCAGAACGAGCAGCGGATCTCCAGGTCCTGCATGGAAGCCTCCTTGAGCTGTCAGGTGTGACCTGACACGGACGCTAGACCGTCAGGGTCACCCTGACAACCCCTCCGCTTCCCGATACGGTGGCGCTACCCGCCTGGCACAGTGCCCCCGCCGGGGCGTACGCACGAAGGAGCGCGACATGGCCGAGTCACGGGAGCACAGGTTCGTCGGCACGCGAGGTGAGAACGTCGTGCGCGAGTGGCCGAACGAGCGGCCCCGCTACGTCGCCGTCCTCGTGCACGGCTACGGCGAGCACATCGGCCGGTACGAGCACGTCGCCGACGCCCTCGTGCGCCACGGCGCCGCCGTCTACGGCCTGGACCACATGGGACACGGCAAGTCGCAGGGCGAGCGGGTGCTGATCGACGACTTCGAGGACGTGGTGACCGACGTGCACGCGGTGGACGAGCGCGTCCGCGCCGACCATCCCGGCGTGCCCGTCGTGTTGATCGGCCACTCGATGGGCGGCCTGATCGCCGCCCGCTACGCGCAGCGCTACGGCGACGGTCTGGCCGCGCTGGTGCTGTCCGGGCCGGTCATCGGCTCCTGGGAGGTCATCCCGCAACTGCTCGCGCTCGACCCGATCCCGGAAGTGCCGATCGACCCGGCCACGCTCTCCCGCGACCCCGCCGTCGGCGTCGCCTACGCCGAGGACCCGCTGGTGTGGCACGGCGCGTTCAAGCGGCCCACGCTGGAGGCGCTCGCCACCACCATCGAGGTCATCGCCAAGGGCGGCACCTTCGGCCCGCTGCCGACGCTGTGGATCCACGGCTCCGACGACCGGCTCGTCCCGCTGTCGGGCACCCGGCCCGGCATCGAAGCCGTCAAGGGCGGCGACTTCACCGAGATCATCTACCCGGAGGCCCGTCACGAGGTCTTCAACGAGACGAACAAGGACGAGGTGCTGGCGGACGTGACGACGTTCGTCGACCGCGCCCTCGCGTCACGCCACCCGTAGCCAGGCGTGCCCCGAGCCCCGGGTCCTGGACAGCTCCACCTTCCAGCACCCGGGCGCGGGGAACACCCACCCGGTGCCCCACTCGTAGCCGGGCCGCCGCCAGTTGGACCCGCCGTGGTCCTCCAGCCAGACGAGCTTGGCCCGCTTCCCGCCGGGCCCCGTCGCCGAGACCTTGAGCGGGCCCTCCCCGGTCATCCGCCACACGATCTTCACCTCGGCCCCCGCCTCGAACGGCACCTCGGCGAACAGCAGCCCCCACAGCTCGGCGTCCTCGGAAGTGCCCCGCACCTCGGCGAAGCCGTCGGCGGGAGTGAGCAGTTCGGTCCCGTTGCACGTCTCCCCGGTCTTCACGGCGTCGGCCATCGGCCCGTCCGCGCCCGGTGGAGGCGCGTGCGTGGACTCGCCCGTACCCGTCGTGCCTGCCGCGCACCCGCCGACGAGCACGACCACCGCCACCACCGCCATCGCCAACGCCCGCACCGACGCTCCTCCCGGCCGTTCCGTCCATCCCTTCCTCTACACACGGACGGCCGGAAAGGTTCCTGCGTTCATGGGGAGCGTTCGAGTTCGCGGCGGTAGGCGTCGAGGACGAGACCGTGGAAATGGTGGACCGCGTGCTCCGACAGGCCGGACCCGCCCGGATCGTAGACGATCTTGCCTTGGGTGAACGCGGGGCTGCGCATCCCGCGCTGGACGCTCTCCACCAGGGCGATGTCCTCCTTCTGGAGCACCTCGTCGATGTAGCGGATGCTGTCCACCTCGGCCTCGTCGGGCTCGGCCGTCTCCAGGTAGAAGTCCCAGGTCTCCCGGGTCCGCTCCGGGCCGTCAGGGATGAGCTGCAGCACCATGAAGTTGCCCCGGCCGGGATAGCGCAGCAGGCATGTGTTGGGCCACAGCCACCAGACCGCGTGCTCGGTGACCGTCGCCCCCGACACGTCGTAGGCGGAGTTCTCCGCCTTGCCGGCCAGGGCCATGTGGCTGGACCAGATCCCGTGGGTGGTGACCTCGTAGGTGCTCATGTCGACCAGGGACACGAAGTCCTTGTGCGCCACGTGGCAGTGGTAGCACTCCAGGAAGTTGTCGACGACGTTCTTCCAGTTGGAGGCGATGTCGTAGGTGAGCCGGCGGGCGAGGGTCAGCTTCGCCACGTCCGGCGCCCGCGCCAGGATCTCCGCCTCCAGGTCCCCGGCCTGTTCGGTCAGGGGCGCGGCCCCGGGATCGAGGTTGACGTAGACCATGCCGCCGAACTCGCCGGCCTGGACCTGGTCCAGGCACACGGCGGAGGCGTCGAACCCGGGCATGTCGCCGGTGTTGCGCGCCCGCCGCAACCGGCCGGTCAGGTCGTAGTTCCAGGCGTGGTACGGGCACACGATGCTGCGCCGGACACCGGACCCCGTCAGCAGCTCGTGCGCCCGGTGCTTGCACACGTTGTAGAACGCCCGCAGCGCGCCGGCCTCGTCGCGGACCGCGACGATCGGCAGGCCGGCGACCGTGCCCGTCACATAGCTCCCCGGCTCCCGCAGCTTCTCCACGTGACACAGCCACTGCCACGTACGAGCGAAGATCGCCCGCTGGTCGACGTCGGACCAGCGCGGATCGGTGTAGGCGTCGGCGTGCAGGGACATCGACAGGGCGGGGTCGGGGTCGTATCCGGCGGAGATGTGATCGAACGGATCAGGTGTCACCGTACCTCCAAGACCTGACACCGGCGCACGGGATCCGCGTGGCGACACCCGAATTCGGCGCCAACTCAACCGAGGCTAATGATCCTTGAGGCGAACAATCAACCCTTTGATCACTTAATCGGCGGCCTCGCGGTTTTCCGTCCGTTTCGCAGGCGCTGCTGCCTCAATCCCGGGCCTCGGGGTCCAGCCCGAGCACCGAACGCCCCCCGTCCACCGGCAGCGTCACCCCGTTGACGAAGGACGCCTCCGGCGAGAGCAGGTACGCGACCGCCGCGGCGATTTCACCGGCCGTGGCCACCCGGCCGAGCGGATGCAGCCGCGCCATCTCCCGCTCGACCTCGGCCGCCGCCTCCGCCGGCTGCCCGGCCAGGAACTCCTCGTACCGTTCCGTCGCCACCGACCCGGGTGCGACGGCATTGACCCGGATCCCCCGCTTGCCGTACTCGACGGCGAGCGCCCTGGTCAGCCCCTCTATCCCGGCCTTGGCCGTGGCGTACGGCAGGCTGCCCGGCACCGCGCGCCGGGCCTGGTGGGAGGTGACGTTGACGACGGCGCCGCCGGTGCCGGCGGCCAGGAAGCGGCGCACGGCGACCGCGCAGCCGACGACCGCCAGGTCCAGGTTCGCCGCGATGAGTCCGCGTACCTCCTCAATGGGCGCGCTGTGCACGGAGGCGTCGCGGAAGACGGCGGCGTTGTTCACCCAGCCGGCCAGCGTGCCCGCCTCCTGCGCCAGGTCGGCGGCGCGGCCCGCGACACCCTCGTCCGCCGCGTCGCCGACCACCCCGACCACCCGCTCGCCGGCCCAGCCCAGCGCATCGGGGTCGCGCTCCACGACCACCACGGTGTGCTTCTCTCCCAGCAGGCGCTCCACGACAGCCCGCCCGATCCCTCTGCCTCCACCGGTCACCACATACGAAAGGCTCATGATTGGACGATATGTGGATCTAGCCCACGCCCGTCCCTTTCCTGCAGGCGGTCCCAAAGCATGGTCTTCGCCCACCAGCACTCCGCGCCCGACAGCTCAGGCCGCGCCCATTGGGGGCGCGCCCCCCCAAACCCCCATCTAAAACCCCGCTTCGCCGCTTCGTAGGGACGTGTGATCCCAGGGCGAGGCATGTCTGCACACTGAGTGAGCCCTCCAACTCCAGTTCAGGCTCCAATGCTGGCCGTGCTCTGACCCAAGTGTTCGGTGGAGCGATCGCGCCCCTGGATCGGGCTGACCGCGGCCGAAGCGTTCATCGGCTTCTTCGCCATTCGCCCCGCACGGGCGGCAGCGGCGGTTACCGCAACCTGAACCGACAAACATAGCTATAAAGAGCATCTGGGTCCGATCGCCGCGGCAGGTCACTAAACGGTGGTTGTGGCCCAGAACCAAGCGTCCGAAGTTTTTGACGAGCACAAACAGCATCCGACCACCGCCATGTTTCACGCTGTGCTGTTGGGTGGTCGCCGCGTCGAGGGAGCGGAACAGTGCCGATTCAACCCGGATCGTCGCAGCACCTCAGGAGACTCCTGAGGCTTCCTCTTGACACACAGCCGCTGGCACCTCACTGTCACAGGCAAACCCCGGTCGGCTCCCCGGGAGGGCGGAACGATGAGCCCAGGCGACATAGATCTGGCCGGTAACGAGCCACGTGGATACATCTGGTCCGATTATGTCGGCTGCGCGGGTTCGGGGCACAAATGGGCGATGCCGCGGTCAGATGACATCCGGGTGTGTGACAGAGGGCATCGAATTCGGCAGGTCGAAGTTGAGCTTCGCTGCACTGTTTGTGGCTGGCAGGCGAAGTGGTACCGTAAGAGACCCTTGTGTCCTGTTGGCGGAAGCTCCCATCAGTACGAGATTGTGAACTACACGCCCCAATGATAGACAGCCTGTTCGATCGGGCCAGCTCCATTCTTGAGAAGCGTTTCCTTCGCAACGCTTTTCTCCCCGTGCTGCTGTTCCCACCCGTCACGCTATTGCCGAGCCTCCTGCAGGGCGGCAGGCTTGAGGCTCTGGTTGCGGCTTGGAGTGCGCAATCTCTCGGACTGCAGGTGATCGAGACTCTGGGTTTCTTCGCACTCTCGTGGTTCGGGGCGTCTGTTCTGGCGAGCCAGTGGCGCAATATCGTACGACTGTTCGAGGGATATCCTTGGCAGCGATGGCACAGAATCTATGGCGTCGGCAGGAAGTGGCACGGTGCACGTCAGGCCGAGCTGCAATACATGAGCCTCTATGGTCCGAATATCGACGCTGCCGTACATCTTCAGCATCGCATATACCCGGAAGATCCGAGCCATGTCCTGGCGACCAGGCTGGGAAACGTACTGCGCGCTGCCGAGGCATATCCCATCCAGCGATACGGTGCTGGACTGGTGACTCTATGGCCGCGCTTATACCATGTGCTGCCGCGGGAGATCCAGAACGATGTTGAGAATGCCCGCGCAACGATGGAGTTCCTGCTGGTTCTTTCCCTGTGGTTCTGCGGCTTCGGCGTCATGAACCCCTTCATAGCCTGGTTTCTGGACACGTCGATGCCGCTGGCTCTAGGGCTGCTCGGGGTCAGCCTGTTCTTCGCGTACTGTGCATATGTCTCTGCCATTCCAGCGGCGATCGAGTACGGTCAGTATCTCAAATCCGCATTTGAGGTGTATCGATTCGCGCTGCTCAAGCGCCTGCGGTTGCGTCAGCCCACTTCCATGGCTGACGAAAAGAAGCAGTGGGCTGACCTCCAGAGACTGATTCTTGAGAATCTTTTCCTCGACTCTGATTATGAACCGGACACGGAAGAGATCCGGCTGCTGGTGGCAGGGCCTGATACCCCCACCAAGCCTGGTGGAGGTGCACGGTGAATCCCTCGCCCGGCCAGAGGGAGTCGCAACCCGGCCCAGGCGAAAGCGCAAGCGGACAGATGCAGAGTGCCGCACCGCCACCTGACCGTCCCGATGACGCTGCGCCTTCAGGAGGAGAAGGTCCGATGCCGGCGACACGAGTTGCCGGCATCGATCCTCCGCGCGATGCGGGTGCTCTACTTCCAGCTCTGGGTGCCATTGATGGCAGGCTGAGTCCTCCACGTCAGCAACGCAGCCCTCTGTCTGGACTCATCCTCCTTATAGCCTTCGTCGCGATCCTGGCGGCGGGTGTCTGGGCTATTCAGATCCACCGGCAGGTGCCGGTGCTGGTGGCGAAGTATGACTTGCCCGCCTACTATCAGGTGAAGATAGATGATTTCGACCTGGAGACGCGAGCCAGCTTCGATGCGAGTGAGTATGCCACCTTGCCGATTGAGGGCAGGCTCACCATCGAAGCAGTGCGAGCGGGTGAACCGCTCCTGACCTCTGATATTTCTCCTGACCTCAGGGGAGTGCTGGGCGGGCGGATATCGACCGTCGGGCTTACCGTGCCCTACGGAAAAGTCTTCGGCGGCACGCTGAGCACAGGCGACCCGGTGCGCCTGGTGACGGTTCAGCGTGGGCGGCGCAATCATGAGATTTCAGGGGTTGTGCTTTCTGTCTCCACTGCGGGGGCGAATTCTTGGGCGGTCATGCTGGCGCTGCGATCCAAAGAGGCAAGAGCGCATGTCAGGTCTTTGGCCGGCAGCAGTATGGTCATTCTGCGCGATGCGACCACGAAGCCGCTTGGCACTGAACAGCGATCTTCATCGTGAAGGCCCCTCGGGGAAGGCGTCGGTGAGCCTTTGGGGGACAGGGGTCAGGAGTCGGACAGGGTGGCCAGGACCTGGTCGCCGTACTTGGCCAGTTTGTTCTCGCCCACCCCGCTCACCGTGCCCAGCTCCTCCAGTGACGACGGCCCCAGTGTCGCGATCTCACGCAGCGTGGCGTCGTGGAAGATGACGTAGGCCGGAACCCCTTGCTCCTTGGCCGTGGCCGCGCGCCAGGCCCGCAGCCGTTCGAAGATGGGGGCCGCCTCCGGGGGCAGGTCGGCCGCCGGGCGGGACTTCGGGGCCGACGCGGCCTTGGCCGGGCGGCGGGGGTCGCGGCGCAGGCGGACCTCGTGCTGGCCGCGCAGCACCGCCGCGCTGGCGTCGGTCAGGACGAGGGCGCCGTAGTTGGGCTCGACCGCGAGCAGGCCCTGCGCCAGGAGTTGCCGGGCCACGCCGTGCCACTCGGCGTTGCCGAGCTCGGTGCCGATGCCGAAGACGGTCAGCGAGTCGTGGCCGTGCTGCAGGACCTTGGCCGTCGTCTTGCCGAGCAGGATGTCGACGATCTGCCCCACGCCGAACTTCTGTCCCCGCTCGCGGGCCAGCCGCAGCACCGTGGAGAGCACCTTCTGCGCCGGCACGGTGCCGTCCCAGGACTCGGGCGGCGTCTGGCAGGTGTCGCAGTTGCCGCACGGGGAGCCGCCCGGCTGGCCGAAGTAGTCGAGCAGCATGACCCGCCGGCACGTCACGGTCTCGCACAGGGCGAGCATCGCGTCGAGGTGGAGGGCTTGGCGGCGGCGGTGCTGCTCGTCGCCTTCGAGGGCCATGCGCCGGTGCTGGACGACGTCCTGCAGGCCGTACGCCATCCACGCCGTGGCGGGCAGCCCGTCGCGCCCGGCCCGCCCGGTCTCCTGGTAGTAGCCCTCGACGGACTTGGGCAGGTCGAGGTGGGCCACGAAGCGCACGTCGGGTTTGTCGATGCCCATGCCGAACGCGATCGTCGCCACCACGACCAGCCCTTCCTCGCGCAGGAAGCGGGCCTGGTGGTGGGCGCGGGTGCGGGCGTCGAGGCCGGCGTGGTAGGGGAGCGCGGGGATGCCGTTCTCGACCAGGAACGCGGCGATCTTCTCGGCCGACGAGCGCGACAGGCAGTAGACGATGCCGGAGTCGCCGGGGTGCTCGGCGCGGAGGAAGTCGAGGAGCTGCCGCTTGGGCTCGCTCTTGGCGGTGATCCGGTAGTGGATGTTGGGGCGGTCGAAGCCGGCGACGAAGTGGCGGGCCTCGCCCTCGCGCAGGCCGAGGCGCTCGGCGATCTCGGCGTGGGTGGCCGGGGTGGCGGTGGCGGTCAGCGCGATGCGCGGCACCTCGGGCCACTGGGCGTGGAGCTCGGACAGCGCCAGGTAGTCGGGCCGGAAGTCGTGGCCCCACTGGGAGACGCAGTGGGCCTCGTCGATGGCGAACAGCGAGATCGCGCCCTTCTTCAGCAGCCGCACCGTCGACTCCAGCCGCAGCCGCTCGGGCGCGAGGTAGAGCAGGTCGAGCTCGCCCGCCAGGAACTCGGCCTCCACCAGCTGCCGCTCGTCGAAGTCCTGCGTCGAGTTGAGGAACCCGGCCCGCACCCCGAGCGCGGTGAGCGCGTCCACCTGGTCCTGCATGAGCGCGATCAGCGGCGAGATGACCACGCCCGTCCCGGGCCGGACGAGCGCGGGGATCTGGTAGCACAGCGACTTGCCGCCGCCGGTCGGCATGAGCACGAGCGCGTCGCCGCCCGCCGCCACATGCTCGATGATCTCCTGCTGCCCCGGCCGGAACGTGTCGTAGCCGAACACGCGGTGCAGGACCTCGGTGGCTGTATTCATGCGGCTACCTTACGTGTTCGGAATCGCTCTCGAGCCGGGTTCGCCCACGGCGATCGTAGCCGCTGCGCATCGTCCTCCCTTGCCCCTTTCGCGGCGTGGGAATGAAAACCGTTCCCATCTGGTTGACGGGCACATGAAGAAGAACCTGCATCCCGCGTACCGTCCCGTCGTCTTCCGCGACCCGAGTGCCGGGGTCGCCTTCCTCACCCGGTCCACCGCGACCGGCACGGCCACCGTGGAGTGGGGGGACGGCCGCACCTACCCGGTGATCGACGTCGACGTGTCGTCGGCGAGCCACCCCTTCTACACCGGCCGCGGCCGCGTCCTCGACAGCGCGGGCCGGGTCGAGCGCTTCAACAAGCGTTACAGCAGGCCATGACCCCGTACTGAACGGCCCGTCCCTGGGTAGCAGGGGCGGGACCGGCGGTGGGAGCGGTGGTGATGGCATATGGCCCTGTCGGAGCGGGAGCGCCGCATCCTTGAGGAGATCGAGGATGCCCTGGAACGCGACGACCCCAAGCTCGCCAGGCGCGTGTCGGGGGTCGCCTCCGGGACGGGCCGTCTCCGGAGGCTGCTCCTGAGTGGTTGGTTCATGGTCGCGGTCATCGTCGTGACAGTCGCCCTACTGGTGCTGGCGGTCGCGCTGGCGTGAGAGGCGGCGCTGGATGATGACCAGGTCGACGGCGGCGAAGACCGCGACGGCCGCCGCGATCGCGGCCTCCCATGCCCACACCTGCTCGCCCGTGCTCATCGCCTGCGTGATGAAGTAGACCGCCGCCGCGGTGCCCAGCACGAGCGCGGCCAGGGACAGGATCCGGCGCAACCGGTAGGGGCTGCGCGCGGTCAACGGCTCCGTTCCCGCGCGGTTGCGCAGCCACATGGGGATTCACACTCCTCTCAGGCGAGACAACGCAGCGCCGACACGAGCCGCGGGCTGAGCCCGTTGCCCGGAGGGAGCCGGCCCACCGTCGCCTCGACGAAGTCCGGATAGGACAAGCTGGCTTCGGCGTCGCCGAAGTGCACCCAGATCTGCTCGGCGGTCTGCTCCACCTGCACGCTCGGGTCCTGCTCGGCCAGCGCGAACCGGCCGACCGCGACCCGCCAGAAGGTGCGGTCGTCCGCCTCGTCCGGGCGGACGGGCGCGCCCACGTCGTCGGCGTGCGTGGCGTACTCGGAGTCGTAGTGGAAGGCCTGCTCGCCCACCGGATAGGGCCCGGCCATGGTCTCCAGGAGGGCGTCGCGGCCGAGCGCGCGCATGCGGCGTCGGGTGTCGCCGTTCTTGTCGCGCCACTCCCGCAGCACCTCTTCGACGGGCAGGTCACGCCGCTGACGGACGCACCACTCGTTGAACTCGTTGTAGCCGCCGATGCCCTCCGCCTCCATCAGCAGCCGTAGCTCGCCGAGGGTGCCGTCGAGGCAGGCCTGGTTGTAGAGCTCCTCGCCGGCCAGGTGGCCGAGCACGTCGCGGACGGTCCATCCGGCGGCGCGGGAAGGGCGCCGCCAGCCCTCCTCGTCCAGGCCGGAGAAGAACCAGTCCAGCCGGGACGCCTCGGCGTCGAAGATGTCGAACGGGTCGTACTCGCGCAGCAGATCCTCTGGCATATCCGGTCGCTACCCGCAGGATCCCGGAACTCACCGGGCCCGGGCACGGCGAAGGCCCGGCCGGAGCCCGGCCGGGCCTTCACTCAGTGGTGCTTACCGGCGCCAGCTGTAGACGCGCACGTAGTCGGTGCGGCTGGTGGCGTCGTCGAGCTTCCTGTCGCCCTTGAAGACGGCCTTGTAGCTGCCGCTACGGTAGGCGCGGTCCTTGGCGTAGAACTTGCCGTGACGGTCGGTGCGGTCGGAGGCGACCCACTTCCAGCCACTGGAGCCGTTGGCCTTGTAGTAGACGTGGACCTTCTCGTAGCCCACGGCGCGCCAGTGGTCACCGCGCTCGGCCAGCAGGCGGCCGGAGAAGTAGACCGACTTGCCCTTGCGGACCTTCGACGGCGAGGCGTCGAAGCTCAGCCGGGTGTCGGCCTTGCTCCAGCCCTTGCGGACGTCGACGTAGAAGAACGACGTGTCGTGGGCGACACGCTTGCCCTCCTTGTCGAAGGCGGTGGCGATGGCCTTCCACTTGCCTTCGGGGTCGTGCGAGGTGAACGGCACCGAGAAGAGCCAGTTCTCCAGGGGCTTGACTTCCTTGCCCCGCAGGGTGCGGAACTTGCTGTCGGCCGGCTCGACGCTGAGCTCGACCTTCTCGACGTCGGAGCTGGCGCCCACCTTGAAGCGGGCGACGGTCTCGCTGCCGTGCTTGACGACGACAGGGTTCGGCGAGACATCGAGGATCTCGACCTTAGGCGCCTTGGTGGTGGTGGCGGCGACGGCGCTGCCACCAGACATCAGCATGGTCCCGCCCGCGAGAGCGGCGACCAGGCCTACGGCGATCTTTCGCATGAGGGTGCTTCTCCCCGTAAATCTTGTGGCACCGGCCCGGGATGACCGGTTCCCTTTACTGCTTAGAGCCACACTAAGGGGGAAAGGTTCGCTAAAGTTACGGAAAAATTTTGATCACGGTGGTCACCTGCACTGATGGAAAAAAATCCGTTTTGAGGCCACCTGACCGACTAGGCTCGGAGCCCATGACCGACGTCTACACCCTCGGAGAGGCGCTCGGGGTGGTCTCCAGCGGCCGGGTCCGCCACGAGACCGAGGCCAGGCTGGACATCTGCGGCCCCGAGTTCACCCTGGCCGTGGCCCTGGCGCGGCTCGGTCACCGGTGCGCCTTCGCCGGCAAGGTCGGCTCCGACGAGCTGGGCGCCCGGGTGCTGACGGTGCTGCGCGGCGAGGGCGTCGACGTCACCGACACGCGCGTCACGGAAGGGGTGCCGACCGGGCTGCTGCTGCGCGACGCGCGGGTGGGCCGCGAGCCGCTCGTCACCCACTACCGCGCCGGCTCGGCGGGCTCGACGCTGTCACCCGGCAACGTGCCGATCGACCGGGTCGGCGCCGCGCGGATGCTGCACGTCACCGGCGTCACCGCGGCTCTGGGCAGGGATCCGCACGACGCCGTGCTGGCCGCCGTGAGCGCGGCCAAGAGCGCGGAGGTGCCGATCTCGTTCGCCGTCGAGTACCGCCCCGAGCTGTGGGCGTCGGTGCGCGAGGCGGAGGAGGTGCTCACCGAGCTGGCCTGCCAGTCGCACCTGCTCTTCGTCCGCCAGGACGAGCTGGACCTCGTCAAGCCCGCGCTCACCCCCGAACGCGAGGTCGTGGTCGCCCGCGGCGCCAAGGGCGCGAGCGTGCGGGCCGACCGGATGCGCTACGACGCCCCCGGCCCGCAGACGCCGGTGGTCGACTACGGCGGGGCCGGGGACGCGTTCGTGGCCGGTTACCTCAGCGCGGCCCTGGACGGGCTGACCCCGCCGGAGCGCCTGGGGCGCGCGACGCAGCTGAGCGCCGCCGCCGCGTCCACCGCCAGCGACTGGCAGGGCCTGCCGGCCAGGGGCGAGCTGTAGCTACTCGATGTTCAGGGTGAACGTCGAGGTGGTGTTCTTGATGTTCTGCGCGTTGTCGGCGAAGCGCAGGCCGCGGAACGTGGCCGAGCCGACGGCCGGGCCCTGGCCCTGCTCCGGCAGCTCGTTGACCCAGATGCCGAAGCCCGACTTGGCGTCGTAGGCGTCGCCGCTCCTGCGCGCCCCGGTGATCGACACGTCCGTGAAGACGGTGTCGGTGACCGGGTTCACCGGCCGCGCGCCGTCGTACATGGTCTGGAACATGATCCCGCTGTACGTGGGATCGACGATGTCCAGATTGCTGACCCGGATGCCCTGGAACGTCTTCGACGCCGAGAACAGCCACATCGCCGGGAAGGTCTGCGCGCCCCAGAAGTGGCCGCCGGCCCGGACGAGCGAGATGTTCTCGAACCGGGTGGGCGGGTTCGCCCCGAAGCCGTGCATCGGGTAGCCGAAGTCGAGCGAGCTGATCGTGACGCCCGAGTAGACCAGCGTGTCGGCCACGTAGATGTCGCGGAAGGTGTTGCCGTACCCGCCGTAGACGGCCACGCCCGCGGCCCGCCAGGTGAGCAGCGAGGTCAGGTTCTCGTAGACGTTGCCGTGCTGCTCGCCCGCGTTGTTGTCGGTGGCGGAGAACAGGGCGAAGCTGTCGTCGCCGGTGGACCGGGTCTCCACGTGGGTGACGTGGTTGCCGGTGCTGCCGTTGGTCATGTTGAGCCCGTCGGCGAACACGTTCCTGATCCGCGAGTTCCTGATCGTCATGTCGTCCGTGTTCGAGCCCCAGTACATGCAGACCTGGTGCTCCACCCACAGGTTCTCGATCGTCATGTCCGCCACGTTCGTGAAGTCGAACACCTTGCCCGGCCCGTCGATGCGCGAGGTGTAGTTGCCGAAGTAGGCGAAGCCCGCGAACGTCGAGCCGTTGGCCGTCGCGTCCGCGCGGAAGCCGACGTCGGTGTTCGACTGCCCGGCCGGCGCGTGGAAGCGGGTGTACCAGGGCCCGGCGCCGACGATCCTGACGGCCTTCCCGTACACCTGGAACTTGCCCGTCGTCTGGTAGCCGCCCGGCGGCAGGTAGACGCCGGTGAGCGCGCTGTCCATGCGGGCCCGGTCGAGCGCGTTCTGCACGTCCTGGTGCCCGAACCCGGTCGGTACGGCGTACTTCGCCGGGTCGGGGTTGCCGATGGGGGAGACCTGCTCGAAGTCGACGAAGTCGATCGTGTAGGTGGAGGTGTTGGCCGCGTCCTTCTGCAGCCTGATCTTGCGGCCCGCCGGGACCGTGGTGTCCAGCATCAGGTTGGCCTCGTCGTAGACGTGCCGCGGCGGGCCGGAGCCGGGGTTGTTGTCCGGGCTCGCCTCGGGGCCGTACAGCCAGGCGAAGCGCGAGGTCAGGTTGATCGCCTTGTGGAAGGCGCCGTCGACGTACACGTTCAGCGTCGCGTCGAGGCCGCCGCCGCCCGGCGCGTCCGGGATCGAGAAGCGGGTGACGAGTGTGTTCGTGGCCGCCTTGGTGGTGAACTCGACGTAGGAGCCGGTGGCGGCGAGCGTCACCGCGCGGCGGCCGGACGCCTCCCCGGCCAGGTCGCCGATCGTCCTGTTCGGGCCGATCCGGGTGGCGCCGCCGCCGACGACCGCCTCCTCGGCCTCGTACGTATCGTACGGCATGTTCGCGCCCCTGCCGATGGACAAGGGGTGGGTGCTGGTGTTGTTGTCCCGCTTGTCAGGCAGTTCCCTGGGGTCGTCGGCGAGCACCACGCGGACCGTGTGCCGGCCGTCGGCCGCGGTCCAGGTGCCGAGCGGGACCGGGGCGGTGGTGGCTCCCGGCGCGATGACGCCGCTGGCGGAGCCGGTCAGCGTGCGGACGGTCGCGCCCGAGCCGTCGAGCACGGCGAGCGTGATGCCGTGCGAGCCGGAGCCGGAGGCGATGGTGCCCTGGTTCCTGATGGCGACGGTGAAGGTGACGGCGTCGCCGGGGTCCGGGTTGCCCGGGGTCCAGCCGACGTCGGCGACCAGGTCGGCGGTGTCGGGGAGCGGGACGGCCGTGCCGAACACCTGGAACTCGGCCACCTGCCCGCCGGGCGCGCCGGAGTTCGCGGTGATCCGCAGCCGCACGTCGGCGGCCCGCGCGGTGACCGGGATCGTCACGCTGTTGCCGGTGGCGGGGTCGAAGACGTACGCGGCGGGCGCCACGAGGCGGGAGAAGTCGGCGGCGCCCCGCGCGCGGCCGAGCACCTCGACGGTCTGGGTGCGCCTGGCCCAGACCGCGTCCGGGTTCAGCTTGAGCACCACCGAGGTGAGGTCGGCGTCGCCGCCGAGCGCGACGGTCAGCGTGTTCGGGTAGGTCTGGCCCTCCCAGTACGTCCTGACGTCACCGTCGTTGGCGTTGCCGGCCACGTACGTGTGGGTGTGCGAAGAGGCGGCGATCCCCTTGCCGGCGGCCAGGTTCGTGCCCGGCTCCGGGTCGGGGCCGGGGCCGCCGCTCTCCCCGTACACCTCGAACTCGGCGAGCTGGGCGGCGGGCCAGCCGGTGTTCGCGGTGAACAGAAGCCGGACGTACCGGGCGCTGCCGCTCAGCGTGATCGTGGCGGACGGCGCGAAGCCGTACGTGGCCGACGGCTTGAGCGTGGTGAAGCCGGAGCCGTCCGCGCTGCCCTGGACGGTGAGCGTCTGGGTGCGGCTCGGCCAGCCGGCCGGCAGCTTGAGTGTGAGGCCGGTGAGCGTGGCGGCGGCGCCCAGGTCCACCTGGACCCACTGCGGGAACTGGCCGTTGGCCGACTCCCAGTAGGTGGCCTGGTCGCCGTCGGTGACGTTGGCGGCCCGGTAGACGTCGGTGAAGCCGCTCGCGGTGGCGGCCTTCCCGGCGGCCAGATTGGTGGCGGCGGCGGCCGGGGGCGGGGCGATGAGGAGTCCTAGGACGAGGGTCAGGGCGGCTAAGAGTGCGCGCATGGGGGTGGCCCTTCGCAGGAGTACAGTTGGCCGCACCATAGGCTTTCCAGCAGATGTGAGCAATATCTCGACTGGATTGCGCAAGAAATGAATGCTTCTGTGATGCTCACGTAAGTACTTGCAATGGTTTGCGCTGACAGTCGTATAGTTTGCGTCATGACGCGACGACTCGCAGAGGTGGCCAAGAAGGTCGGGGTGAGCGAGGCGACCGTGAGCCGCGTGCTCAACGGCAAGCCGGGGGTGTCCGACGCCACCCGGGAGGCGGTGCTCACCGCCCTCGACGTGCTCGGCTACGAGCGCCCCACCCAGCTGCGCGGCGACCGGGCCCGGCTGGTCGGCCTGGTCCTCCCCGAGCTGCAGAACCCGATCTTCCCCGCGTTCGCCGAGGTCGTCGGCGGCGCGCTGGCCCAGCAGGGGTTCACCTCCGTGCTCTGCACCCGCACGGTCGGCGGCGTCTCCGAGGCCGACTACGTCGATCTGCTGCTCCAGCAGCAGGTCAGCGGCGTGGTGTTCGCCGGCGGCCTGTACGCGCAGGCCGACGCCGCGCACGGCCACTACGAGCTGCTGCACGAGCGCAAGCTGCCCACGGTCCTGGTCAACGCCGCCGTCGGCCACCTGGACTTCCCGCAGGTGTCGTGCGACGACGTGGTGGCGGCCGAGATCGCGCTGGGCCACCTGCGTGCCCTCGGCCACGAGCGGATCGGCATGGTGCTCGGCCCCAGGGACCACGTGCCCTCGCGGCGCAAGCTGGAGGCGTTCCAGGCCGGGGGCGGCGACGCGGACCTGGTCGAGCACACCATGTTCTCCCTGGAGGGCGGGCACGCGGCTGCCGCCCGGCTGGTCAGGCGCGGGGTCACCGCCGTCGTGTGCGCCAGCGACCTGCTCGCGCTCGGCACGATCAGGGCCGCCCGCCGCGCCGGGCTGAGCGTGCCGCGCGAGGTGTCGGTGGTCGGCTTCGACGACTCGGCGCTGATGAACTGCACCGAGCCGCCGCTCACGACGGTCCGCCAGCCGATCGACGCGATGGGCCGGGCCGTCGTCGACCTGCTGGTGGCGCAGATCGACAAGGCCGTCGTGCCCGCGGACGAGCTGCTGTTCGAGCCTGAGCTGGTGGTGCGCGCCTCCACGGCGCGAGTCCGTACGTGATGTAGTCGTTATCTTGCAATCTTCAGTCTGAATATTGCGGAGATAAGTCGCTGATCCTATGGTGTGGGCAATTCGCATCAGAAGGGTCAGATCATGAAGAGATCCGCTGGGCTCTTAGTCGCATCCGCGCTCGGACTCGCCGCCTGCGGCTCCGGGCAGCAGGCTCCCCCGGCGGGCGGGGCCGACCAGGTCACCATCACCGTCGCCTGCCAGCCCGCCAAGTCCGCGCCCAAGGAGCGCCAGGCGTGGGACGACGACGTGGCCGCGTTCATGAAGGCGAACCCCGGCGTCACCGTCAAGAGCACCGACCAGCAACCCTGCTTCGACCCCAAGACGTTCGGCCCCAAGCTCGCCGGCGGCCAGATGGAGACCGTCTTCGTGGTCCCCGTCACCAACTACGACGACGTGATCAGGCAGGGGCAGGCCCTCGACATCACCGCGTACACCGGCGAGATCAAGAACTGGGACGACCTGCGCCAGGACGTGCGCGACCTGGTGACCAAGGACGGCAAGGTCTACGGCGTGCCCAACGTGCACTACGGCGTCGGCCTGGTCTACAACCGCAAGCTGTTCGCCGAGGCCGGCCTCGACCCCAACACGCCGCCTGCGACCTGGGCCGAGATCCGCGAGGCCGCCAAGAAGATCGCCGCGCTCGGCCCCGGCCACGTCGGCTACGGCGAGTACTCCGGCGGCAACACCGGCGGCTGGCACTTCACCCAGGCCATCTACGGCCGCGGCGGCAGCATCCTGACGGACGACGGCAAGAAGGCCGCCTTCAACTCGCCCGAGGGCAGGGCCGTCCTGCAGACGCTGCACGACATGCGCTGGGTCGACGACAGCATGGGCACCAAGCTCCTGGTCGGCTGGGAGTCGCTCATGGTGGCGATGGGCAGCGGCAAGGTCGGCATGATGCTCGGCGCCCCCGACGTGGTCACCGACGTGGTCGGCAAGTTCAAGGGCAGCGTCGCCGACTACGGCATCACCGGCTTCCCCGAGGCCAAGGCGTCGCTGAGCGGCGGCGAAGCGTTCATGATCAACCCCAAGGCCACGCCCGAGGAGGCGAAGGCGGGCATGCGGTGGCTCGACTTCCGCTTCAACACCGTCGGCAAGGGCCGCTTTGACTTCGCCCGCGGCAAGGCCATCGGCAACCCGGTCGGCGTCCCCGACAACGCGGTCTACGGCGACTCGCCCACCGGCCAGGCCATCCAGGCCGACCGGGTGAAGAACGCCTCCCTGCCGGTCGAGAACTACGACCCGTACGTCAAGGCCTCCGCCGCCATCCCGCCCAAGGCCGAGCCGGTCCACGCCCAGGAGATCTACGCGATCCTCGACGTGGCCATGTCCGGCGTGCTGTCCGACAAGGACGCCGACATCGACAAGCTGCTCGCCGACGCCGAGACCAAGGTGAACGCCGTGCTGGCGGCCAAGGGCTGACCCATGGCTGTTCTGAGGCGCAACCTGACGGCCTACGGGTTCCTGTGCGCGGCGCTGTTCTGCTTCGCGGTGTTCGCCTGGTATCCGATGATCAGAGAGTTCATCCTGAGCTTCCAGGAGACGAACCTGATCGATCCGCCCACCTGGGTGGGGCTGGACAACTTCGAGTACGCCGTGGGATACCCGGGCTTCACCGAGGCCTGGATCGCCACCCTGCAGTTCACGTTCCTCGCGCTGGTGTGCGGCTTCGCCGTGCCGTTCGTCGTCGCGCTCGTGCTCAACGAGCTGCGCCACGCCCGGGCCTATCTCAGGTTCGTGGTCTACCTGCCGGTCATGCTGCCGCCGATCGTCGCCGTGCTGCTGTTCAGGTGGTTCTTCGATCCCGGGCCCGGGCTGTTCAACCAGCTGCTCGGGCTGGTCAACCTGCCCGGCCTGGCCTGGCTCGACTCCCCGGCCACCGCGCTGATCTCCCTGGTCATCGTCTCGACCTGGATGAACATGGGCAGCGCGACCCTGATCTACCTGGCGGCGCTGCAGAACATCCCGCCGGAGCTGTACGAGGCGGCCGAGCTGGACGGGGCCGGGATCCTCAAGCGGATCAGGCACGTCACGATCCCGCAGACCAGGCTGATCCTGCTGCTCATGCTGATGCTGCAGATCGTGGCCACCATGCAGGTCTTCATCGAGCCGTACATGCTCACCGGCGGCGGGCCCGCGGGCTCGACCGTCACCGTCGCCTACATGATGTTCCAGTTCGCCTTCACGAACCAGAACTACGGCGTGGCCGGCGCGCTCGGCATGATGCTCATGATCGTGCTGCTCGTCTTCGCCGCGTTCCAGCTCCGGCTCACCCGGGAGGACAAGGCATGATCTCCGTCGGCGCCCGGGCCGCCGCCGGCCGCAGGCGGGCGGCCCGCCGCCCGAAACCCATCCACACCGGGCAGTTCCGTACGATCATCTCCCCGCTCCAGCTCAACAGCCGATGGGGACGGCGCGTCTACTGGGCCGTGCTCGTCACGGTCGTGGTGACCTTCACGCTGGCCTTCGTCTTCCCGCTCTACTGGATGATCACCGGCGCCATGAAGACGGGCGAGGAGATCGCCCAGATGCCGCCGACGCTCTTCCCCGCCGACCCCACCCTCGACGCCTACGCCGAGGCGTGGAACCTGTTCGACCTCGGCACGCTGCTGTGGAACACCGCCTACTACTCGCTGGGCGGCTGGATCTTCTGCATGCTCGTGGACGTGTCGGCGGCGTACGCGCTGTCGAGGCTGCGGCCGATGTTCGGCGGGGTGATCCTGGGCGCGATGCTGGCCACGCTGATGATCCCGGCCATGGTCGTGCTGATCCCGCTCTACGTCACCGTCGTCGACCTCGGATTGTTGAACAATCCCTGGGGGCTGTGGTTCCCCGCGGCCGCCAACGGGTTCAACATCTTCCTGCTCAAACGGTTCTTCGACTCGATCCCGCGCGAACTGATCGAGGCCGCGCGGATCGACGGCGCCGGCGCCTTCCGGGTGCTCTGGTCGGTGGTGCTGCCCGTGTCGCGGCCGATCCTCGGCGTGGTGTCGATCTTCACCATCGTCACCTCGTTCAAGGACTTCGTCTGGCCGCTGCTGGTCATGACCGACAGCGACAAGATGACGCTCAGCGTCGGCCTGTCGCAGACCGCCGGCATGGTCACGCAGAACGCCGTCATGGGCGGCCTGGTCGTCGCGAGCATCCCGACGATCATCGTCTTCTTCGTCTTCCAACGTCACATCATGGCGGGTCTCACCGCCGGATCTATCAAAGGGTGATCATGTCGAAAACGTGGTGGCGGGGGGCCGCGATCTACCAGGTCTACCTTCGCAGCTTCGCCGACGGCAACGGCGACGGCGTCGGCGACCTGGCCGGGCTCCGGTCCCGCCTGCCCTACCTGAAGGACCTCGGCGCCGACGCCATCTGGCTCAACCCGTGGTACCCGTCGCCGATGGCCGACGGCGGCTACGACGTGGCCGACTACCGCGGCATCGAGCCGGTGTTCGGCACGCTCGCCGAGGCCGAGACGCTGATCGCCGAGGCGCACGAGCTGGACCTGAAGATCATCATCGACGTGGTGCCGAACCACAGCTCCACGGCCAGCGACTGGTTCCAGCAGGCCCTGGCCGACCCGGCCGCCCGCGACCGGTTCTGGTTCCGCGACGAGCCGGGCGACTGGCAGTCGATCTTCGGGGGTCCCGCCTGGACGCAGGTGCCTGACGGGCAGTGGTACCTCCACCTGTTCGCCCCGGAACAGCCCGACTTCAACTGGGACAACCCGGAGGTGCACCGGGAGTTCGAGGACGTGCTGCGGTTCTGGTTCGACCGCGGCGTGGACGGCGTCCGCATCGACTCGGCCGCCCTGCTCCACAAGTCCGACACCGCGTGGGAGGACCTCGACCCCGTCCACGACGTCTACCGCCACTGGCGGACCATCGCGGACTCGTACGAGGACCGCGTGCTGATCGGTGAGCTGTGGCTGCCCGACCAGGAACGCTTCGCCCGCTACCTGCGGCCCGACGAGCTGCACACCGCCTTCAACTTCGACTTCCTGTCATGCCCCTGGGACCCGGAGGAGCTGCGCCGCGTCATCGACCTCACCCTCACCACGCACGCCACCGTCGGCGCCCCGCCCACCTGGGTCCTGTCCAACCACGACGTGACCCGCCCCGTCACCCGTTACGGCCGCGCCGACACCAGCTTCGCCCACGGCGGCGCCCTCCACGGCACCCCCTCCGACCCCGAACTGGGCTACCGCCGCGCCCGCGCCGCCGCCCTCCTGGCCATGGCCCTGCCCGGCGGCCTCTACGTCTACCAGGGCGAGGAGCTCGGCCTGCCCGAGGTCGAGGACCTGCCTGACGAGCTGCGCCAGGACCCCATGTACGCCCGGTCCGGCGGCACGAACCCCGGCCGCGACGGCTGCCGCGTCCCCCTGCCCTGGTCCGGCGACGAGCCGCCGTTCGGCTTCGGCGGGCCGTCGCCGTGGCTGCCGCAGCCGGAGAGCTGGCGCAAGCTCACGGCCGAGGCCCAGCTCGCCGACCTGGACTCGATGCTCAACCTGTACCGCACGGGGCTGCGCCTGCGCCGGGAGTGCTTCGGGGACGGGACGCTCGCCTGGCTCCCGTACGGGGACCGGGTGCTGGCCTTCACCCGCGATTCGGGCGTCACCTGCGTCGCCAACCTGGGCCCGGACCCCGTCCCGCTGCCGGACGGGGCGGTGCTCCTGGCGAGCGGCCGGCTGGAGGACCGCCTCCTGCCCCCGGACACCACCGCCTGGCTGCGCACCCCATGATCGGGGCGGGCTAGCATCGGTGCGGTGAAGCGCCTTCGCCCGATGCCGCCCGCCCAGCTCGACGCCGACGCCCGCGCCCTCTACGACCGCATCAACGCCGGCCCACGCGGCGCCTCGATGCTCGACGACCAGGGCGCGCTGGTCGGCCCCTTCAACGCCATGCTCCTCAGCCCCGCCCTGGGGGACCCCCTCCAGGAGCTGGGCGCCGCCATCCGCTACCGCTCGTCCATGACGGACCGGTGCCGCGAGCTGGCCATCCTGATCGTCGCCGCCCACTGGTCCAGCACCTTCGAGCTCCAGGTCCACGAGAAGATCGCCACCGGCCTGGGCTTCACCGACGCCCAGCTCGCCGCTGTCCGTACGGGAGAGCCGCTTGCTCTGGAGGACCCGGAGGAGGCCGCCGTCCTCCGCGTCACCCGCGCCCTCGTGACGAACGGGGACCTGGACGACGAGGAGTACACCCTCCTACCGGCGCCGGCCCTCTTCGAGCTGACCACGCTGACCGGCTACTACGCCACGCTGGCCCTCCAACTCCGCGTCTTCCGCGTCTGACCGCCTCTAGTCGTCGAGCTGTCTCCACGGTGGCGCCCGTGATGGCCGGCGCGGGGATGGCTGAGCTTGATCATCTGTAGCCCGCTTGGGACTCCAGCTGACGATCCCTCTGATGATTACTTAAAGTGATGTTAATGTTCCTCTCCGTGGAGGGTCTCGTTTACCAAGTTGGTTGATAATGGGGGTCGGCGCAGATGGAGGTGTTCTATGCGAGCAGTCGCCTGGAGCTCCTGTGCCTGTCCGCCCGGGAGCTGGTCAGGGCCTATGGTCGTGAGGGGGCTCGCAAGGTGGGGCAACGTCTGCAGGCGCTGCGGGCTGCCGAGACTCTCGACGAACTCTTCACCATGCCAGGGCGGTGCCACCCCCTGCGAGGAACGTACGCCGACTGCTACGCCATGGATCTCCATCAGGGATGGCGGATGGTGTTCAGGCTCATGACGTCGGAGGAGAAGAAGGAACGGGGGATAGAGGAAGGGGCGGCAGCTCTGGTCATAGAGATCGTCGACTACCACGGCTGATCAACGCAGTTCGAGAGGAGCGTGAGGGATGGCGGCCATCGATTTTCACACGTCCGGCGTTCCCGATTACGCCGTGCCTCCAGGGGAGACGATCCGCGAGTTCCTTGACGATCTCGGTATGAGCCAGCGTGAGCTTGCGGCACGGCTCGGCCTGAGCCCGAAACACGTCAACCGACTCATTCAAGGGTTGGTGCCGCTGAGCAGCGATGTCGCTCAGCGGCTTGAATTGGTAACCGGCATGCCTGCTCGGTTGTGGAACCGTCTTGAGGCGGACTACCAGTCTGCGCAGCAGAGGCTGCGGCTTGAAGGCGAATTGGCGGCGGCGGTTCCTTGGGCGAGAAGCATGCCCGTTCGTGAGCTGGTCAGGCGAGGGATTCTTCCTGAAGAGCCCAAGGATGACCTTTCCCGCGTGCAGCAATTGCTGGCCCTGTTCGGTGTCGCTCACCTGTCCACGTGGCAGGATCTCTACGAAAGCCCCGTCGCGTCCTTCCGTCAGACCAGATCGTTCGAGGCCATCCCGAGCGCGGTCGCCGTGTGGCTCCGTCTCGGCGAGCTCGCTGCCCGTGATGTCGAGTGCCGGGAGTTCGACGCGGCAGGGCTTCGCGCTGCTCTGCCGCGGCTACGTCAGCTGACTACTCAGCCGCCCGGACTCATCGCCCCGATCATGCGTGACATCTGTGCCCGGCATGGTGTGGCCGTTGTCTTCGTACGCGAAATCACCGGCGCGCGGGCCAGTGGAGCCACCTGCTGGCTTTCCCCGGGTAAGGCCATGCTCCTGCTCAGCCTCCGGTATCGGACGGATGACCATTTCTGGTTCACCTTCTTCCACGAGATGGGCCATATCGTCCTGCACGGGAAGAACGACATCTGGATCGAGGACAGCGTGTCGGCCGATGACCCGAAGGAAGCGGAAGCGGATCGATTCGCCTCTGATCTCTTGATCCCGCGGACGCTTCTGCCCAGGCTGTCTTCTCTCAAGTCCCTTGGCTCGGTTGAGGAGTTCGCGCATGAACTGGGCATCGCGCCGGGGATCGTCGTCGGGCGCCTTCAGCACGACGGTTTCTGGCCTGCGAGCCAAGGCAACAGGCTGAAAAGAAAAGTGGATCTGGAGAGCGACTTCTAGGAGCATGTTCACTGGATGACGTCCTCGCCGAGTTCGGTTACCCCGCGAACAGCTGTAGATGATCCGGACGATGATGCGGCAGCGCCTACACCTCGGTGAGCAGGTAGAGCAGTGCGTTCATGCTTGTCCCGCTCACGATGTCGCGCTTGTCGATCAGTCGCCGGATCTCCGAGAGCGGCACCCACTCGATGCGCTCGGCCTCCCACGGCTCGGTGGGCGGGCCGATGTGCCGGGCGGTGTCGGCCCGGAAGATGTGGTGCTCGGAGTCGGAGATGCCGCTCGTCGGCTGGGTGTAGAGCAGCGGGCGCAGCGGGCCGGGACGCCAGCCGGTCTCTTCCTCGACCTCGCGGGCGGCGGCCGCGATCGGCTCCTCGCCCTCGTCGACCTTGCCGATCGGGATCTCCCAGCCCCACGTGTCGGTGATGAACCGGTGCCGCCAGATCAGCAGCACCCGGCCCCGCCCGTCGGTGACGACCGCACCGGCCCCGGGCGCCGTACGGATGAGCCGGTGATCGAGGTGTCTGCCGTCCGGCAACTCCACATCGGCCACCCGGACGTCGATCCAGCGGTCAGAGTAGAGCGGTTCTTCCGAGTGGACCTGCCAGCGCATGCGGCTGCTCCCAGCGTGGACGGCTGCGTCGGCACCACGCTACAAGGAACCCTGGTCACCTCAACGCGTTGATCACCGTCAGCTGCCGTTGAAGATCACTGACCTGCGGCGAACGGCGCTAGCCGCACTTGCCGGTAAGCCAGGCGCGGTATTCCCTCGGGTAGTTGGTCATCACGCTCTTCGGGGCCTGGTTCAGCACCTGCTGCCATCGGCTCGCGTTGCCGCTCCACGCGGGCGGCGGCTCCTCCCAGCCCACGCCGTCGGTCCAGCGGGCCTCGGAGCCCTTGAGCAGGCCGGGGTGGCGTCTGGCCAGTTCGGCCTGGATCCAGGAGTCCTGCGAGTAGACGAGGATGCGCTGCGCGGCCTGGCGTTCGGTGATCGGGTCGGAGATCTCCTTCCAGGCCGCCGTCGCGTACGTGGGGTCGGACAGCGCGCCCCGGGCCTCGGGCTTGACTTCCAGCAGCGCTACCAGGCCGCGTGAGCGCACGTGGTCGAGCCACTGCCGCAGCGTGTAGACCTGCTCTCCCTGGTACGGGCCGCGCGCGACGCGCCGGTCGCGCAGGTTGTCGCTGCCGGCCGTCCACCAGAGGGCGGTGATGTTCTTCCTGGTGCCCGTCAGGCCGTTCGTGGTGGTGTTGTGCCACATGACGGCCTTGGTGCCGTGCCTGGTGAGCTGGACGTCGCCTTCCACCCCGTCGGCGCCCCATGCTTTCTGGTCGTCCAGGGCGCGGACGTTGTTGGGCTGGCGGATCTTGTCACGGTCCCACGGGTTGGAGCCGGAGGGGTAGCCGCCGTGTCCGAAGACCTGCGGGCAGGCGACCACGCGAGCCGCATCCGTACGGGCGTGCGCCGAGGGCGGGACGGCCGCCCAGGTGATCGCGGCCAGTGATGCGGCGATGGCCGCGTTCGTCCTGATCGTCATAAGGGTCCGACTCCGTACGTGATCGAGGGGGTGATCCGCAGGCGCAGCGTACGTGCCGGGTACCACGTGATCAAGAGGGCGTCGGCACGGCTCCGTCAGGTTGCCTCGCCCACCGATAGACGTGAGAATCACTGACCCATGGCTGTCTTAAGGATCACAGGCACTGTCGCGATACTCTGCCTTGCGCTCTCGTCAGGCTGCGGATTGCTGCCCGGAACACCGAACACGTCCGAAGGCCCGCACCGGGTGCCGGTCGAGTCACCGGCCCGGCCCGGCGACGACGGCGCCGGTGTGCCGGAGGCCCTCTCGCATCACTGGGTCGGCCTCAACCCGGTCTGGACGGTCGAGCAGATCGACAAGACGCCCCAGCACTACGGCCTGGTCTCCGACGGCGTCCGCTTCGTAGCGATGCGCAAGGAGATCAAGGGCGGTGCGCGCGGCGAGCTGACCGGCTACGACGGCGCGACCGGCAAGCGGCTGTGGCAGCGGGAGCTGGCCTGGAGCGGGTCGAGCGCGCCGGTCGCCGAGGACGAGACGATGGTGGTCGCCCTCGGCGACGAGGTGGACAACAGGATCGAGGTGCCCGCGGAGTTCGTGGCGCTCGACACCACCACCGGCGAGGAGCGGTGGCGTGCCAAGGTGCGGCAGCGCGCGTTAATGACCTCCCACCTCTTCCTGCCTGCGCCCGCGCAGGGCGCCATCCTGGACGGCGTCTTCTACTACGCCGACGGGGCCAAGCTGTACGGGCGTGACCTCGTCACCGGCAAGGTGCGGCACCAGCGCACCAGCAAGACGCACCTCGCCGTGGCGGGGCCCGTGGCCGCCGGGGATCGGCTGGTGATCCTGGTCCGGCCGGACCCGTTCAGGCATCAGGAGAACCTCGATGGCAACGTCCGCAGCGCGGCCGTGCTCAGCAAGACACTCACCCCTGTGCACCAGCTCGACCTCCCGAAGGGAACCGAGGCCACTCAGGTGACCTCCGGCGGCGACATCGCCGTCGTCAGCGAGGGCGGCGGTACAAACCGGCACATGTGGGGCATCGACGCCCATACGGGCAAACTGCTGTGGAACCAGCCGCTCGGGAAATCCCAGTTCGTCGGCCCGCCGGTGGGGAACGTCCTGCCCCTCGTGGACTCCTCGCGCAACCACGAGCAGCAGTTCGTCGGCCACGACCTCCTCACCGGCCGGAAGCTGTGGAAGCTCGCGCCCCGCCAGGCCGAGAACCGCGTGGACAGGAGCCGGGCGATGGGCGTGGCCGACGGCACGCTGTTCGGCCTCGGCCACGGCGTCGAGATCGTCGATCCGTCGACCGGGAAGATCACGTTCGCCGCCCAGTTCACCCCGCGCGGCGGCGGCCTGGTCACCGCCGCAGGGGGGCGCATCGTGATCTACAACCACGACGGGCTCATGGGCTTCGACTGACACTTCCGGGACGATTCGACGGATCGCTAAGGGAATGAACGGCGGCGGCGGAGGAGCAGGCCGCCCGCGCCGGCGGCCAGGACGAGAGCGGACCCGGCCAGGACGAACATCCGCCCGTCGGGGCCCGCGTCGCCGCCGGCCCCGGTGGCGACCCCTTCACGAGGGGTGATCGACCTCCGGGGTTCCTCGGAGTCGTCCTCGGTGGGGGTCACGGTGACGACGGCCGTCTTGGTCGGGGTGGCGGAGGCGGAGGGCGAGGCGGAGCCGTCGCCGATGGTCAGGGTGTAGGTCTTGAGCGAACCAGGGCTGGTCGGCTCGCACTCGATGAGAGGCTCGGTCGGCCGCGGCCCGAAGTTGACGGAGGCGGGTTTCACGGTCGCGGTGCCCGCGCGCCCCGAGGTCGTCTTCATGTCCACCGAGGCAGGCAGCGCGATCGGCTGACCGACGGCGACGCCGCTCAGCTCGCCGACGCCGGTGGCCGAGGTGAGCCCGGTCAGGCCGGAGATCGACGCGTACGCGTACATCTTGAGACCCGTCGTCGGCAGCCCGTTGGGCGCTTCCAGCTCGGCGCCGCTCTCGTACGTGCCCTTCCAGCCGATCGTGAACTGCTCGCCGACCTTGGGGTTGGCGGTCGGCAGCGTCAGGGTGGTCCTGATGCGGACGGTCTGGGGCGCGCCGGAGGTGGGGGTGCAGGTGTAGTCGACCACGTCACCGGTGCCGCCGCCGCCTCCGTCCTGGCCGACCGTGACGGTCACGCTCTCGGTGCCGGTGGTGGTGCACGTCGTCACGTCGGTGGGGGTGACGGCCAGGGCGAGCTTGAGGCTGCCGGTCTCGGTGGAGGGCTTGATCGTCACCTGGCCGCCGGTGGTGGCGGTGATCTGTACGGTGCTCGTCACCTGGCCCGCGGGCACCGCGGTGGTGCCGGGCGTGACGCTCGCGCCGGTCTTCGACAGGTCGGCGTGGGTGCCGCCGGTGACCGCGAGCTTGCCGTTGACCTGGACCTGGGTGGTGGCGGTCGGCGCGGTGCGCAGGGTCAGCGCGGGGATGGCCCACTTCGCCTCGAACGAGCCGCTCGCGGTGTCCGGCACGACGATCGGCACGCTCAGCGTGGTGTTGCTGAAGGGGCCTCCGGAGCAGGTGTACGCCACCGTCAACGTCTTGTCGGCCGCCTGCGCGGGTGCGGCGGCGGACAGGAGCACCAGGCCGATGGCCGATGCCACCACGGCGAGCTTCGGCACGATCCGTCTCCCTGTCGATGGGATGAAAGGACCGCACCACGATGGCATCCTTTGGTCACATCTGTATCGAGATCAGCATCCTTCGGCAAATAATCGCTTGCCTGGGCCTCCTAGCCTGGAATTCATGAGACCTCTCACCGAACCCCAGATTCGCACCTCGTTCGTCAACTGCACCAAGGGTGAGGCGTCCCGTCTGCACGTGCCGCGTGACCTGCCCGGCCAGCCCTGGGACGACCTGGACTTCCTCGGCTGGCGCGACCCGAAGGCCCCCGACCGCGCCTACCTGGTGGCCGAGCGCGACGGCGGCCCGGTCGGCGTCGCGCTCCGCCTCGTCACCGCCCGCCACGGCCACCAGCGCCGCAGCATGTGCTCGCTCTGCCTCACCACCCACACCGGCAGCGGCGTCGCCCTCGTCTCGGCCCGCAGGCGCCGCGGCGAGGCCGACTCGGTGGGCGCCTACGTCTGCGCGGACCTCGCGTGCCCGCTGTACGTACGAGGCAGGCGCAAGCCGGAGTTCGGCGAGCGCCTGGAGGAGTCGCTGACCCTGGACGAGCAGGTCGACCGCATGACGGCCAACCTGCATGCCTTCCTGGACCGCGTGGCCTGATCAGGTGCGGTTCTTGCAGGTGTCGCGCACCTTGTAGAAGTACGACAGGTACTCGGTGTGCACGTCCCGCCCGGAGATCCTGATCTGGGCGTCGTCCGCGTTCTCCAGGTGGGTGAAGTTGGCGCTGCCGGTGTAGACGCGGGGCGTGATGTCGTCGTCGTAGAAGCCGTCGGTCATCATCAGCTTCAGGTGCGGCACGACCGAGCGGCCGCCGGCGGTGAAGCGGCAGGGGGTCACCTGGATGCGGCGGCCGTTGACGGTCTTGGCCAGCTCGGCGCGGATGGTGGCGTCGGCGTTGCCGGTACCGTCGGCGCTCTTGTAGTAGACCAGGTCCACCCAGCAGTTCTCGCCCCGCAGCCGGACCAGCTCCTGGGCGATGGCCAGCCGGTGCTGGTTGAAGTGGGTCAGCACGAGCCTGATGTCGGTCTGGCGGTAGACCCCGTCGGTGTCCTGGTAGCGGCACTCGACGAGCTTGAGGATGTTGGCGATGGGGTCGCCGCTCGACCTGGCGCGCGGGAAGAACGTGGCCCGGTACTTCGAGCCGGTCGGGGTGGTCCAGTAGTAGGCGGGGTTGGGTGCCTGCCGTCGGCCCAGCCGCAGGTCGTCGAAGTACTTGTAGTAACCGTTGTAGACGGCGGCGTCGGTCAGGGTGAACGCGTCGTTGTAGGAGTTGTACAGATACCAGTCGGACAGGTTGGACGAGGTCTGGAAGACGACGTTCCCGTGCGTGGTCCCGTTCACCTCGATGCCGGAGAACAGCGCGAACTTGCTGTGCAGGTAGTCGCGGCCGATGCAGCCGCGGTCGACCGCCGACGGGTTGGGATACTCGCAGCCGATCACGTACGAGCCGGCGCTCTCGTTCGCGCCGAGCACGGCCTTGAGGCGGGCGGTGATCTCGTCGTTGGCCCCGTTCTCCATGTCGTCGAGGATGACCTTGACGCGGACGCCGCGCTGGTGCGCCTGGATGAGCGCGTCGGCCACCTCGGTGGAGCGCTGGCCGGGGGAGAACTGGTGGTTGACGAACCTGATCTCGCTGGCCGTCCTGGCGGCCCTGATCAGCCGGATGAGCTGGTCCATCACGGCCGACTGCTGGGCGCTGGGCGTGCCGGGCACGCCGGAGTCGGCGACCGGGTCGTTGAACACGGGCGCGTTCAGCACCGGCGGGCCGGTGACGTCGGCGGACGCGCTGCCGGCGGGTAACAGGGCCGCGGCCAGGCATAAGGCCACGAGCGTGGCGATTTTCTTCATGAAGAGCGCCTTTCTGCGTGACAGTTTTCGCTGCTCGACTGTCATACGCGGAAAGATCGCCTGTCAAGGGCCCCTGTCAGGTGGACTCGCGGATCACCAGCTCCGTCGGGAGGACGACCGGCTCGGCCGGGAGGCCCTCGAACAGGTCCAGCAGCAGCCGCACCATCGCCGCCGTCTGCTCGATGACCGGGTGGCGGATCGTGGTCAGCGGCGGCTCGGTGTACTTGGCCGCCTCGATGTCGTCGAAGCCCACCAGCGCCACGTCGTCGGGCACCCGCCGGCCCGCCTGCCGCAGCGACTGCAGGGCGCCCACCGCCATCAGGTCGTTGGCCACGAACACCGCGTCGAGCTGCGGGTCGTCGCCGAGGAGCTGCCGCATGGCGACCGCGCCGGACTCGCGGGTGAAGTCGCCCACGGCGACGATCGAGCGGCGGTCGGAGTCGCGCAGCACGTTGCGGTAGCCGGTGAGCCTGTCCTGCCCGCCGATCATGTCCTGCGGCCCCGCGATGGTGGCGATGCGCCTGCGCCCCTGCTCCACCAGATGGCGCACCGCGGTCTCGGCCCCGCCCACGTTGTCGTTGTCGGCGTACGGGATGTCGACCGGGACGGCGGGCCGGCCGTACGAGACGACCGGGACGCGCAGCCGGGACAGCGCGCTCGGCAGCGGGTCGGCGCCGTGCATGGAGATGAGCATGACCCCGTCGACGTGCCCGCCCGCGATGTAACGCTCCACCCGGGCGTGGCTCTTGGCCGACGAGGCCAGCATGAGCACGACCTGCTTGTTGACCGTCTCCAGCTCCAGGCTGGCCGAGCGGATCACCGTGGAGAACAGCGGGTCCTCCGAGAACACCCTGGTCGGCGGCTCGGAGACGACCAGGGCGATCGAGTCGGTGCGCTGGGTGACCAGGCTGCGCGCCGCCGAGTTGGGCACGTAGCCCAGCTCGTCGATGGCGCGCAGCACGGCGTCGCGGATCTGCGGGGCCACCGTCGTCTGGCCGTTGACGACACGGGACGCGGTGGCCCGCGAGACGCCCGCGCGGGCCGCGACCGCTTCCAGGGTGGGACGTCTCATGGCAACACCAAAAGGGAGGGCACGGAAGGAAATCTACAGGCGGTTCGCGGCGATCACATCGCGATACCACAGCGCGCTGTCCTTGAGGACCCTGACCTGCGTCGCGTAGTCCACGTGCACGATGCCGAACCTGCGCCGGTAGCCCTCCGCCCACTCGAAGTTGTCGAGCAGCGACCAGACGAGATACCCCCGGAGGTCGGCCCCCGCCTCGATGGCCCGGCCCACCTCGCGCAGGTGGCCGCGGAGGAAGGACACCCGGTCCGCGTCGTGGACCCTGCCGTCCTCCACCACGTCGTCGAAGGCCGCGCCGTTCTCGGTGACCATGAGGCCCACGTCCGGATAGTCCTTCGACAGCCGCACCAGCAGCCGCGACAGGCCGTCGGGCACGATCGGCCAGCCCATCGCGGTGACCGGCGCGTCGGCGGGGGCGAAGCGGATGTCCTCCGAACCCGGCCAGGCCGCGTCCGCCGGCAGCCCGGGCCCCGCCTCGACGACGCACGGGTTGTAGTAGTTGATCCCGATCAGGTCGATCGGCGCGTTGATCGCCTCCAGGTCGCCGTCCAGGATGTGGCCGGTGCCGCCGTTGCGCCCGGCGGCGGCCAGCACCTCCTCCGGGTAGCGGCCGTGGAGCGCGGGGTCCAGGAACTGCCGGGTCAGCAGCGCGTGGACCCGGTCGACGGCCGCCGCGTCGGCCTCGTCCGGCACCGCCTCGTGGTCGTTCACCTGGGCCGGGGTGAGCACGGGGGAGGAGTTGACGACCAGCATGATGCTGGCCGCGCCCGCCTCCCGCAGCCGGGCCGCCGCCAGGCCGTGGCCCAGCAGCAGGTGGTGGGCCGAGCGCATGGCGGAGGCCGGGTCCTTGCGGCCGGGCGCGTGCACGCCGTTGCCGTAGCCGAGGAAGGCCGCCACCCACGGCTCGTTCAGCGTCGCCCAGTTCTGTACGCGGTCGCCCAGCCGGTCGTGCACGACGGCCGCGTACTCGGCGAAGCGGTGGGCGGTGTCGCGGTCCGCCCACCCGCCCCGGTCCTCCAGCGCCTGCGGGAGGTCCCAGTGGTAGAGCGTGAGGTACGGGGAGATCCCGGCCTCCAGCAGCTCGTCCACGAGCCTGTCGTAGAAGGCCAGCCCGCGCGGGTTCGCCGGCCCGCGCCCGTCGGGCTGGATGCGCGGCCAGGCCACCGAGAACCGGTAGGCGGCCAGGCCCAGCTCGCGCATGAGGGCGACGTCGTCGCGGTATCGGTGGTAGTGGTCGCAGGCGACGTCGCCGGTGTCGCCGTCGGCCACGTTGCCGGGGGCGTGGGAGAAGGTGTCCCAGATCGACTGGCCTCGCCCGTCCTCCTTGACCGCCCCCTCGATCTGATAGGAAGCCGTAGCGGCACCCCAGACGAAGTTTTCCGGGAAAATCATCCCTTGACCGCTCCTTGCATGATTCCGCCGATGATTTGCTTGCCGAACAGGGCGAAGACGATGACGAGCGGCAGGGTCCCCACCGCCGTGCCCGCCAGGCCCAGTACGTAGTCGTTGACGTATCCGCTGGCCAGCGTCGACAGCGCCACCTGGACCGTCGGGTTGTCCGGGGTGAGCACGACGAGCGGCCAGAAGTAGTCGTTCCAGGCCGACATGAACGTCAGCATGCCCAGCACGGCCGCCGCGGGCCGGGCGGCGGGCAGCACGACGTGCCAGAACAGCCCCCAGGTCGTGCAGCCGTCGACCCGCCCCGCCTCCAGCAGCTCCGTCGGCAGCGCCCTGCTCAGGTACTGCGTCATGAAGAACACGCCGAAGGCGTTGACCAGTGCCGGCACGATCAGCGCGTAGTTGGTGCCGGTCCACTCCAGCTTGATCATGAGCATGTAGAGCGGGATGATGCCCAGCTGGGCCGGCACCATCATGGTCGCGACCGTGATCACGAGCATGATGTTCTTGCCCCTGAAGCGCAGCTTGGCGAAGGCGAACCCGGCCAGCGTCGAGAAGAACATCACCGCGATCGAGATCGACCCGGCCACGATGAACGAGTTGAGCAGCGCCAGCCCGAACGGCACCGTGTCGAAGACGCGGGCCACGTTGGCGAAGAAGTTGCCGCCGGGCAGCAGCGGCGGCGGCACCTGGGCCAGCGCCGAGTTGTGCCGGGAGGCCACCACCACGCTGTAGTAGAGCGGGAAAGCGGAGAAGAACGCCACCGCCGTCAGCGTCAGATAGCGCAGCTTCATATCACTCCGCCCTTCACGCGCCTGGTCACCAGGTAGTTGATGCCGGCGACGACCACGACGAACAGGAACATCACCCACGAGGCCGCCGAGGCGTAGCCGAAGTCGAACTTGGTGAACCCGTGCTCGTAGACGTAGAGCGCCAGCGTCTGGAACTGCCGGTCGGGCCCGCCCGTGACGAGGCCGCCCCCGCCGCCGCTGCTGGTGCCGAAGAGCAGCGGCTCGGCGATGACCTGCATGGCGCCGATGGTCGAGACGATGACCACGAAGATGATCGTCGGCCGGATCATCGGCACGGTGATCCTGACCAGCTGCTTGAGGTTGCTCGCCCCGTCCAGGGTGGCGGCCTCGTACAGCTCGCGCGGCACGGCCTGCATGGCGGCCAGGAAGATGAGCGCGTTGTAGCCCGTCCACCGCCACATGATCATCACCGAGAGGGCGAGGTGCGAGGTCGCGGTGCCGGCGGCCCAGTCGATCTGGCCCACGCCGAACCACGACAGCACCCAGTTGATCAGGCCGAAGTCCCGCCCGAACAGCTGGCTGAAGATGACCACCACGGCCACGACGCTGGTGACGTTGGGCACCAGCAGCGAGACCCGGAAGAGGGTCTGGAAGCGCAGCCGCCTGTTCAGCAGGTGCGCCAGCCAGATGGCCAGCACGAGCTGCGGCGCGGTCGACAGGATGCCGATCGACAGGGTGTTGAAGGTGGCGTTCCAGAAGTAGTCGTCGGCCAGCAGCGTCCCGTAGTTCCGCATCCCGACGAAGGTCTGCTCCTCGTCCAGGAGCGTCCACTCGTGCAGGCTGACCCAGGCCGTGTAGGCGAGCGGGAACAGGCCGAACGCGGCGAACAGCAGGAAGAAGGGCGCCACGTAGGCGTACGGCGACACCCTCGTGTCGAGGGTGTGCCGCACACTTGTCCTACGCCTCCGCCCTACAGCGAGAGGGAGGGTGCTCATTTGATCTTCTTGACGTCCTCGAGAACCTGCGCCCACGCCTCGTCCGGGGTCTGCTTGCCCTGCTCGACCCGGCCCAGGCCGTTGCCGATGGCGACCCGTACGTCGGCCTCCTTCGGGCCGAGGTGCTGCGGCTTCAGCGCCTTGGCGGCCTCGGAGTAGATCTTGCCGATCGGGGCGTCACCGAAGAACGGCTTGGTGAACGACTGGATCGACGGGTCGTCGTACAGGGCGGGGATGGACGGGAAGGTGCCCTCCTCCTTGAAGACCTTGGCCTGGTTCTCCTTGGAGGTCAGGAAGTCGATCAGCTCGGCGGCCTCCTTCGGGTGCTTGCTCTGCGCGGGCACCATCAGGTGGGAGCCGCCGCTGTTGCCGGAGCCGCCGGGCACGGTGGCGATGTCCCACTTGCCGGAGGCGTCCTGGGCCTGCTCCTGGATGAACCCGGTCATCCAGGCCGGGCAGATGATGGTGGCGAACGAGCCCTTGGCGAAGCCGGTGTTCCACGGCGGCGAGAAGGCCGCGAGCTTGGCGGTCAGGCCCTCGGTGGTGATCTGGTTGGACAGGTCCCAGGCCTTCTTCACGTCCGGGTTGGAGTCCACGATGATCGTGTCCTGCGCGTCGTAGAGCCCGACGGGCGCCTGGTTCACCATGGCGCGGAAGATCTCACCGGGGGAGTCGACGAACTTGGCGCCCTCCACGTTCGCGGCGGCGAACTTCTTGCCGGTGGCGATGTAGTCGTCCCACGTCGGCCAGAGCTGCCCGACCTCCTCCCGGTCCTCGGGCAGCCCGGCCTTCTTGAACAGGTCCTTGCGGTAGCACATGGCCAGGCCGCCGACGTCGGTGCCGAGGCCGAGCAGCTGCCCGCCGTCCTTGCTGAGGCCCTGCTGCCACTTCCAGTCGAGGTACTCCGGCTGCCGCTTGTCGAGCCCGAACTGCTTGAGGTCGGTGAACTTCTGCGGCTGCGCGGTGAAGGTGCTGATGTAGCCCACCTCAACGCCCTCGATGTCGGCGGCGCCGGCGTTCGTGGCCAGCCGCTTGACGAGGTTGTTGTGGTGGTCGTTGAACTGGGTGACGTTCTCGACGATCTCGACGTTCGGGTGGGTCTTCTTGTACTCCTCGTAGAGCGGCTTGAAGCCGAAGTCGCCGAAGAGGTTGACGGTCAGCTTGATCTTCTCCGCGGGCGCGGCGTCGGCGCCCGCGGTGTCGCCGCCGCCACCCCCGCCGCCGCCACCGCACGCGGTGGCGAGGCCGAGCAGGGACGCGGTGATCAAGGGTACGGCGATGCGCCGGAAACGAGGAGCCATGGAGCCCTCCGGGACTGGGAGCCTTGGGGGAAGAGTTGCGAGAGAGCGCTCTCCGAAAACTTTCGGCCAGATCACCGCGGGCTGTCAACGGCTGTTGGGTAACGATCCCTGTTATGAAGAGAGCGATCTCAGGACGGGAAAGCCTTGCCGTGCGGGTGGTGGCGGGTCCTTCCAGCCCTGCTCGGTGCACGGTCCTTCTCGAACACCGCGATGCCCGGCGCGCACCGGACCCGCGGCCCGTACTCGCCCAGGGAGCGCTCTCTCAGCAGGTCGAGGGCGCGCAGGCGCACCGACTCGGCGTGGCCGCGGTCGTCAGCTGAGCACCCGGCCGACCATCCGCGCGTACATCCGCCCCGGGCTGGGAGAGGACGTGAGGAAGCCCGGCAGCATCGGCAGCGCCACCGCGAACGGTTCCAGCAACCGGTAGAGCTCGTCGGCGTCGGCGGGCCGGTCGCCCGGCTGCTTCTCCAGCAGCCGGGCCAGGAGGGCGCCCAGCCCGGCGGGAAGCCCGGGGATGGCCGGTGGCCGCTCCTTCACCTGCTTCTCGAACACCACGTAGTCGGTCGGCCCGGTGAACAGCTGCCTGCCCGTCAGCATCTCGTGCAGGACGCAGCCCAGGGAGTAGAGGTCGCTGCGGGGCTCGGCGACGCCGTGCTGGATCTGCTCCGGGGCCATGTAGGCGGGCGTGCCCAGGATCTGCCCGATCCGGGTGAAGGTCGTCACGTCGGCGTCCCGGAGCATCGCCAGGCCGAAGTCGAGCACCTTGACGCTGCCGTCGGGGCAGAGCATGAGGTTGGTCGGCTTGAGGTCGCGGTGACAGATCGACAGCGCGTGCGCGGCCGTCAGGACGGCGCAGGCCTGCGCGGCGATGGCGGCGGCCCACGGCACCGGCAGCGGCCCGTGCTCGCTCACCACGTCGGCCACCGTGACGCCCTCGATGAACTGCATCACCTGGTAGAGCCGCTGCTCGTGGGTGCCGAAGTCATAGAGGACGGGAGCGCCCGGGTGTTCGAGCCGGGCCAGGATGCGCGCCTCGCGGGTGAAGCGGAGCTCCAGCTCCTGATCGGGGCCGCTGGGCAGGCGCAGCAGCTTGACCGCGACCTTGCGATCGAGGTGGCGGTCGTGGCCCGCGTAGACGGCGCCCATGCCGCCCTGGCCGAGAGGAAGATCGTCGAGCACATAGCGGTCGCCGATGACCATATGCCCCCCTCCCGCGCCCTTCCGGGGAAAAACTACACCGTCAGGACTGTGGGTGCAGGTGGCCGTCGGTGAGCCCGTCGAGACCCAGCCGGATCAGCGTCTGGCCCAGCTCCGACGTCTCCCGCAGCGCGTCTTCGAGCACCGCGAGCTGCCGGAACGCCTCCCCGTACGGGCGCTGCTCCTTGAGCGAGAGCCGCGGCAGGCGGGTGCGCCGCACGTCGAACCTGCTGGAGCCGGTGGACGCGCGGCTCCCGGCCGCGCGCAGGAAGCCCGCCAGGAAGTCGGGGTCGAGCCTGCGGGCGTCGACGCGGTAGAGCGTCAGCTGCGGGCCGAGCACGCCGCCGCCGTCGGAGATCACCCGTACGGAGGAGTAGGAGGCGACCACGTCACCCGGCTGGATCGGGACCAGGCCCCGCTGGCTGATGGTGCGGCCGGACGGGGGAGCCCCGGCGGACAGGTCGTCGGCGGTCAGCACCGGGAGGTCGCCGTCGCCGACGGCCATCCTGGGCGGGGCCTGCGAGACCGCCACCAGGCCCTCCTTGATCAGGTCGCCGACCGTGGTGGCGGGCTGGTCGAGCGGCTGCTCCAGCACCTTGAGGTCGGGCGGCGTGGTCGCGGCCGCCAGGAACCGGTCGCGGGTCTCGGCGAACGCCCGGCCCACGTTCTCCCGCCGCTGGTGGCGGGCCGGGGTCATGTCGACCTCGTCGGCCAGCAGGTCGATGATGCGTACGGTCTGGCCGGAGCCGTCGCGCAGGTAGGCGCGCCAGGCCGGCTCCACGACGGACGGGTCGGCGGCGGCGTCGAGGATCAGCACGTCGGACGGCGGCCGCTCGCCCGCGGCCGGGCGGCGCAGCAGCCACAGGTCGCAGCCGGGCAGGGCCACCACGGCACGCAGCGCACCGGCGCGCAGCAGGTTGGCGCGGATGCGCCGGCCGGCCTTGCGGCTCGCGGCGGCGGGCGGCATGAGGATCGCGACCAGGCCGCCCGGCTTGACGTGGGTCAGGCAGTGTTGCACCCAGGCCAGCTCGGGCTCGCCGCGCGGCGGCAGGCCGTACTCCCACCGGGGGTCGCCGACCAGCTCCTCGTAACCCCAGGCGCGCTCGTTGAACGGCGGGTCGCAGACGACCGCGTCGGCCTTCTCGCCGGCGAACGCGTCGTGCCGCATGACGTCGCCGGACGTGATGGTGGCGTCGGCGTCGCGCAGCCGCAGCCGCGAGGCCGCGATCGCGGCGGAGCTCTCGCTCAGCTCCTGCCCGAGCAGCCGCCGCGTCACCGCCCCGCCCCCGCCGGCGGCGTGGAGCAGGAGGGTGCCGACGCCGCAGGCGGGGTCGAGGACGGTGGGGGCGTCGCCGACGAGGGCGACCATCAGGCCGGCGATGTCGTCGCGGGTGACGGAGAGCTGCCGGGAGTGGGCCTCCAGATAGCGCTCGACGAGGAACTCGTAGGCCGTCAGCGCCCCGTGGCGCTCGGCCAGCTCCGACACCGGCTCCGCCTGCTCGGGCCCGAGGTCGCCGTCGCCCGAGGTCAGCAGGGCGCCGGCCTGGGCCACCACCTCGCCGAGTCGCAAATCTCCCGCGGTTTTCAGGCGTTGCCACGCACGGTCCGCCACCGACAACTGGTAGGACTTCCCGTAGCGGCGCAGCCACGCCTCCACTTGCGGCAGCGAGAAGAGGGGTTGATTGGCCGTGCCGCCTATGGGCAAGGGGAAGTCGTCGTGGCGGCGGCGCCAGTTGCTGACGGCGGCACGCCCGACACCGGCGAGCCGGGCGATGTCCCCGGCGTTCAGGGTCGGGTCGTGGCTCATGGGGCCACCATAGTTCAATGGAGTCTTCAGCGCATCTGCTTGTGAAGTCTTTCAACCAGTGATTTACTGCGGGGTATGAAGCACAACATCCGCTATGCCGCCGGATCAGATGTGGGCCGCCGCCGGGAGCAGAATGAGGATTCCGGATACGCGAGTGGCCGGTTGCTCGTGGTGGCTGACGGGATGGGCGGACACGCGGCCGGCGAGCTGGCGAGCGCGGCGGCGATCGCCGTCATGCGCGAGCTCGACGCCACGCTTCCCGAGACGGGGTGCGACCTGGAGTCGGCGCTCGACGGCGCGGTCCGCGAGGCCGGGCGCAGGCTTGTCGAGCTGGCCGAGATCGACCCCGCGCGCAGGGGCATGGGCACGACGGTGACCGCGATGTTGTTCGACGGCTTCCGGTTCTCGCTGGCCCACCTGGGTGATTCTCGCGGATACCTGCTTCGCGACGGCGCTCTTTACCAGATGACCAAGGACCACACGCTCGTCCAGTCGATGGTCGACGAGGGGCGCATCACCGAAGACCAGGCCGCGGTCCACCCGCGCCGCTCGATGGTGCTGCGTGTGCTGGGCAGCGAGGGCAGGGCTGACGCCGACCTGGCGCTGCGTGAGGCCGACCCCGACGATCGCTACCTCCTCTGCTCCGACGGGCTCACGACGGTGCTCGGGCCCGAGGTCCTGCACGAGGTGCTGACCACGGTGGCAGACCCGGCGGCGGCCGTCCAGCGGTTGATCGATCTGGCCAACGAGGGGGGCTCGCCCGACAACGTGACCGTCATCGTGGCCGACGTGGTCGCCCCCGGCGCGGGAGACGACCAGATCTACCGCGTGGGCGCGGGCGCGTAACACCACCGGTCCCACCTGCCTCTGGTCTCACTTGCGCACCACAACCGAAATATCGGCTCATAGCTTGACACTTTCCGGGTGTCACGCGCACATCCGAGATGCCGCGATTACAGTCCATCGTGATCTGCCACGCCTCTGGGGGGAGTCGAGCTGGACCCGATCGCGGATAAGTTACTCAAAACGGTCCGAAAGGAACTCGGGTACCGGGAGAAGGACGGCCAGCACACCAAGTTCGGCCACTGGTACGCCGAGCGCGTCCAGGACCCCCAGTACAAGGACGCGCCGTGGTGTGACATGTTCATCGCCTGGGCCGCCGACAAGGCCGGCATCGGCGAGTACGTCGGCCAGTTCGCCTGGACACCGTCCCATGCCGTCTGGTTCATCGAGCAGGGCGCCTGGACGAAGAAGCCCGAACCCGGGGCGCTGGTCTTCTTCGACTGGCGGGGCGGCAAGAGCTACAAGGGCGTCGACCACGTCGGCATCGTCGAACGGGTCGAAGACGGCAAGATCCACACCATCGAGGCGAACGTCGACCGCGTGTGGCTCAAGCGCAAGGTCCGCGACACCGACAAGGTCGTGGGCTACGGCCTGCCGCGGGTCGTCCAGGCCAACGCCGAGCGGACGGAGATCCGGGAGACCGAGCACCCGTTCCCGTTACGCGAGCGGGCCGACAAGCCAGGGAGCAACCCGCTCGACCTGATCGGCACGCCGGTGGCCCTGCTGCTCCTCATCGTGGTCACCACCGTGGTGATCGCCTTCCGCCTCGCGGGCCGTCGCCGCGGCCATCATCGTCACGGTCCGTGGAACGAGCCATCGGCCCAGCCGGAGATCGAGCGGATCGGACCCCAGTACGTCATGCGGAGCCCGGTGCCCACCCAGCCCGGGCCGCCGCCGAGGGAGTCGGTGGGCGCGGGCGCGCCCCGTCGCCGCCGTCCCTACGACCCCCAGCCCTGACCCTCAGGACTCCAGGGAGATGACGACCTTGACGTGGTCGCCCTTCTCGAAGGCTGCCTCGTACTCCTTCAGCGGGAGGCGGCGGGTGATGAGGGCGTCCAGCCAGGAACGGTCCGCTTCCTGAAGGGCCTTCGCGGCGTCCCGGTAGTGGCGCAGGTTGGCGTTGACGGTGCCGAAGACGACGTCGTTCTCCAGCACGATGTCGCGGTTGATCTGCCCCGCGTCCGCCCGCAGGTGCCGTCCGCCGCTGGAGACACCGGTCAGGCAGACGATGCCGGCCGCCGCCGTGTTGAGCATGGACTCGAAGACGAGTGACGCGGAACCGGTCGCCTCGATGATGATGTCGGGCCGGTAGCCGCCGACCGCGTCCAGGCTGCTGCCCGAGTGGTAGGTGGCGCCCAGGCCGGTGACCAGCTCGGGCTTGAGCCCGCTCTCCGCCCGGTCCAGGACGTGCACCTCCAGGCCGCGCTGTTTGCTGAGCAGCGCCGCCAGCAGCCCGATGGGCCCGGCCCCGGTGACGAGCACCCTCTCCGGCTGGAACCAGGCCCGCGAGCCGATCCGCTCGATGTGCTCCCACGCCTTGGCCAGCACGGACGTGGGCTCGACCAGCACGCCGAGCACTCCCAGCGCCGGGTCCACCTTGACCGCGTAACCGGCCTCGACTGTCCACTGCTCGCTGCCGTAGCCGTCGCGTTCCTTGATGCCGCGCTCGGTGTACTCGCCGTTGCGGCACATGTCGAACTCGCCCCTGGCGCAGGCTCCGCAGGGCACCGGGTCGGGCCGGCGCACCACCCCCACCACCAGGTCGCCGGGGGAGAACGCGGACCCCTCCGGCGCCTCCAGCACCCGCCCCAGCGACTCGTGCCCGAGGATCATCGGCTCGTCTCCCGGGAAGCCGTACTCGCCCGAGACGAGCTCCCTGTCGGTCCCGCAGATGCCCAGTGCCAGGCCCTGGACAAGCAGCTCGCCCGGCTTCGGCCGGGGATCGGGAACCTCCGTGACGCCGAGCGTGCCCTGCTTGCCCGGCACCAAAGTCATCGCACGCATGAGGCACCCCTACCCAGGGAAGCCTGGGAAATAGTAGGACGTCCTAGTATCTTCATGACAGGGCCACTGACGAAGGAGTGAGCAGGCGTGCATGTACCCGTGCATCCCGTACGTTTCGTGACGGCGGCGGCGTTGTTCGACGGTCACGACGCGGCGATCAACATCATGCGGCGCATCCTCCAGACCCAGGGGGCCGAGGTCATCCATCTCGGGCACAACCGCTCGGTGGAGGAGATCGTCGACGCCGCGATCCAGGAGGACGTCCAGGGCGTGGCGATCAGCTCCTACCAGGGCGGCCACGTGGAGTTCTTCACCTACCTGGTGGACCTGCTGCGCGAGCGCGGCGCGGGCCACATCAGGGTGTACGGGGGCGGCGGCGGGGTGATCGTGCCCGAGGAGATCGAGCTGCTCCACTCTCGGGGCGTCGCGCGGGTCTTCTCGCCCGAGGACGGCCAGCGGCTGGGCCTGCCCGGGATGATCAACAAGTTGGTCGAGGAGTGCGACGTCGAGCTGGAGGGCGTGCCCTCGGTGGAGGCCGTGGTCTCCGGCGACCAGGCGGCGCTGGCCCGCGCGATCACCCTCATCGAGTCGGGACGGGCCCCGGCGGAGCTGGTCGAAGGACTGCGCGCGGCCCGCAGGAACGCCCCGGTGCTGGGCATCACGGGCACCGGCGGGTCGGGCAAGTCCTCGCTCACCGACGAGCTGGTCCGCCGGTTCCGGGTGGACAACGACGACAAGCTGCGCATCGCGGTCATCGCCATCGACCCGACGCGCAGGCGGGGCGGCGGCGCGCTGCTCGGCGACCGGATCAGGATGAACAGCCTGAGCCCGCAGACCTACTTCCGCTCGCTCGCCACCAGGGGCGCGCCCAGCGAGGTGCCGGCCTGCCTGGACGACGTGATCATCGCCTGCCGGGCCGCCGGGCACGACCTGGTCGTGGTCGAGACGCCCGGCATCGGGCAGGGCGACGCCGGCATCGTGCCGCACGTGGACGTGCCGATCTACGTGATGACGCCGGAGTTCGGCGCCGCCTCCCAGCTGGAGAAGATCGACATGCTCGACTTCGCCGAGGCCGTGGTGATCAACAAGTTCGAGCGGCGCGGGGCCGAGGACGCGCTGCGCGACGTGCGCCGCCAGATGGTGCGCAACCGGGAGGCGTTCGGCGTCAGGCCCGAGGACATGCCGGTGTTCGGCACGATCGCGGCCCGCTACAACGACGCGGGCGTCACCGCCCTCTACCACCACCTCAAGGACCTGCTGGCGGAGAAGGGCCTGCAGGCGGGCCCCGGCCTGCTGGCGCCCGTCCAGGGCCGTACCTCGCAAGCGTCCGCGGCCATCGTGCCGCCGTCGCGGGTGCGCTACCTGGCCGAGATCGCCGAGAGCGTGCGCGCGTACCACGAGGAGACCCGCGCGCAGGCCGAGGTGGCGCGCCGCCGCCAGCAACTGGAGGCGGTGCGAGGGCTGCTCGGCGAGGAGGACGAGCGGCTGGCGAGGCTGAGCGAGCAGGCTGAGCGCGAGCTCACCGAGGAGAGCCGGGCGCTGCTGGACGACTGGCCCGGCACCAGAGCCCGCTACAGCGCGGACGAGCTGGTCGTACGGGTGCGCGACCGGGAGATCCACACCCCGCTCTGGCGCGAGACCCTGTCCGGCAACCGCGTCCCCCGGGTCGCGCTGCCCCGCTTCGAGGACCACGGCGAGCTGCTGCGCTGGCTGCGCGCCGAGAACCTGCCGGGCCGGTTCCCGTTCACCGCGGGCGTGTTCCCGTTCAAGCGGGACGACGAGGACCCGACGCGGATGTTCGCCGGCGAGGGCGACCCGTTCCGCACCAACCGGCGCTTCAAGCTGCTGTCGGAGGGCCAGCCGGCGACCCGGCTGTCGACCGCGTTCGACTCGGTGACGCTGTACGGGAACGACCCGGACCTCCGGCCCGACATTTACGGAAAAGTCGGGACGTCAGGGGTGTCGATCGCGACGCTCGACGACATGAAGGTCCTGTACGACGGCTTCGACCTGTCGTCACCCAGCACGTCCGTGTCGATGACCATCAACGGCCCCGCGCCGACGATCCTGGCCTTCTACCTCAACACCGCCGTCGACCAGGCGCTCGACCGCTTCCGCGAGGAGCACGGCCGCGAGCCGTCGGCGGAGGAGGCGGGCGAGCTCCGCGCCCGCACGCTGGCCACCGTGCGCGGCACCGTGCAGGCCGACATCCTCAAGGAGGACCAGGGCCAGAACACCTGCATCTTCTCCACCGAGTTCAGCCTGCGGATGATGGCCGACATCCAGGAATGGTTCATCCGCAACCGGGTCCGCAATTTCTACTCGGTGTCGATCTCCGGCTACCACATCGCCGAGGCCGGCGCCAACCCGATCAGCCAGCTCGCCTTCACCCTGGCCAACGGCTTCACCTACGTGGAGGCGTACCTGGCGCGGGGCATGGACGTGGACGACTTCGCGCCCAACCTGTCGTTCTTCTTCTCCAACGGCATGGACCCCGAGTACAGCGTGCTCGGCCGGGTGGCCCGGCGCATCTGGGCGGTCGCCATGCGGGAGAGGTACGGCGCGGGGGAGCGGTCGCAGAAGCTCAAGTACCACATCCAGACCTCCGGCCGGTCGCTGCACGCGCAGGAGATGAACTTCAACGACATCCGCACCACCCTGCAGGCCCTGATCGCCGTCTACGACCACTGCAACAGCCTGCACACCAACGCCTTCGACGAGGCCGTCACCACCCCGTCGGCCGACTCGGTGCGCCGGGCGATGGCGATCCAGCTCATCATCAACCGCGAGTGGGGCCTGGCGCGCAACGAGAACCCGCTGCAGGGCTCGTTCGTCATCGACGAGCTGACCGACCTGGTGGAGGAGGCGGTGCTGAGCGAGTTCGAGCGGCTGTCCGACCGGGGCGGCGTGCTCGGCGCGATGGAGACCGGCTACCAGCGCGGCAAGATCCAGGACGAGTCGATGCTGTACGAGACGCGTAAGCACGACGGGTCACTGCCGATCATCGGGGTCAACACGTTCCGCAACGGCGACGACCACGTCCCGCACAAGCTGGAGCTGGCCCGGGGGACCGAGGAGGAGAAGCGCTCGCAGCTGGATCGGCTGACCGCCTTCCAGGAGCGGCACCGCGACGAGGCCCCGGCGGCGCTGGCCCGGCTGCGCGAGGTGGCGATGTCCGACGGCAACGCCTTCGAGGTGCTCATGGACGCGGCCCGCGTGTGCACGCTGGGCCAGATCACCGAGGCGCTCTTCGAGGCGGGCGGGCAGTACCGCCGCAACGTCTAGTTCCTGCGGGCGACGCCGCACAGGCCCAGCGAGGAGGAGGGGTCGTCGACGAAGTCGATGGTGTCCTCCTCGGTGGGCCGCCACTCCGGCAGCCACACCAGCCCGGGTTCCAGCAGCTCGAAACCCTCGAACAGGGCCGCGATGCCGGCGCGGTCGCGCAGCACGAGCGGCGAGGTGGCCCTGCTGTAGACCTCGGTGCCCTCCTCGACGGCGTCCGGCCGGGAGTCGCTGGCGCCGTGGCTCAGGACCAGGTAGCTGCCCGGGGCCATCGCGTCGCGCAGCGTCCGGATGATCTCGCGCGGGTTCTCGGACTCCTGGACGAAGTGCATGATCGCGACCAGCAGGACGGCGACGGGCTCCCGGAAGTCGATGATCCTCCGTACCTCCGGGTGGTCGAGGATCTCCTTGGGATTGCGCACGTCGCCCTGGACGGCGGCGTTGTCCTGGCCGTCGAGCATCATCCTGGCGTGCACCAGGACCACCGGGTCCAGATCGACGTAGACCACCCTGGAGCCGTCGGCCACCTCGTGCACGGCGCCCTGGCTGGGCAGGCCGGTGCCGATGTCGAGGAACTGGCGGATGCCCAGACCGGTCAGGTGGCGTACGGCCCTGCCGAGGAACGCCCGGTTGGCCCGCGCGGCCAGCTTCGCTTCGGGCACGATGCGGAGGATCTGCTCGGCCGCCTCCCGGTCAGCCGGGAAATGGTCTTTTCCGCCCAGGTAGTAGTCGTACATCCGGGCGACGTTGGGCGTGTTCGGATCGAACTCCATGGAAGCTGACTCCAACCGGCTGCCCCCCAGGTCCGGAGATGAGAATATCTTTCCAAGATTCTATGCGCCAGTAATGTGATTTGTGGGGAAGATGTCTGGTTTGAAAAGCGAGAATTCCGCCCTGCGAGACGACACCGGAGTTCCCGTCCAGATACCGGAGACGGTTTCCGGCATCGTCTCCCTCGTGCCGTCGCTGACCGAGTCGGTCGCCGTCACCCTGCCCGGCGCCCTGACCGGCGCGACCGACTGGTGCACGCACCCGGCGGACCTGGACGTGACCAGGGTCGGGGGCACCAAGAACCCGGACCTGGAGGCCATCCGGCGGCTGCGCCCCGACGTCGTGCTGGCCAACGCCGAGGAGAACCGCGCCCCCGACATCGAGGCGCTCCGCGCGGCCGGCGTGCCCGTCTGGGTGACCAGGATCGAGACCCTCGACCAGGCCTTCACCTCGCTGGCCCGCATGTTCACCGGCGCCTGCCGGACGACCGTCCCCGCCTGGCTGGTCGAGGCCGGGGAGGTCTGGCGCCAGCCGTACCGCGGCCCGCGGCGCACGGCGGTCATCCCGATCTGGCGCCGCCCCTGGATGGTCGTCGGCCGCGACACCTTCACCGGCGACGTCCTGGCCCGGCTCGGGGTGCGCAACCTGTACGCGGACCACCCCGAGCGCTATCCCAGGATCCCGCTGCCCGAGCTCGCCGGGGCCGGCCCCGACCTGGTGGTGCTGCCGGACGAGCCGTACGCCTTCAGCGACACCGACGGCCCCGAGTCGTTCCCCGGCCTGCGCTGCGTGCCGGTCAGCGGCCGGCTGCTCACCTGGTACGGGCCCTCCCTCACGGAGGCCAGGGCGGAGCTGGAGCGGGCGCTCAGGTGACGGCGCCGGACCGCGCGGCCAGCGCGGCGTCCACGGCCCGCGGCGACAGCACGTGCTCCATGACGATCACCGCGGTGCCCACGATGCCCGCCCGGTCGCCCAGCGAGCTGGTGACGATGTCCAGGTTGCGGGTCGTGTACGGCAGGCTCCTGCGGTAGACGCTCTCCCTGATGCCCGTCAGGTAGTGTTCGCCGGTCTCGGCCATGTCGCCGGCCAGCACCAGCACGCCGGGGTTCAGCAGGCTGACCGCGGTGGCCAGCACGACGCCCAGCGTCCGCCCGCCCTCCTGGACGCGCGCGATGGCCGCAGGGTCACCGCTGTGGACCAGCCGCACCACGTCACGGCTGGTGTCGCGGCCCAGGTCGGTGGCGATGGCGTGGCCGCTGGCCAGCGAGGCCACGCAGCCGCGCGAGCCGCACGTGCACACCCGGTCGTCGGACTCCGACAGCCGGACGTGGCCCAGGTTGCCGGCCGCCTCCTCGACGCCCCGGTAGACCCGGCCGTCCAGCACGATGCCGGTGCCGATCCCGGTGGACACCTTGACCAGGACGAGCGACGCGCAGCCGCGCCAGGACGACCACCACTCGCCCAGCGCCATCGCGTTGGCGTCGTTCTCCACCAGGACAGGCACCTCGAACTCCGCCCGCAGCGCCTCGCTGATCGGATGGTCGTCCCAGCCGGGCATCAGGAACGACCTGATCATCCGCCCCGAGGCGTGGTCGACCGAGCCGGGCAGGTTGAGCCCGATGCCGCAGACCTGGCCGGCGGGGCGGCCGGTGCGGTCGAGCAGCCGCCGGAACGCCTGCCGCACCCACGTGAGCACCGCCTCCGGACCCCGCGCGATGCGCATCTCGATGTGCTCCTCGGCCATCGGCCGGGCCGCGAGGTCGGTCAGCGCGACCCGGGCGTGACTGGCGCCGAGGTCGGCCACCAGCGCCAGCCGGCTGGTGGCGTCGATGTCGAGCACCGAGGGCGGCCGCCCGCCCCCGGAGGTCGCGACGCCGGACTCGTGGATGTATCCGGCCTCGATCAGCCGGTCGACCCGGTCGGTGACGGTCGACCGGGACAGGCCGGTGACCTCGATCAGTTCTTTGCGGGTGCGGCAGGTGCGGTCGCGGATGAGCTGGAGGACCTGCCCCGCCGTCAGCATGGGTCTATCCTTTCTCCGCTCCCGCCGTGAGCCCTTCCGTGAGGAGCCTCTCACTGGCGAAGAAAATGATCACGATGGGCAGTGTCAGAACCACCGATCCTGCCATGAGCACCGTCGTCGGGATCTCGATACTGCCCGCAAGCTGTGAGAGCCCGAGCGAGACGGTCCAGCTGTCCCGCTTCTCCACCAGGAAGAGCAGGGCGAACAGGAACTCGTTCCAGGCGATCATGAACACGTAGAGGCCGGTCGCCATGAGCGCGGGCTTGGACAGCGGCAGCACCACCCGCCAGATGGTCGACAGGCGGCCGCAGCCGTCGATCGCGGCCGCCTCCTCCACGCTCTGCGGCACGGTCTCGAAGTAGTTGCGCAGCATGTATACCGTGACGGGCACGGTCTGCGCGATATAAACCAGGATCAGGCCGACGAGCGACCCCCGCAGCCCGAGCATGGTGAACAGCACGAACAGCGGAATGGCCAGCACGATCGCTGGGAAAAGATAGACCGCCAGAAACAGGAAATGCACCTGGCGGCGCCCGAAGAAGTCCAGCCGGGCCACCGCGTACGCGCCGGGGATCGAGATCAGCAGGGTCACCGCCACCGACGCGACGGCGACGATCGCGCTGTTGCGCATGAAGGTCAGGAACCCCTGCCGGTCCAGGACGTCCGCGTACGTGTCGAAGGTGAAGCTCCGCGGCCAGAGCGAGCCCGGCTCCAGGATCAGCTCCTGGATGTCCCGGAACGACAGCATGACCATGTAGTAGAAGGGGAACGCGGTGGCCAGGAAGAGCACCGCGATCACCACCGGCCGCAGCACCCTGAACAGCGCCCGCTCGAACCTATCCCTGCTCACCGCGTTCACCTCCGCCGAAGAACCTGAGATAGACGACGAGGAACACGACCAGCACGACCGCGAGCACGATCGCCTGAGCGGCCGAGGCGCCGATGTCGTCGCGGGCGGTCAGGAAGTTGTAGACCCGCACGCTGACCACCTCGGTGCCGGCGCCGCCCCCGGTCAGCAGGTAGACGTCGTCGAACTTGGTGAACGTGAACACGAACCGCAGCACCGACAGCAGCGCGATGATCCGCCACAGCTGCGGCAGGATCACGTAGCGGAAGCGCTGGGTCGGCGTGGCCCCGTCGACCGTCGCCGCCTCCTCCAGCTCCGACGGCAGCGCCTGGATCCTGGCCAGGATGAAGAGGAAGGCGAAGGGGAAGTAGCGCCACGCCTCGAAGGCGATCACCGTGAGCAGCGCCACCGGCACCTCGACGCCCAGGAAGGTGCCCCGGGCCTGGGTGAGGAAGGCGATCGGCTCCTCCAGCCAGGTGTTGACGATCCCGTACTGCGGGTTGAGCATCGTCTCCCACAGGAACGCCACCGCCACGACCGGCGCCACGTACGGGATCAGGATCGAGGCCCGCACCATCGTGCGGCCCCTGAACCGGCCGCGCAGCGCCAGCGCCGCGACCAGCCCGATCACGATCGACAGCGCCGTGCCCGCCACCGTGTAGACGAGCGTGTTGACCAGGGCCGACCAGAACCCCGGCTCGGCGAGCACGTACGCGAAGTTGTCCAGCGTGTAGTCGCCGAAGAGCCCGGACTGGCGGATGTTGATCAGCCGGACGTCCTGGAACGCCAGCATGATCGCCCACAGCAGCGGCACGACCACCACGACCAGCGTGATGACCAGGGTGGGCGAGATGAGCGCCAGCCCGGCCCTGCCCTCCTGCTCCGGCAGGGTGCGCCCGCGCCTCACTCGCGGATCCCGCGCTTGATGGTCTCGACCTCCCGCGTGGCCTGGGCGGCGGCCTGCTGAGGAGTGATCGATCCGGCCACGACCGCGCTCAGCGCGGTGGGCACGGGCAGCTCGCCCATCACGGCGCCGACCAGCTTGCCCTGGCCCTGCGGGATGCCCCACCGGTCGAACGTCTCGGGGCTGGTGCGCAGCGCTTCGAGCACCTCGGGCGGGTAGATGTCGCCCAGCGGCTTCTTGGTGTCGACGCCGGCCTCCAGCGCCTCCCACTTCTCCGCGTAGCCCTGACGGGTGGGGAACTTGCCCTCCGGCGCCATCCCGAGCCACCGCTCGTAGCCCTCGTTCATCATGTACGAGACGAACCTGCTCGACGGGTCCGTCTTGGCGTCACGCATGATCGCCCACGAGACGATCTCGCCGTACTGCGCGGGCGCGCTCCCGTCGGGCCCCTTCAGCGCGGTCACGACGCCGGTGTTCTCGGCCAGCCACTCGGGGTTCTCCCGGCACTGCTCGCAGCTCGGCAGCGCGTCCTTGCGCAGCCCCGCCAGCTCGTCGAGGATGAACGACGACCAGATGGTCATGGCCGCCTTGCCGGAGAAGTAGGTGGCCCTGGTGGAGTCGACGTCCTGGGTGCCCTTGACCGAGTAGTTCTTCGCCAGGTTCGTGTAGAACTCGAAGGCCTTCACGCACTGCGGCGAGTCGAGCGTGACCTTCCCCGCGTCGTCCACCAGCTCGCAGCCGTTGGCCAGTGCCACGTGCTCGAAGCTCTGCGCGGTGAAGGAGTCCTTCGGCGCCACGGCGAGCGTGATGCCCGCGACGCCGCCGGTGTTCAGCTTGGCCGCGGCCGCCTCCAGCGCCTCGTACGTGTCGGGCGGTCGCAGGCCGGCCTTCTCGAACAGGTCCTTGCGGTAGAGGATGAGCTGGGCCCAGCCGTCGCTGGGCACCGCGAGCAGCTTGCCGTCGCCGGTGTCGAGCTCCAGCGCGCGGGCCGAGAACGTGTCGCGGCCGAGCTGGTCGACGATCTTGCCAGGGGTCTCGGTGTCGAGGAGGTCGTTGGCCTCCAGCTCACGGACGGACGCCAGGGGCAGCGCCCCGATCACGTCGGGCAGGTCGCCCGCCGCCGCGGCCGAGGTGACGACCTGGCTGAACTGGTCCTCGGCGATGCCCACGAGCTCGACCTGGATGCCGGTCCGCTGGGTGAACTCCTTGACGATCTGCTGTTGCACGGCCATCCGGTCCTCGAGGTTCTCCTCGGTCCAGACCGTGATCCGGTTGCCGGCTTCCTGTTCGTTGCCGCCGCCGCAGGCCGCCAGGCAGGTCGCCGACAGCAACGCGACGGAGAGGACGGCGGTTACCTTCTTCGGCATGACGCGCTCCTCCGGATGGGGATATGCGGCCACTTACCCTCTGATCAGGTCGCGCAACGCAGCGGAGGCGTTTCCGCACCTCCCGCCGCACTGGGCACTGACCACGACCGTCCCTTCCGCCGCCCGCGGTTGGTACTCACGGCCCGGCGAACCGTAAAGGGAGGGTCTGCGCAGGGCGAAATTCTCGTATCCGTCAGACGCGGCAGACGACGCCGAAAGGATCAATCTGATCGGATTTCGGTCATCGAGGCGAAGCGGTTCCGGCTGGTACCAGCGGCCGGGACCCTCTCTGGAGCTGCTCTGCCGCAAATAGCGGGTAAGGTCGCTTTCCAGAACTCGATGTCTGAAACCCCTTTTTGCTGAAGTTTCTCGTACGGAAGTCGTAGACTTTAGAGTGATCCGCCCCCGACTACGGTGTGCGGAGCAGTACTAATCCCGTGACTTTTGATTGATCAATAAGCGTAAGTTGTTGGGGAATGCGCGTCATCACCTTCGAAGAACCGGGCCAGGTCTCCGTCAGCCTGGAACCGCCCGCCGAGCTCGTCCCGGGCAGCGTGCGCGTCCGTACGATGTACTCAGGTGTCTCCGCGGGCACCGAGCTCACCGCCTACCGCGGCACCAACCCCTATCTCAACCGCAGGTGGGATGTCGAGCGACGCCTCTTCCTCGATGGGCGGACGCACGCCTACCCGCTGACCGGCTGGGGCTACCAGGAGGTCGGCGAGGTGGTGGAGGCGGCGCCCGACGTCGCGGAGCCCGCCGTCGGCAGCGTCGTCTGGGGCATCTGGGGCCACCGCGCCGAGGCCGTCGTGCCGGCCGCCCGGCTGGCCGGTCACGTCCTGCCGCCCGGCGCGACCCCGCTGCACGCGGTCTTCGCCCGGGTGGGCGCGATCGCGCTCAACGCCGTGCACGCCGCCGACATCCACCTCGGTGACCAGGTCGCCGTCTTCGGACAGGGTGTCATCGGCCTGCTCGCCACCCGGCTGGCCGTGCTCAGCGGCGCCCGCGTGGTTGCGGCCGACGCCATCCCGGCCCGCCTGGAGCTGGCCAGGCAGTACGGCGCGGCCGAGACCTTCGACGTGAACGCCGGCTCGGTCGCCGAGTTCATCCGCAAGCGGATCGAGGGCGCCGACACCGCGATCGAGCTCAGCGGCAGCCACCTCGGCCTCCAGGAGGCCATCCGCACCGTGCGCCGGGGCGGCCGGGTCGTCGCCGCCGGCTTCTACCAGGGCGACGGGCTCGGGCTCCGGCTGGGCGAGGAGTTCCACCACAACCAGGTGCAGCTGATCTCCTCCCAGATCGGCGGCGTCGCCTCCTGGCTGTCCCACCGCTGGGACGTCGAAAGGCTCCAGCGGACGTTCATGGAGGTCGTGCACCGGGGCGAGCTCGACGTCAGCGGCCTGGTCACCCATCTGGTGCCCGTGGACGAGGCGCCCGCGGCCTTCGACCTGATCGACAAGCACCAGTCCGAGGTGCTCCAGCTCGTCTTCACCTTCGAGGAGTCACAGTGAAGCTCGCCGCCCAGGAGCAGCTCCTGCCGGGCCGGTCCCTGCAGGAGAAGTTCGCGTTCGCCGTCGAATCCGGGTTCGACGCCATCGAGCTCCGGGGCAAGGGCGATTTCCACTTCGCGGGCCGGCTCACCGAGCTGAAGCGCGCGCTCGCCGACGGCGTGGTCATGCCGACCGTGTGCGTCGACATGCCGCACTTCATCGGCGACTTCGACCCGGCCAAGCGCAAGGACGCCATCCAGCAGCTGCGCTCCCAGCTGACGGTCATCGGCGAGCTGGGCGGCGTCGGCGTCATGACCCCCGCCTCCTGGGGCCAGTTCTCGCTCCGGCTGCCCCCGTTCACGCCCCCGCGCAGCGCGGCCGACGACCGCGAGGTGCTCGCCGAGGCGCTGGGCATCCTGGGCGAGCACGCCCAGCGCAACGGTGTGCTGATCATGCTGGAGCCCCTCAACCGGTACGAGAACCACATGGTCAACACCCTGGCCGAGGCCGTCTCGTACTGCGCCATGGACTCGATCAGGGTCGTCGGCGACACGTACCACATGAACATCGAGGAGGACGACCCCTGCCGCTCCCTGGTGGAGGCCGCCCCCTACCTCGCGCACATGCAGATCAGCGAGTCCAACCGCAACCAGCCGGGCACCGGTCACCTCGACTGGGGCGCCCAGCTGGCCGCCCTCGACGCTGTCGGCTACGACGGCTACCTCGCGCTCGAATGCCGCCTGCGCGGCGAGCCCGAGATCGTCCTCCCCCAGACAGCGGCCTTCATCAGGAAGTTCCTATGATCCTCCGCGACGCGCTGCGCGTCCTGATCGACAACTGGGACGGCAGCCACACCGTCCCCTCCCGCACGCTCTACCCCCACCAGTGGAGCTGGGACTCCGCCTTCATCGCCATCGGCCACGCCCGCTGGTCGCCCCGGCGGGCCAGGACCGAGCTGCTCAGCCTGTTCGGCGCCCAGTGGCACGACGGCAGGGTGCCGCACATCGTGTTCAACCCGGCGGTGCCCGAAGGCGCCTACTTCCCCGGTCCCGGGTTCTGGGAGGCGCGCTCCCCGTCCGGCTGGACCACCTCCGGCATCGTGCAGCCGCCCGTGCACGCGCTGGCCGCCTGGCGGGTCCACCTGGCCGAGCCCGACCCCGCCTTCCTCGCCAGGATCTACCCCAGGCTGGTGGCGCAGCAGGAGTTCCTGCGCGCGCAGCGGCGCGGGCCCGACGGGCTCGTCTCGATCGTGCACCCCTGGGAGTCGGGCATGGACAACAGCCCGTCCTGGGACCTGCCGCTGATCGCGGTGGAGCCGGTGCCCGACGGCGTGGCCCGCCGCGACCTGTGCCACATCGACCCGGCCGAGCGGCCCACGGACCGCGACTACGAGCGCTACATCGCGCTCGCCCGCGCCTACCGCGACACCGGCTACAGCCGCGCGTGCGCCTTCCAGGTCGAGGACCCGCTGTTCAACGCCGCGTACGGGATCGCCGAGTCGACCCTGGCCGAGATCGCGCGGGTGATCGGCCGTGATCCCGCGCCGCACCATGCCGAGGCCGAGGCGGTCACCGCCGCCATGGTCGAGCACCTCTACCAGGACGGCCTGTTCCACTCCCGTGACGCCATCACCGGCTGCCTGATCCGCTCCGGCAGCGCCGCCGGTCTGGTGCCGCTCATCCTGCCGGGCCTGCCCCGCGACATCGCGAACGCGCTGATCGGCACCGGCCTGGACCTGTTCGGTCTCAAGGACGGCGTGCTGCCGAGCTACTCCCCGGCCGCCCCCGGGTTCGACCCGGTGCGCTACTGGCGCGGCCCGAGCTGGATCAACGTGTCGTGGCTGGTCTGGCAGGGGCTCAAGGCCCGCCGCCCCGACCTGGCCGGCGCGCTGGCCGACGGCATGATCGGCGCGGTGGGCCGGTCCGGCTTCCGCGAGTACTTCCACCCCTTCACGCTGGAGGGGCACGGGTCCGGCGACTTCAGCTGGTCAGCCGCGCTGATCGTCGACGTGATCGCTGAGCACGGCCTGGAGGGCGTGCCGCTCACGGCTCGCGAGCTGGGCCATCAGGCGGGGTCCCTCGTCGAAGCCGACCACGTCGGTGATCAGGTGCCGGCGTAGCAGCTCGCCGCGGCCCGCGAGCAGGACGACGCTCTCGTACGAGAGCCGCTCCCGGTCCCAGGCGTGCGCCAGGCCGCGCGGCACCCGCCCGATCTGCGCGCAGCGCAGCGACAACCCGTTGTGGTGGAACTCCTCGCCGAGCCGCACCTCCTGGGCGCCGTCGGTGTAGAAGGCAAGGTCGACGGCCACCCCCTGGGGCCGCAGCAGCTTCAGCGCCAGGGCCAGCGCCCTGGCCCGGCCGCGGCACTGGAAGACCACGTCGGCGCCCCGGTCGTCGGGGCCGTGGCGCCAGCGCCGCTTCAGCTCGACCGCCGGATCGGCGTCGGCGGCCAGCGTGTCGGCGCCCAGCGCGGCGGCGACCGCCAGCCGGTCAGGCGTCTCGTCCACGACCACCACCTCCGCGGCCCCGTACGAGATCGCGAACGACGCGGTCAGCAGCCCGACCACGCCCGCGCCCACCACCGCGACCCGCCGCCCGCGCACCCCGTCGCCGAGATGGTGGACGTCCTGGCCGTACAGGTCGGCGGCGGCGTGCAGCAGCCCGTTGGCGCAGATGGGGCCCATGTGGGCGACGTAGATGCCGAGCATCGGGTCGAGCTCTGCAGGCAGCGGCACGAACCGGTCGCGCATCGGGTCGGCGACGTAAGCGCTGCGGTGCCCGTACGCCATCGCCACCAGCGCGCCCTCGGCCACCGCCCGGGTGCGGGTCTCGACCACCCGGCCGACCTGCATGTAGCCGATGCCGCGCACCGGGTAGGCGATCGACGGCGTGCCGTCCAGGAACAGGCCGAGCCCGCGGTCCCACGTCGAGGTCAGGTAGGGGTTGTCGCCCTTGACGTAGGTGAGCTCGGTGCCGGCCGACACGCCGCTGTGGACGGTCTCCACCAGGAACCCGCCGTCGGGCACGTCGCCGAGCTTCTCCTCGACCAGCGTCACTTCGCCGGGCGCCTCGATGCTGAGGACGGTCGCGACGTCATGCATCGAGCATCACCGGCTTCCGTTCGCGTGCGGACCGCGCCAGCGCCAGAGCCAGCCGGTGGGTCTTGAGCGCCTCCCGGTACGGGACGCGCACGTCGGCCTCCTTACCCTGGACGGCGTCGACGAACGCGCGATCCACCGCCACTTTGGCCTCGCCGCCGTCCCGCAGCCGCTGCTCGCCGTCGACGACCAGCTCGGTCTCGCTCAGCTCCAGCGCGATGCCCTCGGCGTGCACCTCCAGGCCGGCCCGGTGCTTGCGGTCCAGCAGGCAGCAGGTGGCCAGCAGCCCCGTGGCGCCGGCGGCGAAGCTCATGACGGCGGCGGTGGCCCGGTCCACCTCGCCGTCCGCGGCGTTCCCGGCGGGCACCGCGTGCACCATCGTCACCTCGCCCACGAGCAGCCGCGCCAGGTCCAGCACGTGGACGGCCTGCTCGACGGTCTGACCGCCGGACCTGCCCGGATCGAGCCACCAGGCGACCGGCGGCACCTTGTCGAGCCAGTGGCCCAGCGCGAGCCGCACCGGCCGATCGGCCAGCAGGTCCCGGGCGCGGTCGAGGATGTCCAGGTAGCGCCAGTGGTGGCCGACGGCGGAGGGCAGCCCGCGCCGGTCGATCTCGTCCGCGATCGACTCCGCGGTGGCCAGGTCGAGCGAGAGCGGCTTCTCCACGAAGATCGGGAGATCGCAGGCCAGGATGTCACGCTCGGGGTCACCGTGCGCGAAGGGAGGCACGCACACGTACACGGCATCCAGCCCGCCCGCGCTCAGCAGGTCCGCATGGTCGCCATAGGCGGGGGAGCCGTGCTTGGAGGCCAGCGCCTCGGCTCTGCGAGGATCTGTATCGGCGATCCCGGCGATCGTCACGTCGGGGAAACCTGATAGGACGTCGGCATGACGGGCGGCGACATTGCCGGCCCCTACGATGCCCACACGGATGGCGGGAGACATAACCCGGCATATCCCACGCCCTCCAGAAAACAAACAAATACGTTCGAAGAGTCATCAAGGGGGCAGTTGTCGCCGACCTGACCTCCAAAGATCGGGGTTGACTGCATGAAATCAGATCTGGAGGCCTTGACGAGGGTCCGGGAATGGTACGGACTCCACTCCAGCACGGCCGCCGAATGGCCGGTCGACTCTCTCCTGCTGGCCAAGGGAGCCACCACGGTGAGCGTGGTGCTGCCGGCCCACAACGAGGAGTCGACGGTGGGCGACATCGTCACCGCGATCCGCCGCGACCTGGTGGAACGGGCTCCGCTCGTGGACGAGATCGTCGTGGTCGACTCCCTGTCCACCGACGCGACCGCCTCCAGGGCGGCCGCGGCGGGCGCCCGGGTCGTCGCCCAGGAAGCGGTGCTCTCCCACCTTCCGCCGCTGACCGGGAAGGGCGAGGCGCTGTGGAAGGGGCTGGCCGCCACGACCGGGGACATCGTCGTGTTCGTGGACGCGGATCTGCGCGACTTCGGCTCGCACTTCGTCTCCGGCCTGCTCGGGCCGCTGCTGCTGGACCGTGACATCCAGTTCGTCAAGGGCTCGTACGAACGCCCGTACACGGGCGCGGACGGGGTGGCCCACCGCGGCGGCGGCGGGCGCGTGACCGAACTCGTGGCCCGCCCGCTGCTCAACATGTTCTGGCCGGAGCTGTCCGGCTTCGCCCAGCCGCTCGGCGGCGAGTACGCGGCCCGCCGCGAGGTGCTGGAGCAGGTCCCCTTCGTCACCGAGTACGGCGTCGAGTTCGGGCTGCTGGTGGACCTCCTGCAGCTCGTCGGCCTGGACGCGATGGCCCAGGTGGACCTGGGCGTACGGGTCCACACCCACCAGTCGGTGGCCGCGCTCGGCCGGATGGCCGGGCAGATCATGCTGACCGCCTGGTCCCGTCTGGAACGCCAGGGCCGCCTCGTCTCCCCGGAGTCGCCCGCCCACACGCTGTTGCAGTTCGGCCTGGATGGGCAGGCGGACCTGGTGGACGTGGGCGTGGCCGAGCGGCCGCCCCTGGCCACTCTCGTCTTAGAGGAGGACGTGGCTTGAACATCCTGCTGAACGCCGGGCCCTGGCTCCCCGTACCGCCTCCTGGATACGGCGGCATCGAGAACGTCGTCGCCACCCTGATCCCCGAACTGCGCGCTCGGGGGGTGCGGGTGGTGCTGGCCTCGGTGGGGACGAGCGCCATCGAGGTGGACGAGCTGATCAGCGTCTACGCCGACGGCCAGTTCCCCCACCTGCAGAAGCCGTACAACCAGGTCATGGGCATCGCCCACGCCCACCAGGCGCGCGTGGCCGAGGAACTGCGCCGCCGCGACGACATCGACCTCGTCCACGACCACCTCGAAGTGGTCGGCCCCGGCGTGCTGGCGGCGCTGGACGGCCCGCCCGTCCTGCACACCCTGCACTGGGACCTGCACAAGCACGCCGCCTTCTACGACTCCTTCCCTCACAAGATCGCCGTCAACGGCGTCTCCCACTCCCAGCTCGCCCGCGCCCCCGAGGCGCTGCGCCGGGCCGCGCTGGGGGCCGTGCACCTGGCCACCCCGCTCGCGGGCACCGGCCTGCGGGTCGAGCGGGGCGAGCACCTGGTGGTCATGGGCCGCGTGTGCGGGCTCAAGGGCCAGCACGTGGCCGCCCGCATCTGCCAGAAGCTCGACCTGCCGCTGACGCTGGCCGGCCCGGTGAGCGGCCTCGACACGCCCGCCGAGCTGGAGGCCGTCGCCCAGGACCCGTCCCACCCGCTCTACGGCCACCCCGACGTGCGCTACCTCGTCGACCACGTCTCCACCTACCTCGACGGCGACCGCGCCACCTGGATCGGCTCGGTCGGCGGCGAGGACCGCGACCGGCTCTACGCCTCCGCCCGCGCCTCGTTGTTCCCCATCCAGTGGGACGAGCCGGGCGGCACCGCCGTCGTCGAGGCGCTGGCCCTGGGCGTGCCGCCGGTCGGCCTGCGCCGCGGCTGCCTGCCGGAGATCATCGACCACGGCCGCACCGGCTTCCTCGCCGACACCGAGGAGGAGCTGGCGGAGTGGATACTCCGGGTGGACGAGATCGACCCGGAGGAGTGCCGCCGCGAGGCCGCCCGCCGCTTCTCACCGGCCGTCATGGCGGAGCGCTACCTGGAGCTGTACGAGCGGGCGATCAGGAGAAGCCCCGTGGCAGCACGGTGACCGGGACCGGGGCGGCGCGCAGCATCTTCATCGCCAGCTCGCCCAGGAACACCCGGTGCGGCTGGGCGTCCTCGCTCGCCGCGCAGATCAGCAGCTCGCCCGGGAGCCACGTGGCGGTCTCCATCGCGGCCGCCACGTCGTGGCCCTCGGCGACGTCGGCCTCCGCCTCGATCCCCGCGGTCTCCCAGGCCAGGCGCACGGCCAGCGCCAGGTCGTCGCGGATGCGCTCGGGATCGTCGGTGCGCAGGTCGAAGGTGATCAGCCGCAGCGGCACGCCCAGCCGCAGCGCCGCCTGCGACATCCGCGCCACCGCCTCGTCACACTGCGGCCGGTGCACGTACGCGAGCGTGAGCCTGGACAGCTCGCCGGTCGGCGCGAAGCCGGACGGCGCCACCATCACCGCCTCCGGCGACAGGTGGAGCAGGTGGTCGCCGGTGCTGCCGAGGGCGATGCGGCCGTGCTGCCCGCCGGCCGCCGACCCGACCACGATCAGGTCGGCCTTGATCCGGCTGGCCAGCACCCCCAGCCCGCGGCCGGCGCCCCGGCTCTCGAACGCCATGTACTCCGACGGGACGTCCTCCAGCGCCACGCCCGCCTCCGCCAGGTTGGCCTGGGCCTCCACCGCCCGCCCCGGGCTGCCGGGCGGGTAGATCGAGGCCACCGTGAGCTCGCCGCCGGTGACCCGCGTGATGGCCGCGCCGAGGGCCAGCGCCTCCCGCCCGCCCGCGTCGTGGGTGTAGCCGACGATCACGTGCTCTCCGATCACGAAAGCGTCTTTACCCGCTTCGAGCAGGGAATACGCCGTCATTGCAAAGCGTTGCATAACAACGGAGGCGAAAGGAATTGAAGATCACTCTTGACACCAAGTTCATGGGTTCGTCCGGCATGATCACCCTGCGTGACGCCGTCGGGCAGCTGAGGGCCCAGGACCTCGCCTGTACGGTCGCGGGTGACAAGGTAGGGGCGAAGGCGCGGATGTTCGCCGAATGCGTCGAGCGCGGTTTCACGCCGCTCCGCAGCGAGATCATGGCCGCCTGCTACATGGCCGAGCGCGACGCCGTCACCGAGTCCTTCGAACGCGGCCTCATCACCCGGGGCGAGCTGGAGCAGACCCAGCTGGCGCTGTCGAGGCGCTTCCTCGGCTCCACCTGATCTTCCTCCTTTCTGACGGCACATCGCGGTGCCATCTCCTCGTAAAGTCGTGTCCATCACCTGTTAATGGATTGGACACGTGTGTACCGCGACATCGTCGACTTCGCACTCACCACGCCGGCCTGGCTGCACACCCTGGCCGAGGTCGGCACCGACGCCGGCCTGTTCATCTTCGCGGCGTTGTTCCTCGTGTGCTGGTGGCGCGCCCGCCACGCTCCCGCGCGGGACCTGGCGATCGCCATCGCCGGACCGGCCGGGATCGTGGGCGCGTACGTGATCAGCGAGGTGCTGAAGCTCCTCGTCAGGGAGGACCGGCCGTGCCGGGGCGGCGTCGTGACGATCGCCGCCTGCCCGCCGGCGGCGGACTGGTCGTTCCCCAGCAACCACTCGGTGATCGCCGCCGGGGCCGCCGGAACCCTCATGCTGGCCTGGCGCGCGCTCGGCTGGGTGGTGGTGCCCCTGGCCGTCGTGATGGCGTTCTCCCGGGTGTTCGTCGGCGTGCACTACCCGCACGACGTGATCGCCGGGTTCGTGCTCGGCCTGACCCTCGCGCCGCTGCTGGCCCTGCTGATGGTCGGCGCCGTCACCCCGGTGGTCCGCCTGGCCCGCGCACGCCTGTCCGCCGTAGGTTGAGCGCATGGAACTGGTGACGGTCGAGGACATCCGGGCGGCCGCCGGGCGGATCGAGCCGGTCGTCGTCCGCACCCCGCTGGTGCCGGTCGGAGACCTCCTGGTCAAGCCCGAGAGCCTGCAACGGGTCGGCTCGTTCAAGATCCGCGGCGCCTACAACGCGGTGGCCCGGCTGCGCCCCGCCGGGGTCGTCACCCACTCATCGGGCAACCACGGCCAGGCCCTCGCCTACGCGGCGGCGAGCTTCGGCGTGCCCTGCGTGGTCGTGGTGCCCGAGGGCACGCCCCGCGTCAAGACCGACGCCATCCGCCGCCACGGCGCCGAACTCGTCGTGGTGCCGCCCGACCGGCGCCTGGCCGCCGCCGCCGAGGTGGCCGCCGGGCGCGGCCTCACGCTGGTGCCGCCGTACGACCATCCGGATGTGATCGCCGGGCAGGGCACGATCGGGCTGGAGATCCTGGCCGACCTGCCCGACGTCGAGGTGGTCGCGGTGCCGGTCAGCGGGGGAGGGCTCGTCTCCGGCATCGCCGCCGCCGTCAAGGCGCTGCGCCCCCGCGCCGCCGTGATCGGCGTCGAGCCCGAACTGGCCGCCGACGCCGCCGAGAGCCTGGCCGCCGGCCGGCTCATCACCTGGGAGCCCGCCCGCACGTTCCGCACCAGCGCCGATGGCCTGCGCGCCGAGCTGTCGGAGCTGACCTTCGCCCACCTGCGCGCGCACGTCGACGCCGTCGTCACCGTCACCGAGGACGAGATCCGCGCCGCCATGCGCCACCTGGCCACCGCCGGCCGCCTGGTGGCCGAGCCGAGCGGCGCCGTCGCCACGGCCGCCCGCCTGTCGGGCAAGCTGCCGCGCGGGCTGACGGTGGCGGTGCTGTCGGGCGGCAACGTCGACCCCGCCCTGCTGTGCGAGGTGCTTCAGACCGCCGACCAGGAGTGACGGCTGAGGAACCCCCGCTCGCCCGTCGCGTACTCGTGGAAGGCGCGCCGCACCTCCTCCAGCTCCGCCACCTCGGCGCGCACCATCGCGCCCTCCTTGTACTCCAGCTCGTAGCCGGGGGAGACCTGGATGAAGTGGTGGCCGAACGTCACCAGCGCCACGAACGGGTTCTGCGGCGACATGGTGCCGAGCACGTCGTGCACCAGCCCCAGATCGGGATCGTGCACGATGAGCCCGTCGCCGGTGTGGAGCTGCATACCCTGGTAGACCCCGAGCGGTGCCACGTTGTGGACGAGGTCGCGCTGCGGGTCGTAACACACCAGCCCGTACGCGCGCGCGACCTCGAACACCTGGGCCGACATCTCGTCCATGGTCTCCAGGTCCATCGTCACCAGCACGTGGTCCCCGTAGACGGTGACGGTGCCCGGCAGCTCCTTGGCGACCTCCGGCAGCTCCCTCTGAACGGGCTCGCCCTTGCGGACCTCCAGATAGGCGGCCCGTGCCTGGTCCCTGGAGACGGGCACGGGCGCGTCCCACACCATCAACTCAACGCTCACCCGTCCATCTTGTCGGACCAAGGCCGCACTTGATGGGGTACCAGCTGGAACCGAGCCGAAACCGCGCCCTGACGCAGCCCGCCCGGCGTGGCGTCGCTACGTGGTGGCGGCCGGCTTCTCCGTCTCGGGCACCAGCTGGATCGTGCAGTGCATGCACCGGCGGGCCTCGATCGGGATCTCGCCCAGGCACTCCGGGCACTCCTTCGTGGTGGCCGCCTTGTCGCGGTCGAACAGGGTGACGAGCCGCGTCATCGGCAGCACGACCAGCCAGTAGACCACCGCCGCGATGATCAGGAAGGTGATCAGGTGGTTGAGGAAGTCGCCGTACTTGAACTCGCTGCCGTTGACGGTGAACGAGTACTGCGCGAAGTCCGGCTGGCGCCCCCCGGTGACGGCGCCGATCAGCGGCGTGATCAGGTCGCGGACGAGGGCCTGCACGAGCCCGCTGAAGGTCGCGCCGACGATGACGGCCACCGCCAGCTCGACGATGTTGCCGCGCAGCAGGAATTTTCTGAAACCAGCCATAGCAGGCAACCGTATGTAGGCGGCCAAGCACAGGTCAACACAGGGTTTCAGACGGCGTCGAAGCGTCCGGCTTTGACCGCGTCCCGGAACTCTTCCCACTCCTCGCGATCGAACGAGAGCGTCGCGCCTTCAGCATCCTTGCTGTCGCGAATGAGGATTTTGTCATCATATTGCGCCACTTGTACGCAATTTCCGTTGTTGCATGAGAGCCAATGCGGCTTATGGGGAGCCTGCGGAGAGCTCATGCGGAACCTCTCAGAGTGTCTCTATGGCTGTGAAAGAGCCATCGTAGTCTCATCAGCAAGCTATCAAGCTGATGTTACGCCAGGTGTGGATGGGCCACTCTTCTTGAGCTTCTCGATGAAATCCTCCCAAGCCTCGGCGGAGAAGTTCAGCACGGGGCCGTCGCGATGTTTGGTGTCGCGGACGGCGATGCGGCCGTCGGGCAACATCGCCACGGCGATGCAGCTACCGTTGTTGCAGGAGGGAGTCTTCCAGCAGAGTTCCGGTTGGGGATTCGACATCATGTGCCCCTCCTGACTTGCTGACGGTAGGCGTCTACGATGAGTTGCCTCGCGCGCGTGCCGATGCTGGAGGTGGAGTTCCCCGATCCAGCTTCAGATACGTTCTGATGCAATCACCATCGGCAATTGCATCAGCTCTTGCCTTAATACTCAAGCGGCGCGTTTCGGGATCCTGGTTGTCAATCGGGGAGCTGGAAAGGTTGCTGTATCAGCTCCACGTGATCGGCGATGGCTGAGGCAGCCAGCAGTTCAGTTTGATCCACACGCCCGAACCGAGGGCCGACGCTGAATGATGGCCTGCATGAGCCCGATAGGCGCGATTCGATCAAGGTGATCGGCTCGAGGCGCGGATGAAATGTCAGGGCCGGATCACGGTCACCGGTTCACCGCACCTGGTCGCGCTGACGACGAATTCCTGCTGCACCGTCCCGTTGCCGGCTATATACGCTTCGACCGTGCTTCCCGGCTAAGGAGTTCGAGACTGAGACCATCCCGAGGGCCACTTCTTCCTTGGGCCAGGACAAGCAGTTTCATCGCTTCCGCGAGATAATCGACTACCTGACCTCGATGGCCCAGCCTGCGGAGGGGAGCACCGACATGATCGTAAGCCGGGTGGCGACGATGGACCGGGCATGATGACCGGCGCCAACCCCACACTCCGCCAGCGCCAGCTCGCCAACCGGCTGCGCGATCTGCGGCACGACTCGAACATGAGCATCGCCGAGGTCGCCGAGGCGCTCCTCTGCTCCGCCGCCAAGATCAGCCGTATCGAGACCGCCCAGCGCCGGGCGAGCCTCCGCGACGTCCGCGACCTGTGCAGGCTGTACGGGGTCGAGGACCCCTCCGAACTGATGGCCCTGGCCAAGGACGCCCGCGAGCAGGGCTGGTGGCAGGACGGCGAGGACGTGGACTTCCGGCCCGTCCCCGGGCTGGAGAACGACGCGATCGCGATCTCCGAGTTCGAGACCACCACGATCCCCGGCCTGCTCCAGACCGAGGACTACGCGCGGGCGGTGATCCAGGGCTTCCTCCCCCAGATCGATCCGTCTGTGCGGGAGGATCGGGTCGCCTACCGGATGAAGCGCCAGAACGTGCTGCGCAAGACGAAGCCGCCACGCTACTGGGTCCTGCTGGACGAGTCCGCGCTGCACCGCCACATCGGGGGCGAGCAGACGATGGCCGACCAACTGGACCAGGTCGCCGAGATGGCCGCGGCGCCGCGCATCACCGTGCAGGTGGTGCCGTACACGGTGGGCGCGCACATGGCGCTCGACAGCGCATTCATGTTGCTGGAGTTCGACCCGAGCGCGGGTGTGGCCGACACCGTCTACATGGACACGCTGGCCGGTCAGATCTTCCAGGAAAAGCCGGCCCAGCTCGCGCGCTTTCGTGAAGTGCTCAATCAACTCCGTGCGGTGGCCCTCAGCCCGAAGGACTCGATCGCCCTCGTGCGTCAGCGGAGTACTGCCTTCAAAGGTTGATCAGCAAGCAAGGTCTTATAGAGCCGCTTCCAAAACCCGGTTGCATGCCAGTACTGCCGGGCGCATTCGTTAGGGTGAGGGTTTCGTTACTCGTAAGGCTAAGGCGCTGAAACGGGGAATCTCTACCTTGCTCCCTTCGGGGTCGTTCTCCCACTTGTGTTCGCTCTTCGGCTGTACCTAGGTCCGCCGAGGGCCGTTCACTAGGGGAGGAGGTGACCTTGATGCCGTCGCAGGGTGGCGACCGAGGTGGCGCGGACGAGCCGTTATGGCCCGTTCTCGTTATCGCGGTTGCGGAAACGATGAAGGCTCTAGCCGATATCGTGCAGGCGCTGGGGAGCATGCACAGCGGCCGACCTTGATGGTCTCGTACCAAAGATGACCACCGAGGCCGACCGAAAGAGGGGCTTCGCGTCTGTCACTTGGCCGAGGGCTGACGCGGAGCCTCTCGCTGTTGGGCCTAGTCAACGCTTTGGTGGAGCGCCTCCGAATGCCTTCGCGTTGTAGATGGTACCCCGTTCTGATGCGGGAAACCCTGGCAATTGCCTTTGGCAGCACGCGATCGCGCTTTAATCGCTGGTCATAGGCTAGGCGTAGGAATGGAAATTGCCAAGAGGTCGCCTTGGGGACATTGATCGATCTTTCATGCTCGGAAAGCGAGCTCGTGCGGTGAACGACAGCCCGGATCCGGCTTCAGCACGCTGGGAATTCGCGGGCTGCCTCTGAGGGCCTGCTGTGTGCAGGGCTTCTAGCCTCGATCTTTCTCGACCTTGAGTTGGTCGGCTGAGGTCTTCGGCTGGAGATCGATTTCCTCGCTGTGGTCAGCGTGGCTGCCCGGCTGTCGCGCCGGGTGGGCGGGGTTCCAGGGCCCGAGGGTTCCTTCCTGGTTCGTGGGGATGGTTTCGTGCTGGTCAGGTCGGCGCTGGCAGGGCTTGGAGCCGGGCCAGGGCGGTCAGGAGTGTGCCGGCCCAGGGCCATCGCGTGGCGATGCGCAGGCGCAGGCGCAGGCGACGGCCACCGCGCACCAGGCGTCCGGCGGCGGCGAACAGACGTAACCGCAGGCGTTTGGGCTCATAACGGCGGGCGTCGGTGCCGTGTAGGGCCAGCATCTGCATCCAGGCGAGCAGTTCGCAGGCCAGGGCGACGATCTCGAGCCAGATCTGGTTCTGGGCGAAGTCGTGCAGGGGCAGGTTGCGCAGGCCGGTGTCCTTGGCGGCGCGGATGCGGTCTTCGGCGCGGGCGCGGCGGCGGTGGCGTAGTTCCAGGTCGGCGGGCTGGCCGCCTTGGGTGCCGGTGACGAAGCAGGTGAAGCGGTGTCCGTCTAGATCGGTGAAGCGCAGCTGGGCGCCGGGGTGCGGGCGTTCTTTGCGGACGATGACGCGCATGCCTTTGGGCCAGCCGGTCAGCTCCAGCAGGCCGGTGAGCTCGGCGACCCACGCGCCCGGGCGCGGCCGGCGGTCGGCGTTGTAGGCGGGGGTCCAGGCGGTGGCGGGCAGTTTGAGGATGGCGGTGGCGATGTCGTCGGTGATGGTGAAGCCGATGGAGTACTTCAGCCATCGTCCGGGGCGGGTGAGCCAGTTCAGGAACTCGTGGGTGCCGCCGCCGGAGTCGGTGCGGATGAGCACGTTGCGCCGCTGGGCGCGGGGCAGCTGGGCCAGGGCCAGGCGGGTGGTTGCGATGTGGTCGGCGGCGGTGTTGGAGCCGGCGTTGCCGGGCCGCAGCAGCAGGGCCAGCGGTTCTCCACCGCCGCCGGGGCCGTGGTCGGCGAAGGCGGTCATCGGGTGGAAGCCGTAGCTTTTCTTCCAGGTCGGGGCGGCGTGCTGCTTGTCGGAGTGGGAGATGACGATGGTGGCGTCGAGGTCGACGATCACGGGCTGGGCGTCGGCTCCGGGGGCATGAGCGCCGGCCAGGTGCCAGGCGCGCTGGCGGGCGGTGGCGCGGGCGGTGCGGATGGCCTTCAGCGCGTGGGTCTCATCGGCGGCGAGCCGGTCGATCAGGCGTGAGACGGTCGGGTCGGAGGCGATGGGGCCGAACAGCTCGGGCTGGGAGCGCAGCAGGGCGATGTCGGCCAGGCAGTCTCCGCCCAGGGCGAGAGTGAGGGCGAGATCAGCGATGACTTTGCCTGGGTCGTGCACGGCGCGTGAGGGGCGCCACCGCTCCAGTTCGTGTGACAGCGCCCGGTTCAGGCCGGTGGTGGCCAGCGTCCGGGTGAGGAGGAGGCCGCCTGCGTGGGACAGGAGACCGTTTGCGTCAGCGGACAGGCTGATCTTGCGGTTGGACGCGATAGTCTGCACGTGAAAAGTGCCTCTTGCTCTGGCGCGGACAGGACCTTCGACAAGCCCTATCCTCCCAGCTCAAAGGCACTTTTCTCATGTAAACGATCAGTTCGGCTCAAATTCCCCGTGAAAGCCCGAGGCTAGAGGGTGATCGGGGTCCAGTCGTAGCGGGGTTTCCGTCCCAGATGCTCAGTGCGGTAGCTGTCTTACGTCCCGGCCTCGACCAGATCGAGATCTCGAAGTGCGGCTGGAGCACTACGAGGTGATCGGAGCGGAACGAGGGGAAGGTACTGGTCGCGTCAGAGGGAAACGAGGCCGGGCTTGTCCGGTAGGGCGGGGGAACGGAACATGGGAGGGACCGGGAGGAAGCCTCGATGATCGAAATCTGGCCGGGAGATCCTTACCCGCTCGGGGCGACCTATGACGGCGCCGGCACCAACTTCTCGCTCTACACCGAGGTCGCGGATGCGGTGGAGCTGTGCCTGTTCGACGAGGACAACCGCGAGGAGCGGGTGAAGCTCACCGAGGTCGACGGCTTCATCTGGCACGGCTACCTGCCGGGCATCGGCCCCGGCCAGCGCTACGGCTACCGGGTGCACGGTCCGTACGACCCGGCGCACGGGCTGCGCTGCAATCCGAACAAGCTGCTGCTCGACCCGTACGCGATGGCGATCGAGGGCGGGGTGACCTGGCACGAGGCGGCGTACGGTTACCGGTTCGGGCATCCCGACACCCGCAACGACCTCGACTCGGCCCCGTACGTGCCGCGCTCGATCGTCGTCAACCCCTTCTTCGGCTGGGGTCACGACCGGCCGCCGGCGACCCCGTACCACGACACGGTGATCTACGAGGCGCACGTGCGGGGCCTGACCATCAGCCATCCGAAGATCCCCGCGCGGGTGCGCGGCACCTACGCCGCGCTCGGCCATCCGGTGATCACCGACCATCTGACGAAGCTGGGCGTCACGGCGCTGGAGCTGATGCCGGTCCACCAGTTCGTCACCGACCACGTCCTGGAGCAGCGCGGGCTGTCCAACTACTGGGGCTACAACTCGATCGGCTTCTTCGCGCCGCACAACCGCTACTCCAGCACCGGGCAGCGCGGCCAGCAGGTGCTGGAGTTCAAGGCCATGGTGAAGGCGCTGCACGAAGCCGGCATCGAGGTCATCCTGGACGTCGTCTACAACCACACGGCCGAGGGCAACCACCTGGGGCCGACGCTGGGCTTCCGCGGCATCGACAACCCCAACTACTACCGGCTGGTCGACAACGACAAGCGCTACTACATGGACACCACCGGCACCGGCAACAGCCTGCTCATGCGCTCACCGCACGTGCTGCAGATGATCATGGATTCGCTGCGTTACTGGGTCATCGAGATGCACGTCGACGGGTTCCGGTTCGACCTGGCCTCGACGCTGGCCCGGGAGCTGCACGAGGTCGACCGGCTGAGCGCGTTCTTCGACCTGGTGCAGCAGGACCCGGTGCTGTCGCAGGTCAAGCTCATCGCCGAGCCGTGGGACGTCGGGCCCGGCGGCTACCAGGTGGGCAACTTCCCGTCGCGGTGGACCGAGTGGAACGGCCGCTACCGCGACACCATCCGCGACCTGTGGCGCGGCCAGCCGGCCACGATGCCGGAGTTCGCCTCCCGCTTCACCGGGTCGAGCGACCTCTACCAGGCCGACACCCGCCGCCCCGCCGCCTCGATCAACTTCGTCACCTGCCACGACGGCTTCACGCTGCGGGACCTCGTCTCGTACGACCACAAGCACAACGAGGCCAACAAGGAGGGCAACCGCGACGGCACCGACGACAACCGGTCCTGGAACTGCGGCGCGGAGGGCCCGGCGGGCTGGGCCATCGAGTCCCTGCGCGAGCAGCAGAAGCGCAACTTCCTGACCACGCTGTTCCTGTCGCAGGGCGTGCCGATGCTGTCGCACGGCGACGAGCTGGGCCGCACCCAGCAGGGCAACAACAACGGCTACTGCCAGGACAACGAGCTGACCTGGGTCGACTGGTCGGACGTGCGGGAGAACTGGCTGCTGCTGGAGTTCACCCAGAGCCTGGCGGCGCTCCGCAAGAAGCATCCGGTCTTCCGCCGCAGGCGGTTCTTCTACGGCAAGCCCGTACGGGGGCTCAGCGACATCGCCTGGCTCACCCCGTCGGGCGAGGAGATGACCGACAGCGATTGGAACGTCGGCTACGCCAAGTCGCTGGCCGTCTTCCTCAACGGCGAGGCCATCACCGAGCCCGACCGGCGCGGCCGGCCCATCAGGGACGACTCGTTCCTGCTGCTGTTCAACGCGCACCACGACACCATCCGCTTCACGATCCCCAAGGACTACGGCGAGATGTGGCAGACCGAGATAGACACCGCGATGCCGATCAGATTGGACGTGCGCATGTGCCGCGCCGGGGAGGGCGTGGCGGTGCCGGGGCGGAGTGTGCGGGTGCTGCGCCGTGTCTGATTCCCTGACCAGGCCCGTCTCGACCTACCGGCTGCAGCTGACCCCCGACTTCGGCTTCGCCCAGGTGGCGGAGATCGCCGGCTACCTGCGCGACCTCGGGGTCAGCCACGTCTACCTGTCGCCGATCCTCCAGGCGACGCCCGGCTCCCTGCACGGCTACGACGTCACCGACCACTCCAGGATCCGCGAGGAGTTCGGCGGCGCGAAGGGCTTCCGCGAGATGGCCGAGCAGCTCGCGGCGCACGATCTCGGCGTCGTGCTCGACCTGGTGCCCAACCACATGAACACCAAAAACGCCGCGTTCTGGTCGGTGCTGAAGGACGGCCCGGAGTCCCCGTACGCGCGCTGGTTCGACATCGAGTGGGAGGACGGCAAGGTCGCGCTGCCCGTGCTCGGCGACGACACCGAGCCGGTCGTCGACGGCGACGTGCTGCGCTACCACGAGCACGAGTTCCCCTATCCGGGCCACTACCGGCTGGTCGACTGGCGGGAGGGGCCCGGCTACCGGCGCTTCTTCGACGTGTCCACCCTGATCGGGCTGCGGGCCGAGGACCCGGAGGTGTTCTTCGCCACCCACGAGGTGATCTTCTGGCTGCTCGACGAAGGGCTGGCCGACGGGCTGCGGGTCGATCACCCCGACGGCCTCGCCGACCCCCGAGGCTATCTGGAACGGCTGCGCGCCAGGTCCGGCGGCACCTGGACGGTCGTGGAGAAGATCCTCATCGGGGAGGAGCGGCTGCCCGCCGACTGGGCGTGCGACGGCACCACCGGCTACGAGACGCTCAACCGGGTCACCGGCCTGTTCGTCGACCCCGGTGGCAAGCGGCCGCTGGTCGAGCTGTTCACCCGGCTGACCGGCGAGCCCGCCGACTACCGGCAGGTCATGACCCTGGCCAAGCAGGAGGTCGTCGACCTGTTCTTCGGCGCCGAGGTGAGCCGGCTGGCCCGCGCCGCCTCCTGCGACCCGGCGGCGGTCGCCGAGCTGCTCGCCGCCATGCCGGTCTACCGGGCGTACGTGGTGCCGGGCGAGCCGCCGCCCGCCGTGTCGGTCGAGATCGTCGAGGGGGCGGCAGCGGTCTGCTCCTCCGCCGTCCACCCGCTCGTCGAGCAGGTCCTGCACGGGCCGCCCGAGGTGATCACCCGGTTCCAGCAGGCCTGCGGTCCCGTCATGGCCAAGGGGGTCGAGGACACCGCGCTCTACCGGTGGTTCCCGCTGTCGTGCCTGAACGAGGTCGGGTGGGAGCCGGACCACTTCGGCGTGCCGGTCGAGGAGTTCCACGACTACTGCGCGGCCATGCCGCCGCACACCATGACCACGCTGTCCACCCACGACACCAAGCGCTCGGAGGACGTGCGGGCCCGGCTCTCGGTGCTGTCGGAGCTGCCCGAGGAGTGGGAGAAGGCGGTGTCGGAGTGGTCGGCGCAGGTCGCCTTCGACCGCCGGCTCGACTACCTGGCCTGGCAGAACCTCATGGCCGCCTGGCCGATCTCGGCCGGCCGGTTCACCGACTACCTGCTGAAGGCGGCGCGCGAGGCCAAGACCGCGATCTCGTGGGTGCGCCCCGACCCGGACTACGAGCGGGGGCTGCGCGCGTTCGCCGAGGCGGCCGTGCGGCTGCCGGTCGGCGAGTTCACCGAGCGGATCGACCGCTACGCGATGGCGAACTCGCTCGGGGCCAAGCTCGTGCAGCTCATGATGCCCGGCGTGCCCGACGTCTACCAGGGCAACGAGACGACCGACTTCTCCCTGGTCGACCCCGACAACCGGCGGCCCGTCACATATCCGCGCACCCCCGCCTCCGCCTGGGACGCCGCCAAGCTCCGGGTCACCACGCAGGCGCTGCGCCTGCGCCGGCGCGTCGGCCCCGCCGCACCGTACACGCCGCTGCGCGCGGACGGCGCGGCGGCGGAGCACGTGATCGCGTTCGCCCGAGGCGGCGACGACCCCACCGGGACCGGTGTCGGCGCGCGGGCCGTCGCCGTCGCCACCCGGCTGCCCGTCGGCCTGGAGCGGCGCGGCGGCTGGGGCGGCACCACGCTGTCGCTGCCGCCGGGCAGCTGGCGCGACCTGTTCGGCGGCGGCGTGCACACCGGCCGGGTCCCCCTGGCCCACCTGCTCGGTTCCCTTCCCGTCGCACTCCTGGAGCGAAATGATCTTTGACGTGTGGGCCCCCAACGCCACGGCCGTCGAGGTCCTGGTCCTGGGCGAGCGGCGCGGGCTGTCCGCCGGGACGGACGGCTGGTGGTCGCTCGACGTGCCGGACGCCGCGCACGGCACCAGCTACGCGTACGTGATCGACGGCGACGGCCCCTACCCCGACCCCCGCTCCCGCCGGCAGCCCGAGGGCGTCTTCGGGCCCAGCGCCGTGTACGACCACGCCCGCTACACCTGGTCCGACCACGACTGGAAGGGCCGCGACCTGCGCGGCGGGGTGATCTACGAGCTGCACATCGGCACGTTCACCCCCGAGGGCACGTTCCAGGCCGCCGCCGGCAGGCTGGACCATCTCGTCGAGCTGTGCGTCGACTTCGTGGAGATCATGCCGGTCGCGCCGGTGCCCGGCACCCGCAACTGGGGCTACGACGGGGTCGACCTGTACGCGGTGAACGAGACCTACGGCGGGCCCGACGGGCTCAAGACCTTCGTCGACGCCTGTCACCGGGCCGGCATCGGCGTCATCCTCGACGTGGTCTACAACCACCTGGGGCCGTCGGGCAACTTCCTGCACCCGTTCGGCCCGTACTTCGGCGGGTTCGAGGGGAGCTACTGGGGCGAGGCGGTCAACCTGGACGGGCCCGGCTCCGACGTGGTGCGCCGCTACTTCATCGAGAACGCGTTGCAGTGGCTGCGCGACTACCACGTCGACGGCCTGCGGCTGGACGCCGTACACGCGCTGCACGACAAGCGCGCCACCCACCTGCTGGCGGAGCTGGCCGAGGAGGTGGACGCGCTGTCGTGCGCGACCGGCCGGCCGCTGACGCTGATCGCCGAGTCCGACCTGAACGACCCGCGCATGGTGCGTTCCCTGGACGCGGGCGGCCTGGGCATGACCGCCCAGTGGAACGACGACGTGCACCACGCGCTGCACACCGCGGTGAGCGGCGAGACCCACGGCTACTACGCGGACTTCGCCGGGCTGTCCGCCCTGGCGAAGGTGTTCACCGACGGCGTCCTGCACGACGGCGGCTACTCCAGCTTCCGCCGCCGCTCCCACGGCCGGCCCTACACCGGCGTCCCCGGCCACCGGTTGGTCGCCTGCCTGCAGAACCACGACCAGATCGGCAACCGGCCGATGGGCGACCGGCTGCCGATGCCCGCGCTCAAGCTCGGCGCGGGCCTGCTGCTGACCTCGCCGTTCACGCCGATGCTGTTCATGGGGGAGGAGTGGGGGGCGGGGACGCCTTTCCTGTTCTTCTCCGACCACGCCGAGCCCCACCTGCGCGAGAGCGAGGGCGGGCGCAGGGAGAAGGAGTTCGAGGGCTTCGGCTACACGTGGGAGGCGCCCGACCCGTCGGCGGAGGAGACGTTCCTGAGCTGCAAGCTCGACTGGCAGGAGCTGAAGGACGAGGCGCACTGGTCGCTGCTGTGCTGGTACCGCGACCTGATCGCGCTGCGCAAGGCGCTGCCCGAACTGACCGACCCGCGCCTCGACCGGGTCAGGGTGGAGACCGATCCGGCGGGGAAGTGGCTGGTCGTGTGGCGGGGCGAGGTGTGCGTGAGCGTGAACTTCAGCACGGACACGGTCACGGTGCCGGTGCCGCTGGGCGGGCTGCTGCTGTCGTCGGACGAGCCGGTGGCGGAGGACGGGCAGGGGGTACGGCTCCCGGGCCAGTCCCTGGTGGTCCACCGCCCTTCCGGCTGAAGGCCCGATCCGTTCCTGTGTCGACCAGCTCTGCGGTCGGTGACCCGGTCCGTTCTTCGGGGGTCCGACTGGCGGCCGGCGGTCGTCCACAGGGGGTGTCGCTCCGCGCTCGTCATCCCCAGAACCTGGTTCGTGCCCGCGTGCCCGGCGCGCTCTCGCCGATCCTGGGGTCCCGACCACCGGAGGCCCTCGTGAAGATCGTCCTGCCCCTGCCCGTCACCCTGACGTCCCTGTTCGTCGTCACGCTCATCGGCGGCGCCTTCGAGCCCTGGCAGCTGACCGGCCCCCACAGGAAGGCCGCCATGGCCGCGCTCGGCTCCCGCCGCCTGCGGCTCACCCACCACCCCACCCCGTGGAAACCCGCCGCCGTCGCCCTCACCCCCGGCGAGCGCCGCCTGCTGCGCCGCTCCAGACAGCACCTCACCGTCTCCTCCGCCGCGCCGCCCCACGACCAACCGGCCGCCGTCCAGGCCGCCAGGGCCGTCGCCCGCGCCCTCGCCCAGGCGTACGGCGGCCTCCTGGCCGACCCGCTGACCGGCGCAGTCCTGCCCGCCCGCGACCCGGAGCCCACCGCCTTCCACCTGGCCGACGGCTGGCTCGGCTGGGACGTCCAGGTCCACGACGACGCCACCTGCTCGCCGTGGGACCCGGCGGGCGCCGGCGCCTGCGACGGCCTCATGGTCACCTCCCGCGGGCTGCGCAGGTTCGCCCTCCCGGAGATCACCCTCGACGGCGCGGCCTGCGCCCACACCCTGTGCGCCACCAACCTCCTGCGTACGGTGGCCGCCCGCCTGGTCGCCGGCCACCTCGCCTTCGCCGCCGCCCACCCCGGGGCCCGCCGCCGCGCCATCGACGACCACCTCCCCCTCCCGCCCGCCCCCCTCGGCGTCCGCCTCACCCCCTGCGCGCCGGCCCCCTCACCCGGAGGCGGCAGCATCAGACGCCTGAAGGTCGGCCCGGCGGGCGACGCCGGCCCCGTCACCTACCTCAAGGTCGGCCCCCCGGCCGGCTTCACCGGCTCACTGAACGACTGGCTCTGTGCCACCCAGGCCCCCGCCCGAGCCGCCGTCACCTCCATCGCGGCCTGACGCCCTCCGGCGGGGAACGACCGGGGCCGGTCGTTCGTAGGACCTGATGTGGACCCATTCGAAGACCTCGACCGCAGGTTGAGGGAGGCACACGACCGAGTCCGCTGGTTCGACCACCTGGCGGCGCGGCGCTCCTCGCTCGGGCGGCAGATCCGGGAGGTCGCCGACCTGGTGACCGAGCTGGAGCAGCAGCTGGCCAAGGAGCGGCGAGACGTCGAACGTCTGGAGGGCGGCCTGTCCGCGTTCATGGCCAGGCTGACCGGCTCCAGGGAGGAGCGCCTCACGCGGGAGCGGGCCGAGGCGGCGCTCGCGGGGGAGCGCCTCGACGGCCAGCGCGCGAGACTGGAAGCCCTCACCGGCGACCTCGGCGAGACGGAGCGCGACCTCGCCGCCACCGCGGGGGCCGCCGACGACTACCAGCGGCTGCTGTCCGAGAAGGAGCGCCTCCTCGTCGAGCGGGGCGACCAGCGCGGGCGGCGCCTCATGGAGCTGTCGGGCCTGATGGCCGACACACAGGCCGACCTGCGCGAGCACGACGAGGCCCTGCAGGCGGGCAAGGCGGCGGGGCAGTGGGTCGGCCACGTGCTGACGCAGCTGGAGCACGCCCGCGGCGCCTCGACCTGGGACATGTTCGGCGGCGGCGTCTTCGCCGACGCCGTCGAGCGAGAGCACCTCGTCACCGCCGACCAGGCCACGTGGCAGGCTCAGCAGGCGCTCGACACGTTCGCGAGGGAGCTGGCCGACCTCGGCTGGGCCGTCCGGCCGAAGATGCCGGAGGTGGACACCCGCTGGTTCGCCGACGTCTTCTTCGACAACATCATCACCGACGCGCTCAAGCACCAGCGCATCAACAGGACCCGCACCGCCGTGGCCGAGATGTCCGCCTGGATCGACGACTCGCTCCGGACGCTCGCCCAGGGCCAGGCTGACCTGACCCGGCGCCTCGGCGACCTCACCGGCGAGCGCGAACACCTGCTCGCCACCTGACCGTCAAGGGACGGCCGCCCAACTATGCCGGGCAGGTCGCATCTCAGCGGCTGAGGACGCGGCGCAAGGCGGACTCCAGCGCGGTGGCCGGTTCGGGGGCGGGGCCGGTGGCGCGCCAGGCGACGTAGCCGTCCGGGCGGACCAGGACCGCCCCGCCCGCGCCGACGCCGTACCGCGACCGCCACTCGCCCTTGACGTCCACCGCGTCGTGGCCGAGCACGACCCTCGACAGCGCGACCCCGAGACGCCTGGACACCAGGCGGCCCGCGTCCGACCAGGACTGCCCGCCCTCGCCGTCGGCCAGGAGCACGAACCCGCCGCCGAACAGGTCGATCGTGGACATCGGGCGGCCCTCCCAGGTCAGCGGCACGTGCGGGGCCCGGCTGCCGGGCCGGCCGGTGGGGTGGCGCGGGTCCTCCAGCAGGGAGCCGTCGTCGTCCGGATCCTCGATGACGGCCGTGGAGTGGTAGCGGGCGCCGAGGACGGCGCCCTGCGGGTCGCCGAGCGGCTCGGGATAGCCGACGCGGGCGGCCGGCGGCATCCGCATGCCGAGGTTGGCCAGCTGGGCGTCGGCGGTCATGACCCCGATCGGGCGGCGTTCGGCGTCGTAGGAGTCCAGGAAGTCCGGCCCCGCCTGACCGGTGATCACCAGCCAGAGGCGCCAGGCCAGGTCGGCGCCGTCCTGCAGCGCGAGGCTGCCGCCCTGGCCGCCGGTGGGCGGCATGGTGTGGGCCGCGTCCCCGGCCAGGAACACCCGGCCCTCGCGGTAGCGCCCGGCCAGCACGTGCGCCATGGCGAAGCTGGTCCGGTCGAGCAGCTTCACCGCCAGGTCGGGCACGCCGGTGGCGACGCGGGCCAGCTCGACGCAGCGTTCGGGGGTGAAGTCGGCCTCGCTCCGGCCCGCGCCGGTGTCGTAGTTGACCGCGAGGACGTGGGCGCCGACCCCGGTGCCGGTGAGGATCACGCCGGTCATCGCGTCGTTCCGCAGGTACCAGAGCGTCACCTCGCGCTCCCGTACGAGCCCTGACAGGTCGGCGTCGAACATGATCGAGCACATCCGCCCGAGCTCGCCCTTGCCCGTCACGGGGATGCCGAGGCTCCGGCGCAGCGGGCTGCGGTAGCCGTCGGCGGCCACCACGTAGTCGGCGCGCACCGTGACCGGCCCGTCGTCGGAGCGGACGGTGGCGGTGACGCCCGCGCCGTCCTGGTGGAGCGCGACCAGCTCGGTGGAGAACCGCAGGTCGGCGCCGAGATCCTCGGCGCGCTCCCGCAGGATGCGCTCGACCTCGGCCTGCGGGGCGCCCACGAGCGCGGCGGGGGTGGCCTCGGCCATGAAGGCGAACTCCTCCCGCTCGTCCGAGACGATCATCTGCGGGTCGGGGTCGTCGAGGGCCGAGGCGATGGCGATGCGCAGGTTGTCACCGATGCCCGCCCAGAGGTCGCTCAGCTCCTGCTCGACACCGGGGACGGAGCGAAGCAACTCGACGGCCCGGTGATTCACGCCGAACGCCTTGGGCTGGAGCGAGGTGCCGGGCCGCCGCTCGACCAGCATGACGGGGATGTCACGCCAGGCCAGGAGCAGGGCCGCGCTCAGACCGGCGTAGCCGCCGCCGACGATCAGAACAGGGACACGGTGGTACGTCATGACGACCTCCCGAGGCACGAGTAATATCGCGATGGTCACGATATGTCGCGTCTCGGGAGCGGTCAAGACATATCTCGAACTCAGCCCAGGTGCTTCTCCAGCGACTCCACCTTGCCGGTCATGGCGTCCGTCACGCCGGGGCGCAGGTCGGCCTTGAGCACGAGCCCCACCCGGGGAGCGACCTCCGCCACCGCGTCGACGGCCCGCTTGACGACGTCCATCACCTCGTCCCACTCACCCTCGACGGTGGTGAACATGGCATCCGTGTGGTTCGGCAGCCCGCTCTCCCGCACGACCTTGACGGCCCTGGCGACGGGCTCGGCGACCCCCTCGCCGACGCCGAGCGGGGTGATGGAGAATGCGACGATCACGGCGTGACCTCCTGAGCTCCTGGCGCGGCAGGTCCGCGCCGACGAACGTGGCAGGCCGGACGGTCAGAGGTGGAGGTGCTCGTCCTCCGCCTCCTCCTCGTCCTCGGCCGGGCCCTCGGAGGGCTCGACGCCGAGCATCGCCTCACGCGGCTCGATCTCGTCGATGTGGTCGACGAGCTGCAGCACGTGCTCTGGCTCGATCAGCCACTGGAGGGCGGAGGCGCCGGTCTCGTCGGACTTGACCAGCTCGGCCTGCTCGCTGCGCTCTTCGTCGGTCAGCTCGGCCTCGGGGTGGCGGATCTCCGCCAGGGCCGCCGCCTGCAGGGCGTCCACGTCGAGCACTTCGACCGTCAGCTCGACCGTGAGTCGTAGGAACTTCTGTGCGTCACTCATGCGACGAGCCTAGGGCAGCTTCCACTCCACGGGGGCCGCGCCTTGCTGGGCGAGCAGTTCGTTCGCGCGGCTGAACGGGCGGGAGCCGAAGAACCCGCTGCGCGCCGACAGCGGCGACGGGTGGGCGGACTCGACGCGCGGCACGGAGCCCAGCATGGGCGCGAGATTGCGGGCGTCGCGGCCCCACAGGATGGCCACCATCGGCTTCTCACGCGCGACCAGGGCGCGGATGGCCTGCTCGGTGACCTCTTCCCAGCCCTTGCCCCGGTGGGAGGCGGGCTTGCCCGGCATCACCGTCAGCACCCTGTTGAGCAGCAGCACGCCCTGGTCGGCCCAGGGAGTGAGGTCGCCGTTGGCCGGCCTGGGCAGCCCCAGGTCGGACTCCATCTCCTTGTAGATGTTGACCAGGCTGCCCGGCAGCGGCCGCACGTCGGGGGCGACGGAGAACGACAGCCCGACGGGGTGACCCGGGGTGGGGTACGGATCCTGACCCACGATCAGGACCCTGACATCATCGAAGGGCTGGTTGAAGGCACGCAGCACGTTGGCTCCCGAAGGGAGGTACTGCCTGCCTTCGGCGATCTCGTTGCGGAGGAACTCGCCCATGTGGGCGATGCGCTCGGCCACGGGCTCCAGCGCGCGGGCCCATCCGGCTTCGACGACTTCGTTCAGTGGACGTCCGGCCATGGGCGTTGAGCTTAGCCAGGTCTGGCGGGCGATGCGTACGGAACCCGGAGAAATGATCACCAAGGGCGGGCGCCCGCGCCCCCGCGGGAAGACGGGCGCCCGCTTGGGTCACTTCACCGAGCCGGCCATCATGCCCTGGACGAAGTAACGCTGGAACGCGAAGAACAGCACCAGCGGGATGATCAGCGACAGGAAGGCGCCGGACGAGAGGATGTCCATGTTGGTGCCGAACTGCCGCATCTGGGACTGGAGGTACTTGGTCATCGGCTGGTTCGCCGGGTTGGCGTAGACCAGCGCGATCAGCATGTCGTTCCACACCCAGAGGAACTGGAAGATGCCGAGCGAGGCGATGGCGGGCTTGCCCAGCGGGAACACCACCGACACGAAGATCCGCCACTCCGGCGCCCCGTCCATCCGCGCCGCCTCCAGCAGGGAGGCCGGGATGCCGATGAAGAAGTTACGGAGCAGGAAGATCGCGAACGGCAGCCCGAACGCCACGTGGAAGAGCACGACGCCGGGGATCGAGCCGAAGATCCCGACCTGGCCGTAGAGCGCGGCCACGGGGATCAGCGCGATCTGGATCGGCACGATCAGCAGCCCGACCACGACCAGGAACAGCAGGTCCCGGCCGGGGAACTCCATCCAGGCGAACGCGTACGCCGCCATGGCCGCGATGCCGATGACCAGGATCGTGGTCGGCACCGTGATGGCCACGGTGTTCCAGAAGGACGCCCCGAAGCCGCCGGCCAGCAGGTCGGCGTAGTTGGCGATGGTGATCTCGGCGGGCTTGGTGAAGATCGTCCACCAGCCCTCGGCGTTGTTGACCTCGGTCGTGCGCAGCGAGACCACCAGCAGGCCCAGGGTGGGCACCAGCCAGAACAGGCCGAGCAGGATCATCACGACCTGGACGACGCCGCTGCCGAGGCGGTCGACGATGCGTCCGGCCAGGTTTCGCCGTGGCGCGCCGGCGTGGCTCTGCGCCGGGGCCGTGGCCGTGGCCGTGGTCATGACTCACCCCTCTTGAACCTGCGGATGTTCATGATCATGAAGGGCAGGACCAGGATCAGCAGGAAGACGGCCAGCGCGCTGCCGAGCCCCTGGTTGTTCCCGCCGCCGAACGCGACCCGCCACATCTCCAGCGCGATCACGTTCGCCTCCGGCTGAACCGACGGCGGTGCGATGATGAACACCAGGTCGAACACCTTCAACGTATTGATGATCATCGTCACGAAGACGACGAGCAGCACCGGCGACAGCAACGGCACCGTGATCCTGCGGAACACCTGCCATTCGGTGGCGCCGTCGATGCGGGCCGCCTCCAGCGCGTCACGCGGGATGGCCGCCAGGCCGGCCGCGATCAGCACCATGGCGAACCCGGCCCACACCCAGACGAAAGCCCCGATGATCGCCGGTGTGATGAGCGTCGGGCCGAGCCAGGTCAGGCCGTTGTACGCGGCCGTGAAGTTCTCCTGCGGCAGCCGTACCTCGTAGGAGCCCGAGGGCAGGCCGTCGAACCGGAACGAGCCGTCAGCGGCCGTCGTGGCGGTCGCCGCCACCTCGCCGTCGCTCACGGCCTCCACGGTCATCCCGGGCAGGCCCTTCTCCGTGGGGTCCGGCTGGCCGTTCACGCCGCCGCCGCCCGGGGTGAAGTCGAACCACACCGTGCCCGACAGCCCGTCGCCGCCGGTCGCCGCGACCGCCGGCTGGGCGTCCGCGGGCATCACCTCCGGCTTGACGCCCACGATCGGGATCAGCACGGTCTGGCCGGACTCCACCGGCTGCTTGGTGACGACCGAGCCGTCCTCCTGGGCGGCCACCGGTGACTGGTCGCCCTCGCGGGCGCGCGCCTCCGGATAGCCCTGCGAGGAGGAGAACGTGTCGTGCACCACGGTCATGATGGCGTTGGCCACGCCCTTGTCCGGGTCCTCGTCGTACACGAGGCGGAAGATGACGCCGGCGGCCATCAGCGAGACGGCCATCGGCATGAAGACGATCAGCTTGAACGCGGTCGCCCACTTGATGCGCTCGGTCAGCACCGCGAAGATCAGGCCGATCGTGGTGACCACGATCGGGGCGACGATCACCCAGATCAGGTTGTTGCGGATGGTCTTCAGCGTCCCGGCGTCACTGAAGATCGTCCCGTAGTTCTCCAGCCCGACGAACACCTGGTTGGTGGAGTCGTACATGCTGCGGACGATCGAGTATCCGATCGGGTAGACCACCCAGATGCCGAGGAGCAGGGCCGCCGGCAGCAGGAAGACGATGGCGATCGTGGGTGACGGGCCGAGGCGTCGTCGTGTGCGGGGGGTATCAGCCGGTCCCGAGGTAGGCCCGCCCGTGTCGTCCACGGGCGGGTCCTGGGGGCCGTCCAACCTTTCGGTCACGGCCATGCCTCTTTACTTCCAGGCCTTCTTGGCCTCTGCTTCGAGCGCCTCCTGGGCGCCCTTGACGTCACTCGGGTCGCGCAGGAAGTCCTGCAGGACCTTCCACTCGCCCTTGCCGTCGGTGCCGCCGAAGGCGCTCGGCGCGAGGTCGGACATGTCGTAGCGGACCGACTCACCGGCCGTGACGATCGTCTGGCCGAGCTGCTTGGTCATCTCGTTCGGGTAGTTGTCGGGGGAGACGTTCCTGTTGGGGGACAGGTAGCCGGGCAGCTTGGCCCAGACCTCGCCGCCCTCCTTGGAGGCCAGGAACTGCAGCAGCGCCATGGCGCCGGGGGAGTCCTTCATGGCCACCGCGACGTCACCGCCGAGCACGACCGGAGCGGTGTCGCCCACCTTCGGGAACGGGAAGTACTTGGCCTCCTCGCCGACCTTGGCGCCGGACTCCTCGGCCGTGACGGCGACGAAGTCGGCCTCGATCACCATCGCGGCTTCCTTCTCGCCGTAGACCTTGGTGACGCAGGTCGGGAAGTCGGTCTGCAGCGCGCCGGAGGTGCCGCCCGCGACGAACTCCTTCTTGCCGGCGATCTGCGCGATCTTCTCCAGGGCCGTGGCGACGCTGGGGTCGGTCCAGGGGATCTCGTGCTTGGAGAGCTGGTCGTACTTCTCCGGGCCGGCCGAGGACAGGTAGACGTTCTCGAACAGGTCGGTCAGCGTCCAGCCGGAGGCGCCGCAGAACGAGAACGGCGCGGTGCCGGAGTCGGCGATCGTCTGCGAGGCGGTCACCAGCTCGTCCCACGTGGTGGGCGGCTGCACGCCGGCGTCCTCGAAGGCCTTCGACTGGTACCAGACCAGCGACTTGTGTGCCGCCTTGATCAGCACGCCGTACACCTGGCCGTCGGCGGAGCCGAGCTCCTTCCAGTATTCGGTGTAGTTGGCGTCGATCTCCTTGGTGACGTCCTCGGTGAGCGGCTTGAGCGCCTTCTGCTCGGCGTACTGCTGGACCAGGCCCGGCTGCGGCAGGATCGCCACGTCGGGCGGGCTGCCGCCCTGGATGCGCGGGCCGAGGTAGGCGCCGGTGTCCTCACCGGTGGAGGCATAGGTGACCTTGGCGCCGGTCTTGTCGGAGAAGGCCTTGAGCACCTGCTCGAAGTTCTTCTGCTCCTCGCCGGTCCACTTGGCGGCGACTTCGAGCGTGACGCCTTCGAGCGTCTTGGCGCCGCCGCTCTCGCTGGCGGCGGGAGCGGACTCGGTCGGCTGGGAGGTCGTCGGGGCGTTGCCGCAAGCGGTCACCGCCAGCGCCAGTCCGGCCAGAATCGCTGTTGCTCTGCCTTTACGCATGGCTTGCCTCACTGGGTTCTGATGATCTCTTCGAGTTCAGCTTTCAGCGAGGCCGCCACGTCGTTCGCGGACTCGCTGATCGGGGGGGTGAGCGCTTTGGCGACCGTGCTCGCGATCACCAGGCTGAGCTGGTTGTAGTGCGGGCTCGCCGCGCGCGGCTCGGCGGCGAGGATGCTCTCCTTGAGTACGGGCAGGTACGGAAAGCGCTCGATGAGCTCTGGGTCGTCGTAGAGTTCGGTCCACACCGGCGGGAACGACCCCTCGGTGAGGACCCGGCGCTCGTTCTCCAGGCTCGTGAAGTAACGGATGAACTCCGTCGCGGTCTGCTGGTGCTGCGAGTAGGCGCTGATGGCCAGGTTGATGCCGCCCAGCGAGCTGCTCCCCGGCCCGTCGGGGCCCGGCAGCGTGGTGACCGCGACCTTGTCGCCGAGCCTGTTCCTGGCCGGCCCGTAGGCGTGCGGCCAGTTGCGGGCGAAGGCGAGCCGGCCTTCCTGGAAGGCCAGGCGGGACTCCTCCTCCTTGTAGTTGAGCGACTCCTCGGGGATCCAGCCTTCGCGCAGGCCCTGCTGGAGGAACTCCAGCGCGGTCGTCGCGGCGGCGGGTTCGAGGGTCACCCTGGTGCCGTCGGCGCTGAGGAGCTGGCCTCCCGCCGACTGCACGGCCTCGGAGAAGTTGACGGTCAGTCCCTCGTACGCGAGGAACTGTCCGGCATAACCCTCGATATCGTGCTTTTTCGTGATCTTTTGGGTCTGTTCGCGAAGTTCCGCCCACGTGCGCGGCGGCTTCTTCACCAGGTCGGTGCGGTAGTAGAGCAGCCCCGCGTTGCTCGTGTACGGGACCGCCCACAGCTTGTCCTTGTAGATCGCGGTCTTCACGACAGGCGGCAGGAACTTGTCGAGCGGGAAGGACCCGCGCTCCAAGGGGATGATCCAGCCGTTCTCCGCGAACTCCGCGGTCCACACCACGTCCAGCCCGAGCACGTCGTAACGGGTGCTGCGGGCCTGCAAGTTGGCCACCATCTGGGCGCGCTGCTCGTCGGCCGCCTCGGGCAGCTCGATGAGCGTCACCTTCTCGGCCGGGTGGGCCTGGTTCCAGCGATCCAGCAAGGGTTGAAGGTACGCCGTGGTGTCGCGCCCGGTGGCGAACGTGATCGGGCCGGTGCTTCCCGCCCGGGACTCGCCGCCACCGTCATCGCCCGTCGCCGCGCACCCTCCGGACGCCGCGAGGACGGCCAGGACGATCGCCAGACGACGGAGCACCGGTTTTTCCCTCCTTGTGCACGGGGGTTACATACGTGTTAGGTAGATGCATTCATGTTATGCACACCGGTAATCTGGTGGTCAACGGCAAGCCATGTAACGCATCCGTAACACACGGGGAGGTGAGGCGGTGCGGCTTCACCTGCTGGCGCTTCTGGCCAAGGAGCCTGCCCACGGCTACGAACTGAAACAGGACCTTGAACAGACCTTCGGAAGCGCCTACCCGTCGCCCAACATCGGGCAGATCTATGTGACGTTGGGCCGGCTGGAGAAGGACGGCCTGGTGAGAGCCGTCGACGTCGAGCAGTCCAACCGGCCGAACAAGAAGGTCTACTACCTCACGGCCAAGGGCCGCGACGTGCTCCACCTGTGGGTCGACGAGCCGACCGAGGGTCCGCGGGTGCGCGACGAGTTCTTCATGAAGCTGGTGCTGGCCCCGATGACCGGCATCGCCGACCGGATGGTGCTGATCAACCGGCAGCGCCGCCACTACCTGTCGCTGATGAAGGACCTCAACGAACTGCTCGACCGCACCTCTCCGGATGACAAGATCGCCATACTGCTCATCGAAGGTGCGATGCTCCACCTTCAGGCCGATCTCGACTGGCTCGAACGTTGTCAGGAGGACCTCGCATGAGTGACGAGGCCGTGCTCAAGGCGATCAACCTGGTGAAGATCTACTCCGGCGGCGCGGTGCCGGTGCCCGCCGTGCGCGGCGTGGACCTCCAGGTCGACGCGGGGGAGTTCGTGGCCGTGATGGGCCCTTCGGGGTCCGGGAAGTCGACGCTCGTCCACATGCTCGGCGGCCTCGACTCCCGCACCAGCGGGGAGATCTGGCTCGACGGCAAGCGGGCCGACACCCTCTCCGAGAGCGCCTGGGCGCTGCTGCGCCGCAAGAAGATCGGCTTCGTCTTCCAGTTCTTCAACCTGGTCGCCAACATGACCGTGGCCGACAACGTCGAGCTGCCCGCGCTGCTGGCCGGGGCCTCGCCCAGGGAGGCCCGCGAGCGCCGCGAGGACCTCCTGGGCGCGCTCAACCTCGGCGACCGGGCCGACGCCTCGCCCGCCCAGCTCTCCGGCGGCGAGCAGCAGCGGGTCGCGCTCGCCCGCGCGCTCGCCAACCAGCCCAGCGTGCTGCTGGCCGACGAGCCCACCGGCAACCTCGACAGCCGCAACACCCGCGACGTGCTCCGCCTGCTCGGCCGGGTCCACAAGGACGGCCAGACGATCGTCATGGTCACCCACGACGCACGCGTGGCCGCGCTCGCCGACCGGGTGGTCAGCCTGCTCGACGGCGAGATCGTGGACGACGGCCGCATCGCCAGGCCCCGCCGGCGCACCGTCGGAGAAGTGATCGACCTGCGATGAGCACCGCACGCGCGGGCAGCCGCTGGATCAGGGCGGACCTGCGGGCCAGGAAGGGCCAGGCGACGCTGACCGTGCTCGCCGTGGCCGGCATCGTGGCCGCCCTGATCACCGCGGTGACCCTCCTGGAAGACTCCACCAACCCGTGGCGCGGCCTGTTCGCCCAGACCGAAGGCGCCCACGTCTGGCTCTACACCCGCGACAACACCGCCCAGCTGGCCGGCGTGCAGGCGCTCGACGGGGTGACGGCCACCGCCGGCCCGTACCGGTCGGCCCCCGTCACCGCGCTGCAGGACGGCAGGCGCGAGCCCGCCTCGCTGCGCGCGATGCCCGCCACGCCGCCCCGCGTGGCGCATCCCGCGGTCGTCGAGGGCGGCTGGCTCGACCCCGCGCAGCCCGACGGCGTGGTCGTCGAGCGCTCCTTCGCCCGCGAACTGCGGCTGCGGATCGGCGCCCCGTTCACCGTCGTCGCGCTCAGCGGCCAGCGCCACACGCTGTACGTGCGCGGCATCGCCGACTCCGCCGACCAGGGCTTCTACCCGGAGTGGACTCCCGGCCTGGGCTGGGTGCTGCCCGAGGCGCTCGACCGGATCGAGCCGATGCTGGGCCGCAGCGAGTGGGTGACCGGGCTGCGGCTGACCGACGCCGACGCCGCCCAGGTGGTCTCCCAGCGGGTCGTCGTCATGCTCGACGACCAGCTCCAGCGGCTCTACACCTGGCGCGAGATCAGGGCCGCCATGGAGCTCGACAACCGGCTGCTCGGCACCATGCTCGCGCTGTTCGGCGTGGGCGGCCTGGTGGCGGCGGCGCTCGCGCTGGCCAACGCGGCCGGCGGACGCGTGCTGGGCCAGCTCCGCGACCTGGCGACGCTCAAGTCCATGGGCTTCACCCGCGGCCAGGTCGCGCTGCTGCTGCTGGTCGAGCACGGCGCGCTCGGCCTGATCGGCGTCGCGCTCGGCACGGTCGCCGGCTGGGCGGTCACCGCTCTGGCCGTCGGCGCCAGCTCCGTCGCGCCGATACCCGTGCTCACCATCGTCGCGGGCACCGCCCTGGCCGTGCTGGCCGCGGTCGGCGTGCCGGCCTGGCGCGGCGGGCGCACCCCGCCCATCCCGGCCGCGCCCTCCCAGCCGCCCGGCGGCCGCCTGTCCAGGCTGGCCAGGCTCGCGCTGCTGGTACGGCTGCCGCCCGCGCTCGTGCTGGGCACCAGAGACGCCTTCACCCGCCGGGTGCCCGCGTTCCTGACCGTGTTCGGGCTGGCCGTGCCGATGATGATGATCACGATCGGGCTGGGCGTGTGGGCCACGCTCGACAACTTCGCCCGCAATCCCGAGCAGGTCGGCCAGCACGCCTCGCTCTACGTGCGCCCCGGCAAGCTGGAGGCGGCCCAGGCCGCGCGGCTGGCCGGCGCCGACCGCGACGTGGCCGCCGTCTATCCCGGCACCGACGTGAACGCGCTGGCGCCCGGAGAGGGCCGGTCCGTCCGGGTGCGGGCGGTCGGCGGCTCCGCCTCCGACCGCTACCCGTTCCCGGTCGTCGAGGGCCGCATGTACGCCGAGCCCGGCGAGGCCGTGGCCGGGCAGGGGCTGCTCGACCTGCTCGGCGTGAAGATCGGCGACCGGGTGCGGCTGACCGTGGGCGGCTCGCCGCTGATCGTGCGCGTCGTCGGCCGCACCGTCGAGCCCGACCAGGACGGCGAGGTGCTGTCGGTCGGCCTCGACAGCCTGGCGGCCAAGGACTCCGTGCCGCCCGAGTACTACGCGCTCGCCCTGCATCCGGGGGCGAGCCGCGACGAGGTGGCGGCCCGGCTGCTGGCGGAGTCAGGGGAGAACCTGGAGGTGCAGGCCGCGGTCAACCCCGCCGACCGGCTGGCGATGATCCGGGTGGTGATCGTGGCGCTGACCGCCGTGCTCACCCTGATCGGGCTGGCCAACCTGCTCACCGCCAGCGCGCTCGGGCTGCGCGACCACGCGGCGGACCTGGCCGTGCTGAAGGCGATGGGGCTGACACCCCGCCAGGTGATGGCCACCCTCGTGACCGGCACCGGCCTGCTGGTGATCCTGGGCGTCGTGGCGGGAGCCGCGGCCGGGGCCTCGGTGGCGACCGGGCTGATCGACCTGCAGGGTCACACCAGCGGGGTGGGCGCCGGGATCGGCCGCCCGCCCTCGCCGGTGACGCTGGCCCTGGCGGTGCTGCTGGCCGTGGGCACGGCCCTCGCGGTGGCGCTCATCCCGGCCCGCCGCGCCGCCCGCGCCCAGGTGCCGATCACCGCCCGCTGACCTGCGGAAACGCCACCGCCCGGTGACCAGTCACCTGGTCACCGGGCGGTGATCGGTCAGCGCGTCGCCTCTCGCCGCAGCGCGAACCAGTAGAAGCCGTGACCCGGCAGGGTCAGCAGGTAGGGCAGGGCGCCGATCACCGGGAAGTGCACGCCGCCGCGCGCCTCCACCGGCGTCATGCCCTCGAACCGGCGCAGGTCCAGCTCCACCGGCTGCGGGAACTTCGACAGGTTGTTCACGCAGAGCATCACGTCGTCGCCCTCCTCACGCACGTACGTGAGGACCGACGGGTTGGACGACCACATCTCCGTGTACGAGCCGGTGCCGAACACCGGGTGGTCGCGCCGGATCTGCAGCATCTTGCGGGTGAAGTGGAGCAGCGACCCCTCGCTGCGCTGCTGGGCCTCCACGTTGATGGCCTGGTAGCCGTAGATCGGGTCCATGACCACCGGCAGGTAGAGCCGGCCCGGATCGCCGGTGGAGAAGCCCGCGTTGCGGTCGGGGCTCCACTGCATCGGCGTGCGCACCGAGTCGCGGTCCTCCAGCCAGATGTTGTCGCCCATGCCGATCTCGTCGCCGTAGTACATGACGGGCGAGCCGGGCAGCGACAGCAGCAGGGCGGTGAACAGCTCGATCCGGTCGCGGTCGTTGTCGAGCAACGGCGCCAGCCGGCGGCGGATGCCGAGGTAGGCCCGCATCCGCGGGTCCTTGGCGTACTCGCTGTGCATGTAGTCGCGCTCTTCCTCGGTCACCGTCTCGAGCGTCAGCTCGTCGTGGTTGCGGAGGAAGATGCCCCACTGCGCGGTGTCCGGCAGCTTCGGCGTACGGGACATGATCTCGGAGATCGGCTCCCGGGTCTCCTTCTTCACCGCCATGTAGATGCGCGGCATCAGCGGGAAGTGGAAGGCCATGTGGCACTCGTCGCCGCCGACCGTCGGGTCGCCGAAGTACTCGACGACGTCCTCCGGCCAGCCGTTGGCCTCGGCCAGCAGCACCCGGTCAGGGTAGAGGCGGTCGACCTCGGCCCGGACCTTCTTCAGGTAGGCGTGCGTCTCCGGCAGGCCGGCGCACGCGGTGCCCTCCCGCTCGAACAGGTACGGCACCGCGTCCAGCCGGAACCCGTCGATGCCCAGGTCGAGCCAGAAGCGCAGCACCTCCAGCATGGCCTCCTGCACCGCCGGGTTGTCATAGTTGAGATCCGGCTGGTGATGGAAGAACCGGTGCCAGTAGTACTGCTTGCGCACAGGGTCCCAGGTCCAGTTGGACTCCTCGGCGCCGACGAAGATGATCGGCGCGTCGGGGTAGCCCGTCGGCTCGTCCGACCAGACGTAGAAGTCGCCGTACGGGCCCTCAGGGTCGTGACGGGACGCCTGGAACCAGGGATGCCGATCAGAGGTGTGGTTCATCACCAGGTCGGTGATGATCCGCAGGCCGCGTTCGTGGGCGGCCTCCACCAGTTGGATGAAATCGGCGAGATCCCCGAAGTCCGGCAGGATCTTCATGTAGTCGGAGATGTCGTAGCCGCCGTCGCGCAGCGGCGATTCGTAGAGCGGCAACAACCAGAGGCAGTCGACGCCCAGCCACTCGAGATAGTCGAGCTTCTCGACGAGGCCGCGAAGATCTCCGGTGCCGTCGCCGTTGGAGTCCTTGAACCCCCGGACGAGAACCTCGTAGAACACCGCCCGCTTGTACCAAGCCGGATCTTCCGAGATGAAGTTCTCGGCCACCGGCTCCGGTGATGGGGATGCGTTGATCATGTGTCGCTCACAGAAGGAGATGTGGGCAGGACGAAGTCACCGGGTACCCCGGCGTTCATATCTGGTGACCGCGCCGCGTGGAGTCGTCATCCCTGCGAATCCATGCCCTTGACAGGCCCGGATTTGTGATCCGGTGCCCGCTTGTGCGGCGCTTACGGGCCGAACACTACCAGCCCGTTGGCTTTCCGGAACCCGCTTGTGGTGTGCCAGCTGTAATACCCCGGAGATCCCTGCGTAACCGTGATGTTACTGGCTGTTCTTCTCGGTGTAACTAGAACGGGGCAGAGAGGTCATCCAGGTCGTTTTCGAAGTCACTCAGCCAGAGACCGAAAAGCACCAGCCCGCGCACCCAGAACCGGTCGTTCCATCCGTTGAACCGGGTCAGCGCGTCGGGCCCGTCGGCGACCAGCGCGTGCAGCTCATCCGACAGCAGGCCGGGCACCCGCGTGGCGACCACCCGCAGCATCCGGTGGGAGTAGTCGCGCGCGGGGGCGGCCGTGGAGCGCAGCGCCACCCGCCGCAGCGGCTGCTTGATCACGTTGGTCGAGGGCAGCGCCGCCACCCGCGGGTCGGCGGCGTGCAGCACCTCGCGGTAGAAGCGGCCCTTGTCCTTGCGGGCCACGCCCACCGACAGGGCCGCGTCGAAGAAGTCCGGGTGGATGAACGGCGCCGCGAACGACGCCTCAGGCCCCACCAGGTTGACCGCCGAGCGGGCGATGCCGCGCACCGTGCGGGTGTGGAGCACCGACAGCGGCAGCTCGGCCCGGTGGCCGTGGAGCATCGAGGTGGCCGCCGCGAACTGCTCGCGCACCGTCTCGTCGATCCACGCCCCGGCCGCCTCCGACAGGAACGGCTGCGAAGGCGCCCCGAGGCTGAGCGAGCCCAGCACGGCCGCCGACCGTTCGGCCTGGCTGGTGGCCTCCAGGGCGGCGCCGCTGACCATGAAGTTCTTCAGCAGTGGCCCGCCCGCCAGCCCGTCGACCAGGATGCGGCCCGACGTGTGGACCTCCTTGGCGAACGGGGCGTACCACGCGTGGTGCGGCGTCAGGTATTCGAGCCTGCGCGCCACCTCCGCGGCGTCGTCCGGGTACGAGGCCGCGTCCTGGGTGATCACCCGGTGCGGGATGCCCAGCTCGCCGGTGATCGCCCTGGCGAAGGCGATGTCGGTGTCGGTGCCGTCGTCGGGGCTCGTGGTCCACGACTCCACGTCGAACCCCCGGGACTTCGCCACGCTGCCCAGCAGCCGGGAGTCGTAGCCGCCGCTGATCGGCACCAGCAGCTTGCGGCCGTCGTAGTCCTTGTAGACGTCGTGCAGCAGCTCCACGATCTCGCCCGCGCCGACCCACGTCTCGTACGGCTCGCTGCGCAGCCAGCGCGGCAGCCTGCGCTCGGTCGACAGCCGCTCGCCGTCCCAGACCAGCGCGCTGGAGCCCGGCAGCCGCTTGATCTCCCGGTAAGGAGTCGCCTCGCCCAGCGGGAACGTCACCCGCAGGATCGACGCCCAGGCAGACCAGTCGATCTCCAGCGGCACCAGCGCCATCAAGGGCTGGATCAGGGACGAGAAGTAGACCGCCTCGCCGATCCGTACGTAATAGACGTCGACCAGCCCGAGCGCGCCGGTGTGCAGCGTGGTGCGCGGGCCGTCGCCGATCAGGCCGGGCGTCTCGTACGTCTCCGCGACCGCCATCCAGTCGGCGGCCCGTTCCGCGCGGGCGGCGGGCGGCCTGCGCTCTCCCCAGGAGAACGCGAACGCCTCGCCGGAACGCTGGTAGGGAGGCAGCGGGGCGGAGCTGAACAGCGCCGCCTCGGCCGTCTGGAGCGCGGGGCGCACGCGAGGGCCGGCGGAGGACAGTTTGCCGACGAGGGCGCTGTCGATCCGTCCGAGACCGCCGCAGACATAGGGCCGCACGATGAACTGCACCGGATCTCTTCCCTTCGAGCCGCTTCCCGCAAAAGAGTATCCTTTGCCGGGCTGAGAGACGGAGGTCCAGTTGTCCACCGAGCTGGAGAGCACGCGCAAGGCGCTGCGGGAAGCGGTCGCGCAGGCCGAGCACGCGGCCGAGCTGGCGAGGCTGCTGGACGCGGCGCAGAGCAGGCTGGCCGAGGCCGAGCGGCACGCGGAGGAGGTCAAGGCGCTCGCCGAACGGCTGGCGGGGGCCGAGGAAGACCTGGAGCGCGAGCGCGCCGCCGCCGACAAGCTCCGCAAGGAGCTGGCCGAGCAGCGCTACCAGGCCGAGGTGGCCAACTGGAAGCTCAAGTCGATCAAGGTCGCGCGCTGGAGCAGGCTCGGCGACGCGATCAAGACCGGCAAGAGCAACCCCGTCCGGCTGGCCAAGGAGCTCAAGGGCGCCACCAAGCCGGTGAAGCGGCCCATCGCCCCCAAGCGCAAGCCCGTCGTCGTCCAGCGCAAGGACGACCGGCCTGGCGCCGCCTTCCAGGCCACCACCACGACCCGCACGCTCGCCGGCGAGTCGTTCAAGCTGAGGCCGTTCCGGGTGCCGACCGGCCCCAACACCCGCCCCCACATCACCGCCGCGGTGATCGCCGAGCCGCACGCCGAGGCGCTGCTGCGCTACGAGTGGCGGCAGACCACCGGGTTCACGCCGCGCGACTTCGCCAGGGTGCTGCCGCTGGAGGTGCCCCACCTGCTCGTGGTCGAGTCCGTCGCGACCGGGCCGTGGGCCGAGGAGCTGCGCGGCGAGCCGGGCGACGGGCTCAAGGCGCTGCTGGCCTGGTGCGCCGAGCGCGGCATCCGCACCGTGTTCTGGCACACCCACGGCGACGTGTCGGCCTACGCCGCCTCCGCCGAGCTGTTCGAGCACCGCTTCACCACCGACCTGACCGTCGGCTGGCCGCGCCTGCAGTTCGGCGTCCAGCCCCGGGTGCACAACCCGCTGCCGCTGTCCGGCGGACGCATCGACCGGGTGCTCACCCTCGACCAGCTGCTGCCGGGTCACCTGGCCTATCCCGACGTGCTGACCTCCTACCGCTGGCCGGCCGGCGTCGACTGCCCGCCCGGCACACCCATGTGGCGCCTGGCCGAGATCGCCGCCTGCGGCACCCCGATCGGCCCGGACCCCGACACCCGACGCGCGCACGTCGCGCTGCGGCGCGCCTACGACAGCGGCACCATGACCGAGCGGATCGACGAGCTGCTCGACAAGGTCGGGCTGCCCAGCGCCCGCGCCACCCTCGACACCTCCGTCCTGCTCGTCATCCCCGAGCCAGGGCGGACGGAGCACGCGCTGGCCCAGGTCGCCAGGCAGAGCGGGGTCGCCCAGCTCGTCGTCTTCGGCCCGCCCGAGGCGGGGGAGCGCGCCCGCGACGTGCTGCCCGACGCCGACGTGATCCACCGGCCGCTCCGTCCCGAGCTCACCGTCGGCGCGATGCTCGGGCGCGGGCTCGACCTGTGCGAGGCCGACCTGGTCGCGGTCATGGACCCGCGCGACGTCTACGGCTCCCACTACCTGTCCGACCTGCGGCGCGCCTTCCTGTTCACGACGGCCGACATCGTCGGCAAGGCCGCCTTCTACGCCCACCTGCGCAAGCCGCAGGCCACGCTGCTCAAGCAGCCGGAGGCCGAATACTCCTACCTGCCGGAGATCGCCGGCGCGACCCTGCTCGCCCGCCGCAACCCGCTGCGCGAGCTGGGCTTCGCCGACCTCACCGACGGCTGGGACGAGGTGCTCATGCGCCAGTGCCGCCAGGACGGCGTCAAGGTGTTCGCCGCCGACCGGTTCGGCTACGTCCGGGTGCGCGACGAGGACCGCTGGCTCCTCGGCGCCGCCCACCTCGTGGAGTACGGCTCCGCCGAGCCGCACGCCCTCATCTGACCATGCGCCGGCGGGGGTCCCGGTGATCGCGCGGCTGGCGGAGGTGCTCGGGGAGCCGCCGGTCCCTGACGGCACGTGGGAGCGGGAGGCGGCCTACGTCTCGCCCGCCGCGTTGCGGAGCGGGGTGCCGGCGAAGGATCTGGCCGCGCGGCTGCGGGCGCTGCCGGGCGTGACCGGGGCCGAGGCACTGCCCGGCGGGTTCGTGCGGGTCGTGGTGGCCGTGCCGGGGGCGCTCCTGGACGACTTCGAACCTCCCGCGCTGCCGGAGCCCGCCTGGCCGGACTTCCCCCGTACGTGGGAGAACCCCGGGTTCGTGGTCCGGTACGGGCACGCGCGGGCGGCGGGCGTGCGGCGGTGGGCGCGCGACCTGGGCGTCCCGGAGACCGGCTTCCGGCCCGGCCTGCTGGAGTCCCCGTACGACAGGAAAGTCCTGCGGGTGCTGGCCGAGCTGCCGGGACGGGCGGCGAGCAGGGATCCGGGCTGGGACGCCTACCAGGTGCGGCTGGCGCTGGCGTACCACGACGCGCACGAGCGCGCCCCCGCGGTGCCGATGGGAGACGCGCCGCCGCGGCCGGTGCACACCGCGCGGGTGCGGCTGGCGGCGGCGGTGGAGAGCGTGCTGGCGGGACCGGATCGCATCTAAGATATATCCGGCGAAACAGTAAAAAGACGTAAAATCTTCGCCCGTCGGCCCATGATCGTGTCTCGATAGGTGAGCACCGGGCACGGGCAGACGGGCCGTTCCGATAGCCTCGATCGGGTGAGTCGATTCGCCCACCCAGCCGGGGACCGGCACGCCGAGCCGCCGCCCCACGAGCGCCCTCCGCTGGCGCCCGCCGACCTCAACCGGATCAACCCCGCGATCTGGCCGCGAACGGCCGGCCGGGCCGACGGCGCGCTCACGATCGGCGGGCTGGACATACGCGATCTGGCCCGCGAGTACGGCACCCCGCTGTACGTCCTCGACGAGGACGACGTGCGCTCGCGCATGCGCGACTACGTCACCGCCTTCGCCGGCTCCGACGTCCACTACGCGGGCAAGGCCTTCCTGTGCAAGGAGATGGTCCGCTGGCTGCAGGACGAGGGGCTCGGCCTCGACGTGGCCAGCGGGGGCGAGCTGGCCGTGGCGCTGAGCGTCGGCTTCCCCGCCGAGCGCATCACCCTCCACGGCAACAACAAGTCGTCGGCCGAGCTGAGGCGGGCCCTGGAGGTCGGCGTCGGCCACGTCGTGGTCGACTCCTACGAGGAGATCGCCCGGCTCGGCTACTTCGCCGCCGAGCTCGGCAAGCGGCCCAAGGTCATGATCCGGGTGACCACCGGCGTCGAGGCGCACACCCACGAGTTCATCGCCACCGCCCACGACGACCAGAAGTTCGGCCTGTCGCTGAGCTCCGGCGCCGCCGCCGAGGCCGTGCGCCGCGTCCTGGAGCTGCCGTCGCTGGAGCTGGTCGGCCTCCACTCCCACATCGGGTCCCAGATCGTCGACACGGCGGGGTTCGAGGTGGCCGCCCGCCGCCTCACCGCGCTGCTCGTGCAGATCAAGGAGGAGCACGGCGTCGTGCTGCCCGAGCTCGACCTCGGCGGCGGCTACGGCATCGCCTACGTCGAGGGCGACGAGGCGCTCGACGTCAAGACCATCGCCGACAGCCTGCGCGAGATCGTGCGCAAGGTCTGCACCGACGCCGGGCTGCCCGTGCCCCGCCTCACCGTCGAGCCCGGCCGCGCCATCGTCGGCACCGGCGGCATCACCCTGTACGAGGTCGGCACGGTCAAGGACGTCGAGGGGCTGCGCACGTACGTGAGCATCGACGGCGGCATGAGCGACAACGTCCGCACCGCACTCTACGGCGCCGAATACACCGTCGTGCTGGCCAGCCGTGAGAGCGACGCCGCGCCCATGCTGAGCCGCGTCGTCGGCAAGCACTGCGAGAGCGGCGACATGATCGTGCGCGACTGCTACCTGCCGGCCGACCTGGTGCCCGGCGACCTGGTGGCGGTCGCCGCAACCGGCGCCTACTGCCGTTCCCTGGCCAACAACTACAACTACCTGCCCAAACCTGCCGTGGTCGCCGTCTCCGACGGCCGGTCCCGGGTGATCGTGCGGGGCGAGACCGAGGACGACCTGTTGAGGGGGCAGCTGTGAAACCGTTGAAGGTGGCCCTGCTGGGCTGTGGAGTGGTCGGCTCCCAGGTCATCCGGCTCATGCACGAGCAGCACGACGACCTCGCCGCCCGCGTCGGCGCCCCGTTCGAGATCGCCGGCGTCGCCGTGCGCCGCCTGGGCCGCAAACGCGACGTGGAGGTCGACCCCGGCCTGTTCACCACCGACGCCGAGTCGCTCGTCACCCGCGACGACGTCGACATCGTCATCGAGGTCATCGGCGGCATCGAGCCCGCCCGCTCGCTCATCACCGCCGCGCTGACCCGCGGCAAGTCCGTCGTCACCGCCAACAAGGCGCTGCTGGCCGAAGACGGCGCGAGCCTGTACGAAGCGGCCAGGGCCGGCGGCGGCGACCTCTACTTCGAGGCGAGCGTGGCCGGGGCGATTCCGCTGCTGCGGCCGCTGCGCGAGTCGCTGGCCGGTGACCGCGTCAACCGCGTGCTCGGCATCGTCAACGGCACCACCAACTACATCCTCGACAAGATGGACTCGACCGGCGCGTCCTTCACCGACGCCCTGGAGGAGGCCCAGACCCTCGGCTACGCGGAGGCCGACCCCACCGCCGACGTCGAGGGCTTCGACGCCGCGGCCAAGGCCGCCATCCTGGCGAGCCTCGCCTTCCACAGCCGGGTCACCGCCGAGCAGGTCCACCGCGAGGGCATCACCGAGATCACCGCCACCGACGTGGCCTCCGCCAAGGACATGGGCTACGTCATCAAGCTGCTGGCCATCTGCGCCCGCTCCGACGACGGCCGCTCCATCGGCGTCCGCGTCCACCCCGCCATGATCCCCAGGTCCCACCCGCTGGCCGGGGTGCGCGAGGCCTACAACGCGGTCTTCGTCGAGGCCGAGTCGGCGGGCCAGCTCATGTTCTACGGCAAGGGCGCGGGCGGCGCCCCCACGGCCTCGGCCGTGCTCGGCGACCTGGTGGCCGTCGGCCGCAACCGGCTGGCCGGCGCCCGCGGGCCGCAGGAGTCGACCTACGCGTCGCTGCGCGTGCATCCCATGGGCGAGACCGTCACCCGCTGCCACGTCGCGCTGGACGTCGCCGACAAGCCGGGCGTCCTGGCCAGGGTGGCGGAGCTGTTCGCCAAGCACGACGTGTCCATCCAGACGGTGCGCCAGGAGGGCCACGGTGACGACGCCCAGCTCGTCATCGTCACCCATCGGGCCACCGACGCGGCGCTCTCGGCGACGATGGAAGGGCTGCGCGAGCTCGACATCGTCCGGGCCGTCGCCAGCGTGATGCGCGTCGAGGGCGACGAGTAACCGGCGAATCACCGTTTTCATCCCGTGATCGTGAAGAGCTGATCACGGGATGATTTCGTACACTATCCGTGATCTTCTGCGGGAAATGTAACTACGCGTAGAAGATGCTGAATGAGTGCTGTGACCAGCCTTCGGGGTTTCCGGGAAAGAACACCGGATGAGTCCGCTTGTGTAAGAAGCGGCGTAAGGTAGGCGCCGGTCGAGTTTCCGGTCCTCAGGAGCAGCATCGATGTCCCTCACCCCATGCGGTTTCGCGCGCACGCCGGAGAAAGGGCTCGCCCGCCTGCTCTGGCGTGACGGCGAATGGGTCGTGGACGGGCAGGAGGAGCCCGGGGAGGCGGCGCTGCGGGCGCTGCGCGGGCTCGAAGTCGACTGGCCCGAGCAGCGGGTGCCGCTCGACGGCGTCATGCGCATGGCCGCCGCCGGGGTGCCGCTGACGTCGTCCGGGGCGCCCTCGTGGGTGCCGGAGGAACTGCGTGAGCCGCTCACCGACCACTCCTGGCTGGCGCACGAGCCCGACGGCACCGCGCGGTGCCTGGCCGACCTGCGGCGCGAGGAGCACAGCATCCGTCTGCGCCGCCTGGCCGCGCCTCGCCGGCCCGCGCAGCCGCTGGTCAGCGTGGTGATGGCGACCAAACGGCCGGAGTACGTCGCCTCCGCGCTGGGCCAGATGGCGCGCCAGCGCGGGGTGCGGGCCGAGGTGGTGCTCGGGCTGCACGGGGTCGCGTTCGAGCGGGTGCGGGAGGCCGTCGAGGGCTGCCCGCTGCCGGTGAGCTGGGTGGAGGCGGACGCCGGGGTCCCGTTCGGCGAGGTGCTGAACCGGGCCGCCGCCCGGGCCGGCGGCGACTACGTCACCAAGTGGGACGACGACGACTGGTACGGTCCCGGCCACCTTTCCGATCTGCTCATGGCCGCTGCCTATTCGGGGGCCGACGTGGTCGGTATGACGGGCGAGTTCTTCTATCTGGAGCCGCTCAATCTGACGATCAGGCGCACGACCTTCGCGAGCGGGGCCTCGTACCCGAGCGAGGTGTGGGCGGATCACATAGCGGGCGGGACGATCTTGCTGTCCCGGGAGAAATTTCAGGAAATAGGGGGGTTTCCTGCCTTGCATTCGGCAGTGGATCGGGAGTTTCTCAAGGCGGCGACCGGCCTCGGCGCGCGGGTGTACCGCACCCACGGGCTCGGGTACGTGCTGCGCCGCGGGCTGAGCGAGCAGCACACCTGGCAGCTGCCGCTGGCCCATTTCGTCAAGGTCGCGGCCAACCAGTGGCACGGCTTCCGTCCCAGCCTGCTGATGGAAGCGGCATGAGGGTACGCAACAACGACTACCGCCCGATCCGGCCCGCCGCGGACTTCGAGCCGGAGCTGCGGGTGAGCGTGGTCATCCCCGCCTACGGCGCCCAGGACAAGCTCGACCTGGTGCTCGCCGGGCTCGCCAGGCAGACCTACCCGGCCGGTCTGACCGAGGTCATCGTCGTGGACAACGGCAGCGACCCGCCCCTGCGGCTGCCCGCCGACTGCCCGCCGGACACCCGGCTGATCCGCTGCGAGACCCCCGGCCGCGGCAGCGCGCGCAACGCCGGGCTGGCCGAGGCCACGGGCGACGTCATCCACTGGCTCGACTCCGACGTGGTGCCGACCGCCGGCGCGATCACGGCGCACATGCGCTGGCACCACGCGGCCCCGTACCTCGCCGTCACCGGCTACATCCGCTTCTCCGAGTCCCCGCTGCCCGAGAAGCTGCCCGACGACCTCGAGGCGTACTTCGAGCCGGCCGAGCCGCACGCCTGGATCGTCCGCCTGGTCGAGCGGACCGACGGGCTGACCGACAACGGCGAGCGCCCCTTCAGCCTGCACGTCGGCGGCGCCACCTCCGTCAGCGCCCGGCTGATCGAGGCCGCCGGGCCCATGGACGGCGACCTCGTCCTCGGCCAGGACACCGAGATGGGCTACCGGCTCATGCAGGCGGGGGCCGTGTTCGTGCCCGAACCGGAAGCCCGCGCCTACCATCTCGGACCCACCATGCGGATGCGCCACAAGGAGCGCATCGACCGGGTCAGCTACGCGTTCATCGGCGACCGCATCCCCGCCTACCGCTGGCTGCGCCGCCATCCGGGCCGCACGTGGAAGATCCCGTACCTGGAGGTCCTGGTCGACGGGACCGCCGGGTACGACACCGTGCGCGCCACCGTGGACGCCCTGCTGGCGGGCACGGCGCACGACCTGCGCGTGGTGCTCGTCGGGCCCTGGGACACGCTCGAACGCGACCGCCGCGCCCCGCTCCGGGACCCGAACCTGGAGCTGGAGCTGGTCCGCGGGCACTACGCGTACGAGAGCCGGGTGCGGCTGGCCGCCGACGACCGCGTCGACCCGGCCGTGCCGTACGTGCTGCGGCTGCCGCCCGGCTGGGCGCCCGGCGAGGACTCCGTGGCCGCGCTGCTCGAACGGGCGCGCACCGAAGGGCTCGGGCTGATCAACATCCTGCTCGACGAGACGCCGGACGGGGTGGTGTCCGCCCGGCTCGAACGCGCGGCGTCCTTCGCCAGGGCACGCCTGCTCGCCGGTCCCGGCGAGGACCTCGACGACGTGGTGGACGAGGTGTCCGGCATCGTCTGGGTGTCCGGTGAGAGCTGCGGTTTCGCCGGCGAACAGCCGGCGCCGCAGGGCCGCCGCAGCGCCTACCGGGCCCGGGTCGCGGCCCAGGCGGAGGCGGAGCGGCTGGCCAAGGAGACCGAGCGGCTGCGGGGCGAGGTGGCTAGGTGGCGCGACGAGGCGGGCAAGTGGCGCAAGAGCGCCGTCGAGTACCGCCGGGAGATCGCCACGCTCCGCAAGGAGGCGGCGGGCCTGCGCCGCGACCTGTCCGCCGCCGACCGCAGCCGGCAGACTCTCCGCACGGCCTTCTCCGCCCGCGTCAAACGCGCCCTCCGCAAGTAGGCGCCTCCCTCGTACGTCAGTCGGGACGCAGGGCGGATCTGAGGCGGCCCAGGAGGGTGCGGTCGGGGCCGGGGGCCGCCGGGGCCGGGATGGTGACCGGGGCCGGCGGCTGCTCCTTCGGCTGCGGCCAGTAACGGTCGGGGGAGACGCGGCGTACCCCATGGGTGGTGCCGACGACCGCGTCCGGGTCCTCGCACGGACCCGACAGGAGCAGGGCGCGGCCCAGCGCGGAGGTGCGCTCCAGCCGGGCCTCGCGGCCGTCCGGCAGGTCCACGACCAGCACGCCCGTCAGGTCCTTCTGCACCGTCTCGATCATGCGCTCCAGCGTGACCCGGTGCAGCGGCACCTCCACCGGCCCCCGGTAACGGAAGGGGATCGGCGCGGGTGTCGGCGCGGCCTCGTCGATGAGCCTGATCCGGTCGTCGTGGCCGAACAGGTCGCGCATCAGCCGCAGGTCGAAGTGCGGGTCCGCCAGCACTGACCGCCGTCCCTCGCGCAGCCGGGACCACGGCCCGACCAGCGTCACCACCACGTCGTGCAGCTTGCCGTCGAGCGCCGCCGAGACCGCGCGCCGCACGTCCTCCTCCGCGGCGCCCGTGACGTCCAGCACCACCTCCACGTACGGCACCAGCCACCGCCGCCCGCGGTCCTTGCGCAGGTCACGCCGGAGCGGGACGCGGTGCGCCAGGTACGGCTCGACGGCCCGCACGGCGCGCTCCCTGTCGCGGTGCTGCGCGGGCAGTCCCAGGTGGACGGCCCGCGCTCGCATCTCCGGCACGAAGACCACGCCGTGCATCGCCAGCCGGTAGGCGAACTCGGTGTCCTCGCCCCGCAGCACGTTCGGGTCCAGTCCGCCGACGGCGTGGAACACCTCGCGCGGGATGGCGACCGTCGGCCCCGTGCACACGTGGTACGGATTGCGGCTCTTGCGCAGCCCGTCGGTCTTGGCGATCGTCGCCTCGGTCGAGCTGGCCACCGCCGCGTCCAGGTCGAACAGCTCGTCCAGGCGCCGGGCGCCGAACACTTCGCGGGCGGTGAGCGGCGGCGCCTCGACGAACTTCTTCATGCCGATCGTGACCAGGTAGTCGGTCACGTGGTGCCAGCGGGCCATCGCCTCGATGTGCTCGCGGCAGGGCACCATGTCCGCGTCGAGCCGCTGGATGATCTCGCCGTCGGCGGCCTTGACGCCGGTGTTGACGGCGTTGGAGATGCCCCAGCCGCACTCCGGCCGCACGATCCTGGTGTTGGCCGGGCGGATCTCCGGCAGCACGATGGGCGGCTCGCTGCCGTCGTCGACGACCAGGACCTCCATGAGGTGGCCCGGGTACGTCTGCGCCGCCAGTGCGGCGAGCGTCAGCTCCAGGTGCGGCCCCCCGTGCGCGGGTATCACCACGCTCACGGACAGTGCCGGAGACCAGCAACCCAGCTCGGGTGGCAGCAAGGCCGAATAGTCGTTCTGCGGCAAAGCAGGACGCGCGTTCATGTGGATGACCCCCTGGCGAGACCCTATCGGGAGATGCTGGGAATTTGCTGAATAATGACGTTGCGCGACCCCACTTGTCAGGGTCTTGACAGCTCGCCCCCGCTCAGCACGCACACCCCGCCCACCCCGTACACTCGGTGCGGAACATCGCAGGTAGGGAGTCAAGCATGAGCAGGTCCTGGCGTGGCCTCATCGAGGAGTACCGCGAGCGTCTTCCGGTCACCCCCAAGACGCCCGTCATCACGCTGCTCGAAGGCGGCACGCCGCTGGTGCCCGCGCACCGCGTCTCCGCCCTGACGGGATGCGACGTCTACCTCAAGGTCGAGGGCGCCAACCCGACCGGCAGCTTCAAGGACCGCGGCATGACCATGGCCATCAGCAAGGCCGTGGAAGAGGGCGCCAAGGCCGTCATCTGCGCCTCCACCGGCAACACCTCCGCCTCGGCCGCCGCCTACGCCGTGCGCGCCGGTCTCACCTGCGCCGTCCTGGTGCCGCGCGGCAAGATCGCGATGGGCAAGCTCGCCCAGGCGCTCGTCCACGGCGCGACGCTGCTGCAGGTCGAGGGGTCGTTCGACGACTGCCTGGAGATGACGCGCAAGCTGTCGTCCAACTACCCGATCGCGCTGGTCAACTCCGTCAACCCGTTCCGCCTCCAGGGACAGAAGACGGCCGCCTTCGAGATCGTCGACGCGCTCGGCGACGCCCCCGACATCCACTGCATCCCGGTGGGCAACGCGGGCAACATCTCCGCCTACTGGATGGGCTACCAGGAGTACGCCGCGGACGGCCTGGCCGCCAGGCGGCCGCGCATGTTCGGCTTCCAGGCCAGCGGCGCCGCGCCCATCGTCGACGGCGCGCCCGTGTCCCACCCGCACACCATCGCCACCGCCATCCGCATCGGCAACCCCGCCTCCTGGCAGCTCGCCACGGCCGCCAGAGACGAGTCCGGCGGCCTGATCCACAAGGTGACCGACCGGCAGATCGCGGCCGCCTACAAGCTGCTGGCCCAGGAAGAGGGCGTCTTCGTCGAGCTGGCCTCGGCGGCCAGCGTGGCGGGCCTGCTCCAGGCGCACGCCGAAGGCCTCGTCGACCCGGGGCAGCGGATCGTCTGCACCGTCACGGGCAACGGGCTGAAGGACCCCGACTGGGCCATCTCCGGCGCGCCCGCCCCGATCACCATCCCCATCGACGTCCACGCCGCCGCCTCGGCGCTCAGCCTGGCCTGACCCTCGCGCGGCACGGTGCTCCCGCGTCCGGGTGGCGGTCGCGGGAGAAGAGGGATGGCATGACGGGGATGTGCGTGCGAGAGGCATGAAGAGCCTTCGCGTTCCGGGGGCCGCGTGGTCCGCGGGGAAAGGTGAGAAATGAGCACCGTCGAGGTACGCGTGCCCGCCACGTCCGCCAATCTCGGGCCGGGGTTCGACACGCTCGGGCTGGCGCTGACGCTGTACGACCACGTCGAGGCCACGCTCACCGACGAGCCCGGCGTGACGGTGGCCGTCGAGGGCGAGGGCGCGGGGACGGTCGACACCGGCGAGGGCAACCTGATCGTCAGGGTGATGCGCAGGACGTTCGACCGGATGGGCGTCCCCCAGCCGGCCGGGATCCGGCTGCGGTGCCGTAACCGGATCCCGCACGCGCGCGGGCTCGGCAGCTCGTCCGGCGCCATCTGCGCGGGCATCCTGGCCGCGCGGGCGCTGGGCGGCGGCGGGCTGAGCGACGACGCGGTGTACGCGCTCGCCACCGAGATCGAAGGCCACCCCGACAACGTCGCTCCGTGCCTGGCCGGCGGCCTGACGATCGCATGGAGCGAGCATGACGGAGCACCACGTATGGTGAAGCTGACGCCCGACGCGGGCATCCGCCCCGTCGCGATCGTTCCACCGGTACGACTGGACACGGAGACCGCTCGGGGGTTGCTGCCGAAGGACGTGCCCCACAAGGACGCCTCCTTCAACACCGGCCGGGCCGCGTTGCTGATCGCGGCGCTGACCCGACGTCCGGATCGGGAGCTGCTGCTCGCCGCCACCGAGGATCGTCTGCACCAGCCCTACCGCGCGCCTGCCATGCTGGAGAGCGCGGATCTGGTAGAACGGCTCCGTGCAGTGGGCGTGCCCGCCGTCGTTTCGGGAGCGGGTCCCACGGTCCTTGCGTTTTCGACATCGGATTCGCAGGATTTGATCGCGCCAGAAGTGGGTAGTGACTGGCACATCCAGCTAATGGACGTCGACCCAGTTGGTGCGAACGTTCAGTTCCCCGAGACACGCTGATGCCTCTCTAGACCTTCAGGGAATAGCCGTGTGCGCTGGTGATGTTAGGCTGATAGCCGCACCAGGTGCCCCCTTGTTGGGTGCGTGCTTGTCAGCCACACATCGTTGCATCATGCTTCACGTCGCGAGGCGTGAGCAGCGCGGCTGTCTCCCCGGAATCCGTCGCCTCCGGTTGGCCCACACCCGGTTGGCCCGACGTGAGGTGGCGACGACGGGGACTCGCGCGTTCGATCACCTCGACATCTGGTTGTCGGCAGCAATCTGGGGGGTGTCATCCACGCGCCACCGTCCTGTGGCGGCCTGGACGAGCCCCTCGCCAAGAGTGGCGACCGTCCCCAGCGGCGGCCGAAGATCGCAAACGTGCACCCCGACCCGGTCTGTCCCGCCGGATCGCAAGCACCTCCGGGACGCCCGGTCGAACGAAGCCGGGGCCCGACCCCTGGGAAGGACCTTTTAGTTGAGCGACACCACCGAACTCCTCTCCGACGCAACAGGCACATCTGCGGCGTCCGGCGACACCCCCACTCGCGCCGCGGCCAAGCCCCGCGCGCGTCGCTCCGGCACGGGCCTGTCGGCCAAGGTGCTGCCCGAGCTGCAGAAGATGGCTGCTGAGCTGGGCATCAGCGGGACCGGGCGGATGCGGAAGAGCCAGCTCATCGCGGCCATCCAGGAGAAGCAGGGTGGCGGTTCCGGAGAAGGCGCGGCGGCTCCCGCCGCCGAGGCGCCCGCCGCGGCCGACGCGGCGCCCGCCACGGAGCGACCCACCCGGACGCGCAGGGAACGCTCCCGCGCCAAGACCGCCGAAGAGCCCGCTCCGCAGGCCGCCGAGCCGGTGGCCGCCGCGGCCACCGTGACCGCGCCCGCCGAGCCCGTCGCGGCTCCGGCCGAGCCCGTCGTCGAGCAGCCCGCGCAGCCCGCTGCGGACGCCCATCAGGGCGACTCCCGTGGCGAGCGCGGTGAGAGCCGGCGCGAGCGCCGCAGCCGTGGCGAGCGCCGCGAACGCGGCAACGATCGCGGCGACCGTGGCAGTGACCGTGGCAGCGACCGCGGCAGCGACCGTGGCGGCGACCAGCGCGTCGCCGACTCGGGCAGCCGAGGCGACCAGCGCGGCGGCGACCAGCGGGGTAGTGACCAGCGCGGTAGCGACCAGCGTGGTAGTGACCAGCGCGGTAGCGACCAGCGTGGTAGTGACCAGCGCGGGGGCGACCAGCGCGGGGGCGACCAGCGGGGCGACGGCGACGACGACCGCGGTGGCCGTGGCCGCCGGGGCCGGTTCAGGGAGCGCAACCGCGGTCGCGGCCGTGACCGCTTCGACAGCAGCGAGCCCGTGATCGGCGAGGACGACGTCCTCATCCCGATCGCCGGCATACTCGACATCCTCGACAACTACGCCTTCGTGCGCACCAGCGGCTACCTGCCGGGCAGCAACGACGTGTACGTCTCGCTCGCCCAGATCCGCCGCAACGGCCTGCGCAAGGGCGACGTCGTCACCGGAGCCGTGCGCCAGCCGCGCGATGGCGAGCGACGCGAGAAGTTCAACGCCCTGGTCCGCCTCGACACCGTCAACGGCATGGACCCGGAGCAGGCCCGCAACCGGCCCGACTTCAACAAGCTGACCCCGCTCTACCCGCAGGAGCGCCTGCGCCTGGAGACCGAGCCGAACATCCTCACCACGCGGATCATCGACCTCGTCTCCCCGATCGGCAAGGGCCAGCGCGGTCTCATCGTCTCACCGCCGAAGGCCGGCAAGACGATGGTGCTGCAGGCGATCGCCAACGCGATCACCCACAACAACCCCGAGTGCCACCTCATGGTCGTCCTCGTCGACGAGCGGCCTGAAGAGGTCACCGACATGCAGCGTTCGGTCAAGGGCGAGGTCATCCACTCGACCTTCGACCGTCCCGCCGAAGATCACACCACGGTCGCGGAGCTGGCGATCGAGCGCGCGAAGCGCCTGGTGGAACTCGGCCATGACGTGGTCGTCCTGCTCGACTCGATCACCCGCCTCGGCCGTGCCTACAACCTGGCGGCCCCGGCGTCCGGGCGCATCCTGTCGGGTGGTGTCGACTCCACCGCCCTCTACCCGCCCAAGCGCTTCTTCGGCGCGGCCCGCAACATCGAGAACGGCGGCTCGCTGACGATCCTCGCCACGGCCCTGGTCGAGACCGGGTCCAAGATGGACGAGGTCATCTTCGAGGAGTTCAAGGGCACCGGCAACATGGAGCTCAAGCTCAACCGGTCCCTGGCCGACAAGCGCATCTTCCCCGCGGTGGACGTCGACGCGTCCGGCACCCGTAAGGAAGAGATCCTCATGGCGAGGGAAGAGCTCCAGATCGTCTGGAAGCTGCGCCGGGTGCTGCACGCGCTCGACATGCAGCAGGCGCTGGAACTGCTCCTTGACCGCATGAAGGAGACCAAGTCCAACGCGGAGTTCCTGCTCCAGGTGCAGAAGACCACGGTCAACAACGACCGCGACTAGCGGCTGACGCGCGACGGGCGGCGGGGGCGACCCCGCCGCCCGTTCCGTTTCTAGCGGACGTCCACGAGCCGCTGCGGCGACAGCGCGGCGCTGGTCCTGCTCGTGCCGGCCGACTTCACCTGGTAGTAGCCGTCCCTGCCGGCCTTGAAGGACCTGGTGTAGCGGCCGGTGGAGTTGGTGGTCGCGTATCCGGCGAGGCGATACTTCGCGGCGCCCACGGCCTTGAAAGAGATGCGGACCTTCTTGCGCTTGTACGGCCTGCCGTCGCGGTACACCTTGCCGTGCACGCGGAACCACCGGCCCTTGCCGACTCTCTTCGGCACGCCGACGGTGACCCTGGCGCCGGCCTTGGCCGGGGTGCCGGCGGCGGGTTTCGTGACGGTGAAGGAGAGCAGGCTCCTCAGCGTCTCGCCGCCGCGGGTGGCGTGCACCTGCAGCGTCCACTCGCCGGGCGGGCTGTGGTCGCCGAAGTACGTGACGCCGCGGTGGACGCCGTTCGACTCCCTGGCGAGGGTGCCGAGGTCGTAGTAGGCGGTGGAGCTCTCGGCGACCAGCTTGGCCGTGACCGTCTCCGAGCCCTTGACCTTGACCTCGACGCTCACCTTGACGTCCTTGCCCCTGACCAGCTTGACGGGGGAGGGGCTGACCGTCGCCCCGGTGATGGCCTGCCTGGCGGCGACCTGCACGGTGAGGTCGTTGGCCCGCGGGGCGCCGCCGCGCGTGACCTCGGCGGTCAGCCGCCACGCGCCCGCCGGGTCGCCGGGGGCGACGGTCCACTTCCCGGTGACGGTGGCCGAGCCGGGCCTGAGGTCGAACGTGACCCGGCGCCGCTGCTTGCCCGGCGGCAGGATCCAGCCGGTGACGCGCTCGACCGTGTCCGGGTCCTTCAGTTTGAGCGTCGCCCTGGCCTCCGCGTCGGCGTGGGCGGGCACGTACGCGACCGCCTGGACCTCCCCCGTGAAGTCCGGCACCGTGGAGACCCGCTCGTACCGCGTGCCGGCCTGCGCGGACGGCACCCCCGTGCCCGTGAGGAGCAGCGCCGCCCCCGTGGCGGCCGCGAGCAGCGACCGTGCCCTGCCTGTCATCTGATGACGTCCCCCGTCCGGTCGATGATGTGCGGGAGCCTAGTGTGACCGGCGGCGCGGGTCGTCATCAAGATCGGGTGGAATGCCTGGCGGCGCTGGACGGTTGAAGGATCTGGCACACTGGTAGCTGACCGATTTTCGCGGTACCGGCTCCCGCCCCTGCGCTCCGTCGCACCTTGTCTGGCGACCCGGCGACCGCACCCGAAAGGACAGCCATGAAGCGCGACATCCACCCTGACTATCACGTGACGCAGGTGACCTGCTCCTGCGGCAACACGTTCACCACCCGCAGCACCGCCAAGAACGGCGTGATCCACGCCGACGTCTGCTCTGCCTGCCACCCCTTCTACACCGGCAAGCAGAAGATCCTCGACACCGGCGGCCGGGTGGCGCGTTTCGAGAAGCGCTTCGGCAAGAAGGCCTCGGGCAAGTAGCTTCACCGACGCCGGCCCGACGCACGACCGTGCGGCGGGCCGGCGTTCTTGGTTCGAACACAGCCCACACACGAAGGACCCGACGGTGAACCTCGACGAGTTGCTCAAGGAATACTCCGAGCTGGAGCTGCAGCTCGCCGACCCCGCCGTGCACGCCGACCAGAGCAGGGCCCGCACGCTCGGCAGGCGCTACTCCCAGCTCACCCCCATCGTCGCCACCTACCGCGAGCTGGAGACGGCCCGCGACGACCTGACCGCGGCCAGGGAGCTGGCGGGCGAGGACGAGGGGTTCGCGGCCGAGGCGGCGGAGATCGAGGAGCGCATCCCCAAGCTCGAAGAACGGCTCAAACACCTGCTGATCCCGCGCGATCCCAACGATGACAAGGACATCATCATGGAGATCAAGGCGGGCGAGGGCGGTGAGGAGTCCGCGCTGTTCGCCGGCGACCTGCTGCGCATGTACCTCCGCTACGCCGAGCGGATCGGCTGGAAGACCGAGATCATCGACAGTCAGCCGTCCGACCTGGGCGGCTACAAGGACGTCACGGTCGCGATCAAGGCCAAGGGCGACGAGGGCGTGTGGTCCAGGCTCAAGTTCGAAGGCGGCGTCCACCGCGTGCAGCGGGTGCCCGTCACCGAGTCGCAGGGCCGCATCCACACCAGCGCCGCCGGCGTGCTCGTCTACCCGGAGGCCGAGGAGGTCGAGGTCCAGATCGACCCCAACGACCTGCGCATCGACGTCTACCGCTCCAGCGGCCCCGGCGGGCAGAGCGTCAACACCACCGACTCGGCTGTCCGCATCACCCACCTGCCGACCGGGGTGGTCGTCTCCTGCCAGAACGAGAAGAGCCAGCTGCAGAACAAGGAGTCGGCGCTGCGCATCCTGCGCGCCCGGCTGCTGGCCGTGGCGCAGGAGCAGGCCGACGCCGCCGCGCAGGCCGAACGCAAGTCGCAGGTGCGCACCGTCGACCGCTCCGAGCGGGTCCGCACGTACAACTTCCCGGAAAACCGCATCTCCGACCACCGCGTCGGCTTCAAGGCGTATAACCTCGACCAGGTTCTCGACGGTGAGCTCAACGCCGTCACCCAGTCCCTCATCGACGCCGAGATGGCGGAGAAGCTCGCACAACACTCATGACATTTCTGCTGGACGAGATCGCCCTCGCCACCGCCCGGCTGGCGGAGGCGGGTGTGCCGTCACCGCGCACCGACGCCGAGGAGATCGCGGCGTTCGTCCACGGCGTGCGCAGGAGCCAACTGCACGCCGTGAAGGACGCCGACTTCGACGCGCTGTTCTGGGAGGGCGTCGCGCGGCGTGAGGCCCGCGAGCCGCTCCAGCACATCACCGGCCGCGCCTACTTCCGCTACCTCGACCTGGAGGTCGGGCCGGGGGTCTTCGTGCCGCGCCCCGAGACCGAGGTGATGACCGGCTGGGCGATCGAGACGCTGCGCGAGATGGACGTGACCGCGCCGCTCGTCGTCGACCTCGGCACCGGCTCGGGCGCGATCGCCCTGTCGATCGCCCAGGAGGTGGCGCTGTCCGAGGTGCACGCCGTGGAGGTCGACCCCGACGCCTACACCTGGGCCAAGCGCAACATCTCCGAGCACGGCCAGGGCCGCACCCACCTGCACCCCGAGGACCTCGCCGCCGCCCTGCCCGAGCTGAACGGCAGGGTCGACCTGGTCATCTCCAACCCGCCGTACATCCCGCCCGGCGCGGTGCCGCGCGACCCCGAGGTGCGCGACTACGACCCGGTACGCGCCCTCTACGGCACCGGCGACGACGGGCTCGGCGAGGTGCGGGCGGTCGAGCTCACCGCGCGGCGCCTGCTGCGCCCCGGCGGCTGGGTCGCCGTCGAGCACGCCGACGAGCAGGGCAGGGATGTCTACCTGCAGTTCTCGGAAGACAACGGCTGGCGTGACGTACGGCTACGGCAGGATCTCACCCGCAGAGACCGATTCGTCACCGCCAGGCTGGGCCAGGACTAGGATGCACGCGAAGCGGCGCGGCCTTCTCCGGACGACGCCGAACATGACGGAAGGAGGAGGCCTCGTAGAGCGCCGCTCGCGAGCGGAGTGAGGCAATGAGACCGTGACAAAGCGCTTTGACTGCAGCGATCTCGAACAGCGGGCCGAGGGCCTGCGAGAGGCGGCCGCCGCCGTCCGGCGCGGCGAGCTCGTCGTGCTGCCCACCGACACGGTGTACGGGATCGGCGCCGACGCCTTCACCCCCGCCGCCGTCACCGCGCTGCTGGACGCCAAGGGCCGCGGCCGCGACATGCCGCCGCCCGTCCTCGTCGGCACCGTACGGGCGGCCAACGCGCTCGTCGAGGACCTCGGACCGTACGGGCAGGACCTGATCGACGCGTTCTGGCCGGGGCCGCTGACCATCGTCTGCAAGGCGAACCGCGCCCTGTCGTGGGACCTCGGCGACACCAAGGGCACGGTCGCGCTGCGCATGCCGCTCCACCCGGTGGCGCTCGACCTGCTCAAGGAGACCGGCCCGATGGCCGTCTCCAGCGCCAACCGCTCGGGCATGGCGGCCGCCGCCACCGCGGCGGAGGCGGAGGAGCAGCTCGGCGACTCGGTCGCGGTCTACCTCGACGGCGGCAAGACCACCGACAACACCCCGTCGTCGATCCTCGACCTGACCACCGCCGTGCCCCGGCTCCTGCGCCGCGGCGCCATCCCGGTCGAGAAGCTGCGCGGCATCATCGGGTACGTCGCGACCGACGGCTGACCGATACCGTCTGCTTATCCCGCCTGCGCGGTGGGTGGTGGCGAGAATACGGTGGGCCCGGGAGCTAGCGACGTCCGGGAGTGGCCCATGGGCAAGTTCGACGGCATGGATCCCCAGCTGGTCCGCGAGCTGCTGGCGGAGACGAAACAGGCGGCCGTCGAGCTGCGCGAGGTGGAGGGGCGCGTCTCGCAGATCATGTCCAGGGCGGGCCTCGCGACCCAGACCACCCATCGGCCCGTCCAGGTGGCGGACTCCGCGGACCGGATGGTCAAGGACGTCTCCGCCCGGCTGGACCTCCTTGAGAAGCGCGCCGCCGGCGAGTCCCCTTCTGGCGACTCCCGCCGCACGGATCCTCCCACCGACAAACCAGGCACTGACCAGAAGCCCGACAAATCCAACCCAGACACGGACGCCCGCGACGGGAAGCCGGACGGGAACGTGCGGGACGGGAAACCCGATGGGGGCAAGCCGGACGCGGACGCGCGGGGCGACAAGCCCGATGGGGGCAAGCCGGACGCTGACAGCCGCGGCGAGAAGCCGGACGCGGATGCGCGGGGCGAGAAGCCGGATGGGGGCAAGCCTGACGCGGGTACGCCTGAGGAGAAGCCGGACGCCGACGCTCGTGGTGAGAAACCGGATGTGGATCGGCCCGAGGCCAAGCCCGGTGAGGACGGGAAGTGTGACGACGGCGCCACGGCCCGAGAGGACAAGCCCGTTACCGGTACCCCCGAGGAGAAGCCAGACGCCGACGCTCGCGGTGAGAAGCCCGATGTCGGTACTCCTGAGGAGAAGCCGGACGCCGATGCCCGCGGTGAGAAGCCGGATGCGGATCGGCCTGAGGCCAAGCCCGGTGAGGACGGGAAGTGTGACGACGGCGTCCCGGGACGAGAGGACAAGCCCGACGTCGGTACTCCTGAGGAGAAGCCGGATGCCGACGCTCGTGGTGAGAAGCCCGACGCGGATACAGGCGAGAAGCCGGACGCGATAGGCCAGGAGAAGCCGGACGCGGACCGGTCCGAGACGAAGCCCGGGGAGGATGGCCGACGGGACGGGGCGTGCGATGGTGAGCCCGGGACCCAGAAGCCTGATGCCGGTGGACAGCGGGACGGAAACACCCAGGGCATCGCCGACACCCCCCGTAAGGATCACCCGGACGACATCGAGACCGGCAGGCCAAAGGTCGTCGAGATCGACGGGGTCAAGGTGGTCCAGGTGCCCATCGACCCGCCCACCGCGAAGGAGCTGGAGAGTCTCCTGGAGAACCTCGACCAGGTCCAGCCGGCCGACACGCCCTCCGTCGGCGGCCCCTGCGACGACGGCACCTCCCAGGACACCCGCCCACCGGATCAGGGACGCGCGACGCCCGACGAGGGACGGACGACGCCAGATCAGGGACGCGCCACGCCCGACGAGGGACGCGCCACGCCCGATCAAGAACGTACGACGCCTGACGAGGGGCGCACGACGCCCGACCAGGGACGCGCGACGCCCGACACGCCTGGGACCGGCCAGGATGCCCCCTCAAGGGGTGGCGACGCCGGGCTGGTCGTTCCACCCACCCCACCCCCCGATGACGCCGCCACGGCCGCTGTGAGCGCCAGCGCTCCGCCGCCTGACGGCGCCGTCTCGTCCGGCGACGGTTCGCGTACCGAGGGCGCGGTCTCGTACGACGCAGGCTCCCGTCGTGACGATGCGGTCTCGCACGGCCAGGGCTCGCGTCCGGACGGTGGTGTCTCGTATGGAGAGGGTTCACGTACCGAGGGCGCGGTCTCGTACGGGCAAGGCTTGAGCCGTGACGACGTTGTCTCGTACGGCGAGGGCTCGCGACCCGAGAGCGCGGTCTCGTACGGCGAGGGTTCACGTACCGGCGGCAGCGTCTCGTACGGCGAGGGGTTAGCCCGTGACGGCGTTGTCTCGTACGGAGAGGGCTCACGTACCGAGGGCGCGGGCTCGTACGGCGAGGGTTTGCGGCCGGGTGTGGTGGCGGGGGAGGGTGCGGCGCCGAGTGAGGAGGAGTTGCGGGAGCTCATCGCGCGGGCCGCGGGCGTTCCGCCCATGGAGATGCCGTCCGTCGGGGTGGCGGAGGGGGAGTGGGGCCCGGGGGCCGACGGTCCGCCGGGGCAGATCGAGCCCGGTGGTCCGCGGCGAGGCGATGACGATGGGAGGAGTGCCTGATGTACGTGGATCCGCCCGCGCCGCGGCCCCGTGAGCTGGGGGAGATGCCGCCCGCCACCGCGACCGGTCCGCTCGACGAGCAGCCGCGGGTGTGGGAGTTCAACCCTGAGTACCAGCGGCTGGTCACCGCATGGCAGGAGGCCCTGCCCCTGCTCGACAAGCTGTCCAAGGCCCTGGACAAGCCCTACGCCAAGGCCAGGAGCCCGCAGACCTGGGACGCCCCGGTGGGCTCGCGCTACGTCGAGGACATCGGCCAGTGGCGCACCAGGCTCGGCCTCTACCGTCAGGCCGTGCTCACGGCCATCAGCGACGAGGCCGCCGACACGCCCCGGTGGATCCCGGCTCCGGCGGGGGCGCCGCACGCCTTCTCCTGAGAAGGAATGCCAAACTAGGGCAAAGGGGTACGCCGCCGTACAGTGGGGGTCATGGGCGCAGGACCCTTCTACGGTCCGGGCTTCGGGCTCCTGGAGGAGCGGGACCCGGAGGTGGCCGCGCTGCTGCTCGACGAGGTCGAGCGGGTGCGCGGCGGCCTCCAGCTCATCGCCAGCGAGAACTTCGCCTCACCCGCCGTGCTGGCCGCCCTCGGCTCCACGCTGAGCAACAAGTACGCGGAGGGCTACCCGGGCGGCCGCTACTACGGCGGGTGCGAGGTCGTCGACCGGGCCGAGCGGCTGGCCGTCAAGCGGGCGCGCGAGCTGTTCGGCGCCGAGCACGCCAACGTGCAGCCGCATTCGGGCGCGTCCGCCAACCTGGCCGCCTACGCTGCGCTGCTGCAGCCGGGTGACCGGATGCTGGCCATGGCGTTGCCGCACGGCGGCCATCTCACGCACGGCTCGCGGGCCAACTTCTCCGGCCGGTGGTTCGACGTGGCCTCGTACGGGGTGCGGCGCGACACGGAGCTGATCGATTACGACGAGGTCAGGGACCTGGCGCTGCGGCACCAGCCCAAGCTCATCGTGTGCGGGGCGACCGCCTATCCGCGGCTGATCGACTTCGGGGTGTTCCGGGGGATCGCCGACGAGGTGGGGGCGTGGCTGATGGCGGACGTGGCGCACCCGATGGGGCTGATCGCGGCCCGCGCCATCCCGTCCCCGGTCCCGGAGGCGGACGTCGTCACCTTCACCACCCACAAGACGCTGCGCGGACCGCGCGGCGGCGGCATCCTGTGCACCGCCGAGCTGGCCGCGCGGATCGACCGGGCGGTGTTCCCGTTCACGCAGGGCGGGCCGATGATGCACGCGGTGGCGGCCAAGGCGGTGGCGTTCGGGGAGGCGCTGCGGCCGGAGTTCGCCGGCTACGCCCGGCAGGTGATCGCCAACGCGCGGGCGCTGAGCGAGGCGCTGGCGGAGGCGGGCATGCGGCCGGTCACCGGCGGCACGGACACCCACCTGGCGCTGATCGACGTGCGCGGGCTGGGCGTCACCGGCGCCGAGGCCGAGCTCAGGTGCGCCGCGGCCGGCATCACCCTCAACCGGAACGCGATACCGTACGACCCCGAACCGCCGCGCGTGACCTCGGGCGTCCGGGTCGGCACGCCGTGCGTCACCACCCAGGGCCTGGAGCCCCGGGATCTGCGGGAGGTCGGGGCGCTGGTGGCCCGCGCGGTGCGCGACCAGGAGTCGGCCGCGGACGTCAGGGACAAGGTGACGGCGCTGCTGGGCATACATCAGCCTTATATGGACCAATAATAAGCTGGTCTGTGTCGTTTTCCGGTCACAGCCGGCCGGAGCATCCGGGAAACTAGGTCCGTGCGCGAATACCTGTTCATGGCGCTCATCGCGGCAGCGGTGACCTATCTGCTGGTCCCTCTGGTGCGCCGCTTCGCCATCCGCATCGGCGCGGCCCCCGAGATCCGTGATCGTGACGTGCACACCACGCCCACGCCCCGGCTGGGCGGCCTGGCGATGTACGGGGGTCTGGTCGTCGGGCTGCTGGTGGCCGCCCAGCTGACCAACACCGGCAAGGCGCTGGCCGGCACCGCCGCCGAGCCGGTCGTGGCCCTGATCCTGGCGGGCGGCCTGATCACGGTGACCGGCTTCCTGGACGACTGGTGGGGGATGGACCCCTTCATCAAGCTGGCCGGGCAGATCGCCGCCGCCGGGGTGCTGGTCCACTTCGAGCTGAGACTGACCTACATCCCGCTGCCGAAGGACTGGGGCGGCTCCACCAGCCTCGACTACACGCTGAGCGCGATCATCACGATCCTCGTGGTGGTGGTGGCGATCAACGCGGTCAACTTCGTCGACGGGCTCGACGGGCTCGCGGCCGGCATCGTGTGCATCGCCGCCATGGCGACCTGGGCCTACTCCATCTACCTCGGGCAGAACATCAGCGGTGACCGCATCACCACCACCGCCGCCATCTCCGCCGTGCTCATCGGGGCCTGCATCGGCTTCCTGCCGCACAACTTCCACCCGGCCAAGATCTTCATGGGCGACACCGGCGCGATGCTGATCGGGCTGGTGCTGGCCTCGTCGCTCGTCACCGTGATGCCGGTGGACCCGTCGGTCATCGAGGGCATCAACCGGTTCGGCGTGCTGCTGCCCCTGCTGGTGCCGGCCGCGGTCCTGGTGCTCCCGCTCATCGATCTGATAACGGCCGTGGTGCGCCGCACCTCCTACGGGATGTCGCCGTTCGCGCCCGACCGCGGTCACCTGCACCACCGGCTGATGGACATCGGCCACTCCCACCGGCAGTCCGTGATGATCATGTACGCGTGGACGTTCCTGTTCGCGTTCGGCATCTTCGCGATGTCCGTGGTCACGGTGCCGGTGCTGGCGTTCCCGGTGGTCATCCTGCTGGCCCTGGGCGTGCTGGTGCTGATGGCGCTGCCGCGCTGGCGGGGCAGAGGCGGCGCGCACACCTCGCGGGGCAAGCCGTCGAGCGACGACGACGACGGCCCGCCCACCGGCCCGATGCCGCCGGTCCGGCCCGACGCCGAGTTCCGGCGGCCGGTGCCGCCGCCCGGCCCGCCGCGGGAGCGGCCGAGCACCGATCCGAACTCGGTCATTCCCATCTATCCGGGCCGATCGTGATCGCGAACTAGAAACGGCAGGTAAAAGCAGCCTTCCGTGAGCTTGTGATATCTTTCACGAGCAGGGCCTCCAGATTTTCGTGTTCTGGAGGTAGCAAACGCTCGCTTGATAACTCGCGATGGAGCACCGATGCAGGCCAACGACGTGCGCGTACTGAAAAGCGCCGCGCTTCCCACCCTCGGGGTCGGAGTCGTCGCGCTGGCCGCGGCCACCATCCTGGCCGGTGGCAAAGGAGCGCTCGGCGCGGCCATCGGCGTGCTCCTGGTGATGGTCTTCTTCAGCGTCAGCGTGGTGGCCGTGTCGTACGCGGCCCGCGTCTCGCCCCAGCTGATGGCCATCGCCGCGATGGGCAGCTACCTCGTGAAGGTCATCGTCATCATGCTGATGCTGGCCACCTTCGGCGACACCACGCTGTGGAACTCGCAGGCTTTCGCCTGGACCGTGGTGGTCGGCACGATCGTGTGGACGGCCTTCGAGGTCCGCGCCTTCCTCAAGACCAAGATGCTGTACGTCGACCCCGACGCCAAGGTCCCCGGGCACGGCGACTGATGAGCCTGGTAAAACACGGGGTCCGATATGACTAGTCCTCTGCCCGCCTGCTATCGTCAGGGCCGCGATGAGCGAACAGGAACGCCGACCGGAGACAGACGGTCGCGACTTCGCCGACGCCATGTGGTCAGTCCCCAGCTATCTTCTCGCCGGGATGGCGGTCTACGGCGGCATCGGCTGGTTGCTGGACCGTTGGCTCGACCTGTCCGCGTTCTTCCCCATAGGCATCGTCCTGGGGCTGGTGCTGGCCGGCTACGCGGTCTACCGACGGCACGGTCGCTAGCCCCACGCCGCGACCGCTTCGCCGAGGAAATTCCTGTGATCCACTACGACGTTGAAGGGAACGCCGCGTGAGTGCGCTGACGGTCCTAGCGGCACCACCGGGTGAGTTCGGTGCGCCGACGCCTGGCGAGCTGTTCGACCTGCCCCCCATCATTCCCGGGGTCGCCTGGTTCACCAAGCCGGTCCTGCTCGCCATTCTCAGCTCGATCATCGTGATCGGCGTGTGCTGGGCGGCCTTCGCCAAGCCGAAACTCGTCCCCCGGGGCATCCAGAACGTCACCGAATATGGCTACATGTTCGTTCGTGACCAGGTCGCCCGGCCCTTCCTGGGCAAGGACACCGACCGGTGGATGGGCCTGCTCGTCAGCGTCTTCTTCCTGGTGCTGGTCTGGAATCTCATGGGCGTCATCCCCTTCCTCCAGTTCCCGGTCGCCTCGCACATCGCCTTCCCGTTCGTGCTGGCGCTCTCGATCTACGTCCTGAAGATCTACCTGGGCGTCAAGCACCAGGGTGGCATCGGCTACTTCAAGAACATGATGTTCCCGCCGGGGCTGCCGAAGCCGATCTATCTACTGCTGGCCCCGATCGAGTTCCTCTCGAACATGATCATCGCGCCGTTCACGCACGCCGTGCGACTGTTCGCGAACATGTTCGCGGGCCACATGCTGCTCGCCTTCTTCAGCATGGTGGGTTTCTGGTTCCTCTTCGAGAAGCTGACCCTGCCGGGCTCCACCATCGGTGTCCTCGGCGTGGTGATGACCATCATCCTCACCGGCTTCGAGATGTTCATCCAGTTCCTGCAGGCATTCCTCTTCGCGATGCTGGCCGCGATGTACATCGGTGGCTCGCTGCACGCGGAGCACTGAACCCCATACCGGAATATCCATGACCGGTGAGACTCCACTTCACCGGCCGTCCAGTAAAGGAATAAGAGCAATGGGTCTTCTCGCTGAGGTCTCCGGCAACGTCACCGCCATCGGTTACGGTCTCGCCGCCATCGGCCCCGGCATCGGCGTCGGCATCATCTTCGGTCAGGGCGTGCAGGCCATCGCCCGCCAGCCCGAGGCCTACGGCCTGATCCGCCAGAACATGCTCCTCGGCTTCGTCCTCACCGAGGCCCTCGCCCTGATCGGTCTGGTCGCGCCGTTCATCTTCCAGGCTCTCTGACGGCCAGAAGCATCCCCTGACGAAAGGCTGCACCCATGAACATGGCAGCTACGCTCCTCACAGTGGCGGCGGAGGAGGGTGCCAACCCCCTCATGCCGCACACTTACGAGCTCGTCGTCGGCATCTTCTCGTTCTTCGTCGTCGTTCTCGTCGTCGGCAAGATGCTCGTCCCGCGCATCCAGAAGACGCTGGCCGAGCGCACCGACGCCATCGAGGGCGGCATCAAGAGGGCGGAGGAGGCCCAGGCTCAGGCCCAGGCCCTGCAGCAGCAGTACGCCGAGCGGCTCGAAGAGGCGCGGCGCGAGGCGGCCAGGCTCCGCGAGGAAGCTCGCGAGCAGGCCGCGCTGATCAAGGCGGAGCTCCGCGAGGAGGCGCAGGCCGAGGCCCGTCGCCTCGTCGAGGCCGCACACGCCCAGATCGAGGCCGACCGCCAGGCGGCGTTCGCCCAGCTCCGCACCGAGATCGGCCGTCTGTCGACCGACCTGGCCGGCCGCATCGTCGGCGAGTCGCTGACGGACGAGGCCCGGCAGAGCCGCATCGTCGACCGGTTCCTCGACGAGCTGGAGAGCTCCAACGCGCAGGCGGTGCGCTAATGCGCGGCATGAGCAGAACCTCGCTGGCAGAGGTCGAGGAGCGCTTCAACGCGGTCGCGGGCAGCGCTGACCTCGGCACGCTCTCCGACGAGCTGTTCGCGGTCGCGGATCTGCTCGACCGCGAGCACGGCCTGCGCCGGGCGCTGTCCGACCCGGCGAGGCCCGCCGAGCAGAAGGCGCAGAGCGTGCGCGTGCTGCTGGAGGGCAAGGTCAGCGAGTCGGCGGTCGCCACCACCGAGGCCGCGGTCTCGGCCCGGTGGTCGCGCGTCGGCGACCTGGCCGACGTGATCGAGCGGCTCGGCGTGGTCGCGGCCGCCGCCGAGGCGGAGAGCCAGCGGCGGCTCGACGACGTGGAGGACGAGCTCTTCCGCTTCGGCCGCATCGTCGCCGCCAACCCGTCGCTGCGCCGCGCGCTCAGCGACGCCGGCGCCCCGGCGGAGGGCAAGCGCGAGCTGCTGCGGTCCTTGCTCGAAGGCAAGGTCGCGCCCAGCACGATGCGGCTCATCACGCAGGTTGTGGTACATCCACGAGGACGTAGCCTGGAGACAGGGCTGGAGGAGTTCGGCCGGCTGGTGGCTCAGCAGAGCCGGCGCCTGGTCGCCGTGGTCCGCAGCGCGGTCGAGCTGACCGAGGAGCAGAGGCAGCGTCTCATCACGTGGCTGCGCTCCTCCTACGGCCGTGACGTGCACCTGAACGTCGAGGTGGACAAGCGAGTGCTCGGTGGGTTCTCGGTCCGCATCGGCGACGAGATCATCGACACCACCATTGTGGGACGAATCGAAGAAGTCCGCCGCCGGTTGGCCGGCTAGGCGAATAGGGAGACAGAGTAGAGATGGCGGAGCTTACGATCCGGCCGGACGAGATCCGGGACGCGCTTGAGCGCTTCGTCCAGGCGTACGAACCGGAAGGCGCCGCGCGCGAGGAGATCGGGACCGTCGTCGACGCCGGCGACGGCATCGCCCATGTCTCCGGCCTTCCCTCGGCGATGGCGAACGAGCTGCTCGAGTTCGAGAACGGTACGCGCGGCCTGGCACTTAACCTCGACCCGCGCGAGATCGGTGTCGTTATCCTCGGCGAGTTCGCCGGCATCGAGGAGGGCCAGACGGTCCGCAGGACGGGCGAGGTCCTGTCCGTGCCCGTCGGCGACAACTTCCTCGGCCGCGTCGTCGACCCCCTGGGCAAGCCGCTCGACGGCAAGGGCGCGATCGAGCACGAGGAGCTGCGCGCCCTGGAGCTGCAGGCCCCGTCGGTCGTCCAGCGGCAGCCCGTGAAGGAGCCGCTGCAGACCGGCATCAAGGCGATCGACGCGATGACCCCGATCGGCCGCGGCCAGCGTCAGCTGATCATCGGCGACCGCGGCACCGGCAAGACCGCGATCGCCGTCGACACGATCCTCAACCAGCGCGAGGGCTGGCTGTCGGGCGACCCGGAGCGCCAGGTGCGCTGCGTCTACGTCGCCGTCGGTCAGAAGGGCTCGACGATCGCGCAGGTGCGTTCCCGCCTTGAGGAGGCGGGCGCGATGGACTACACGACCATCGTCGCCGCCCCGGCCTCCGACCCCGCGGGTTACAAGTACATCGCCCCCTACGCCGGTTCGGCCATCGGCCAGCACTGGATGTACCAGGGCAAGCACGTCCTCATCATCTTCGACGACCTCACCAAGCAGGCCGACGCCTACCGCGCGGTCTCGCTGCTGCTGCGCCGCCCGCCGGGCCGCGAGGCGTTCCCCGGTGACGTCTTCTACCTCCACTCCCGCCTGCTGGAGCGCTGCGCCAAGCTCTCCAACGACATGGGCGCGGGCTCGATGACCGGTCTGCCGATCATCGAGACCAAGGGCAACGACGTGTCGGCGTTCATCCCGACCAACGTCATCTCCATCACCGACGGCCAGTGCTTCCTGGAGACCGACCTGTTCAACGCGGGCGTCCGTCCCGCGATCAACGTCGGTATCTCCGTCTCCCGAGTCGGCGGTTCGGCCCAGGTCAAGGCCATGCGCAAGGTGGCCGGCACGCTCAAGCTCTCCCTGTCGCAGTACCGCGACCTGGAGGCCTTCGCGGCCTTCGCCTCCGACCTCGACGCCGCCTCTCGGGCCCAGCTCGACCGCGGTCAGCGTCTGGTCGAGCTGCTCAAGCAGCCGCAGTACTCACCGTTCCCGGTCGAGCGTCAGGTGGTGTCGGTGTGGGCCGGCACGACCGGTGAGCTCGACGAGGTGCCGGTCGAGGACGTCCGCCGCTTCGAGTCGGAGTTCCTCGACTACCTGGCCTCCTCGCACAAGGGCATCTTCGACGGCATCCGTGAGACCAAGGAGCTGCCGGACGACGCGGCGACCGCTCTCAAGGACGCCATCTCGGAGTTCAAGAAGGGCTTCACCACCTCTTCGGGCGAGCTGCTGGTGAAGGACGAGCCGGTGGCGCCGCTCGAGGCGGACGAGGTCGGCCAGGAGAAGATCAAGAAGGTCGTCCGTCCGGCGACGGGGAAGTAGCACATGGGTGCCCAGCTAAGGCTGCTGCGGCGGCGGATCAACTCGGTCAAGTCGACCGCGAAGATCACGCGCGCCCAGGAGCTCATCGCCTCCTCACGGATCGTGCGGGCGCAGCAACGGATGCAGGCGGCGCTGCCGTACGAGCGCGAGATCACTCGCGCCGTCACCGGCGTCGTCAGCAACGCGGCCAGCGTCGACCATCCGCTGACCGTGGCGAAGGAGAACCCCGCCAAGGCGGGCGTCCTCATCGTCACCAGCGACAGCGGCTTCTGCGGCGGCTTCAACGCCAACGTGCTGCGTGAGGCCGAAGCGCTGCGCGGGCTCATCGAGGGCCGCGGGATGCAGTACATCCCGTTCGTCAGCGGGACCAAGGGAGTCACCTGGCACACCTTCCGCCAGCGCGAGATGGGCGGTCAGTGGACCGGTTTCTCCAGGAACCCGTCGTACGCCGACGCCAAGGAGATCGCGACCACGCTGATCGACTCGTTCAAGGACGACAACGGGATCGACGAGATCCACATCGTCTCGACGCAGTTCGTCTCGATGCTCACGCAGAACGTCGTGGTCCGGCGGATCCTGCCGCTCGAGGTCGAGGTGACCGAGGCGACGGAAGCCACCGTGATCCCGCCGTACTTCGAGTTCGAGCCGACCGCCGGCGACGTGCTGGAGTCGCTGCTGCCGCGCTACGTGGAGTCCCGCATCTTCACCGCGCTGCTGCAGTCGGCGGCCTCCGAGGAGGCCGCGAGGCGGCGCGCGATGAAGTCCGCGACCGACAACGCCAACGAGCTGATGCGGATTCTCACCCAGCAGATGAACCAGGCTCGCCAGGCCGAGATCACCCAGGAAATCAGCGAGATCGTCGGTGGCGCCAACGCGCTCGCTGACGCCGCAGCGGGGAAAGAGTGAAATGACTGCAGAGGCTGTTGAAACTGTAGAAACCCCCGCGGCCGGCACTGGCCGCGTGGCACGTGTCACCGGCGCCGTCGTCGACGTGGAGTTCTCCGTCGAGACGATGCCGGAGATCTATAACGCGCTCAAGGTCGACGTGACCCTCGGCGGCGAGACCAGGACCCTGACCCTCGAGGTGGCCCAGCACCTGGGCGACAACCTCGTCCGGGCCATCTCCATGCAGCCGACCGACGGCCTGGTCCGTGGCCAGGCGGTGACCGACACCGGCGGCCCGATCTCGGTGCCCGTCGGCGACGTCGTCAAGGGCCACGTGTGGAACGCGCTGGGCGAGACGCTCGACGTGCCGACCTCGTCGCTCAAGATCGAGGAGCGGTGGGGCATCCACCGGCCGTCGCCGCCCTTCGACCAGCTCGAGTCCCGCACCGAGCTGCTGGTCACCGGCATCAAGGTCATCGACCTGCTCACCCCGTACGTGCAGGGTGGGAAGATCGGTCTGTTCGGCGGCGCGGGCGTCGGCAAGACCGTTCTGATCCAGGAGATGATCCGCCGCGTCGCCCGTAACTTCGGCGGCACCTCGTGCTTCGCCGGGGTCGGCGAGCGCACCCGTGAGGGCAACGACCTCTGGCTGGAGATGGAGGAGGCGGACGTCCTCAAGGACACCGCGCTCGTCTTCGGCCAGATGGACGAGCCGCCGGGCACCCGGCTGCGGGTGGCGCTGTCCGCGCTGACCATGGCGGAGTACTTCCGCGATGTGCAGAAGCAGGACGTGCTGCTGTTCATCGACAACATCTTCCGCTTCACGCAGGCCGGTTCCGAGGTCTCCACGCTGCTCGGCCGCATGCCGTCCGCGGTGGGTTACCAGCCGACGCTGGCCGACGAGATGGGTGTGCTCCAGGAGCGCATCACCTCGACGCGTGGTCACTCGATCACCTCCATGCAGGCGATCTACGTGCCCGCGGACGACATCACCGACCCGGCTCCGCACAACGCGTTCGCGCACCTCGACGCGCAGACCGTGCTCTCGCGGCCGATCTCGGAGAAGGGCATCTACCCGGCGGTGGACCCGCTCGACTCCTCCTCCCGGATCCTCGACCCGCAGATCGTGGGCGAGGAGCACTACCGGGTGGCCCAGGAGACCAAGCGGATCCTGCAGAAGTACCGCGAGCTCCAGGACATCATCGCCATCCTCGGCATCGACGAGCTCTCCGAGGAGGACAAGGTCACCGTCCAGCGGGCCCGCCGCATCGAGCGCTTCCTGTCGCACCCGATGTACGCGGCCGAGGCCTTCACCGGCCAGCCGGGCGAGACCGTGCCGCTGGACGAGACCATCGCCTCGTTCAAGGGGCTGTGCGCGGGCGAGTACGACCACCTGCCCGAGCAGGCGTTCTTCATGGTCGGTGGCATCGACCAGGCCGTGGCCAAGGCCAAGGAACTCGAGAGCCGCTAAACCGCCCTCTTATGGTGGTGGCGCGGCGGCCGGCCGTGCCACCACCTGATCGGAAAGGAACCTACACCAGTGGCTAAGCTACGCGTAGGGGTTGTCTCACCCGAGCGTGAGATCTGGTCGGGCGAGGCCGACATGGTGATTGCCAAGACCGTGGACGGCGAGATCGGTATCATGCCGCAACACGCACCCGTGCTCGGCGTCCTCGTCGAGGGCGGCGTGCTGCGCGTGAAGCGGGAGGGTGAGTCCGACCTGGTCGCCGCGGTTCACGGGGGCTTCATCTCCGTGGCCGACGACGAGGTCTCGGTGCTCGCGGAGGCGGCCGAGCTCGGTTCCGAGGTCGACGTCGCCGCGGCCCGTGACGCTCTCGACCGCGCGCAGGCCTCTGTCGAGGCCAACCAGGAAGACGCCGACGCGGCGCTCGAGGCCAAGCGGGCTCGGGCACGGCTGCGCGCGGCGGGCGAAGAGGTCTGACTTACACGAGCCTTTGGGGGGCGGCATGGTGGCAACGTTGGTGATCTGCGCGCTGCTGGCCGCCGCCCTGGTGGGCGCGCGGGTGTTCATGGTGGCCCGCCGCGGCAACGTACCGTGCCGCCTGAAGGCGGGCGACGGGGGGTGGCGTGCCGGAGTGGCACGCTATGCCGACGGAGAACTCCACTGGATCCCGCTCCTGGGTGTGCGACTGAGGCCGCGCCACGCGATCGCGAGGCGCGGCCTCGTCGTTTCCGGGCGCAGAGAGCTCGACAACGGGCTGTACGCCGTCGACTGCTCCGGCTCTACCCGTGACGTCTCGCTGGCGATGAGCGCCGACGCCCTGACCGGTTTCCTGGCCTGGCTGGAGTCGGCGCCGCCGAGCGCCTATCTCGACGTCGCCTGACCGGCTAGCGGGTGCCGCCGGGCTTCCAGAGGATCTCGTCGCCGTCGTGGGCGATCCTGCACAGGATGAAGAGCAGGTCCGACAGCCGGTTGAGGTAGGTGGCGGTCAGCGGGTTCATGTCCTCGTGCTCGTGCAGCGCCGCCCACGTGGTGCGCTCGGCGCGGCGGACGGTCACGCGCGCCAGGTGGAGCGCGGCGGTGGCGGGGTCGCCGCCCGGCAGGATGAAGCTGCGCAGCGGCTTGAGCCGCTCGTTGAAGAGGTCACACTGCTCCTCCAGCCAGTCGATGTACGACTGCTCGACCCGTAGCGGCGGGAACTCGGGATTCTCGGTGATCGGGCTGGACAGGTCGGCCCCGAGGTCGAACAGCTCGTTCTGGACGCGCCGCAGCACCGGTACGAGGTCGCCGGGCAGGGTGTCGTGCGCCAGGGCCAGCCCGAGATGGGCGTTGGCCTCCTCCACGTCCGCGTAGGCGGCCAGCCGCGGATTGGTCTTCGAAGTCCGGCTCATGTCGCCGAGCGTGGTGGTGCCGTCGTCCCCCGTGCGGGTGTAGATACGGGAGAGGACGACCGGTTTGTCCTTGTCTGCGCGCGTCATGTGCTCAGCGTAATGACAAATGTCATCCGGAACGGACGCGGATCACACCCCAGGCCGCTGATTTCCACGACTACCAGGCGAATGCCGCACGCGCCACGATCTATCCATGACGAAGGAGAGGACCTGATGCTCGAGATAAGCGGGCTGCGCAAGCGCTTCGCCGGAGGCCCCGGGGCGCCCGAGGGAAAGCAGGCCCTGGACGGGATCGGCTTCACCGTCCGGCCGGGTGAGATGTTCGGGTTCGTGGGCGCGAACGGCGCGGGCAAGTCGACGACCATGCGGATCGTCATGGGCGTGCTCAAGGCCGACGCCGGCACCGTGAGCTGGCGCGGCGAGCCCATGACGCACGCCGACCGCCAGCGCTTCGGCTACATGCCGGAGGAGCGCGGCCTCTACCAGAAGATGCGCGCGGGCGAGCAGATCGAGTACTTCGGCCGGCTGCACGGGATGAGCCAGGCCAAGGCGAAGAAGGCCACCGAGGATCTGCTGGAGCGGCTCAGCCTGACGGACCGCAGGAACTCCAGCGTGGAGTCGTTGTCGCTGGGCAACCAGCAGCGCGTCCAGCTCGCGGTGGCGCTCGTGCACGACCCCGAGCTGCTGATCCTGGACGAGCCGTTCTCCGGTCTCGACCCGATCGCGGTCGACGCGCTGGCCACGGTGCTGCAGGAGCGGTGCCGCGGCGGGGTGCCGGTGATCTTCTCCAGCCACCAGCTCGAACTGGTGGAGCGGCTGTGCGACTCCGTGGGCATCGTCTCCGCGGGCCGGATGGTGGCCAGCGGCACGGTCGACGAGCTGCGCGCCGCCGAGGGCGGCATGCTGCGGGTCGTGGTCCGCGACCCGGCTCCCGGGTGGGCGGACGGCCTGCCGGGTCAGGTCAACGTGCAGGGCAACCGGCACGTGCTGGTCACCGAGGACGGCGACGACCAGGACATCCTGCGCCGGGCCATCAAGGCGGGACACGTCGAGCACTTCGGGGTCGAGCAGCCGACCCTCACCGAGATCTTCAAGGAGGCCGTGGCGTGAACGGGATGATGCTGGTCGCGCGGCGGGAGATCACGACGCAGATACGGACCCGGTCGTTCGTCATCAGCCTGCTGGTCACCGTCGTGGTGGTGGGAGCGCTGGCGTTCGCGCCCAAGCTGTTCGACCGTCCTGACTCGTACACGATCGGCACCGTGAACTCGCAGCAGCTGCCGCTGGAAGCGGCGGCGCCGGACATCGAGTTCGAGTGGCGCAGCTTCCCCGACGAGGCCGCGGCCACGCGGGCCGTGCTCGACGGGGACGTGGACGCGGTGCTGGTCGACGGGGCCAAGGTGTTCACCGACGGGCAGATCGAGACCGAGCTGGGCGTCCTCCTGCAGAGCACGCACCGCGAGGCGAAGCTGGGCGCGGCCGGGGTGCAGATCGCGCCCCTGCAGATGGAGTCCGTCGGCGCGGACACCCGCTACCAGGCGGCCAGGACCGGCATCGCCGTGGTGCTGGTGCTGGTGCTGTTCATGCTCATCCTCGGACAGGTCATGATGGTCGCCATGGGCGTGGTGGAGGAGAAGGGCAGCCGGATCGTGGAGATCCTGCTCAGCTCGGTGCGCCCGTGGCAGCTCCTCGGCGGCAAGGTCATCGGTCTGGGCGTGCTCGGGCTGATCAACCTCGGCGCGATCCTGGTGGCCGGCATCGGCGCCTCGTTCGCCTCCGGGTTCGCCGCCGACTTCCCGCCGGGCATGACGGGCATCGTGGCCGGGGTCCTCGTCTGGTTCGTGCTCGGCTACGCGTTCTTCGCCACGCTGGGCGCCGCGCTGGCCTCTCTGGTGTCGCGCCAGGAGGAGGTCGGCAACGTGATGTCGCCGATGACCATGCTCATCATGGCGGCCTACTTCGTGGCCTTCTACGCGACCACCGACCCCACCGGCACCCTCGCCACGATCGTCTCGTTCGTCCCGCCGTTCTCCTCGATGGTGATGCCGGTGCGGATGGCGGCCACCGAGGTGCCCCTCTGGGAGGTCGCCGCGTCCGCCGGGCTCATGGTGCTGGCGGTGCTGGCCATCCTGGCCTTCGGGGCCAAGGTGTACGAGCGCGCCGTCCTGCGTACCGGGGCCAGGGTGAAACTCGGCGAAGTGCTGCGCGCGAAGTAATGAACGAGATCGACCGGGCGCGACGCAAGACCTGGTGGATGCTGGCGACTCTGGTGGGCTTCCTGTGGCTGTTCACCGGCACCCGCGTGGTCTTGTCGGCGCTCAACGGGGAGCCGCTTTCCTGGGCCCGCACCGTGCCCGCGATGATCTTGATTGCTGGTTTCACCTGGGTCTACCTGCGTATCTCCGCGGCGCTGACCGAGCGCCGTTACCCCGTCCGTGAGGTGGCGGTGGCCGGGGCGACGGCCGTCGTGACGGCTGCCGTCGGCGGTGCGGACCCGATGTCCTTCGGCTTCGTCCTGATCGCCTGGCTGGCGGTGGCCTCGCTGGAGGTGCCGTCCAGGGTGGCCATCCTGATGGCGGTGGGCACGTTCGTCACGGGCGTGGGACTGGCCTACGTCACCTACCTGAGCGATCCGGGCCATCTGCTGGGCGGCGACTGGAGCGCGGGCCGGAACCTGCTGTACCTGGCCCTCATGTACGGGGTGTTCTGCGCCGCCTTCCCTCCCACGAACCGGGTGTGGATGTGGTTGCTGACGCTGACCATCCAGGCGCACGAGGGCAGGGAGGCGCACACCCGCCTGGCCCTGGCCGAGGAGCGGCTGCGCTTCTCCAGGGACCTGCACGACCTCGTGGGGCACCGGCTGTCCGCGATCGCGGTCAAGGCGGGGCTCGCGGTGCGGCTCTCGGACCAGGACCCGGCGGCGGCCAGGTCGCAGATGGCCGAGGTCAACGAGCTCACCAGGACGGCGCTGCGCGAGCTGCGGCAGGCCGTGCGCGGCTACCGCGAGCTTGACTTGACCGCCGAGCTGAATAGCGTGAAAGACGTGCTCGAAGCGGCGGGCATCGCCTGCCACACCCGGCTGCCCTATCGTGACCTGCCGGGCGAGGTGGCGCCGGTGTTCGCCTACGTGGTGCGCGAGGCGGTGACCAACGTGCTCAAGCACAGCACCGCCACCCGCTGCGACCTCCTCCTGCGGTTCACCGAGGACGAGGCGGAGCTGCGCGTGCACAACGACGGCGCCGGCGCGCTGGACGGTGCGGGGACCGGTAGCGGGCTGCTGGGGCTGGAGGAGCGGGTGGCCGCCGTGGGCGGCGAGCTCACCGCCGGGCCCGACGGCGACGGGGGGTTTCTGCTCACCGCTGTCGTGTCCTTGCCCGTACGTGGGTAGGGGGGCATATATCCCCATGGAGGAGGTGGCATGCGCGTCCGGGGCAATCCCAAGGGTCAGGTGGTGCGGCTCGGCGCCCGGCTCGACGCGGGCACGTCGGCGGGAGTGCGCGAACGCCTGCACGAGGCGGTCGAGTCCGGCGCCGGCGACCTGATCCTCGACCTTTCCGAACTGGAGATGATCGACGCCACCGGCCTCGGCGTGCTCGTGGGCACGCACAGGCTCGCGCTCGACATAGACCGCCGCGTGGTGCTGCGCGCGGTGCCGCCGCGGATCATGCGGATCCTGGCGGTGACCCGGCTGAACCGGGTCCTCCACGTCGAAGCGCACACCGCCGCGGTGGCGTGAATCCGTATTTCGCCGCATTCAAACGTTGAATACGGCGGGCCAAATTGCGGCGTTACGGCGTCAGTGCACGCAGGAAGAGATGCACGGCCACGCCCACGAGTTCGTCGAGCTCCGGCGGCCGGTCGGCCAGCAGCCATTCGATGAGCAGCTCCTGAAGCCCGCCAATTACCCCCAGCGCCACCAGCCGCCGATTCACCCCCGGCGCCTGCGGGAAATCGGCCCAGGCTTCCTCCACGAGCCCGGCGAAGGAGTCGATGGCGCGCTGCCGCGACATCATCAGCACATCGCCGGATCTGCGCACCTCCACATGCATGATCCGGGCCCTGCGCCAGTCGGCGGTGGTGAACTCGATATAGGCCCGAATTCCCGCCCTGATCCGGCCGTCCAGCGTGTCGGGCGCGTCCTGCACGGCCTTCGCCACCACGGCGAGGCTTTCTTCGACGCAGCGCTCGTGCAACGCCTGTAAGAGTTCCTCCCGGCCGCCGAAACATTCATAGAAGGCGCGGTTGGAGATCCGCGCCTCGGAGCACAGCCTTTCGATCGTCGTGGCCGCGAAACCAGGCTTCGCGTATAGCGTGTAGGCGGCTGTCATCAGCCGCTCGCGTCTGTCGGCCAGCCTTTGTTCCGCTGACATCCCCCGGTAAGACCGGTTCACATTCCACCCGTCCAACATGATCGTGGCCCCCGAGCACACAATTATGGATGGATGATCGGATTGTGGAAAGGGCGGGCAGTTTACCTCTTACGTCGTCCGTGCAAGAACGTGACAAGTCTGATCAGCCGCTCAAGCTCGTCAGGCTGCCGGGAGAACGAGGTCAGCCGCATTCCGGGCACCGGGAAGCGCTGCCGCGCGATGGCCTTGGCGCGGGCGAACTCGCGCAGCCCGTCGGCGCCGTGGATACGACCGAAACCGGAGTCGCCCGTACCGCCGAACGGCAGCGAGGCCACGCTCGCGAACGAGATGACCGAGTTGACGGACGCCATCCCGGTGCGCATCGCGCGCGCCAGCGCCATCGCCCTGCGCCGGTTCCCGGAGAACACCGTGCCGGCCAGCCCGTACGCCGTGTCGTTGGCCAGCTCCAGCGCCTCCTGAGCGTCCTTGGTGCGGCGCACCGTGATCGTCGGCCCGAACGTCTCCTCGCGCACCGCCGGTGAGTCCTCGGGCACGTCCTCCACGATCACCGGGTCCACGTACGGCGGCCGCACCGAGTCGGGCCCGCCCGCGACCGTCCTGCCGGACTTGGTGGCGTCGTCGATGTGCCGCTTGATGATGTCGAGCTGCCCCGGCATGGTGATCGGCCCGTAGTGCTCGCCCGCCTTCACCGTGGCGGCCCGCTCCGACAGCGCCCGCATGAACGGCTCGTACACGGCGTCGACCACGTACACCCGCTCCACGCCCACGCACGTCTGGCCGGCGTTCGACAGCGCGCCCCACAGGCACGCGTCCGCCGCCGCCTCGACGTCGGCGTCGGCGTCGACGATGAACGCGTCCTTGCCGCCGCACTCCGCCACCATCGGCGTCAGGTTCTCCGCGCAGGCCGCCATGACCCGCTTGGCCGTCGCCGTCGAACCGGTGAAGGCGATCTTCTTCACCCGGGGGTCCCGCGCCAGGGCCGCGCCCGTCTCGCCCAGCCCCGTCACCGTCTGGAACACCGGCCGCTCCGGCACCGCCTCCGCGAACAGCTCCGCCAGCCGCACCCCCACCCCGGGCGTGAACTCGCTCGGCTTGAACACCACCGCGTTGCCCGCCGCGAGCGCGTACGCGATCGACCCCATCGGGGTGAACACCGGGTAGTTCCACGGCCCGATGACCCCGACCACGCCCAGCGGCAGGTACTCCAGCGTGGCCGACAGGTTGGCGCCGACCATCCCGGGGGAGACCCGGCGCGGCCCCAGCACCTTCCGCGCGTTGCGGGCCGCCCAGTCGATGTGCGTGATCGCCAGCACGATCTCCAGCGTGGCGTCCGCGACCGGCTTGCCCGTCTCCTCGTGCACCAGCGCGGCCAGCTGCCGCAGCTCGCGCGTGACGACCGCCTTGTAGTCGAGCAGTCTGCGCCTGCGGCCCGCGTGTCCCAGCCCCTCCCACCACTCGGCGGCCTCCTGCGCCCGGGCGACGGCCGCGCGCACCGCCTCGGCGTCGTGCTTGGGGTGACTGGCGACGACCGTTCCGGTCGCGGGATTCAGGGAGTCGAATGTGAGCGTCGTCATGACGCCAACATAGAACGGTAAGCCGTCGCTTACTAGCGGGCCGGTGGCTCAGAAGAGCGTCGGGTTCTCCGGCTCGATGCCGCGCAGCGCCTGGTAGTCGAGCGTGACGCACTCGATGCCGCGGTCGGCCGCCAGCACCCTGGCCTGAGGCTTGATCTCCTGGGCGGCGAACACCCCGCGCACCGGGGCCAGCAGCGGGTCGCGGTTGAGCAGCTCCAGGTAGCGGGTGAGCTGCTCGACGCCGTCGATCTCGCCACGGCGCTTGATCTCGACCGCCACCGTCGCGCTCTTGGCGTCGCGGCACAGGATGTCGACGGGGCCGATCGCCGTCATGTATTCACGCCGGATGAGCGTGTAGCCCTCGCCGAGAGTGGTGATGTGCTCGGCGAGCAGCTCCTGCAGGTGGGCCTCGACGCCGTCCTTGATCAGCCCAGGGTCGACGCCCAGCTCGTGGGAGGAGTCGTGGAGGATCTCGGCCATCGTCAGGACCAGCTTCTCGCCGGTCTTGCCGTGGGTGACGGTCCAGGTCTCGCCGTCCTCCTTGAGCTTGCACGGCGGGTTCATCCAGTTGAGCGGCTTGAAGGCGCGGTCGTCCGCATGGATCGACACGCTCCCGTCCGCCTTGATGAGCACGAGCCTCGGCGCCATCGGGAGATGTGCCGTGAGCCGTCCGATGTAGTCGACGCTGCATCGCGCGATGACCAGCCGCATGAGAGTCCACCCTAGCGGCTCTGTAAAACTACAAGCATGGCGTTTGAAATGGTGGGAGTGGTCGGGCTCGGCACGATGGGTGCCGGGATCGCGGAAGTGTTCGCCCGGGGCGGGCTGCGGGTCATCGGGGTGGAGGCCGACGCCGACGCGCTCGCCCGCGGCCGGGGCCACCTGGAGAGATCGACGCAGCGCGCGGTCGACCGGGGCAAGCTGGCGGCCGGTGACCGCGACGAGGTCCTGGGCCGGATCACGCTCACCACCTCCCGCGAGGACCTGCGCGAGGCGGACCTGGTGGTCGAGGCCATCCCCGAGGTGCTCGGCTACAAGACGGCGCTGATGAACGACCTCGACGGGATCTGCAAGCCGGAGACGGTGCTGGCCACCAACACCTCCTCGCTGTCGGTCACCGCGATCGCCGCCGCCACCGGGCGGCCGGGCCGGGTGGTGGGCCTCCACTTCTTCAACCCGGCGCCGGTCATGCGGCTGGCCGAGGTGGTGCGCACGGTCGTGACCGACGACGACGTGGTGCCGGCGATGCGCGAGCTGGCCGTACGGCTCGGCAAGACGGCGGTGGTCGTCGGCGACCGCGCCGGGTTCGTGGTGAACCGGCTGCTCCTGCCGTACCTCAACCACGCCGCCGTGCTGATGGAGCAGGGCGTGGCCGGGCGCGACGACATCGACGCGGCGATGCGCGACGGCGCGGGGCTGCCGATGGGCCCGTTCCAACTGCTCGACCTGATCGGGCTCGACACCGCCTACGAGATCATGGGCGTGCTGTTCGACGAGACCCGCGACCGCCGCCACGCGCCCGCGCCGGTGCTGCGCGAGCTGGTCTCGGCGCGGCTGCTGGGGCGCAAGAGCGGGCGCGGCTTCTACGGCGACGAGCCCCGGCCGCACGAGCCCGCCAAGTCCTCGGTGATCACGTTCGACGTCGCCGGGCAGGGCGGCGACGAGCTGGCCGAGCGGCTGGGCACCGCCGGGTTCAAGCGGTCGGCGGAGCCCGACGTGCTGCTCCGGATGGCCGACCGGCCGGTGATCGAGCACGCCGTCCAGCTGTCCGACCCGTCGCGGCTGGTCGGTGTCCACGTGGTGGGCGGCCGGGTGGCCGAGGTCGTCTCCACGGTCCTCACCTCCCCGGAGGCGGCCTTCGCGGCCGCCGACCTGATGAAGGTGATCGGGCTGGCCCCGGTGGCCTGCAAGGACCGGGCCGGGTTCGTGGTGGACGCGCTGCTCTACCCGTATCTCAACGACGCCGTGCGGATGTACGAGTCGGGCTACGCCTCGATCGACGAGATCGACTCGGCCATGCGGCTCGGCTGCGGCTACCCCGCCGGGCCGTTCGAGACGCTGGAGTCCGTCGGCCTGGACGTGGTGCGCGACGGGCTGCGGGCGCTGTACGCGGAGTACCGCGAGCCGGCGTTCGCCCCCGCGCCGCTGCTCGACCAGCTCGTCACGGCGGGCGTGCGCACCTTCCCGCGGCCATGAGCCCGCGCCGCGCCCGGCGCAAGGAGCCCGCCCGGCCTCCCGTCTTCCCTCGCAGCTCCGACCGGGTGGAGGAGTGGCCGGACGGTGAGTGGAAAGTACGCTCACTCACCGGCGGGACCTCCACCAAGGACTACCGCTGTCCCGGCTGCGACCAGGAGATCCGGGGCGGCCAGCCGCACCTGGTCACCTGGCCCGACTGGCCGGGCGGCGAGGACGAGCGCCGCCACTGGCATCCGGTGTGCTGGCGCAAGAGACTGGACCGCGGCCCGGGCCGCAGCCGCTACTGACCGACTCGACCCCGATGGACGAAGGAGCGACGTGGAAATTCGCGCGGCGACCGTGCTGCCCGCCCGGCGTGAGCCGATCGAGCTGCACACCGGCGACGGCCTGACCCTGGTGGGCGAGCTCGCCCTGCCCGAGGACCGGCCGCCGGCGGCGACCCTGGTGATGCTGCACCCGCTGCCGACCCACGGCGGCTTCATGGACAGCCATGTCTACAAGAAGGCCGCCAACCGCCTGCCCGCGCTGGCCGATCTGGCGGTGCTGCGCTTCAACACCCGCGGCACCTCCTCCGACCGGGGCACCTCCGAGGGCACGTTCGACGGCGGCGAGGACGAGCGGTTCGACGTGGCGGCGGCGCTGGAGTACGCCGAGTTCCACGACCTGCCCAGGGTCTGGGTGGTCGGCTGGTCGTTCGGCAGCGAGCTGGCGCTCAAGTGGGGGCACGACCCGCTGGTCGAAGGCGCCATCCTGCTGTCCCCGCCGCTGCACAGGGCCAACGAGACCGACCTCGACGCCTGGGCGCGGTTCGGCCGGCCGCTGGTCGCGCTGGTGCCCGAGTTCGACGACTACCTGCGCCCCGACGAGGCCAGGCGCCGCTTCGCGCGGGTGCCGCAGGCCGAGGTGGTCGGCGTCGAGGGCGCCAAGCACCTGTGGGTGGGCGAGCCGTACGTGCGCGTCGTGCTGAACGAGATCGTCCGCCGCGTCGTCCCCGACCGTCACCCCCTCCCCACCGAGGTGTGACCGCCATAGAATCTCGTTCGGTCCGTACGGAGGAGGCAACATGGGCGCGTTCGCTCTCGACGGCAAGAAGGCTCTGGTCACCGGGGCGTCCAAGGGCATCGGCAAGGCGATCGCGCTCGCGTACGCCGAGGCGGGCGCCGACGTGGCGCTGACCGCGCGGTCGGCCGACGCGCTGGCCGAGGTGGCCAAGGAGATCCAGGCGCGCGGCCGCGAGGCCGTGGTCATCCCCGCCGACCTGACCGACAGGGACACCGCCGCCGCCGTCGTGCGCGAGGCCGTCGCCGGGCTCGGCCACCTCGACGTGGTGGTCAACAACGCGGGCGGGTCCAACTTCCTGGTCGAGTTCAAGGACCTGCGGCTGGCCGGCTGGGACAAGATCATGCGGCTCAACCTCGACTCCGCCATGGCCGTCTGCCACGCCGCCGCGCCCCACCTGCTCGGCCGCGGCAGCGGGTCCGTGATCAACATCGCCTCCGCGGCCGCGCTCGGCGCGCCCTTCCTGGCCCCGTACGCGGCCGCCAAGGCCGGTCTGGTGGCCCTGACCAAGACGCTGGCCCTGGAATGGGCGTCGGCGGGGGTACGGGTCAACGCGCTGTGCCCCGGCTGGACCGCCACCGACCTCAACCGCAACCTGTGGGACGACGAGAGCGGCGGACAGGCGACGGTGGCGAACGTGCCGATGCGCCGCTGGGCCACGGTGGAGGAGATCGCCCAGCCGGCCGTGTTCCTGGCCAGTGAGGCCTCGTCCTACATGACCGGCCAGATGATGATCGTCGACGGCGGCCTCACCACCGCCTGACGAACCGGACGGACCATTCACCGCATATCGGCACCGGCTGTGGAGTGATTGTCGCGGGGAACCGGGCTACCGTGAGGTCCGTGCAGCTCTACACGAGAACAGCCGGGACCGGGCTCCCGGTCGTACTGCTCCACGCGTTCCCGCTCTCGTCGGCCATGTGGCTGGCCCAGCGGGAGGGGCTGGCCAGGGCGTGCCGGGTGATCACCCCCGACCTGCGCGGCTTCGGCGGATCGCGGCTCGGCGACGACGAGCCGTCACTCGACCTCATGGCCGACGACGTTGCCAGGGTGCTCGACGGGGAAGGCGTCGAGCGGGCGGTCATCGGAGGGTTGTCGATGGGCGGTTACGTGACCATGGCGTTCTGCCGCCGCCACCCCGACCGCGTGCTGGGCGTCATCCTGGCCGCCACCAAGGCGAGCCCCGACGCCGCGCCCGCCCGCGACAACCGCGAGCGCATCGCCCAGGCGGTGCTCGCCGACGGCAGTGGCGTACTGGTCGAGGAGGTGCTGCCTGGCCTGATCGGGACCACCACCAAGCAGCGCAGGGCCATGGTGTTCGGCCGGGTCAAGGGGCTGGTGCAGTCGGCGCCGCCCAAGGCCGTGGCCTGGGCGCAGCGCGCGATGGCCGCGCGGCCCGACTCCCTCGACACGCTGGCCGCGCTCAAGGTGCCCGCGCTGGTGCTGGTGGGCGACGAGGACGAGCTGGCGCCGCCGGCGGACGCCCGGGCCATGGCCGGAGCGGTGCAGGACGGCCGGCTGGAGATCATCTCCAAGGCCGGTCATCTGATCGCCGTCGAGCAGCCCGAGGCGTTCAACGCCGCTGTCGAGCGCTTCCTCAGCTCTGAGCTTGCCGGGGTATCACGATCTCACGAATGATCAGGGCGATCGCGGCGGCCACCGGGATGGCCAGCAGCGCGCCCACGATGCCGAGCAGCGTGCCGCCCACCAGGGCGGCGATCACGGTCACCGCCGGGGTCACGTCGACCGAGCGTTTCATCACCTTCGGGTAGATGACGTAGTTCTCGATCTGCTGGTAGATCACGAAGAAGATCGCGCAGGCGATGCCGGCGGGGAGCGAGCCGAGCAGCGCGACACCGGTCACCACCACGGCCCCGATCGTGGCGCCCACCAGCGGGATCAGGTCGGTCAGGGCCACCACGAGGGAGAGCGCGAGCGCGTACTCCACGCCCAGGATCGACAGGAAGATCCACGTCAGCACGCCGGCGATGAGCGAGATGAGGATGTTGCCGGCGACGTAGCCGCCGATGCCGCCCAGGATCTCCTCGGCGATCGCCCCGGTGCGGTCGCGGCGCGAGGCGGGGACCAGCTTGAGCAGGTAGGCCTTGATCGTGTGCAGCGAGCCGAGGAAGTAGAGCATGAGCACCAGCAGCGTCACCGTGGTGAACAGGCCGTCGATCACCACCAGCCCGGCTCCCACCACGCCGGTGGCCAGCGACGGTCCGAGCGTGCTCGTGACGAACGTGGCCAGCTGCGGCAGGATCTGGTAGTCGGCGTCGAGCTCGCGCAGCGTCGGGTGGCTGCTCAGCTCGCGGATGTAGCCGGGCACGGCCGCCACGAAGTCGGCGAGCTCCCGGCTGACCGGCGGCACCACGGCCAGGCCGAACAGCACGAACGCCACGATCACCGCGGCGAACACGGACGTGATCGCCCACCGCCTGGCCAGGCCGCGCCGCTGCAGCGCCTCAACCGCCGGGTTGAGCCCCACGGCCAGGAACATCGCCACCACGATCATGATGATCACGCTCAGCGAGCTGACGACCATCTGCGCGATCGCGATGGCGGTGAGCACGCCGAGCCCGCCGGTCAGCCCGAACAGGAATGGGCCCCGGGCCAGCGGCTTCCCCGGCATCCCGTACGAACCCAGCGAGATCCCCGCGGGGACGTCGCCGGGGATGACGGTGCGCGCGCCCTGCTCCGCGCGCGGGGGACGCGGGGTGGCCTGAGCGTGATCTCCGGACCCGGCCGGCGCGGCCGTCCTGGCCCCGTCCGTGAGGGCGGAGGGCGGGTCCGCGGGAGGCTCCGGGCTCGGGAGGGAGTCCGCTCCGGCGGGCTCGGCTGCTGCGGTCACGGGGTCTCCTGCACGAGGGGGGCGCACAACGAGAGAGAGCCTAGCGACCTTGGTCGCCAGGCTCTCTCCGGTTATGCGATCGATCCCCGTGCAGCCGGCCCGGGACGCCCCTCGTGCCGGCCTACTCCTGCCACCACTCGGCGTCGTCGTCGGACTTGCTCGCGGCCTTGGCGGGAGCCGCCGGGGCGGCCACCGGGGCCGGGTGGTCGTCGACCGACGCGGCGGCGATGGCCGGCTTCGGCGGGGCCGCGGTGACGGCGGGGTCGGGGTCGAGGCCCGGCAGCGCCGCGCCGCCGAGCAGCTGGCGCAGCTGGGCGAGGTGGCTGGTGATGCTGTCGCGCTGGCGGGTCAGCTCGTCGACCTGGCGCTGCATCGAGGTGCGGGTGCGCTCGGCTTCGTTCTTCGCCTCGGTGACGATGGTCTCGGCGCTGCTCTTGGCCTCGGCGACGATCTGCTCGGAGTTCTTGCGCGCGTTGGCGACCAGCTGCTTGGCGTGCAGGTCGGCCTCGCGGCGGGTCTGCTCGGCCTGCTGGGTCGCCTTCGTGGCCCGGGACTCGGCGGTGGCGGCGCGCTGCTCCGCCTCGGCCACCAGCTTCTGCGTCGCGGCCTGGGTGGCGGCGTGGCGCTCGGCCTCCTGGCGCTCCGCCTCCTCGCGCCGGGCGGCGAGCTGGATCTCGAACTCGGCCTCGTCCTGCGCCCGCTTGGCCTCGGACTCCTCCAGCACCCGCTGAGCCTGCGCGCGCATCTCGTCGGCCTGCCGCTTGGCGGTGGTCAGGACCTCGTCGCGCTCGCGCTTGGTCGAGGCTCGCAGCTGGGCGACCTCGCGCTCGGTGGTGGTGCGCAGCTTGGCGATCTCGCGCTCGGCGTCGGCCCGCTTCTCCGCGACCTCGTGGTCGGCGGTGGCGCGGAGCTTGGCCACCTCGCGCTCGGTGGTCGCCGTCAGCTCGTCGGACTCGCGGCGGGCGGTCGAGCGGATCTCCTCGGCGTCGCGCTCGGCGCTGGTGCGCATCTCCTCGCTCTCGCGCGTCGCCTGCGCCCGCTTCTCGGCCGCCTCGGCCTCCGCGGCGGCACGCAGGTCGGCCGCCTCGACCTTGGCCGCGGCCTTGATCTCGTTGGCCTCGGACCTGGCCGCCTGGACGAGCTCCGTGGCCTGTTCTTCCGCCAGGCGGAGCAGCTGTTCGATACGGGCGCCGAGACCGGAGTAGGTGGGCCGCTCCTGCTCCTGCAGCTGGCGCTGGGAGTCGGAGAGCTCGCGCTGCAAGGACGTGGTCTGCTCGCGAGCCTGGCGCAACTCGGCGTCGAGCTGCTTCAGGTGGTCGTGGACCTGATGCCGGTCGTAACCTCGGAGCACCACGTCGAACTCGCGGGCTGGTGCGTCCTCGAAGAAGTTGTTGAGCTGGGCGTCGATGTCGGACTGCATGGAGGCTCGATCCTGGGTTGTCGAGACGGCTACACGGGCCGGACGGGGGGTTCGGGGCATCCGAGCCTGGAGCCCGTGCCTCGGGGCAGGCTCCATGTCCGGTGGAAGGCCAGCGTACTCCGCCGATGCCGAGTACGAAGCCCCGTCCGGGTTTCTGCGTGACTAGTTACTTATGAACGATTTTTGCGTTTGCTAGCCCTTGGCCGCTTGCACCAACTCGGTCAGCATTCCTCCCACGTCCTTGGGGTGCAGAAACGCGATCCGGGAGTCCATGGAACCGTGACGGGGGCGCTCGTCGAGCAGCCGGACGCCCTTGTCGCCGATCTTGGACATCGCCTCCGCGACGTCCGGGACGCCGAACGCCACGTGGTGCACTCCCTCACCCCTCTTGGCGAGGAATTTCCCCACGGGGGAGTCGGGCGAGAGCGGTTCGAGCAGCTGGATGTAGGAGCCGCCGCCGTCGGCGTCGGCGATGCGCAGCATGGCCTCCTTCACCCCCTGCTCCTCGTTGACCTCGCGGGCGACCACCTCCAGCTCGAACAGTTCAGAGAAGAGCGCGATCTTCTCTTCGAGGTCGTTGCACGCGATCCCGATGTGGTCGATGCGCATGAACATGTGGGCCACCTCCATAGCGAACACCCTGCTACCGATAGGTATGGTGTCAAAGAGCTCCCCTCGTGTGCACAGGAGGCCCCGCATGTCTGGTTCCGTCATCGTCGCCGGAGCGCGTACCCCCATCGGAAAACTGCTCGGCTCGCTGTCCGGCCTGAGGGCGGTGGACCTGGGCGCCATCGCGGTCAAGGCCGCGCTGGACCGTGCCGGGGTGGCGCCGGAGGCCGTCGAGTACGTGATCCTGGGCCAGGTGCTGCAGGCCGGGTCGGGTCAGCTCCCCTCCCGCCAGGCGGCGGTCAAGGCGGGCATCCCGATGACGGTCCCGTCCATCACGATCAACAAGGTGTGCCTGTCGGGCCTGGACGCCATCGCCATGGCCGACCAGCTCATCCGCGCGGGCGAGTTCGACATCGTGGTCGCGGGCGGCATGGAGTCGATGACCAACGCCCCGCACCTGCTGCCCGGCATGCGCAAGGGGGTCAAGTACGGAAGCGCCGAGATCCTCGACTCGATGGCCCATGACGGCCTGTTCTGCGCGTTCGACCAGTGCGCGATGGGCGAGTCGACCGAGCGCTACAACACGCGGCTGGGCATCGGCCGCGAGGAGCAGGACGCCGTGTCGGCCCGCTCCCACCAGCTCGCCGCCGCGGCGGCCAAGAACGGCGCGTTCGAGCCGGAGATCGTGCCGGTGGAGATCCCGCAGCGGCGCGGCGAGCCGCTGGTGGTCAAGGACGACGAGGGCGTGCGCGGCGACACCACTGCCGAGACGCTGGCCAGGCTGCGGCCCGCGTTCGCGGCCGACGGCACCATCACGGCCGGCTCGGCGTCGCAGATCTCCGACGGCGCCTGCGCGGTGGTGGTGATGTCCAAGGCCAAGGCCGAGGAGCTGGGCCTGGAGTGGCTGGCCGAGATCGGCCGCCACGGCAACGTCGCGGGCCCCGACTCCTCCCTGCAGTCGCAGCCGGCCAACGCCATCAAGCACGCCCTGGCCAAGCAAGGGCTGAGCCCGCAGGACCTGGACCTGATCGAGATCAACGAGGCGTTCGCCAGCGTGGTGATCCAGTCGGTCAAGGAGCTGGGCGTGCCGATGGACATCGTGAACGTCAACGGCGGCGGCATCGCGCTCGGCCACCCCATCGGCGCGTCCGGCGCCCGCATCGTGCTCACCCTCGCCCACGAGCTGAAGCGGCGCGGCGGCGGCGTCGGCGCCGCGGCCCTGTGCGGCGGCGGCGGCCAGGGTGACGCGCTGATCATCAGCGTGCCGAAGAACGCGTAACACCCGCGCGCCCGCTCCCCGAACCCAGGGGAGCGGGCGCGCCGGTGCGTGTCGCTAGGGGGGGAGATGCGCCCGGCCGCGAGGGAGGGTGCGGCCGGGCGTCCTTGGCATGGTCATGACTCGCGCAGCAGGCCGAAGAGGGAGCGGTGACGGCGCTCGGGCTTGCGCGCCCTGGCCGCCGCGCGGGCCAGCCGTCGCTCGGCGGCCTCCTGGCGCAGCTCGCGCGCCCGATGCTGCATGACGGTGTACTCGAACTCGGCGTTCATGAGAGTGCTCCTCGTGGTCGTTTCTCCGCACTCTCAAGATTCGTCCTAAGGCCCGTGGCGGCACATCGGGCGGATGCCTTATCTCCCGGCCTCAGCCGTGGCCGGCCCGCGTCTAAGGGTGCCTAGGGCTCGTCCGCGAACTTGACCGTGACCTTGGTGAAGCCGAGCGACTTCAGCATGCCCTCCAGCATGGTCCGGGTGTTGGCGTCGGCCCGGGCCCGCAGGTCGCTGGAGGCGGCCGCCTCGGCGATCTTGCGTTCGGCGAGCACGTACAGCTCCCGCTGGTCGGCCGGAGAGCCGGACAGGAAGTCCTCCACCCGGTCGAACAGCCCCCGCCGCTGGGCGAAGACGTAGGAGCGCTCGTTGTCCAGGTTGGGCTTCTCCAACTGGGCGCGGGGGAGGGTGACCGTGACCGCGGTGCGGTCCTCCGACACGGTCAGCGCGTCGCCGGCCAGGCCGGCGAAGTCGACGTACGCGTCCACGCCGCCGGCGCCGACGAAGAGGGTGCGGGTGCCCTTGACCGCGTCAGGCAGGAAGTTGGCGTCCTTCTCCAGGTCGACCACGACCTGGAAGGTGCCCGTCGCGGCCTCGAACCTGCTCAGGTCCTTGATCGATTCGAGCAGCACCGGCTGGCTGCGGTCGACGGTCTGCGTGCCCATGGGATTGAGCCAGGACCAGGCCAGCCGCCCGGCCACCACCAGCAGGACCGCCACGACCAGCAGCCCCGCCACATATCGCCACGTGCGGCGCCGGCGAGGAGAGACCGCCGAGGGCGCCGTCTGCGAAGTCGTCATGCCCCCTGACTACCCCCGGATCGATCATCTGTGCCACCCATGAGGTGACATCTCCGGTCCCCAGTTCGGCGAGGGGTGCCCGCTCGGGTCAGGGTAGACCGGGTAGACCTGCGGGGCGCTCTCCTGGTGCACCTGCGTGGCCACCGGGGTGGCGGCCTGGGGCGGAGTGCCGGCCGGGCCGCCGCCGAAGTGGGTGGCCGACAGCTTGCAGGCCTGGAAGTCGCTGAAGAACATGCGCAGCCACTCGCGGCGCTGGTGCTCGTTCAGTCCGGAGAACCAGGCGGCGGCGTACTCGTGCTCCAGCAGCGGCCCCCCGGGCAGCGGCTCGCCGCGCAGCCAGGCCGTCACGATCTCGCGGTAGCCGTCGGCCGGCCTGCCGGGACACCGGGCGGCCAGGGCCTCGACGTACTCGTGCACGGCCTCCTCGGCGAACCCCGCCGACAGGTCCGGCACGTGGATCGGCGCCAGCCCGTTCGAGGGCTTGAGCGGGTCGTCCAGCGGCCGCTGCTCCACCCGGGTGAACGCGGCGGGCGTCTCGGCCAGGCGGGAGGCGATCTCGGTGAAGGCGGCGCCGAGCTCGGTCAGCCCGCCCCGCATGCCGGGATGGACGCAGACCGTGATGGGCCACTCCTGACAGCTGTAGGCGATGTCCTGGGCGGCCGCGGGCCGCGGCTCGCCGAGCACCCGCGCCACGCCCGTGCCGGCCGCCAGCACCGCCAGCAGCGCGAAGGCCAGCACCACGGCCTGCCGGGTGACCAGCGCGGCCCAGCCCAGCAGCAGCGCCCCGGTCACGCCGAGCAGCCAGATGATCTGGTTGACGAAGACGGTGCCGCTCAGCCCCTGGAACAGGTCGTACGGCTCGCCCGTACCGGGTGCGAGACGGTCGGCCCAGCCGTCGCCGTCGGCGACCCAGCTGAACAGGGCGTAGCAGCCCAGCCCGGCCAGCGGCGCGGTCGGCGCGTACGGCAGGACCCAGCCGGCCACCCACCCGATCACCGAGTAGAGGGCCAGCCCCGCCATGCCCATGCCCAGGCCCGTCAGGCTGAGCCGGCCCGCCTGCTCGGTGAGCACCGTCTTGACGGCCAGCACCAGCACGGTCGCGGCGAAGGAGCCCAGCACCACCAGCACGATCGCCAGCGGCGCCTTCAGCGCGCGCCAGGTCGTCAGCGGCAGGTCGCGCGAGGCCCGGCGCTTGCGCAGGGCCACCCAGGCGGCGAAGGCGGCGGCGACGGGCCCGGTCAGCCTGAGCGAGCCGATGACCGCCGCCACGATGTTCTCCCACGCGTCCACGCCGGGGATCAGGACGCTCCACGCCGCGACCAGGCCGAGCGCGAGCAATACGGCCACCGTGACGGCCGCGCCCTGCTTCAGCTCCTCGCGTGAAACGCCCCCGTGCTCACGCACGCGTCATCCCAATGAAGTTCATCAAAAGCACCCCCCGTGCCCCGTCGGCGACAGGGGGAGCCGGCAGTCCGGCCGGTCCCCACACGGCTGATGGACTTGGCTCCCCCGTCACCATTCGATGCGAGAACCATAACGGAGCGTGATGAAGGACGCCCGGATTCTTGGCCAAGCGGAGAATGCGATTGCGCTCCGTAAGCAGACGAAACTGGACGAGCAGCGCGCTAACGTATCTGCGTGTCGCAGCCCAAGCCGCTCAACCTGCCGTTCGACCCCATCGACCGTGCCGCGGAGACCTGGCGCGATCACTTCGGGCCCTCGTCCGCCATGGCCGCCGTCACGTCGATCATGAGAGCCCACCAGATCCTGCTGTCCCAGCTCGACTCGCTGCTGAAGCCGTACGACCTGACCTTCGCCCGCTACGAGGCCCTGGTGCTGCTGACCTTCAGCAAGACCGGGGCGCTGCCGCTGTGGAAGATCGGCGAACGGCTGATGGTCCACCCGACGAGCGTCACGAACACCGTCGGCCGGCTGGAGAGGTCCGGGCTGGTGCGCCGCCTGCCCAACCCGCGCGACGGCCGGGGCGTGCTCGCCGAGATCACCGAGGCCGGTCGCGACGTCGTGCGGCGCGCCACGGGCGATCTCATGACCGCCGAGTTCGGCCTGGGCATGTACGCCGAGAGCGAGCTTGGCCGGATGTTCGACCTGCTGCGCACGTTGCGGGTGGCGGCGGGTGACTTCTCGGTCCCCCCGATGGGGCAAGATGAGGAGCATGGCGGACTTCTCTAGGCCCGGATCGCTCTACGGAGCGGTCGATCTGGGCGCACGTAAGCAGGCTCTGGAGGCGCAGGCCCGGCGGGAGACCGGTGGTGCCCAGGCAGCCTCATCGGCCTCGGTCGTCGACGTGACCGAGGAGACGTTCACCACCGACGTCATCGACCGCTCGATGAGCGTGCCCGTCGTGCTCGACCTGTGGTCGCCGCGGGCGCCCGGCAGCGCCCAGCTCAGCCCGGTGCTGGAGAAGGTCGTCGGCGACCTGGGCGGCAGGGCCGTGCTCGCCAAGGTCAACGTCGACGGCAGCCCGCAGATCGCGCAGGCGCTGCGCGTGCAGGCCGTGCCGACCGTCCTGGCGATCTTCCAGGGGCAGGCCGTCACCGGGTTCCAGCAGGTGCTGCCCGAGCCGGAGGTGCGCCGCTGGCTCGACGAGCTGATGGCCGCCGTGGAGCAGTTCTACCAGGCCAACCCGGGGGCCAGGCCGCCCGCCGAGGGGCCGGGCGAGCCGGAGGCGCCGCCTGCCGACCCCGACCTGGTCGCCGCCGAGCAGGCCATCGACCAGGGCGACCTCGACGCCGCCGCGGCCGCCTACGAGCGACTGCTCGCCCGCGTGCCCGGCGACGAGGACGCCAGGATGGGGCTCGCCGGCGTCAGGCTGATCAAGCGCACGTCCGACGCCGACCCGGACGACGTGCAGCGCCGCCTGCAGGACCCCGCCGACATCGACGCGCACCTTCTGGCCGCCGACCTGGAGATGCTGTCCGGCTCCGTCGACCAGGCGTTCGAGCGGATCATCGCGGTGGTCAAGCGCACCTCCGGCGACGACCGCGACAAGGCCCGCGTCCACCTGCTGGGCCTGTTCGAGACGCTGCCCGCCGAGGACCCGTCCCTGGCGAAAGCCCGGCGAGCGCTCGCGAGCGCCCTGTTCTAACCTGAAGGTGTGCGAGTCGTCACAATTTCGGCGACCTACGGCACCGCCGGCCACCAGGTGGGCCCGGCCGTCGCCGAACGGCTGGGCGTGCCCTTCGTCGACCGGGCGATCCCCGGCGCCGTCGCCGGAGAGCTGGGCTGCACCCTCGAGGAGGCCCTGACCTACGACGACCGCGCCGAGCACGGCCTCGGCCGCCTGCTGTCGGGGACACTGCGGCTGCCGACCGTGACGTTCGGCGGCGTCGACATGTACGTCCCGGGCCCGCTGCCGCACGCGCCGGAGGAGTTCGTCCGGCGCACCGAGCAGGTGCTCCGCGACACCGCCCGCACCCAGGGCGGCGTCTTCCTGGGCAGGGCGGGGGCGATCGTGCTCGCCGATCTGCCCGGGGCGCTGCACGTACGGCTCGACGCACCGCTGGAGCGGCGGGTCCGTCAGGCGGCCCGGCTGGGCGCGACGACCGAGCGGGAGGCCCGCAAGGTCATCGAGGACAACGACCGCGCCAGGAACGCCTACGTCCGCCACTTCTACCGCGCGGACCCGTCCGATTGCTGCCTGTATCACCTGGTGATCGACAGCACCGTGCTCCCGGTGCCGGTGTGCGCCGACATGATCGTCATGGCGGCCGAGGCGCTGGCTTGACCCGAACACCCCTAACATGGGAGCACTTCATGGGCAGGCGCGAAGGAGCGATTGACGTGGCGACCGTCCCCAGTGTGTCGTACTCCATCACCGTGCGGCTGGAGGTGCCGGCCGGGGGCAAGGCCGTCAGCCAGCTCACCCACGCCGTAGAGTCGGCGGGGGGCGTCGTGACCGCCCTCGACGTCACCAACGCCGGCCACGAGAAGCTCCGGATCGACGTCACCTGCGCGGCCCGCGACACCGACCACGCCCAGGCCATCGTCGACCAGCTCGAAGCCGTCGAGAGCGTGGTCATCCACAAGGTCTCCGACCGGACCTTCCTCATGCACCTCGGCGGCAAGATCGAGATGCAGTCGAAGGTGCCGCTGCGCAACCGTGACGAGCTGTCCATGGCCTACACGCCGGGCGTGGCGCGGGTGTCCATGGCGATCGCCCGCAACAAGGAGGACGCGCGCCGCCTCACCATCAAGCGCAACACCGTCGCCGTCGTCACCGACGGCTCGGCCGTGCTCGGGCTGGGCAACATCGGGCCGGAGGCGGCGCTGCCGGTGATGGAGGGCAAGGCGGCGCTGTTCAAGCGGTTCGCCGGCATCGACGCCTGGCCCATCTGCCTCGACACCCAGGACGTCGACGAGATCGTCCGGACCGTCCAGCTCCTCGCCCCCGGCTTCGGCGGCATCAACCTCGAAGACATCGGCGCCCCGCGCTGCTTCGAGGTGGAGCGGCGGCTGCGCGAGCTGCTCGACATCCCGGTCTTCCACGACGACCAGCACGGCACCGCCATCTGCGTGCTGGCCGCGCTCACCAACGCCCTGCGCGTGGTCGACAAGAAGCTGGAGGACGTGCGCATCACCATGGCGGGCGCGGGCGCGGCGGGCAACGCGGTGCTGCGGCTGCTGCTGGCGGCGGGCGCGCGCAACGTGATCGTCTGCGACTACCGCGGCGCCGTCTGCCGCACCCGCGACGACCTCGACGACTCGCTGCGCTGGATCGCCGAGCACACCAACGCCGAGGGCTACTCCGGCGACCTGCGCGGCGCGGTCAAGGGCGCCGACGTCTTCGTGGGCGTGTCGGCGCCGGGCATCCTCACCGGTGACGACATCGCCGCCATGGCGCCGGGCGCCGTGGTGTTCGCGCTGGCCAACCCCGAGCCCGAGGTGTCGCCCGACGAGGCCCGCGAGCACTGCGCGGTGGTGGCCACCGGGCGCTCCGACTACCCCAACCAGATCAACAACGTGCTGGCGTTCCCCGGCGTCTTCCGCGGTCTGCTCGACGCGCAGGCCACCGAGGTCACGGAGGAGATGCTCCTGGCCGCGGCCCGCGCCCTCGCCGCCGTGGTGACGACGGAGGAGCTGGGGCCCAACTACATCATCCCGAGCGTCTTCCACCCGGACGTGGCGGGCGCGGTCGCGGCGGCGGTCCGCGAGTCGGCGGGCGGCCGCGCCCGCGGCTTCACCGAGGCCTGACCCTTCCGCGGGTCCTCCCGGGCCGGGCCGCGGATCCTCACGGGTCCGGGCGCGGCCCCTTCCCGTGCCCGCGAACGTGTCTCGCCCGCGGGCGGCGGCCATCGCTCGCCCTCCCGGGCGGGTCGGTCATGCCCGTCCGGCGGCGCTCTCATCGAGTACGCGCCCATGCCCTGGTGAAGTAGAGCGAAAGGAGAGTCGATGGAATCAGGGTCCCGCTTGGCGGGAACGGTCCGTCCTGGCGGACGCACGGCGAAGGTCCGCGCGGCGGTGCTCCAGGCCACCCAGGACGAGCTCGCCGAACGCGGCTTCCACCGCCTGACCATGGACCAGGTGGCCAGCAGGGCGGGCATCGGCAAGACGACCATCTACCGGCGCTGGGGCACCCGCGTCCGCCTTGTCACCGATCTCATGAGGGAGCTGGCCGAGCGGTCCCTGCCGCCCCCCGGCGCGGGCTCGGTCGAGGACGTGCTCATGGCCAGCGCCAGGTCCGTGCTGGAGTCGCTCACCGACCCGCACCTCGGCGTCACCCTCCAGGCGGTCATCGCGGCCGCCGTCTCCGACGAGGAGGCGGCCGGCGCGCTGCGCGCCTTCTACGACCGGCGCATCGGGGAATGGGCCCGGTTCGTGGACGCCGCGGTCGAGCGCGGCGAACTGCCGCCGGGCACCGACGGGGCGGAGCTGATCCGCGCCGTCTCGGCGCCCCTCTACTACCGGCTGATGGTCGTCAGGCACCCCCTGGACGAGACGACGGCCGCCCGGTCGGTCGCCCGCGCCCTGGTCGCCGCCAGGGCGGGCGCGTTCGTGCCCACCTGAGGCTCAGCGCTCGAAGGGTGAGCCGGAGCGCGGCCAGAGGGACCCGTACCACCACACGACGCCGCCGGTGAGGATCAACCCGCCCGCCGTCGCCAGCTTGGCCACCAGGTCGAGCGGCGGGCCGGTCATCGGCAGCCGGTGACCCCACGGACAGTCGTTGCGCACCCGGGTGGAGTCGATCAGCGTGTCGGCCGCCGACCCGCTCACCGAGTACGCCTCGATCTCCGCGCTGCTGCCCTGGCGTACCTTCACCGTACGGGTGATCGCCTTTCTGGCCGGGATGGAGCCCGACGCCACGGTCGCCGAGTCGGCGCGCAGGTCGAAGCGGGTGAGCTGGCGGGTCTGGTTGCGCAGCGTGACCCGTACCGTGTTCGCGCGGCAGCCGATCCGGTCCACCGACATCGTGAACGGGTCACCGGGGTCGGGGCCCGGCCAGGCGCAGGCCGTCGCCGGCAGGAGGAAGACCACGAAGGCGGGCAGGGCGGCGAGGGCGAGGCGGGCGCGCATGCGATGGCTCCTCCAGGCACGGGCGAACGTGACACATTTTCGTCCCGCATCGTGCCCATATCGCTACGTTGAGTAACATGCGGCGGCTGTAGGCGCGAAGAGCCCCCTTCCTCCTTCATGATGGATGTATGGCGGAAGCGATCTACGTCGGCGGGTTGTTGGTGGCGACGCCGCTTCTCGACGATCCCAACTTCCGGCGTAGCGTCGTGCTCATCCTCGAACACGACCACGACGGCGGCACGCTCGGCGTGGTTCTCAACCGGCCGAGCGAGATCTCGGTGACCCAGGTGCTGCCCGTGTGGGACCCCCTGGTGACCGGGCCGCCGGTGCTCTTCGAGGGCGGGCCGGTGCAGACCGACAGCGCGCTCGCGCTGGCCGCCGTGCCGAGCGGGGAGGAGCCGCTGGGCTGGCGCCGGCTCCACGCCGGCACCGCGGCGGTGTCGCGGCTCGGCACGGTCGACCTGGACGCGCCGCCCGAGATCCTCCAGGGCGAGATCGCGCAGATGCGCATCTTCGCCGGCTACGCGGGCTGGACCACGGGCCAGCTGGAGAGCGAGATCGCGGAGGGCGCGTGGTACGTCGTCGACTCGGAGGCCGGCGACACCTTCCACGCCGATCCCGGCTCGCTCTGGCGACACGTGCTGCGGCGGCAGAAAGGTGAGCTGGCGTTCGTGGCGACCTGCCCGGACGATCCCACGATGAACTGACTAGGCGTCCCAGCCGGGGCGCAGCGAGCGCTCCACGAGCTGGAGCGTCTCCTCCATGCGCCGGACGATCTTCTGGAGGTCGGGCGGGTCCGCCGGGCAGGTGAATCCGATCCGCATGGCGGCCATCACGAACGTCACGACGAGATGGGGGAGCGGGCTCTCGTACGGGTCGACGCCCTGGCGGGCGGCGATGGCCTCGACCAGGCGCCGTTCGGACTCGACGGCCCGGGCGAAGGTGCTGTGGGCCAGGTGGGGGGTGGTGTCGAGAAGGCGCCTCACCTTGAGGAATCGCGCGACGTCGTCCGGTGTTGCGTACTCCATGGTGCGCAGCTGCGCGCGCAGGGCGTGGGTCATGGAGACGAACGGCGGCTCGTCCGCGGGGCGGTCGGCCAGGACCTCCAGCATCGTCTCCTCGACCTGGTCGTGGAGCCACAGGATCAGGTGTTCCTTGCTGGTGAAGTAACGGAAGAAGGTGCGTGGAGAGACCTCGACGGCCTCCGCTATCTGGTCGATCGGCGTCGAGTCGTACCCTTGTTCGAGGAAAAGATCGAGTGCGGCATCCAGAAGGGCGACCCGCGTCTTTTCCTTCTTGCGCTCCCGTAGTCCCATGTCTGTCACTCCCTCGACATCGTGATGTCACATACTGCCACATGTCAGCTTCTGGCGAATAAAACCCGTTTGTCATGTGGCAGCGTCTGCCACTATGGTTCCTGAGGTTTAAGAGACAATTGAGGGGGATTCAATGGCAGATGCGAAGACGGTGGCCGCGCCGTCGTCGCCGCCGGGCAAGACCGGGGCTCGCGGCAATCCTTGGCTGGTGCTGCTGGCGGTGAGCCTGGGCGTCATCATGGTGATGCTCGACGGCACCGTGGTCGGCATCGCGAACCCGGTGATCCAGGCCGACTTGGGCGCGACGCTGGCCGAGCTGCAGTGGGTGACCAGCGGCTACCTGCTGGCCCTGGCCGTGTTCCTGATCACCGCGGGGAAGCTGGGCGACCTTTTCGGGCACAAGCGCGTCTTCCTCATCGGCGTGGGCGGCTTCGCCCTCGTGTCGGTGGGCATCGGCTTCAGCGCCGAGCTGGCCGACGTCGTCCCCGGCGTGTCGCCGGCCGGCATGCTGATCGGCCTGCGCGTGCTGCAGGGCCTGTTCGGCGCGCTGCTGCAGCCCGCCGCGCTGGCGCTGCTGCGCGAGGCGTTCCCCGGCGACAGGCTGAAGCAGGCGATGGGCGCGTGGGGTGCGATCATCGGCCTGTCCAGCGCCGCCGGCCCGATCGTGGGCGGCGTGCTGGTGGAGAACGTGAGCTGGGAGTCGGTCTTCTTCATCAACGCCCCGGTGGGCGTCATCGCCCTCATCATGGGCGCGCTGCTCATCGAGAAGAGCCCGATCAAGGTGCTGAACAAGATCGACTGGGGCGGCGTGGTGCTGCTGTCCGGCGCCATGTTCGCGCTCGTCTGGTCGATCATCAAGGCGCCCGAGTGGGGCTGGGGCGATTCGACCACGCTGACCTTCCTCGGCATGTTCGCGGTGCTCACCGCCGCCTTCGTCTTCTGGCAGAGCCGGGCCAAGCAGCCGCTGGTGCCGCTGTCGCTGTTCGCCAACGCGTCGATCTCCATCGGCACCGTGCTGATGATGATGGTCGCCTTCGCGATGTTCGGCGCCATGTTCTTCCTGGGCTTCTTCTTCCAGGGCACCCACGGGCTGACCCCCCTGGAGGCCGGCATCCGGATGCTGCCCATGAGCGCGGGCATGATCGTCGCCTCGCCGCTGGCGGGCATCCTGCTCGGCAAGCTCGGGCCGCGGCTCACCATGGCGGCCGGTCTGGTGGTGACCTCGGGGGCCATGTTCCTGATGTCCCAGCTGACGATGGACGCCACGTTCCTGGAGACCTCGATCCCGTTCGTGGTGCTGGCGTTCGGTATGTCGCCGGTGTTCGTCGGCGCCACCGAGATCATCGTGGGCAACGCCCCCGAAGGGCTCACCGGCGTGGCGGGCGGCCTTCAGCAGTCGGCCATGCAGGTCGGCGGCGCGCTCGGCACCGCCATCCTTGGCGCGGTCATGGCGGGGCAGATCTCCGCCAAGCTGCCCGGCTACCTCGGCCCGGCCGCCCAGTCGATCCCGCCCGACCAGCTCGCGCAGCTGGAGGCGGCGGCCTCGTTCGGCGGGCTCCCGCCGGGCACTCCCGAGCAGATCGCCCAGATCGTGGGCCCGGCCGCGAAGAGCGCCTTCATGGACGGCATGCACCTCGCCTTCCTGGTGAGCACCGGGATCGCGCTGCTGACGGCCGTGCTGGCCCTGTTCGTCAAGGCCGGACGCAAGACGGAGGACGTCCCCGTCCACGTCGGCTGAACCCCTTGGACACGGCCCCCGCCCGCACCGGGCGGGGGCCGTACCACTTTCCTGGATCGGCGCGCGGCGGGCATAGACTCGGTGGGGTGAGCACGAAGATCCTTCCAGAGCAGGAAACGCGTCCGAAGACGTCACACGGCGACGGTGACCACGAACGCTTCGCCCACTACGCCGACAAGCACAAGATCACCGAGTCCATGGTGACGGGCACGCCGATCCGGGCCCTGTGCGGCAAGGTGTGGGTGCCCAGCCGCGACCCGAAGAAATACCCCGTCTGCCCGGAGTGCAAGGAGATCTACGAAGGTCTGCCGTCCGGTGGCGGCGAGGGCGACGGCAAGGACAAGTAACCCGGCCACCGGGTCTGCCCTGGGGTCACGCCTGAATACGATGTCCGGGTGACAGCACCGAAAGCACTCGACACCCCATACGATGCCCCGCGCATCTTCGGCCCCGCATACCGCACGGCGACCCTGGGCATCCTCCTCGTCGTCACGCTGGTCGCCTTCGAGGGCATGTCGGTCAGTGTCATCATGCCGGAGGTCTCCAAGGACCTGCGGGCCCTGGAGCTCTACGGCGTCAGCTTCTCCGCCTTCTTCATCGCCAGCCTCTTCGCCAACGTGGTGGCGGGTCTGTGGGCCGACCGGCGCGGCTACGCGCTGCCGTTCCTGGCCGGTCTGGTGCTGTTCGTGCTCGGCATGGCGCTGGCCGGGGCCGCGACGGGCAAGGAGATGTTCCTGCTGGCGCGGGCCGTGCAGGGGCTCGGCGCCGGGCCGACGGTCGTGGCGCTGTATGTCATGATCGCCCGGGTCTATCCGCAGGACGTGCGGCCCCGGGTCTTCGCGGCGCTGTCGGCCGCGTGGGTGCTGCCGTCGATGATCGGCCCGTCCGTGGCGGGGTTCGTCGCCGAGCACCTCGGCTGGCGTTGGGTGTTCTACGGCATCATCCCGCTGGTCGTGCCCGCCCTGCTCATGCTCCTGCCCTCGCTCAGGCGGCCGGCCGACGACCACGAGCCCGCCACCGGCCCGCGCTCGCGCCCGATGGCCATGACGGTGGCCGCCACCGCCACCGCCGTGGGCAGCGGCGTGCTGCTGTACGGGGTCGAGGAGCTGTACGACGCGCCGCTGGTCAGCGTCGTGTGGTGTGTGCTCGGGCTGGCGGCGCTCGGCTACGGGCTGGCCAGGCTGCTGCCGCCGGGTGCGCTCCGGTTCGGCCGCGGGCTGCCGACGACCGTCATGATGCGCGGGCTGTTCGCCGCCGCGTTCTTCGGGGTCAACGGCTTCATCCCGCTCGCCCTGACCGACGTCAAGGGGTTCACCACCGCCCAGGCGGGCATCGCGCTGACCACCGGGGCGCTCGGCTGGTCGGCCGGCTCCTACCTGCAGAGCAGGCGCGTGATCGACCCGTACCGCAGGATCAGGATGGGCGCGGCCTGCGTGACCGCCGGCATCCTGCTGGTCGTGCCCTCGGTCGTGGCCGGGGTCACCGGCTGGGTCGCGGTGCCGGCCTGGATCGTCGCCGGGTTCGGGATGGGCATGGCGATGGCCACCATCAACGTGACCGCGCTCAAGCAGTCGCCGGTCAACGAGCAGGGCGCCAACAGCGCCGCGCTGTCCGTGACCGACATGCTCGGCGCGGCGCTCGCGCTCGGCGTCGGCGGCGCCCTGTCGAACGTGATCGGCTTCACGCCCAGCCAGATCGCGGTGGGATTCGCGGTGATCTGCGGGCTGATGGCGCTGATCGGGCTGGCCGCCACCTTCCTTTCGGCCCGGGTCACCGACCCGGCAGCCTGAATCCGTCCCTCCAGCCACACCGGCAACGGATCGCCGGACCGGGGCCGCCCAGGGATGGTAGGACAGCGGTCGTGGAGCGTGACGACCGCGTCCGTACGCGATGGGACTCCCTGCCGCCGTCCGCGCGCATGTACGGCACCCCCGCCGACCCCGGCCCCCGGGTGCCGCGGCGCGCGCTGGGGCGCCTGGCCCGGCCCGTGCTGGCGGTCGTGGCCGCGGCCGGGCTGGTGGCGGCGCTCGCCCTCGCCGTGCTCCGGCTGATGCCCTCGGGCGGGGAGGCCACGCCGCTGACCGACACGCTGGCCGGGGTGCGGCTGGCGCTGCCGCCCGGCTGGGAGGAAGAGAAGGTGGCGCCCGTCACCGGGTTCACCTCGTCGGCCAGGAACGACGACGGCGGCCTGGTCATGACCAGGCCGCTGCCGGGAGAGATCGCCGACCCGCGCGCGGGCGTCAAGGACGCCGCCGAGCACTACGCGCGCCTCCTGCTGAAGGGGGACAGGGTCAAGGTGGTCGACGACCGGCCGGTCGCCGGCGGCCACACCAGGGCGCTGCTGGCCCGGTACGACGACGTGGTGAACCGTCCCGCGTACCTGCGTGTGACGCTTGTCACGAACGGCGGGAAGGCGGCGCTCGTCCTCGGGCTGCTCCAGCCCGAGGAGACGGCCGCCAGGCAGGCGCTGGACGGGGTGATGGCCAGTGCCCGATAACGCCCATAGCACGCGCGGGAGAGCTTGGCCAGGATCGAGGAGCACGGCACGTCTTGTCGGTGGGCCGGTCTACTCTTGGGACACTGTGAGAAAGCGAAGCACACGAACCCCAGAGGTGATGCGGTGAGCACCTTCGCCGCATCCCACCTGTCGCCTTCCTATCCCGACCGCGCCGCGTGGGGCACCGCGCCCAAGTTGCGCGCCTGGCAGCAGGAGGCGTTCGACCTCTACTTCGGGCGAGAGCCGCGAGACTTCCTCACCGTGGCCACGCCGGGCGCCGGCAAGACCACCTACGCCCTGCGCATCGCCAGCGAGCTGCTCACCCGCGGGGTGATCCGCGCGATCACCATCGTCACCCCGACCGAGCACCTCAAGCGCCAGTGGGCCGACGCCGCCGGCAAGGTCGGCATCAGCATCGACCCCGAGTTCAAGAACAGCCAGGGCACCACCAGCCGCGACTACACCGGGGTCGCGGTGACCTACGCCCAGGTCGCCATGCACCCCGCGCTCCACCGCGCCCGCACCGAAGCCCGCAAGACGCTGGTCATCTTCGACGAGATCCACCACGCGGGCGACGCCAAGTCCTGGGGCGACGGCGTGCAGGAGGCGTTCGAGCCGGCCGCCCGGCGGCTGCAGCTCACCGGCACCCCGTTCCGCTCCGACGACAGCCCGATCCCGTTCGTCACCTACGAGGAAGACGCCGAGGGCCTCAAGCGCAGCCGCGCCGACTACTCCTACGGCTACGGTCCCGCGCTCGCCGACAACGTCGTGCGGCCGGTCATCTTCCTGGCCTACTCCGGCGAGATGAGGTGGCGCACCCGCGCCGGCGACGAGCTCGCCGCCACGCTCGGCACCCCGCTCACCAAGGACCAGCTCTCCCAGGCCTGGCGCGCAGCCCTCGACCCGAAGGGCGACTGGATCCGCCAGGTCATGCAGGCCGCCGACCGCCGCCTGACCGAGGTGCGCCGCCACGTGCCCGACGCGGGCGGCCTGGTGATCGCCACCGACCACGAGACGGCCCGCGCCTACGCCCGCCACCTGCGCAACATCGCCGGCGAGGCGGCCACCGTCGTGCTCTCCGACGACCCCGGCGCGTCCAAGAAGATCAAGAACTTCGCCGCCTCGGGCGACCGCTGGCTGGTCGCGGTCCGCATGGTCTCCGAAGGCGTCGACATCCCGCGGCTGTGCGTGGGCGTCTACGCCACCTCCACCTCCACCCCGTTGTTCTTCGCCCAGGCCGTGGGGCGCTTCGTGCGCGCCCGCAAGCGCGGCGAGACCGCCTCGGTGTTCCTGCCCTCGGTGCCGACCCTCATGGGCCTGGCCAACGAGATGGAGGCCGAGCGCGACCACGTGCTCAACCGCCGCCCGCCCGAGGACGGCCTCGACGACAGCCTGCTCGACGACGCCAACCGCAAGAAGGACACCCCCGACGTCCTCGGCGACGAGCTGCCGTTCGAGACCATGGAGACCTCGGCCACCTTCGACCGGGTGCTCTTCGACGGCGGCGAGTTCGGCACCGGCGCCGAGGTCGGCTCCGCCGAGGAAGAAGACTTCCTCGGCCTGCCCGGCCTGCTGGAGCCAGACCAGGTGGCCACATTGCTGCGCAAGCGTCAGTCCGATCAGCAGGCGGCCAAGCGCAAGCAGCCCGAGCCCAAGGACACCCTGGCCCCGCACGAGCGCATCGCCGAGCTGCGGCGCGAGCTCAACGGCCTGGTCGGCGCGTGGAACCACCGCACCGGCCAGCCCCACGGCGTGATCCACGCCGAGCTGCGCCGCTCCGCCGGCGGGCCGCCGATCGCGCAGGCGACCGCCGAGCAGATCCAGGAACGCATCGACCTCATCCGGCGCTGGGCGACCCAGCGCCGGTAGGCGGCTTTCGGATCAGCGGCCCCGGAGATCGTGACGCTCCGTAACCCTATGCGTTTGGCAACAGAGCAGTAGCCTTCCGTTAGAAAGCAGGCCGGACAGGCAACACTTTCCGATGGGCTGCCTAACGGAGATCCAGAGGGACGTGCTCATGTCGCCTGAGGCCATGGGAAGGTCGATGCTCGCCGTCTCGTCCGGGCTCTTCTCCAATGCGATCGTCATCCGGCTGAGCGGCGAGATCGACGTGTACGGGCTCCCGGCGCTCCGCGATCACCTCACCCGGGTGTGGGACCTGCCGCCCACGCCGTTCCTGATCCTCGACATGCAAGAGGTCGGTTTCTGCGATTCGATGGGCATGAACGAGCTCCTGGACATCATGCACCGCTGCGAGGCGCGTGACACCGGGCTGCTGCTGGGCGGCGTGCAGGGCGTGATGGCCCGGGTGCTGTCCATCACCGGGCTGCGCAACGCCTTCGAGGTCTTCGGCACCCTCGACGAGGCGTTGCGCCACGCCGGCATGCGGGCCTGAGAACCCGTTTCCCGCCATCGGGTGAAAGGGAGTACGACACCCGATGGAAAGGGGGCGATTTGATTACGGACACAGAACGCGTGTCCACGGACGCCGAGGTGATCGAACAGTCCTGGCGGGACCCGGCCGCCTTCTCGACGCTGTTCGACCGTCACGCGCCCGCCCTGCACCGCTACGTCACCCGGCGGCTGGGCGACTCGCTCGCCGACGACGTCGTGGCCGACACGTTCCTGGCCGCCTTCCGGCGGCGCGACCGGTACGACGTGCGCCACACCGACGCCCGCCCCTGGCTGTACGGGATGGCCGCCAACCTGATCGGCAAGCACCGCCGCAGCGAGGTCAGGTCCTACCAGGCGCTGGCCAGGACCGGCGTGGACGACGTGGTGGAGAGCTACGCCGACCGGGTGGACGCGCGGGTGTCGGCGTCGGCGGCACAGCGCGACCTGGCCCGCGCGCTGGCCGAGCTGTCCCCCGACGAGCGTGACGTGCTGCTGATGATCGCGTGGGCCGACCTGGGCTACGAGGAGGTGGCCCAGGCGCTCGGCATCCCGGTGGGGACCGTCAGGTCCCGGCTGCACCGGGCCAGGAAGAAGACCCGCGCCGCTCTGGGCGGGATGAATCCGACGGACGTCGACGAGGAGAACGATCATGGATGACCTGCGGGTGCTCCAAGAGATGCGCGCGGACGCGCCGGAGCCCGGCGAGGCGCGGCTCGCTGAGATGCGTGCCGCGCTCAGCGAGGAGATCACGCTCAGCGGCCTGACAGCGGGCACGCCACCCCGCGAGGCTCTCGCGGCGGGCGCGCTCGCCACCCAGGGCGCCGTCCGGGGGACCGCGGCGCGACGGGTGCCGCGCTTCGTCAAGCTGGGCGTCGCGCTGTCGGGGGTCGCGGCGGCCGCTCTCGCGGCGCTGCTGGTCAACGGCGGTGCGGCCCCGGCGTTCGCCGTCACCTCTCAGGCCGACGGCTCGATCAAGGTGACCATCAACGAGTTCAGCGACCCCGGCAGCCTTGAGGAAGCGCTGGCGGACAAGGGCGTCAACGCCGCGGTCGACTACCTGCCCGAGGGGAAGACCTGTCAGGGCACACGGGGCGAGCCCGCCAAGGCGAGCGGACGGGTGGAGACCGGCCTCCGCTCGAACGGCGGCGGCGTGGACTTCACCATCACCAAGGGCGCGGTCGGCAGCGGCGAGACGCTGGTCCTGGCCATCTCCGGCGGCGGGTCCGGCAAGGCGCCCTCCGGCATGAATGTCGCGGTGATCAAGGGCGAGGTGAAGGAGTGCACGCCGGTCTCGGTGCCCGCTCCCGCCGATTCCGGCGAGGGTGAGAAGGGTTCCGAGGTCAACGAGCAGGGCGGCCCGGAGAAGGGGACCCACAGCGTCACCGAGGGTGACGACCAGGGCCCCCGGCACGACACGGGCGGCAGCTCCGACGACGGCTCCAAGATCCTCCACCACAGCGGCGACTAGCGACGCGCCCTCACCCGGCGGCCCCGCCACGGGGCCGCCGGGAACCCGGGCTCCTAGGGGCGGCCCCTTCGCATGACACGTGGCCTCGCCGAGGTGGCCGCCCTGCTGGCGACCGCGCCGCTGCCATGGTGGATCGGCGGCGGACACGCGATCGAGTGGCCGCCCTGCTGGCGACCGCGCCGCTGTCATGGTGGATCGGCGGCGGACACGCGATCGAGCCGGCGGTCGGCCACGCGTACCGCACGCGCGGCGACGTGGACCTCGGCCTGCTGCGCCGCGACCACGCCCCCGCCGCCCCCTGACCGCCCTCACCGTCGCCGGCGTCCCCTGCGCCGGCTCGCTCCAGAGGTCCGGCTCCTCTACAAGGCGCGGGCGCTGCGCCCCAAGGACGAGATGGACTTCGACCGCATGCTGCCCCTGCTCACCCCGCCCCAGCGAGACTGCGGAGACCGAGCACGGCGCACATCCGTGGCGGGGCCGTCTGATGATGTGAACCGGTGGTAGAGATCTTTCCTCCCGGGTGGAGGAAGGTCTTCGGGTTCTTGGCACCTACATAACCGGAGCGTGAGGAAATCTGTACTCTTCGTGATCGGTGGTGTCGCAGGGACGCCGCGTTACCGTAGAGGAGTGCCAGAGGTGAGTCTGTACCTGCCGGAGGACATGAAGCAGCGGGTCGCGGAAGCGGCCAGGGCGCATCACATGTCCGAGGACGCCTACATGCGCGAGGCGATCGCGCGGATGCTCGGCGCCGAGGTCCTGACCGAGCGGCCCCGTCCCACGCTGCCGCTCTTCGACAGCGGCGACCCGAGCCTCGCCCGCAGGGTCGACGAGATCATGGAGGACTTCGACCCGGGCGGGCGCGACTGATGCTCGTCCTCGACACCAGCGGCGCCTTCGCCGCCATCGACCGCGCCGCCGAGGACCACGGGGCGGCGAGGCGGATACTGGAGGCGGAGAAGGGGCCGATCCTCCTGTCGCCCTTCGTGCTCGCGGAGCTCGACTACCTGCTCCTGACCCGGATCGGCCTGCGGGCCGAGACCGACTATCTACGCGAGGTGACTTACGGAACGTACGATCTCGTACCGATGGCGCGGCAGGAGATCGTCGAGGCCACCGACGTCATCCTCCGCTACGCCGACATGAAGGTCGGCCTGGCCGACGCTTCCATCGCCGTGCTGGCGGCCCGCTATGAGACGACCCGGGTGCTGACGCTGGATCAGCGGCACTTCCGGGCCATGAAGCCGCTCTGGGGCGACGCGTTCACCGTGTTGCCCGCCGACCTCGACTAGCGGACGATCGGGGCGCCGTGGAGGGTGGCGCCGGCGGCGTCGAGCTGGGCCACGGCGGCGTCCGTCGTCTGCTTGGCCACGCCGGCCGTGAGGTCGAGCAGCACGCGGACCGTGAGGCCGTGCTTGACGGCGTCGATGGCGGTGGCGCGGACGCAGTGGTCGGTGGCGATGCCCACCACGTCGACGTCGCGCACGCCGTGCTGGCGCAGCCACTCCGCCAGCGGGACGCCGTCGCCGGAGGTGCCCTCGAAGCCGCTGTAGGCCGCCTCGTGGGCGCCCTTGCTGAAGACCTCCTCCACGGCCGACATGTCGAACGCCGGGTGGAAGTCGGCGCCGGGGGTGCCCGCCACGCAGTGGGCCGGCCAGGAGGTGGCGAAGTCGGGCTCGTCGGCGAAGTGGGAGCCGGGGTCGACGTGGTAGTCGCGGGTGGCCACCACGTGGTCGTAGCCGTGGCCGGCCACGTGTCGCGAGATCGCGGCCGCGACCTCGGAGCCGCCCGCCACGGCGAGGCTGCCTCCCTCGCAGAAGTCGTTCTGCACATCGACGATGATCAGCGCCGTACCCATACGGCCCACGATACGTCAGGCGAACTCCGTGGGGATCGCCGCGTACCCCCGGGCGAGGTGGAGCGCGTCCTGCGGCAGGCGGGCGATCGCCTCGGCGTGCCGCGCCCGCGCCTCGGCGAGGGGTTCGCGGCCGACGATTTCGCCCTCGCGTACGAACTCGGTCAGCAGCGGCACGCCGCCCTCCGGCACCAGCCCGGACGTGGTGACCAGCTCCGTCTCGTAGTGGTCCGACTTGTTCAGCAGGCGGTAGGCCTGCTTGCGCCCGCCCCGCGACGGCTTGCCGACCGACCGTTTGGCCACCGGTTCCAGCTTGCCGGTCCTGGTCTCGCGGGCCACCAGCTTGTAGACCAGCGCGGCCGTGGGCACGCCCGAGCCGGTCACCAGGGAGGTGCCGACGCCGTAGCCGTCGACCGGGGCCGCGGCCAGCGCGGCGATCGCGTACTCGTCCAGGTCGGAGGTGACCAGGATGCGGGTGTGGAAGGCGCCGAGAGAGTCGAGCTGCTCGCGTACCTCCTGGGCGGCGGCGGCCAGGTCGCCGGAGTCGATGCGGACGGCGCCCAGCTTCTCGCCGGCCAGCTCGACCGCGGTGCGCACGGCCTCACGCACGTCGTAGGTGTCGACGAGCAGCGTGGTGCCGGGGCCCAGCGTGGCGATCTGGGCCTCGAACGCCTGCTCCTCCGAGTCGTGCAGGAGCGTGAACGCGTGCGCGGCCGTACCGGCCGTGGGGATCCCGTACAGCCGCCCGGCCTGCAGGTTGGAGGTGGAGGAGAACCCGGCGAGGTAGGCGGCGCGGGCGGCGGCCACCGCGGCCTGCTCGTGCGTGCGGCGCGCGCCCATCTCGATGATCGGCCGCTTGCCGGCCGCGTTCACCATCCGGGAGGCGGCCGAGGCGATCGCGCAGTCGTGGTTCAGCACCGAGAGGATCAGCGTCTCCAGCAGCACGGCCTCGGCGAACGTGCCCTCCACGACCATGATGGGGGAGGCGGGGAAGTACAGGTCGCCCTCGCGGTAGCCGTGGATGCTCCCCGAGAACCGGTATTCAGCCAGGAACGCGAGGGTCGGCTCGTCGATGACGTTGTGCTCCTGGAGAAAAGTGAGTTCTTCGTCACCGAAACGGAAGCGTTCCAGCTCGTCGAGGACGCGTCCCGCCCCGGCGACCACTCCGTAGCGCCGCCCGCCGGGCAGGTGGCGGGCGAACACCTCGAAGACCGCTCGCCGGTGTGCCGCGCCGCTTCGCAACGCCGCCTGCAGCATCGTCAGCTCATAGTGATCTGTCAGCAACGCGGTGCTCATGGTCATCGTCACGAGTCGAAGACTACGGCCCACATAGGGCAGACTCATGGATGTGGGTAGCACCGCTCCAATCACCGTCGAGCGTCCTTCACAGGACGTCCGGCCCGATCTGCCGTGGGTGACGATCGTCTGGAACGACCCGGTCAACCTCATGTCCTATGTGACCTATGTCTTCCAAACGGTCTTCGGCTACACCCGGGAGAAGGCCGAGAAGCTGATGATGGACGTCCACCACAAGGGGAAGGCCGTCGTGTCCAGCGGCACGCGCGAAGAGATGGAACGCGATGTGCAGATTCTCCACTCCTACGGCCTGTGGGCGACGGTCCAGCCGGATTCGGTCAAGTGAGGCGGTGCCGGTGAGCTCGGGGTTCTCCTCCGGACGCGACGGAGCGGTGATCGCGAAGTTCGAGGCCGCGGAGGTCTCGATCCTGTCCTCGCTCGTCGGGATGGTGCTCGGGCTGGTCGCGCCCGGCGAGACCAGCGACGACCCGCTGGAGCGGGCGCTCGGCATCGGCGACGGCGCGGCGCCGTCCGATCCGGTGCTGGCGCGGCTGTTCCCGTCGGCATACGAGGACGAGAAGGAGTCGACGGAGTTCCGCCGCTACACCGAGGCGACGCTCCGCGACGGCAAGCGCGCCGACGCCCAGACCCTGCTCGACACCGCCGCGCCCGGCCGGGTGGAGCTCACTCCCGAGCAGGCCCAGGCCTGGCTGCGCTCGCTCAACGACGTCCGGCTCACGCTCGGCACCCGCCTGGAGGTGACCGAGGAGATCCACGACGAGCTCGAGTCGATGTCCGAGGACGACCCGCGCTACCCGGCGTTCGTCACCTACGACTGGCTCACCTACCTGCAAGACAGCCTGGTCCGAGCGCTCTGGTAACTTCCGCAGCATGCTGACCATCTCGAAGGAACTGGCCGACAAGATCGTCGCCCATGCCCGGGCCGACCACCCCGACGAGGCATGCGGCGTGATCGCGGGGCGTGACGGCGTCCCGGAGCGGTTCATCCCGATGGAGAACGCCGAGCGCTCGCCCACCTTCTACCGGTTCGACTCGATGGAGCAGTTCCGCGTCTGGCGTGAGATGGACGACCGCGACGAGGAGCCGGTGGTGATCTACCACTCCCACACGGCCACCGAGGCATACCCGTCGCGGACCGACGTCTCATACGCGTCAGAGCCGAACGCCCACTACGTCCTGGTCTCGACCAGGCACGAGACGGACGTCGAGTTCCGCTCGTACCGGATCCTGGACGGTGAGATCACCGAGGAAGAGGTAAGGTTCATCCCATGATGGGCTGGCCTGTGCAGAGTTTCCTCTTCGCACACACTCCGGCTGTCCTCCTGTACGACTGTCGCGGGCTCTGATCAGGTAACTGAGCAGGAATCCCCAGACACCCGTCGGTGTTGCATGCCGATGGGGACGACGACCAGATCGAGGAGATTGACAGCGATGGCCATCGAGGTCCGCATTCCGACCATCCTGCGTAACTACACCGACGGCGCCAAGGCCGTCAGCGCCGAAGGCGCGACCCTGGACGAGCTGATCGCCAGCCTGGAGTCCCGCCACCCCGGCATCAAGGACCGCCTCGTCGACGACAACGGCCTGCGCCGCTTCGTCAACGTCTACCTGAACGACGAGGACGTGCGCTTCCTCGGCGGGCTCGGCACCCCCGTCTCCGACGGCGACACGGTGACCGTCCTCCCGGCCGTCGCCGGCGGGTGACATGCGGTTCGAATCGCTGACCGACTCGGTCGGCCGGACGCCCATGGTGGGGCTGCCGAGGCTGTCCCCGTCCGCCGACGTGCGCGTCTGGGCCAAACTCGAGGACCGCAACCCCACCGGCTCCATCAAGGACCGCCCGGCGCTGTGGATGGTCGAGCAGGCGGAGAAGGACGGCCTGCTCACCCCCGGCTGCACGATCCTGGAGCCGACCAGCGGCAACACCGGCATCTCGCTGGCCATGGCGGCCAAGCTCAAGGGCTACCGCCTGGTCTGCGTCATGCCGGAGAACACCTCGGAGGAGCGCCGGCAGCTGCTGCGCATGTGGGGTGCGGAGATCATCTCCTCGCCGGCCGCGGGCGGCTCCAACGAGGCGGTGCGGGTGGCCAAGGGCCTGGCCGAGTCCCATCCCGACTGGGTCATGCTCTACCAGTACGGCAACCCGGCCAACTGGCGCTCCCACTACGAGACGACCGGGCCGGAGATCCTCGAGGACCTGCCCACCGTGACCCACTTCGTCGCGGGCCTGGGCACCACCGGCACCCTCATGGGCGTCGGCCGCTTCCTGCGCGAGCGCGTGCCCGAGGTGCAGATCGTGGCCGCCGAGCCGCGCTACGGCGAGCTCGTCTACGGGCTGCGCAACGTCGACGAGGGCTTCATCCCCGAGCTGTACGACGAGTCGGTGCTGACCACCCGGTTCTCCGTGGGGTCGGCCGACGCGCTGCGCCGCACCCGCGAGCTGCTGTCTTCCGAGGGCATCTTCGCGGGCGTGTCCACCGGCGCGGCCCTCCACGCCGCCCTGGGCGTCGCGCGCAAGGCCGTCAAGGCGGGCCAGCGGGCCGACGTCGTGTTCGTGGTGGCCGACGGCGGCTGGAAGTATCTCTCGACGGGCGCGTACGAAGGCACCCTCGACGAGGCCGAGCAGCGCCTCGAAGGCCAGCTCTGGGCCTGAGACCGCGAAGGGGCGGCCGGCGCGCGCCGGCCGCCCCTTCGCGTCCCGTCATCAGTTGAACAGCACCCGCATGGAGAACGTCACTTCCGTGTCGGTCTGCTTGCCGCTGAGGCCGACGGCGCGCAGCACCTCCAGGTTGGCCTTCTCCTCGCCCCGCATGTTCGCCAGGTAGAGCTTCTCCACCTTGTCCAGGTCGACGAACAGGCCGTACGTGGCCTCGCCCGCGTCAGGGATGGCGGTCTGGAAGGTCTCGCTCTCGCCGAGCGTGCCCTCACCGGCGAGCGTCTTGGCGTACTCGTCGGTGGTCGCCACGGTGAACACGCCGTCACCGGCGACCTTGGCGATCTGCACCTGCTGCCCCTGGGCGCTCAGGCTCTGCTGCACCCGGTCCAGGATGGCCTGGGCCTTGGCGGCGTCGGTGGTGATCCGCACGCCCGCCTTGAACTGCTGGGTGTCGAGGCCCTCGCTGTCGACGGCCACGGTGAGGTTCTGGCCGAGCACGGTGGCCAGGTCGTCCGGCAGCTTGAGCCCGAACTGGGTCTGCGCCTGCTGCAGGAACGTCTGGAACTCCTGGGACGCCCCGGCCGACTTCTGGATCTCGGCCCACTGCTTGGTGACGATCTTGTCCAGGCCGGAGATCGTGAGCGCGCCCGCGGTCGAGCCCGGCAGCGCGGCCAGGTTCGCGGTCGGCACGTCCTCGCCGCCGGTCAGGTCCTTGGCGCCGCGCAGCACGCCGGCGAGCTCGACGTACCCGCCGTCGAACCGCAGCGCGCCCGCGAACCTGGCGGTCTTGACCTGCTCGACCACCTGCTGCTGCTCGGCGGTCAGCGTCTCGCCCGAGAGCTCGGCGACCTTGCCCATGTGCGCCCAGAACGACAGCACGCCCTGCTCGCCGATGGCGCTCAGGTCGTCGCTGAAGTCGGCGTTGTCGGCCAGCGTGGTCTCCGCGGCCGCGTACTTGTCGGCGTTCTCCTGCGTGTCGGAGATGATCGCGTAGTCCTCGCGGAAGGCCAGGCCGTGCTTGCTCTTCCCCATCATCTTGGCGATGCCGGCCTTGGCGGCCTCCTCGTCCTTCACCTGGATCGCCATCGCGACGCCGGGCTCCTCGCCGCCGCTGGGCAGCACGCCGACCCCGACCCGGCTCCCGAGCCACGGGTCGATGTCCTTGGCGAAGTCGACGTCCTTGAGGCTGTTGTCGCTCTCCTTCAGGGAGTCGAAGAAAGCCTTGCGCGGGTCGTCGCCCTGGAAGGTGTCCTTGGTGGTGGAGAACTTCTGCGCGATCTGGAACAGGGCCAGCTTCTGGTTGGCGGCCGGGTCGAGGTCCAGGCGGACGTAGGCGATGGCGTCGGCGGGCAGCACGTCGTGCGGCTGCGTGCCGCCGCCGCCGAGGAACGACCCCACGGCCCAGGCGCCGCCGCCGAAGAGCACCACGGCCAGCGCCGCCGCGACGGCGATCATCCAGCCCTTGCGGCCCTTCTTGGGCGGCTCGCCGCCGTGGCCGGGGAAATCCTGGCCCGGGGCCTGCCAGCCGAGCTGCTCCTGCTGCCCGTAACCCTGCTGTCCAAAGCTCTGCTGTCCGTAGCCCTGCTGCTGCCCGTACTGCTGCTGCTGGCCGTACTGGGGCTGCTGACCGTACTCAGGCTGCTGGCCGTATTGGGGCTGGCCGTACTGGGGTTGCCCGTACTGCTGCGGGTCATAGCCGGGCTGGCCGCCGTGCGGAGGCTGCTGCCCGTAGGACGCCTGCTGCCCGTGAGGGGACTGCTGACCTGGGTCGGCCTGCTGACCGTACTGCGGCTGACCGTACTGGGGCTGCTGGCCGTACGGGGCCTGCTGCTGGTACGGCTGCTGCGGGGGGTACGGCTGGCCGTGAGACATAGGCGTCGTCGGCGGGTTCTCGGGCTGCTGCTCCTGATTCCACCGGAACGCTGTCGTCCGGTCAGGATCCTGCCCCGGCGGGGGATTATTCGCAGACATCACTCAACTCACAGTGTGGACATTTAAATCACACAGAAGGTAGCTGATGTTGCTAGACCCCCGCTTGCAATGCGCTGAAGTGTGCAGGCGGCCCGGTTTGGGGCGGGTTTATGGATGTACAGTATGAACTCACTAGAATATAGTTCCGTACTTGAGGCAGGGGCGGATGACCAAGTTCGACGAGGCCACGCAGGCGATCCGGGTCGACGAGACCACCTACGACGTCTGCCTCGACCCCGGCTACCAGATCGGCGGCCCGCTCAACGGCGGCTACCTGATGGCGGTGGTCCTGCGGGCGGTGGTCGACGACTCGCCGTTCGCGCACCCGGTGAGCACCTCCGCGCAGTTCCTCAAGGCTCCCGTGCCCGGGCCCGCCACCGTACGCGTCGAGCGGATCAAGACCGGCAAGACCGCCGCGTTCACCCGCGCCACCCTCGTCCAGGACGGCGTCGCGCAGATCGAGACCCTCGTCACCACCGCCACGCTGACGAACGCCGATCCCGTCTACGCCGACGGGCCCGCGCACGCCATGCCGCCCCTGGAGGAGTGCGTCAAGCTGCCGGACCCCAAGCCCGAGTCGAACATGAACATGAACGCCCAGGTGGAGGTCGTGTTCGACCCGCCGAGCATCGGCTGGCTCTCCGGCGCGCCCGCCGGCCGGCCCGAGTCGCGCGCCTACTTCCGGATGGCCGAGCCGCAGGACCCCGACCCGTTCGTGCTGGCGGTGGCCGTGGACGCGCTGCCGCCTGTGGTGTTCTCCGCCGGCCTGCGCGGCTGGGCGCCGACCGTCGAGCTCACCTGGCACCTGCGCGCGCTGCCCGCCCCCGGCTGGCTCACCGTGCTGGCCGGCGGCCGGCTCGTCGCCGACGGATGGTTCGACGAGGACGCCGAGGTGTGGGACTCGACGGGCCGCCTGGTGGCGCAGTCGCGCCAGCTGGCACGGGTGGGGCGAGGTTGACACGCGCGCTGTGAGCATTCTTACGCAGTGAAAAGAGCGCAGGTCGCCTACCCTCTGAAGCGTGCCGGACGCGAGTATTGGGATCTTCGACAGCGGGGTGGGCGGCCTCACGGTCGCACGGGCGATCATCGACCAGCTGCCCCATGAGTCCATCACCTACGTGGCCGACACGGCCCGGCAGCCGTACGGGCCCAAACGCATCGCCGAGCTGCGCGCCTACGCCCTGGAGGTGATGGACCACCTCGTCGAGCTGGACGTCAAGATGCTCGTGATCGCCTGCAACAGCGCCAGCGCCGCCGTGCTGCGCGACGCCCGCGAGCGCTACGACGTGCCCGTCGTCGAGGTGATCCAGCCCGCCACCCGGCGGGCGGTGCGCGCCACCCGCAACGGCAGGGTCGGTGTGATCGCCACCCGGGCCACGATCGAGTCGATGGCCTACCACGACGCCTTCACCGCCGCTCCCGACGTCCAGCTCACCGGCGTGGCCGCCCCACACCTGGTGTCGTACGTCGAGCGCGGCGAGACGATGAGCGAGCGGCTCATCGAGGTCGTCCGCGGCTACCTGGAGCCCATCCAGGACGCCGGATGCGACACGCTCATCCTCGGCTGCACCCACTACCCGCTGCTCACCGGCGCGATCTCCTATGTCGCGGGCGACGGGGTCACGCTGGTGTCCAGCGCGGACGAGACGGCCAAGGACGTCTACCGCATCCTGCACGACCGCGGCCTGGCGGCCGGCGGCGAGGCCAGCCCCCGGCACCGCTTCCGCGCCACCGGCGACTCCACGCTCTTCGCCCGGCTCGGACGCCGCTTCCTGGGTCCGGAGATCGACGCGGTCGAAGTCGCTCCAGTGGGGGGTACCACCGTCAAGGGAGGCCCGCATGAAAGTGACCATCATCGGCTGCTCGGGAAGTTTTCCCGGCCCTGACAGCCCCGCGTCCTGCTACCTCGTCGAGGCGGAGGGCTTCCGGCTGCTGCTCGACTTCGGCAGCGGGTCCCTGGGAGTGCTCCAGCGCCACATCGGCCTGTACGACGTCGACGCGATCTGCCTGACCCACCTGCACGCCGATCACTGCCTCGACCTGTGCGGCTACCACGTGGCCCGCACCTACGGCCCCGACGCCCCGTACCCGCGGGTGCCCGTCCACGCGCCGGCCGACGCGCCGCGCCGGCTCGCCGCCGCCTACGGCATGCCGGACGAGCCCGGGCTGGAGACCGCCTTCGACTTCGCGGGGCTCGCGCCGGGCACGATCGAGGCCGGCCCGTTCACGGTGACCGCGGCCCTGGTCAACCACCCGGTGGAGGCGTACGGGTTCCGCGTCGAGCACGGCGGGCGCAGCGTCGTCTACTCCGGCGACACCGGCGAGTGCGCCGAGCTGGTCAAGCTGGCCACCGACGCCGACCTGCTGCTGTGCGAGGCGTCGATGCTCGACGGCCCCGACCTGCCCACCGGGCTCCACCTGTCCGGCCGCCAGGCGTCCGAGCACGCCGCCGAGGCCGGGGCCGGGCGGCTCGTGCTCACCCACCTCGTCCCGTGGAACGACCCGGCCGAGGTGCTGGACGACGCCACCCGGGGCGGCTTCGCCGGGCCGATCGAGCTGGCCCGCAGCGGCGCCGTCTACGACCTGGCGTGAGGTCGTGCGGGGCGGGGATAGGCTGATCTGCATGTCGCGACAGGATGGCCGAAACCCCGACCAGCTCCGCCCCGTCACCATCACCCGCAACTGGATCACCCACGCGGAGGGGTCCGTGCTGGTGGAGTTCGGCCAGACGAGGGTGCTGTGCGCCGCGTCCGTCCAGGACAGCGTGCCGCGCTGGCGGCGCGGCACCGGCCAGGGCTGGGTGACAGGCGAGTACGCGATGCTCCCGCGCGCCACCAACACCCGCAACGACCGCGAGTCCGTCCGCGGCAAGATCGGCGGACGGACCCACGAGATCTCCCGCCTGATCGGCCGCTCGCTGCGCGCCTGCGTCGACTACAAGGCCCTGGGCGAGAACTCGATCCTGCTCGACTGCGACGTCCTGCAGGCCGACGGCGGCACCAGGACCGCCGCCATCACCGGCGCCTACGTCGCGCTCGCCGACGCCGTCGCCTGGATGCGCGAGCGCAAGATGTGCCCCGGCGACCCGCTCATCGGCTCGGTGTCGGCGGTCTCCGTGGGCGTCGTCGGCTCGGTGCCGATGCTCGACCTCTGCTACGTCGAAGACGTCGCCGCCGAGACCGACATGAACGTCGTCATGACCGGCGAGGGCAGCTTCGTCGAGGTGCAGGGCACCGCCGAGGGCGCCCCGTTCGACCGCGGCGCGCTCGACCGGCTGCTCGACCTCGCCGTGACCGGCTGTGAGGAGCTCACGCTCATCCAGCAGGAGGCGCTGTCCGCATGAGGATCCTGCTCGCCACCCGCAACCCCGGCAAGATCGCCGAGCTGCGGCGCATCCTCGCCGGGTTCGACATCGTGGGGCTGGAGGAGTTCCCGGAGATCGGCGACGTGGCCGAGACCGGCGTCACCTTCGAGGACAACGCCCTGCTCAAGGCCCGCGAGGTGGCCAGGCAGTCGGGCCTGCCCTCGGTGGCCGACGACTCCGGGCTCTGCGTCGACGTGCTCAGCGGCATGCCCGGCGTGTTCTCCGCCCGCTGGTCGGGCCGTCACGGCGACGACCAGGCCAACCTCGACCTGCTGCTCGCCCAGGTGTCCGACGTGCCCGACGACAAGCTCACCGCCCACTTCACCTGCGTGGCCGCGCTGTCGCTGCCCTCGGGCGAGTCCAGGGTGGCCGAGGGCGTCCTGCCCGGTCATCTCGTGCGCGCCCCGCGCGGCTCGGGCGGCTTCGGGTACGACCCGATCTTCGTGCCCGACGGCGACAGCCGCACCACGGCCGAGATGACGGCCGGCGAGAAGGACGCGATCTCCCACCGGGGCCGCGCCTTCCGCGCGCTCGCGCCGATCGTGCACGAACTGCTGGCGCCGTAACCATCCCTTAAGACCTGCCGGGCGCCGCGCGGCGTAGCGTCGGAGTCGTGCGGAGTAATCAGGTCACGCCCGTCTGGGCGGGCGCGCTGGCAGGCATCGTGGCGGGCGCCGTGGCGCTCGGCGTCGCGCAGCTCGGCGCGGGGCTGGTACGAGCCTCGTCGTTCCCGGTCCTGGCCGTGGGCGACTGGGTGGTCGACCTGTCGCCGGCGCCGCTGAAGGAGTTCGCGATCCGGACCTTCGGCGAGAACGACAAGAACGTCCTCATCGGCGGCGTGCTCGTGGTGCTCACCCTGATCGCGGCCGGCATCGGCGTCGTGGCCCGGCGCCGCCGCGCGTACGGGACGGCGGGGCTGGCGCTGTTCGGGGTGGTGGGGCTGGTGGCGGTGCTGACCAGGCCCGGCGCGACGGCCGCCGACGCGCTGCCGACGCTGGCGGGGGTGGCGGCGGGCGCCCTGGCCCTGTCCTGGATCCTCCGCCGCGCCACGCCTTCCGTCCGCGAGGTTTCCGCCGGGGACGTCGAGCGGCCCGGGGTCATGTGGGCTCCGGGCATGCCGTACGCGTTCGACCGGCGCAGGCTGCTGACCGGGGCCGCCGGGGGAGTGGTGGCCGCCGGGGCCGCCGCTGTCGTGGGCCGTTCGCTCAGTGGTGCTCGCGCCGTCGACGCGGCACGGGTCAACGTCGCGATCCCCGCGCCCGCCGTGCCGGCCCCACCCCTTCCGGCCGGAGTCGATCTCAGGATCAGGGGCCTGTCGCCGTTCGTCACCCCGAACGCCGACTTCTACCGGGTGGACACCGCGCTCATCGTCCCCCAGGTGGACCCGCGGGCGTGGACCCTGCGCGTGCACGGCCTCGTCGACCGTCCGATCGAGATCACGTACGAGGAACTGCTCAGGCGCCCGCTCATGGAGGCCGACATCACCCTCGCCTGCGTCTCCAACGAGGTCGGCGGCCCCCTCGTGGGCAACGCGCGCTGGCTCGGGGTGCGGATGGCCGACGTGCTGCGCGAGGCGGGGCTCCGCCCGGAGGCCGACATGCTGCTGTCGACCTCCTCCGACGGCTTCACCTGCGGCACGCCGGTGGACGTGGTCATGGACGGCAGGGACGCCCTGTTCGCCGTCGCGATGAACGGCGAGCCGCTTCCCGTGGCCCACGGTTTCCCGGTGCGGCAGGTGGTGCCGGGTCTGTACGGGTACGTCTCGGCGACCAAGTGGGTGGTGGACGTCAAGGCGACCAGGTTCGACACCGACGAGGCGTACTGGACGCCGCGCGGCTGGTCGGCCAGGGCGCCCATCAAGACGGAGTCCCGGATCGACGTCCCGGCGGAGGGGGCCACGGTGCCGGCGGGCCGCACGACGATCGCGGGCGTCGCCTGGGCGCAGCACAAGGGTGTCGACGCGGTGGAGGTACGGGTCGACCGGGGCGCGTGGCGGGAGGCCCGGCTCGCCCAGGTGCCCGGCCCGGACACCTGGCGGCAGTGGGCGCTCGACTGGGACGCCACGCCGGGGGATCACACGCTCGAAGTACGGGCGACGGACGCGGCCGGATACACCCAGACCGAGCAGCGCGCCCCGGTGATGCCCGACGGCGCCACCGGCTGGCACACGATCGACGTCCACGTCACCTGACTCGTCCGTTGATAGGGCGTTTGTGCTGGTAGGGCGCCCAGTCCTGGCCGAGAATCTTCCTGACTTTCGCCCCTGCGTCACGCTGTCCGCCCCTACGATCGGTCGTCGAGCAGTGACAGGAGGCAGGACGTGGCCCGCGACCGCAAGTCCGGCGTCCGGTGGGTCCTACCCGAGGGGCAGTACAACCCCGTGGTCGCAGACGGGGTGCGGTGGCTCGACTACGAGAACGCCACTGCCCCCGGACCGCCCGACTCCGAACCGACCGACCCATCCCCGACCGACCCCACGGGTGGCGGCGAACCCGTCCAGGGCAGCCGCGAAGGCCCCTGGAACTCCAGCCCGCCGCCCGCGGACGCGACGCCCCGGCCTGCCGCGAGCCCGCGTCCGGGGGAGCACGCCGAGAGCCCCGGCAACCGGCTCGCCGACGGCCCGTCCCGTTCCTGGCGCGATGACCGGAACCCTGACGTTTCGGTGCGGCGGCGGGACCGCGACGCCCCGGTGTGGCGGCAGGACAACGACGGCGCCGCTCCGCCCGCGACGTGGTGTGGTGGGGATTCTGATGGTTCGCCCACCAGCGGTCCTGGTCAGCGGGTCGGTGACGGTGCCGGCGGTCCGTCTGCGGGAGATCCGACGTGGGGTGGTGGTGCGGATTCTGGTGGTTCGCCCGCCGGAGGTGCCGGTCAGCGGGGTGGCGCGGATGCTGGTGCGTCGCCTGTTGAGGGCGCGGCGGGGCGGGGGAGTGACGGTCCGCCTGCCGGAAGGTCGTTTCGGTGGGGCGATGCGGGGCGGGACGGTTCGCCTGTCAGAGGTTCTGGTCAGCGGGGTCCGGCGACGGTGGCCCGGGGTTCCGGGTGGCCGGTGCCGCAGGAGAACCTCGCCGACCCGCCTGGTGCCGGGAGGGCCGGTACCCAAGGTGCCGGGGCGTGGGAGAACGGCGGGTTCGGGAGTGCGACACCCCGGCCTGCCGAGTCCGGCGGGAAAGCAGAGGCTCCGGAGGGTGGCGGCTCGCCGCCGTTCGAGCGGCGCGAACGCGACGAAGAGGATGGCGACTCGCGGCCGTTCGAACAGCGTGAACGCGATGCGGACGGTCAGGCCGTCGCGCCCGCTGTCCCTCCGGTGAGCTTCCTCCAGACGCGGATGACGACCGACGGCGGTGCACCGGCACCGTCCGCAGGAGAGAGCGGCGGTCCCGTACGGGCCGGTGGGCCGACGTCCTGGCCCACCCCCATGCGCCCGTACGACCACGAGCCTCCCACCGCTGATCCTCTCGATCAGGGGGCGGCCATCGCCGGTCCTCCCGATCACGGGTTGGCAGGCACCGGGCCGGTTGGTCGGGGGCCGGCGACTACCGGGCCGTTCGATCACGGGTCGGCGACTGCCGGGCCGTACGGTGAGGGGCCGGCGATTGCCGGGCCGTTCGATCAGAGGTTGGATACGGGCGGTCTCTTCGATCAGATGTCGGCGCCGGGCGGTCTCTTCGATCAGGGGTTGCCGGTCGGTGGGGTCTTCGATCAAGGGTTGGCGCCCGGCGGTCTCGGGGCCGATGGGGTGGATACGGGGGTCAGGCGGGGGGTCGCCGAGTATGACTGGTTCGACTGGCCGCATCGGCCGCCCAAGCTGGCCGGGAGCAGGTCGTACGGGGCGCCGGGCGGGCTGGCGCGGCCGGACCCGCAGGTGGAGCAGGACCTGGCGATGGCGGTGGAGCCGGGCGCCAGGTTCCCGGACCCGCGCGGCACCTGGGTGCGGCTCATCAACGGCGGCGGGCCGGCCGACGACCCGTTCCGGGCCTCGAACGCCGCCGACTGCGCACTGGCCGTGCTGTCCACCTGGCACGGGGAACCGGCCGCCGCGGCGCCGAGGACGCCCGAGTACGACGCCATCGGGCGCCCGCTGGTCACCGGAGAGGCGGGCAGCACGGCGCGGATGGAACGCTGGGCGGGGCAGCGCTTCCAGTACGCCGGGCAGGGGCGGCACGCGTACCCGATGCTGGCCCGCCGCCTGCGGGAGGCGGGTCACGGCGCGTCGGCGATCATCGTGGTCCGCTGGCCCGCCGGCGGGTCGCACGCCTGGAACGCGGTCAACTACCTGGACGAGGTCATCTGGATCGACGCCCAGCGTGGTCACATGGCCGTCGAACCCCTCTACACCACCGTGACCGGGGTGTTCTGCGTCATCCTCGACAGGCAGGGGCAGCCGCGATGAACCTCGACCAGGCCAGGGCGCTGGCGGAGGAGTACTTCAACGGGGTGCGCCCGCAGGAGGAGGCGCTGCCGGTGGGGATCTACGGGTTCGGTGACGGGTACGTGGCGTGGGCGCGCGAGCCGGAGCCCGACGACCCGGCCCGGTTGCCGGACACGATCGGCGGCGGGTGCGTCGTCATCGACAGGTCCTCGGGAGAGGTGGTGGCCCGCCCTCTGCTGGACCCGGAGTCGGTCGCCGACCTCTGGCCCGGCCGCCACCCTCGCTGAGCGCTGCCATACGAAGTACGGAAAAAGCGCCCCTCCGCCATAGAAACGCTGGAAACTAGGGCAAGGCCGGGCGTCGCCCCCATGGACGCCCGGCCTCCCTCGGGCACGCGAGAGCGAAGGTCCCGCGCGCAACCGAGCTACACATATCCGGATTTGACCGCCTATAACTGATTTATCCGGGTTTGTGGCCAGAAGGGTCAGCCTGCCAGCGATCCCACGATCGACGCCCTGGCCGCACGCCGGCCCGGCAGCACCGCGGCCACCATGCCCGCCACCCCCGACAGCAGCACGAACAGCCCGATCTGCCACGGCGACGCGGTGAAGACCGCCCCGTCCAGCATCGCCCGCATGGCCGCCCACCCGAACACCAGGCCGAGCGCCACCCCGACCACCGCGCCGATGAGCCCGAACACCAGCGCCTCCACCGACAGCATCCGCCGCAGCTGCGCCCTGGTCAGCCCGAGCGCCCGCAGCAGCGCCGACTCCCTGGCCCGTTCGTGCACCGACAGGGAGAGCGTGTTGGCGATGCCGAGCAGCGAGATGAGGATCGACAGCCCGAGCAGCCCGGTGATGATCATCAGCAGCATGTCCAGCGTCTGGTCGAACTCCTCGCGCACCTCGGTCGAGCTCTGCACCTGGACCGTCGGGTGGGCGGCCGCGGCCGCCTCCACCACGGCCCGCGCCCGCTCGGGCGCCACGTCGTCCGCGATATCGATCAGCACCCGGCTGTCCTGGACGTCGCCGAACAGCTCCGCGAACTGCCCCGGGGCCAGGGCGAGCGTCGGCAGCGGCGACTCGTCGTCCACGACCGCCACCACCTCCAGCGGCACCGCCCCGGAGCCCGGGCCGACCCGTACCGTGTCGCCGACCCCCACGCGCAGGTCACGCGCGGCGTGCGCGGCCACCGCCACCTGCCCGGCGGACAGCTCGGGCAGCGCGCCGGAGACCAGCTTCGGGCTGATCGGACCCTCGTACGTGCCGACCCGCACCCTGACACCGCCCACCGTCGCGGCGGTGTCGCGGACCCGCAGCACGGCGGCGAACTCCGGCCGGTCCTTCAGCTCCTCGCCGACCGACCGGGGGATGCCGCCCTCGCGGCCCTGGGTCATGAGCGCGTAGTCCACGGGGAACTGCTCGTCCAGCTTGTCCGTGACCGTCGCCCGGGTGGACGCGGTGACCACCGAGATCAGCGTCATCAGCGTCACCCCGATCGTCAGCGCCACGGTCGTGGTCGCGGCCCGCTTGGGGTTGCGGCCCGAGTTGTCCACGGCCAGCCGCCCCGGCACCCCGAACAGCTTGGCCGGGACCCAGCCGAGCACCGCGCTCAGCGGCCTGACCAGCACCGGCCCCAGGATCAGCACGCCGAGGAAGGTCAGCACGCCGCCCGCCATCACCACGAACAGCGACGTCTGCTCGCCCGGCGGCAGCACCAGCGCCCCCGCGCCGCCCGCGCCGAGCCCCGCCAGCAGGAACAGGGCGGCGAAGACCATCCGCGGCACGCCCGCGCGGAACGTCCGCTCCTCCACCTGCGTGCGCAGCGCGGCCACCGGCGCGACCCGGGTGGCGGTCCGCGCGGGCAGCACCGCGGCGCCGACGGTGACGGCCAGGCCCACGCCCAGGCCGACGGCGATCGTCTCCGGCGACAGCGCGAGCGCCGCCTCGGTCGGCAGCGGCGCGTCGAGGGCGCCCAGGACCGCGAGCGTGAGCGCGCCCAGCCCGTACCCGGCCGCGAGCCCGGTCACCGACGCCACCACGGCGACCACCGCCGACTCGATCAGGACCGAGCCGAACACCTGCCCGCGGGTGGCCCCGATGCAACGCAGCAGCGCCATCTCGCGGGTGCGCTGCGCCACCAGGATGCCGAACGTGTTGTAGATGACCAGCGCGGCCACCACCATCGCCACCAGGCCGAACATGAGCAGCCCGACCGTCAGCGTGCGCATCTCCAGCCCGGCCTGCCTGGCCAGGTCGGCGGCCAGTTCCTCGCCGGTCAGCACCTGGTGCCCGGCGCCCGCGGCCGCCGCCACGGCCGGCTTGAGCGCGGCCGGGTCGTCTCCGGCGACGTCGATCTCGGCGAAGCCCTCGGCGCCGGTCATCCGCTGCGCCGTCGCCGTGGTGAAGCCGACCGCGCCCGTGTAGGCGAGCTCCTGGTCGAGGCCCGGGTCCAGGAGGCCGACGAGCCGGAACACGTGCTCGCGCCCCCGGCTGTCGAGCACCTTGATCGTGTCGCCGACCCGGAAGCCCGCCGCCTCGGCCGTGTTCTCGTCGAGCACCGCCGCGTGGTCGTCGGAGCCGGGGCCGGTGCCGCTGACGATCGTCGTGCGGTCCAGCGCCCCAGGGACGATCGACACGGCCGTGGTCGGCATGCCGCCGACCGCCTTGCCGTCCTGGCCCAGCAGCGGCGCGCTGCCCCGTACCAGCCCCACGGCCTCGCGCACGCCCGGCACGGCGCGCACCCGCTCCAGCACCTCCGGCCCGATCCGCTCCCCGGGACCTTCCGGCAGTACGGCGACCGCGACCTTCTCGGCGTCGGCCGTGACCCGCTCGGCGAACCCGGCCTGGATGGTGTCGTTCAGCACGAACGTGCCGGCGATGAACGCCACCCCCAGCATGATCGCCAGGGAGGTGAGCAGCAGCCGGAGCCGGTGCGCGCGCAGCCCGGCGAGAGCCGTCCTCAGCACCTCACGCCTCCAGCTTCATCAGCGTGTCCAGCACCGTCTGCGGCGTGGGCGCGGACAGCTCGTCCACCAGCCGGCCGTCACGCAGGAACACCACCCGGTCGGCGTACGAGGCCGCCATCGGGTCGTGCGTCACCATGACGATCGTCTGCCCCAGCTCGCGCACCGACGTGCGCAGGAACGACAGCACCTCCGCGCCGCTGCGCGAGTCCAGGTTGCCCGTCGGCTCGTCCGCGAAGATCACCTGCGGCTTGCTGATCAGCGCCCTGGCCACCGCGACCCGCTGCTGCTGGCCGCCGGACAGCTCCGCCGGCCGGTGCCCCAGCCGGTCGCGCAGCCCCACGGTGTCGATCACCCGGTCGTACAGCACCTGGTCGGGCCGGCGGTCGGCGATCCGCAGCGGCAGCAGGATGTTCTCCTCGGCGCTCAGCGTGGGCAGCAGGTTGAACGCCTGGAAGACGAAGCCGATCCGCTCCCTGCGCAGCAGCGTGAGCCGCTTGTCGCCGAGCCCGGTCAGCTCCACCTCGCCGACGCGCACGGTGCCGGAGGTGGCCGTGTCGAGGCCCGCCAGGCAGTGCATCAGCGTGGACTTGCCCGAGCCCGACGGGCCCATGATGGCCGTGAAGGCGCCGGTGCCGAAGGACACGTCCACCTCGCGCAGCGCGTGCACCCGGGCGTCGCCCTCGCCGTACACCTTGGTCAGCGCCTCGGCCACCACGGCGGGGTGCCGGGTCTTCGTGAAAGTCACGTCCACTCCTCGTTGGCATCTGAAGAACGCGACTCACGCTATGGCCGGAAATTTCGTGATCCATGGGCCCTGAGGAGGGACTTCTCCTGCGACGCCAGACGACCCCACTCAGCCGTTCGGCCGATGCGACGGCACGATCAGGCCCGCCTCGTACGCGTACACCACGACCTGCGCCCGGTCCCGCAGCCCCAGCTTGGCCAGCACCCGCCCCAGATGCGTCTTCACCGTGGCCTCCGCCACCTCCAGCTCGGCGGCGATCTCCAGGTTGGAGCGCCCTCGCGCCACCATCAGCAGCACCTCACGCTCGCGCGGCGTCAGCTCCGCCGCCGCGGCCGGCGCCTCCGACGGCAGGTGGACGGCGAACCGGTCGAGCATCCGCTTCAGCGTGCGCGGCGACACCACCGCGTCACCCGCGTGCACCGAACGGATCGCGCTCACCAGCTCCGCCGGCGGCACGTCCTTCAGCAGGAAGCCCGAGGCCCCCGCCCTGATGGCCGCGAACGCGTACTCGTCCAGGTCGAACGTCGTCAGGATGAGCACCTTCGGCCCCCTGATGTGGCCGATCGCCTCCACCCCGTCCATCCGCGGCATGCGCACGTCCATGAGCACCACGTCCACCTCGACGGACCGCAGCAGCTCCACCGCCCGCAGCCCGTCGCCCGCCTCGGCGACCACCTCGATGTCGGGCTGCGCGCCCAGCACCATGCGGAACCCGGCCCGCAGCAGCTCCTGGTCGTCCACCAGCATCACCCGGATCACCTGGTCCACCCCGACCTCCCTAAGCCGCCCTGACCCGCGGCACCGGCAGCCTGGCCAGCACCTCGAAGCCGCCACCCGGCCGCGGCCCCGCCGAGACCTCCCCGCCGTACATGCCGACCCGCTCCCGCATCCCCACCAGCCCGTGGCCGCCGGAGGCGAGCGGCGCCGCCGCCCCCCTGCCGTCATCGGTCACCCGCACCACCAGCTCGGAGCCGCGGCAATCCAGCTCCACCAGGGCGCGCGCGTCCGGGCCGCCGTGCTTGAGCGCGTTCGTCAGCGCCTCCTGGACGATGCGGTAGACGGCGAGCTGCACCCCTTCCGGCAGCTCGCCCGGCGTGCCCGTGACCCGCAGCGTGGCCGGCACGCCCGCCCCGCGCACCAGGTCCTCCAGCTGCGCCAGCCCCGGCTGCGGCGTGTAGTCGGTGCCCCCGCCCGCGCCCTCGTCCTCCCTGAGCACGCCCACCAGCCTGCGCATCTCCGCCAGCGCCTCCCGCCCGGTACGGGAGATCGTCCGCACCGCCAGCCGGGCCTGCTCCGGGTCGGAGGCGATCGCGTAACCCGCGCCGTCGGCCTGCACCACCATGACGCTCACATGGTGGGCCACCACGTCGTGCAGCTCCCTGGCGATCCGCGCCCGCTCGGCCGCCGCGGCCATCTTGGCCCGCTGGTCGCGCTCCAGCTCCGCCCGCCTGGCCCGCTCCTCCAGGCTCTCCAGGTAGCGCCTGCGCGTGCTCGCGTACAGCCCGGCCAGCCAGACCGTCACCACGAGGATCGAACCGGTCGTGAACATGCCCAGCGTGGGCGTGTCCCACCGCACCAGCGCCAGGAACACCCCCAGCTCGGCCACCAGCAGGGCGGCCAGCGCCCACCGGAACGAGCTCCGCGCGGCCACCGCCCAGAGCGCCACCAGCACCACGAAGTTGGCCGGCAGCACGTCCACGCTCGCCGCCCACTGGCCGAAGCTCACCAGCGCGACACCCGCGAACGCCGCCACCGGCCGCCGCCACCACACGAACAGCGGCGCCAGCAGCACCAGCGTCAAGAAGACGTAGCCGGTCACCCCGCCGGGCTCGTAGAACACCTGCGGGACCGCCGGCAGCAGGCACAGCACCGCGACGGGCGCCACCCGGAGGGCGTCCATCAGCCTCCCGCGGCGCGCCGACCACGCCCTCACCTTGCCGAACACATCCTCACGATACGGATGCCGCCAACCACTCGGCTCAGCCTTGAGGGGGAAGTACGCGTACAACCCAGGTCTTACGCCACGCTTACGGGTGCTGCGGCAATCTAGTTCCCGGGAGCGCCCTCCGGGGCGAGTAAAGGGAGATCGTGATGGCGGATCATGATCGTGACGCCGGGTCGCGCGGTGAAGAGGAACCACCGCGCGACCCGAACCGCCGGGACACCCGCCCCACGCCTTACGGTGATCTCGGGCCTGGCCCGTACTCCGGCCCCGGCTGGGGCCCTCTGCCCGCACCGCCCGCCAAGCCCACCCTCCGCGACTTCCTGCGCCGCAAGCAGACCCAGGTCGTCGGCGCCGGGCTCGCCGGCCTCGTCGTGGGCGGCCTCATCGGCGGCGGCGCCGTCGCCCTGACCGGCGCCCTCTGGGCCCGCCCCGGCCCGACGGACTCCTGGCAGCGGCCCGGCGAGCGCCCGCCGGTCTGCCTCCGCATCGAGGGCCGCGTCATCTGCGACCTCGAACCGGCGCCCCTCCCGACGCGCGTCGGCTAGATCCCCAGGTTCTCCGATCCGATACGGGGAATGAACCCGTGGCAGCCGAACCCCGGGAACACCATGCCGACACAAGAGCCCATCACGCCCGCCCAGTCCGAAGCGTCCGACCAGCCCCTCATCGCCCTCGTGCCCGAGCCGCGCGGCCTCGACGCGCTCGCCGCCGTCGACGGCGTCACCGCGCTCCTGTACGACGTGCGCGACGAACCGCCGGAAGGCGCCGAGGCGGCTGAGGTCATGGTCATCCCCTCCCGCCCGGTGGACCGCGTGCTCGCCCTCGTCGACCGGCTGCCCGCGCTCCGGCTCGTGCAGACGCTCAGCGCCGGCACCGACAACTGGACCGGCCGCCTGCCCGCCCACGTCACCCTGTCGAACGCGCGCGGCGCCCACGGCCCCGCCGTCGCCGAATGGGCCGCCGCCACCCTGCTGGCCGTCGCCCGCGACCTGCCCGCCTTCGCCGCCGACCAGGCCGCCGCCCGCTGGAACCCGCACGTCGCCGAGACGCTCTGGGACAAGCGGGTGCTCATCCTCGGCGCCGGCGACCTCGGCGTCCAGCTCCGCGCCCGCCTGGAGCCGTTCGGCCCGCACATCACGATGATGGCCCGCCACCCCCGCCCCGGCGTCGTCACCATGGCCGACCTCCCGGCCCTCCTGCCCGCCCAGGACGTGGTCGCCCTCATGCTGCCCCTCACCCCCGGCACCCACCACCTCGCCGACAAGGACTTCCTCGCGGCCATGAAGGACGGCGCCATCCTCCTCAACGCGGCCCGCGGCCCCGTCGTCGACACCCAGGCCCTGCTCGCCGAGACCCGCACCGGCCGCCTGCGCGCCATCCTCGACGTCACCGACCCCGAACCCCTTCCCCCGGACCACCCCCTCTGGCACACCCCCGGGGTCCTCATCACCCCGCACGTGGCAGGCGACGTCCCCCAGGCGGACGCCCGCGCCTGGCAGGTGGCCGCCGCTCAGATAGCCCAGTACGCCCGCGGTGAACGACCGGCCAACACGGTCTCGTGATCTACAGCAGAAATCGCCACGCAGGGAGCACGATCTGCCGGCGAGAATGAAGGAAAATGTAGGGCCGATGGGATTCGAACCCACACTGCCAGCCACCTAAAGACTGTGCCTCTGCCATTGGGCTACGGCCCCTTCGCCTTTCCCCTGCCCGCGAAGTTGGCGGTCTGAGAATGGCAATTCGGACAGAGGAATCGCAAATTCTCCTGTCGATTGTCGAGCCAATCACCGTTGATGTGGTCGACATGGAGAGTGAGCGGCTTTCCCTGCCACGTGCCGTCAATCCTACAGCCTGCGCAGGCGTAGGGCAGCCCGGCTTCCCGCAACGCCCGGCGCAGCGCGGGCGCCTTCTCGCGGATGGACGCCGGCGGGCGGAGGACGAGGATCTCCTGATAGGGGCGCAGGGTGGGAGATCTCCTGCCCTTGCCGTGCGCCCTCCCCACGAAATGGGAGGTGTCGATGGCGAAGTGCTTCAGCCGGCGGCTGATGTGTGCATGACTGCCGCCGGTCCATCTGATGCCCAGGCGGCGGAGCACATCGGCAACGCTGAGAGAAGTCGCCGCCGCCTCGGCGAGCATCTCTCGCGTGTACTTCTGATAAGCGGCCATGTCGTAAAGCTAGAAAAGCCGGCCGACAGTTTCAGTGTTTGCGGACGAGCGAAGTCCTTTTGGTCAGGAAAGGCCGAGTTTCTTCTTGAGGCTTGCGACGTGGCCGGTGGCTCGCACGTTGTACAGCGCCTGTTCGATCTTTCCGGCGGGGTCGATGACGAAGGTGGAGCGGATGACGCCCTCGACCTCCTTGCCGTACAGCTTCTTGAGCCCGAACGCGCCGTACGCCTTGTGGATCTCCAGCTCGGGGTCCGACAGGAGCGGGAAGGTCAGGGCGTCGCGTTCGGCGAACTTGGCGAGTTTGGCGGGCTTGTCCTTGGAGACGCCGAGGACGACGTAGCCCTCGTCGGTGAGTTGGCCGAGGTTGTCGCGGAAGTCGCAGGCCTGTTTGGTGCAGCCGGGTGTCATGGCGGCGGGGTAGAAGTAGAGGATCACGCGCTTGCCGCGGTGGTCGGCGAGAGAGACGCTGCCGCCGTCGGAGGTGGGCAGCGTGAACTCGGGCGCGGCGTCGCCGGGCGCGAGCTTGGATTCGGTCATCAGGTCCTCCCGTGGTTCTCCTGGAGAACCTACCGGCCGGGCTGGCGTGCCGTCCGGGGTGATGACCTGACAGACTGATCGTCACGAGCAGGAGCGCGCCGGAAGGAGAGTCATGGCTGACACCGATCCTGATGAGCTGGAGCGGCGGATCGCGCGGACGCGCGCGGAGTTGGCGCAGACGGTGGATGCCATCGCCGACCGGGTGAGCCCGAAGCGGGTCGCCGAGCGCACGGTGGCGGATGTGAAGACCAGGGCGGGCAACCTGGTGGCGCAGGTGAGTGACGCGCTGGGCATGTCGCCGCGGCCGGTGGAGCTGGGGCAGGACCCTGAGCGGCTGTGGGACGAGGAGCCGCCGGATCTGGCCCCGGTGCTGATCGGGGTGGGCGCGGTGCTGGTGCTGGGGGCGGCCGTGGTGCTGTGGCGGCGGCGCAGGCGCCGGTAGCGGTCAGAGGAACACGGCGGCGGTAAGCGGTCAGAGGAACGTCCTGCCCTCGCCGCGGTAGGTCGGCACGGATTCCACGACGGTGTCGCCGTCGACGAGGTGGAGGGTGTCGAAGCGCTCGCACAGCTCGCCCGCCTTGGCGTGCCTGAACCAGACGCGGTCGCCGACGCGCAGGTCCTCGGCTGCCTGGCCGGTGAGGGGGGTCTGCACCTCGCCCGCGCCCTCGTCGCGGCTGTAGCGCAGGCCGGCGGGCAGGTACGGCTGGGGCGCGCGGCCGGTCCCCGGAGGGCCGGAGGCGATGTAGCCGCCGCCGAGCACGGTCACGGTGTCAGTTGAGGGACGGCGCACGACGGGGAGCGCGAACATCGCGGCGGGGTGGCCGGTGAAGCCGCGGTAGAAGTCGAACAACCTGGGGTGGAAGAGCCCGGATCCGGCGGCGACCTCGGTGACGGCCTTCTCGCGTACGGTGCGTTCGATGGAGCCGGTGCCGCCGCCGTTGACGAACTCGAGGTCGGCGACCTGGCGGACGGCGTTGACGATGCGGCCGCGGCGCATCACGAGCTCTCTGGCCGAGAGGGTCTGCATGAGCCGCACGACGCGGCCGTAGGCGGCGCTCTGGGGGGCGTCGCCGACGCCGGCGATCTGGGCCTCGTACGCGAGCAGTCCCGCCAGCCGGTAGCCGGGGCGTTTGGCGATGTCGGCGGCCAGGCGGGCGGCCTGGTCGGCGTCGCGGACGGGGGAGCGCAGCGCGCCGGCCCTGAACCGGCCGCCGAGGGCGACGAAGCCGGCGTCGATGTCGAGGCAGAGCCGGATCTCGTGCCGGGGGTGGACTCCGGAGAGCGCCTGGTCCAGGTAGGCGAGGTGGTCGGCCGAGTCGACGGTGATCGTGATGTGCCGGGCGGCGTCGGCGTCCGCGGCCAGGGCGGCGAGGGCCTGCCGGTCGGCGGTGGGGTAGGCGACGAGGATGTCGGTGCGGCCTCGCGACGCGAGCCAGAGCGCCTCGGGGAGGGTGAACGCCATCAGGCCGCGGAAGCCGTCGATGGCCAGCACCCGCTCCAGCAGCGGCCGGGATCGGAGTGATTTGGTGGCCACCCTGATCGGCTTGCCCGCGGCCCGGCGCACCATGCTCGCGGCGTTGGCGCGCATCGCGGCCAGGTCGAGGATGGCGAACGGCGGCTCGAGCGCGGCGGTGGCACGGTCGTAGCGCTGGCGGTCGTCCATACCGGCAGCGTAACGGCATAACCGGCAATTGAACATGAGGCTGATTCGCATTGATCGCGTGGCCCGTAATGATCCTGCAAACGGGCGGCGGGGACACGGTCGAGCGGGAGCCTCGCCCGTGTACCTCTGATGGTTGTGATGACCACGCTCCAGCAGCTTCTGCCCGGTACCTCCGCCACGGTGCGCGACTCCCCGGTCCGCAGATCCCGCCGGGTGCTCCGGCCGGCCAGAACGCCCGCCGGTGTGGCCGTGGCGGCGCTGCTGACCGCCGGGCTCGGGCTCCTCGCCGCGGAGATCGTCGCGGGCCTGTGGGCCCGGCCCCTGGGCCTGGTGCCGATCGACGAGGCCGCCGCGCTGGCGTCCGCGTCGTCGTGGAAGGATCTGTCGGCGCCCGCGCTGGGGGTCGCGGGCCTGGGCGTGGGCCTGCTCCTGCTGGCGGTGCTGCCGGGCCGGTGCAGGCTCGTACCCGTGGAGACCACGGATCCGCTGATCGTCATCGGCATCACCCGCTCCGGCCTGCGCCGCACGCTGCGCGAGGTCGCGCGGCAGGCCGACGGGGTGGACCGGGTCAGGGTACGGCTGCGCAGGCGGCGCATCGAGGTCACCGTGGTGACCGGCCCCGAGTCGTCGGGCGCGATGCTCAGGCAGGTGGGGACCGCGGTGGGCGACCGGCTCGCAGGGCTGGGCACGCTCGGCACGGGTGAGGTCGTGGTGCGGCTGCGCAGGAAGGGGCTGTGATGCGGCAGTACGGAGGCAACCGCCTGGGGCTGGCCGTGGTGGGCGCGGTGCTGCTGATCGCCGGCGGCTTCGCCTGGCTGCGCGGCCAGGGCCATCTGCGCGGGCTGTCGCCGCGGGCCAGGGTGCTGCCGGAGCGCACCGCCGACGCTCTGAGCGGGCAGCCGTGGGTGCCGTGGCTGGTGGCCCTGGTGCTGGTGGTGCTCGCGCTGGTGACGCTCCGGTGGCTGCTGCTGAGCCTCGGCTGGGGCCGGTTCGGGACGCGGTCCGGCACGGGTACGGCGATGCTCTGCGTGGGCCTGAAGGACGTGGAAGGGCTGTCGCGGGCGGCGGTGCGGGTGCTCGGCGAGCTGGAAGGCACGGCCCGGCTGCGGATCTCGCTCTCCTGCCCGCCGGGGGCGGACGTGGGTGCGGTGGTGGGCAAGCTGGACCGGGAGATCGTCGGCCGCATCCGGCGTGAGGTCCGCGACGACGAGCTGGGCGCGGTGGTCCGCATCCACGTCCGTCGCTAGACCTCACACTGCCTGGGATCCGGCCGGCTCCGAAGCGTCTCAGCACTCGATGACGTTCACGGCGAGGCCGCCGCGCGAGGTCTCCTTGTACTTGTCGAGCATGTCCCTGCCGGTGTCGCGCATGGTCTTGATGGCCTTGTCGAGCGACACGTGGTGGCGGCCGTCGCCGCGCAGCGCGATGCGGGCCGCGGTGATGGCCTTGATGGAGGCGACCGCGTTCCGCTCGATGCACGGGATCTGCACCAGGCCGCCGATCGGGTCGCAGGTCAGGCCCAGGTTGTGCTCGATGCCGATCTCGGCGGCGTTCTCCACCTGCTCGGGGGTGCCGCCGAGGACCTCGGTGAGCCCCGCCGAGGCCATCGAGCAGGCCGAGCCGACCTCGCCCTGACAGCCGACCTCGGCGCCGGAGATGGACGCGTTCTCCTTGAACAGCACGCCGATCGCCGCCGCCGTCAGCAGGAAGCGGATCACGCCGTCGTCGTCGGCGTTCGGGGTGAAGCGGGAGTAGTACGTGAGCACGGCGGGGATGATGCCGGCCGCGCCGTTGGTGGGGGCGGTGACGATGCGGCCCCCGGCGGCGTTCTCCTCGTTGACGGCCAGGGCGAACAGCGACACCCAGTCCATCGCCTGCAGCGGGTCCTTCTCGGCGGACTCGGCCTGCAGGCGGCGGTGCAGCTGGTGGGCGCGGCGCTTGACCTTGAGCCCGCCGGGCAGCACGCCTTCCTTGGCGATGCCCCGCCGCACGCACTCCGTCATGACCCGCCAGAGGTCGAGCACGCGGGCGCGGATCTCGTCCTCGCCGAGGCCGAACGCCTTCTCGTTCTCCAGCATCAGCCCGGAGATCGACAGGCCGGTGGCCGAGCAGTGCTTGAGCAACTCCTCGCCGGTGGTGAACGGGTAGGGCAGGACCGTGTCGTCCGGCTTGATGCGATCGGCGCCGGTGGCGGTCTCGTCGACCACGAAGCCGCCGCCGACGGAGAAGTACACCTTCTCGCGCAGGCTCCCGCCCGCCTCGTCGTAGGCGGTGAAGCGCATGCCGTTCGGGTGCTCCGGCAGCGAGATCTTGCGCTCGAACACCAGGTCCTCACCGATCACGAACGGGATCTCCCGCTCGCCGAACAGCCGGACCGTGCCGGACTCGCGCATCGCGGCCAGCCGCTCGTCCACGGTGTCGACGTCCACCAGCTCGGGCTTCTCGCCCGACAGGCCCAGCAGGACGGCCTTGTCGCTGCCGTGGCCCTTGCCGGTCAGGCCGAGGGAGCCGTACAGGATGGCCTCGACGCGCGCCGTACGGCCGAGCAGCCCGTCCTGGTGCAGGCCGCGCGCGAACCGGTGGGCGGCGGCCATCGGGCCGCCGGTGTGGGAGCTGGACGGGCCGATCCCGATCTTGAAGAGGTCGAAGACGCTGATCGCCATTGATGGCGCCTTTCACGCGCGGGGCCGGGGCCCGGTGCCGGGCCCCGGCGGGTGGGTCAGGACTCGCCCGAGGTGAGGGCGGCGTACTCCTCGGCGGAGAGCAGGTCGGCGGCGTCGCCGTCGGCGCGCACCTTGAACATCCAGCCCTCGCCGTACGGGTCGCTGTTGGCCAGCGACGGGTCGTCCACCAGGGTCTGGTTGACCTCGACCACCTCGCCGCCGACAGGCGTGTAGATCTCGCTCACGGACTTGGTGGACTCGACCTCGCCGATCGAGTCCCCGGCTTCCACGGTCGAGCCGACCTCCGGGAGCTGCACGAAGACCACGTCACCGAGGGCCTCGGCGGCGAAGGCCGTGATGCCGATCGTGGCGACCAGGCCGTCCTCCAGGCCGGAGATCCACTCGTGCTCCTTGGTGTAGCTCAGGTCGTCAGGGATGTTGCTCACTTGTTCCTCCTGTAAAAGGGCAGCTCGACCACGTCCACGGGTTCTTGCCTGCCCCTGATGTCGACGGCCAGACCTTCGCCGGCGTCGATGCCGGCGTCGACGTAGGCCAGCGCGATGGGCTTGCCCAGCGTCTGCGAGGGCGCGCCGCTGGTGACCTCGCCGACGACGGCACCGTCCTTGGTCACCGGGTATCCGTGGCGGGGCACCCGGCGGCCGCGCGCGACCAGCCCGGTCAGGCGGCGCCGCGGCGGGGTGTCCTTGACCGCCTCCAGCGCCGACCTGCCCACGAAGTCGCCCGGCTTGTCGAATTTCACCACCCTGCCCATCCCCGCGTCGAACGGGGTCAGCTCCGCGCTCAGCTCGTTGCCGTACAGCGGCATGCCCGCCTCCAGGCGGAGCGTGTCACGGCTGGACAGCCCGGCCGGCTTCAGCCCGTACGGTTCGCCGGCGGCGGTCAGCGCGTGCCACAGCGGCAGCGCGTCCTGGACGGCCACGAACAGCTCGAAGCCGTCCTCGCCGGTGTAGCCGGTGCGGGCGATGAGCGCCTCCCGCCCGTCGACCCTGCCGGGCAGGCCGGTGTAGTACTTGAGCCCGGCCAGGTCGGCGTCGGTGAGGGTGGCGAGGATCTCCTGGGAGCGCGGGCCCTGGACGGCGATGAGGGCGTACTCGTCGGAGCGGTCCTCGACCCGCGCGTCGTAAGCCTTGGCGCGGGTCATCAGCTCGTCCGCGACCTTGCCCGCGTTCGAGGCGTTGGCCACGACCATGAACTCCTCGTCGCCGAGCCGGTAGACGATGAGGTCGTCCAGCACCCCGCCGCGCTCGTCGACGATCATCGTGTAGCGCGCCCGCCCGGTCGCCAGCGCCGACAGGTGTCCCACCAGGGCGTAGTCCAGGGCGTCCGCCGCCTGCGGGCCGGTGAGGAAGATCTCGCCCATGTGCGACAGGTCGAAGAGCCCGGCCGCCTGGCGGACCGCGTTGTGCTCCGCGGACTCGCTGCCGTAGCGCAGCGGCATGAGCCAGCCGGCGAAGTCGGTCAGGGTGGCGCCGAGAGACTCGTGCACGTCTCTCAGCGGCGTCGGTCGTGACATGTCGCACCTCAGGACAGGATCGGATGCCGGGATCCTCCCCCTCTGTCGTCGGTGCCTGAGAGCTTCACCCGGCTTTTTTCCGGACTTTCACCTTCGGCGAGGTCGCGCGGACCTGCTTTCCAGAGGACACCTCGGCCGTACGGTCCTTTGCCTTGAGAGGTTCGCGGGGAGGGCTTGCTCCTTCAGGGGCCCCGACCGGCTGTCAGGGCGCTCTCCCGCACGGCTTCGACGGTGATGTGGCAAGCCTAATGGCCTTCGGGGTGAATTGTCGCGTCCGCGAACTCCGCGGCGTGCGCGACCAGAGCTTCGAAGAGCGCACAGTCGTCGGCGGCCTCCGGGTGCCACTGGACGGCGACGGCGAACGGGTGGGAGTCGAGCTCCACGGCCTCGATCGTGCCGTCCTCGGAGGTGGCCGTCACCGTCAGGCCCGTGCCGAGGCGGTCGACGGCCTGGTGGTGGTAGTGGGGCACGGTGACCGGGGCGCCGCCGAGGATCTTGGCGAGCTTGCTGCCGGCGGCGGGGCGCACGGGGAGGGGGCCGAACCGGCCGGGGGCGGGGGAGTGGCCGGTGTGGCCGACGACGTCGGGGAGGTGCTGGTGGAGGGTGCCGCCCAGGGCGATGTTGAGGACCTGGAGACCCCGGCAGACGCCCAGGAAGGGGGTCCGGGCTTCGAGGGCCGCGGTCATCAGGGCGAACTCGGCGGTGTCACGAAATTTCCGGATGTAGTCGGTGCGGGGGTGGGGCGACGCGCCGTACCGGTCCGGGTCGATGTCCCCGCCGCCCGCCAGGATCAGCCCGTCCAGCCGGGTCACCAGCGCAGCCGGATCGCCCGCCGGCGGGATGAGCACCGGCTGCCCGCCCGCCCGCGTCACCTGCTCCACGTACATGTACGGCAGCAGCGCCACGGGCAGGTCCCACACCGTGAACCGGGCGGGTTCGACGTAGGTGCTGACACCGATGACGGGCCGGCTCACAGCGGCGTCACGTACGCGCCGGAGATCCCCCCGTCGACCAGGAACTGCGACGCCGTGATGAACGACGCGTCGTCGCTGGCCAGGAAGGCGGCCGCGGCCGCGATCTCCGACGCCTCGGCGAAGCGGCCGAGCGGCACGTGCACCAGCCGCCGCTGCGCCCGCTCGGGGTCCTTGGCGAACAGCTCCTGGAGCAGCGGCGTGTTGACCGGCCCCGGGCACAGCGCGTTGACCCGGATGCCCTCGCGGGCGAACTGCACCCCCAGCTCGCGCGACATGGCCAGCACCCCGCCCTTGGAAGCGGTGTAGGAGATCTGCGAGGTCGCCGACCCCATGACGGCCACGAACGAGGCGGTGTTGATGATCGAGCCCTTGCCCTGGCGGCGCATGTAGCCGATGGCGTGCCTGCAGCACAGGTAGACGCTGGTCAGGTTGACCTCCTGGACCCGGCGCCAGGCGTCGATGCCGGTCTCCAGGATGGAGTCGTCGTCGGGCGGCGAGATGCCCGCGTTGTTGAACGCGACGTCCACGCTCCCGTAGGTCTCGAACGCGGTCTCGTACATCCGCGCCACGTCGTCCTCGCTGGTCACGTCGGCCTTGACGAACAGGCCGCCGACCTCGGTGGCGGCCTTGGCGCCAGCCTCCTCGTCGATGTCGACGCAGACGACCTTGGCGCCCTCCTCGGCGAACCGGTGCGTGGTGGCCAGGCCGATGCCGCTGCCCGCTCCGGTGATGACGGCCACGCGGTCCAGCAAACGCTGCATAGGGCTACTCCGTTGAGATGAAGACGTTCTTGGTCTCGGTGAAGGCGGCGAGCGCGTCGGGGCCCAGCTCGCGGCCGAGCCCCGACTCCTTGAAGCCGCCGAACGGGGTCCAGTAGCGGACCGAGGAGTTGGAGTTGACCGAGAGCGCGCCGGACTCGACCGCGCGGGCCACCCGCAGCGCCCGGCCGATGTCGCGGGTCCAGATGGAGCCGGACAGGCCGTAGCGGGTGTCGTTGGCGATGCGGACCGCGTCGGCCTCGCCGGCGAACGGCACCACGGACACGACCGGGCCGAAGATCTCCTCGGTGAACGCCCGGTCGGTGACGTTCGAGGTCAGCACCGTCGGCGGGAACCAGTAGCCGCGGCCCTGCGGGCACGAGCCCTGCAGGTACGGGTCGGCGACGAAGCCGCGGACCCGCTCCAGGTGCTCGGCGCTGATCAGCGGGCCCATCTCGGTGGCGGGGTCGAGCGGGTCGCCGACGCGCAGCCCGCGCACCGCCTCCGACAACCGCTCCAGGAACTCGTCGTACACGCTCTCCTGCACCAGCACGCGGGAGCGGGCGCAGCAGTCTTGACCGCTGTTGTCGAAGACCGCGTACGGGGCGGCGGCGGCGGCCTTGGCGACGTCGGCGTCGGCGAAGACGATGTTGGCCGACTTGCCGCCGAGCTCCAGCGTGAGCCGCTTGACGTGGGCGGCGGCCTTGGCCGCGATCTCCTTGCCCACCTCGGTCGAGCCGGTGAACACGATCTTGGCGACGCCGGGGTGCTCGACCAGCCGGGCGCCCGCGACCTCCCCTGCCCCGGGCAGGACCTGGAGCACCCCCTCGGGCAGGCCCGCCGCCAGGGCCAGCTCGGCCAGCCGCAGCGCGGTCAGCGGGGTCTGCTCGGCGGGCTTGACGATGACCGTGTTGCCCGCCGCGAGGGCAGGCGCGACGCCCCACGACATGATCAGCATCGGGAAGTTCCACGGCACGATCACGCCCACCACACCCAGCGGCTCCTGGAACGTGACGTCCACGCCGCCGGGCACCGGGATCTGCCTGCCGTGGTTGCGCTCGGGAGCGCCGGAGTAGTAGTGGAGCACGTCGCGGACGGCGGCCGCCTCCCAGCGGGCGTTGCCGACGGGGTGGCCGGCGTTGGCCACCTCCAGCATCGCCAGCTCCTCGGCGTGCGCGTCGACCAGGTCGGCGAAGCCGCGCAGCAGCCGCGCCCGGTCGCCCGGGGCCACCTCGCGCCACTCCCGGTAGGCCTTCGCGGCCCTGGCCACGGCCTCGTCGACCGCGGCGGCCCCGGCCATCTCGACCTCGGCCACGACCTGCTCCGTCGCCGGATTGATGATCTTCACAGGCGCTCGAATCCCCGGAACATCTCCCAGTCGGTCACCGCCGCGTCGAAGGCCGCCAGCTCGACCCGCGCGTTGTTGGCGTAGTGGGCCACCACGTCCTCCCCGAACTCCTCCCCGGCCAGTTTGGAACCCTCGAACAGGGCCAGCGCGTCGCGCAGGGTGTGCGGCACGGTCTCGGCGCCGGAGGTGTAGGCGTTGCCCTCGAACGCCTCCTCCAGCTCCAGCTCCCCGTCGATGCCGTGCAGGCCGGCCGCGACCAGCGCGGCCACCGCGAGGTACGGGTTGACGTCGCCGCCCGGCACCCGGTTCTCCACCCGCAGCGAGGGGCCGTGGCCGACCAGGCGCAGCGCGCAGGTGCGGTTGTCGACGCCCCACTTGACGGCCGTGGGCGCGAAGCTGCCGGGCACGAACCGCTTGTAGGAGTTGATGTTGGGCGCGTACATGAGGGTGAGCTCGCGCAGGCAGGCGAGCTGACCGGCGATGAACCGCTGACCCAGCGGCGAGAGCCCGTGCGGCCCGTCGCCCGCCATCACCAGCTCGCCGTCCGCCCCGCGCAGCGAGATGTGGATGTGGCAGGAGTTGCCCTCGCGGTCGTTCGGCTTGGCCATGAAGGTGATCGACTTGCCCTCCTGGGCGGCGATCTCCTTGGCGCCGTTCTTGTAGACGGCGTGGTTGTCGCAGGTGACCAGCGCCTCGGCGTAGCGGAAGGTGATCTCGTGCTGGCCCGGGTTGCACTCGCCCTTGGCGGACTCCACGTACAGGCCCGCGCCCTCCATGTCGCGCCGGATGCGGCGCAGCAGCGGCTCGACGCGGGCGGTGCCGAGCAGCGAGTAGTCGACGTTGTAGAGGTTGGCGGGGGTCAGGTCGCGGTAGGCGCGGTTCCAGGCTCCCTCGTACGAGTCCTCGTAGACGACGAACTCCAGCTCGGTGCCGACGCAGGCGCGCAAACCGCGCTCCTGGAGCCGGGCGAGCTGGCGGCGGAGGATCTGGCGCGGCGAGGCGGTCACCTCGCCGCCGTCCTCCCAGGTGAGGTCGGCCATGACCAGGGCGGTGCCCTCCTGCCAGGGCACCCGCCGCAGCGTCGACAGGTCGGGCCGCATCACGAAGTCCCCGTACCCGCGATCCCAGGACGACATCGCGTATCCGCCGACCGTGTTCATGTCGACGTCGACGGCGAGCAGGTAGTTGCACCCCTCGGAGCCGTGGTGCAGCACCTCGTCGAGGAAGTAGCGCGCGGACAGGCGCTTGCCCTGGAGGCGGCCCTGCATGTCGGCGATGGCCAGCAGCACCGTGTCGACCAGGCCCGCCGCGACCTCCTGCCGTAGCTCGTCGACGGTGAGGAAGCCATGACTGGACCGCTCGCTCACGTGCTGGCTCCGATCTCGCAGGAGGCGGTTTCCCGTTGATTGGGCTAGTCTCAGACCATTGATGTGTATGGCGGGATCGCTTGTCAAGACCTGAGGACACGTTGGACGAGTCGGCGCGTTTGATGACGGTGCTGCGCCCCGTGAGAGCCGGAAACGCCTTCGAGGAGACCGTCGAACGGCTCCTGCAGGCGATCAAACTGGGCGTGGTGGCGCCGGGAGACAAGCTTCCGCCCGAGCGCGAGCTGGCCGTCCAGCTCGGCATCAGCAGGGTGACGCTGCGCGAGGCCATCCGCGCCCTGCAGGACGCGGGCTACCTCGACGTGCGGCGCGGTCGCTACGGCGGCGCGTTCGTCACCTACGTGCCGCCCCGGCCGGGGCCGGCCGACCTGCGCAAGGCGGTCGCCGACATGGGCACCGACGACCTGGCGGACGCGCTCACCTTCCGCCTGGCCGTCGAGTGCGGCGCCGCCCAGGCGCTGGCCGGGATGGAGCTGACCGGCGGGCAGCGCGACACGCTCAGGCGCAGGCTGGCCGACCTGGACGGCGCCTCGCTGGAGGACTACCGCCGCCTCGACACCGCCTTCCACCTGTCGATCGCCGAGCTGACCGGGTCCGCCCTGCTCGCGTCCGCCTGCGCTGACGCCCGCCTGCGGGTGAGCGACCTGCTCAACGCCATCCCCATGCTCCAGGTCAACCTCGACCACGCGGCCGCGCAGCACCGGGCGATCGTGGCGGCCATCCTGGCGGGCGACCCCGAGGGGGCCGGCCGCGCCATGAGCGAACACCTGGAAGGCACGGCCGCCCTTCTGCGCGGATTCCTCTCCTGACCGCACCACTGCCCACAGGCTCGTAGAGTCGGTTCACGGTCATGGAGAAATGGTTTCACGGAAGCATCATCGCGACGGGACGGCTGCCGCTGTTCTGTTTCTTCGTCGCGCTCATCGTGGCGTTCATCGCCACCCGCATCAACGTACGGCTGATCAGGGCCAAGGTCGGCTGGTTCCGCAACGTCAACGTGGGCGAGATGCACATCCACCACGTGGTGTTCGGGGTCGTGCTCATGCTGGTCGGCGGGGTGGCCGGGATGGTCGTCTCCGGCGCGTCGCAGGTGGGGCACGCGGTCGCGGCGTCGGTGTTCGGGATCGGGTCGGCCCTGGTGCTCGACGAGTTCGCGCTGATCCTCCACCTGCACGACGTCTACTGGGAGGAGGAGGGGCGCACCTCGGTGGACGCGGTGTTCATCGCCGTGGCGGTCACCGGGCTGCTGCTCATCGGGCTGCGGCCGCTCAGCTGGGACTTCGGCCCGCCGCTGGTCGACCCGGCGGCGCTGATCCTGGGCAACCTGGTGCTGGCCGTGATCACGCTGCTCAAGGGGAAGATCTGGACCGGCATGGCGGGGCTGTTCCTGCCCTTCCTGCTGCTGGTGGGCGCGGTGCGGCTGGCCCGGCCGGGGTCGCCGTGGGCCCACTGGTTCTTCGTCGGGCGCTCGCCGCGCAAGATGGCCAAGGCCATCCACCGGGAGGAACGCTGGCGCCGGCCGGCGATCCGGGCCAAGATCGCCTTCCAGGAGTTCCTCTCGGGCCGCCACGACCTGCCTTCCACTCGCCGTCTGCGCCGCCATACTTGACCCATGGCGCTTCCCTCCAGGTCTGACGGGCTGCTGGCCCAGATCCCCGACTCGCTCGCGGACCTGCGCGGACCCGTGGACGGCAAGGTGGCGCTGCCGCCCCACCTGTCATGGTCGGGCCCTCGCGAGTACGACCTGGCCGATCTGCGCCTGAGGCTGTCGATGTACCGCATGGTGATCACGGGCGGCGGGCGCGTGGACGCGGAGAGATACCTGAACGCGCGCCACCTGACCGCCGACTGGCCGCTGCTCAGGAAAGGGCTCGGCCCGGGCCACCGCCGGGCCTGGGAGCACAAGCTGGCCCTGGGCATGCTCCCGTGATCCGCTTCCCGCCGTTCCAGGAACGGGTGCTGGGAATGGTGCTGCCGGCATGCGAGCGCTTCCATCTGCTGCTCGCGGGCGGGCACGCGATGCGGGCGCACGGATTCATGGACCGGCCGAGCACCGACCTGGACTTCGCGACCAGTGCGGACACGCCGCTGCCGGAGGTGGCGGAGGGGATCGCCCGGGCGCTCCGCGCCGCCGGTCTGGAGGTGTCCGTGCTGGAGGTGACACCCCGGTACGGGCGACTGCTCCTCAAGGACCCTTCGACGGAGGAGCACTGTGAGGTGGACCTCCTCCGGGAGGCGCTCCAGCAGCAGCCCAGCGTGTGCGGCGAACTGCGGGTCGTCGCGCTCGACGACGCCGTGGGCCTGAAGATGCGGGCGCTGTACGAACGCAGCCTGGCCCGGGATGTCATCGACATCGCCGCGGTGGCCCACCTCTACTCCTTCAGAGATCTGGAGCGTTTGGGCGGCCTGCACGCGGAGGACTTCTCACTTCCCGAGCTCGTCATGCGGCTGGAGTTCGTGGAGTTCATCGCCGACGAGGAGTTCGCGGCCTATGGGGTGACCCCGGATCGGGTGCGAGACATCCGGAGGCTGACCGCGGCGTGGGCGGACGACATCAAGATGCGGCGGGCCGACGACGGTGATGCCGAGTACGACGTCTCCGATCTGCCCGGGGTCGACTGAGGCATCGGGTGGTCACAGCGTCACAGCGTCACGGCTGAGCGGAGGGCCAGGCCGGCGCCGAGGAGCACCACCATCACGGCCGTGCCCAGCGGGGCCGCGCTCGACAGGCGGGCGGCGAGCCGGCGGCCCGCCGACGCCCGCGCCTCCAGCCGGTCGACCAGCTTGACCAGCAGCAGGCCGGTGAGGGTCAGGGTGGCGGCCATGCCGACCCCGTAGGCGGTCACCAGCGCCACCCCGAACCAGGTCCGGCCCAGCGCGACCGCGCCCAGCAGCACGACCAGCGCCGACGGGCTCGGCACCAGCCCACCGGCCACCCCCAGCCCCACCAGCCCACCACTCCGATGCCCGTGCCCGTGCCCGTGCCCGTGCCCGTGCCCGTGCCCGTGCCCGTGCCCGTGCCCGTGCCCGTGCCCGTGCCCGTGCCCGTGCCCGTGCCCGTGGCCGTGCCCGTGGCCGTGCCCGTGCCCGTGCCCGTGGCCGTGCCCGTGGCCGTGCCCGTGCCCGTGCCCGTGGCCGTGTCCATGGCCGTGTCCATGGCCGTACCCGTGGCCGACGGCATGGGCGTGCCGGGAGCGGCGGGCGGTGTGGATCAGGCGGAGGCCGATGGCGGCGATCAGCACGCCGCCGGCCACCCCCAGCCAGGCCAGCACCGACTCGCCGGCCAGAGCCGTGAAGACGCTCAGCGCGAGCCCCACCGCCAGCACCCCCACCGTGTGGGTGGCCGTCACCGTGGCGCCCACGACGAGCGCGTCCCTGGGGCGTCCGCGACGCCCCGCCAGGTAGGCGGCCATGACGGTCTTCCCGTGCCCGGGGATCAGCGCGTGCCCGGCCCCCAGCACCACCGCCAGGCCCAGCGCCAGCAGCCCGAGCGGCACGGTCAGCGAGTCGGCGCCGACGAGCCCGGTGAACGTCCGGTCCAGCGCGTCGAGCGCCTCACCGACGGGTCCGCCGACGGAGAGGCCGGGGGTCCCGGACGCGGGGGTCCCGGTCCCGGCGCCGAGCCGTGAGACGGTGAACGAGGCCGTCCGCTGGTCCAGCGGTGACGTCAGCAGGTCGTCCGGGTACCTGCGCAGTTCCCCGCTCACGCTGGACTCGGGCACGGTGGCGTCGGCGAGCCGGACCCCTGCGCCGGTCGCGGTGATCTCACGCCAGCCGATCCGGTCCTGCTCGAAGCCGTCGGTGAACGTCACCGCCCCGGACACCGCGGTCTCGGCCACCAGGTCGCAGGTCAGGCGGCTGGTCCTGAGCCCGCCCTGGCCCGGCGTGTACGCGTGCCCGGCCCGTACCACCCGCCAAGGCACGGCCGCGCCGCCCACCGTCAGCCGCTGGGCGGCGGCGAGCGCGGCGCAGCGGCGGGAGGCGTACGTGGCGTCCACCTCTGTTCTGGCCTGCAGCGTGGGCAGTTCGGCCAGGTCCACCACGGCCAGGTTCTCCACCTGCCCGCCGGAGACGGTCAGCCCGTTGTAGTGGTTGACCGTGAAGTTCCCCAGCGGATGCGCGGCGGCGGCCCGTGCCGGCACGCTCAGGAACACCGGCACCAGCCCGAGCAGCAAGACCCCCGACCGCCACCACCTCCTGCGCGAGGCGGCGTGACGGGCGTCTTCCGGGAGGTCGGCCCGTTCTGTGGGGTGGGTCCGGTTCGGTGTGCGGGCGGCGTTACGGACCTGTTCGGGGGTGGCGGCCGATTTCATGGGGTGGGAGGGGGCTTCGGTGAGGGGGGTGAGCTCGGGGTCGGTCATGAGAACCTCGCCAGGGTGGCCAGCTCCGGGTCGAAGCGGGGGTCGAGGGGGACGTCGCGGCCGAGGGATCGTTCGATCTCGGCGCGGTGGTAGCGGAGGACGGGATGCCGCCAGCCGGTCGAGGTGGCCTGTTTCGCGTACCGCAGCGCCTCGCGCGGCCGGTCGGCCTTGAAGAGCGCCCAGCCGAGCGCGTCGGCGGCGATCAGGCCGGGATTGCGGGCGTACTCGGCGCGGGCGTGCCGCACCGCCTCGTCGGGGTCGCCGTGGTCGGCCTCGAACTCGGCCCACGTCAGGTCGTCGCGGACGCCCGTCCTGGCGAGCAGGTCGCGCTGGGCGTCCAGCAGCGTCCAGTCGGCGGGCAGGCCCGACTTGAGCCGCACCTCGCCCTGCTCGATCAGGTACTGGGGCAGCGGCAGCCGCCGGACGACGCCCTCGTACCGGGTGAGCGCCTCGTCCAGCCGGCCGCCGAGCGCGGCGGCCCTGGCCCGGCCGGCGAGGGCGGGCGTGTAGCCGGGGTCGGCCTCCAGCGCCCTGGCGTACCACCGGTCGGCCGTCTCGAAGTCGTGGGCGTGCAGGGCCAGCTCGCCGAGCTGGTGGCGGGCGTAGGCGAGATCGGCGGGGACGCGCGCGTCCTCGTGGGCGTACTGGAGGTAGCGGCGCGCGCCGTCGAGGTCTCCGCGCAGCTCGGCCGCGTACGAGGCGCGCGCGAAGGACGCGACGCCGGGCCGCAGGTCCAGCATCCGCTCGACCGCCTCCCGCGCGCCGCGCAGGTCGCCGAGCTGGACGCGGGCGTCGGCGAGCACCCCGTACGCGGCCGCGCTGTAGGCGTTGGCGTCGAGCGCCCGCTCGGCCAGCCGCTTGGCCTCGGCGAACTCGTGGCGGCCGGCGGCGAGCGTGGCCTGGCCGGTCAGGACGGCGTCGTCGCGCGGGCTGAGCCGGGCGGCGGTGTCGAGCGCGCCTTCCGCCTTGGTGTAGTACGACGGGTCGCCGCTGATCCTGGCCTGGTCGACGTACTGGACGCCGAGCTGGGCCCAGCCGCGATGATCGTCCGGCAGCCGCTTGAGCCGGTCCTGCAGGGTTTCCCGCCCGGCCGCGGGCGCCGGCGCGCCGGCCGGTGCGGCGGCGACGCCGAAGACGGTGAACAGCAGCGCGCCGGTCAGGACGAGACCTGCCAGCAGGAGTAGTGAACGCATCGAAGGGCTCCGGAGTCGTGAGAAGCAACCGGCCGGCCGCCGGAGCGGCCGACCGGTCCTGGGGCGGCGGGGCGGGAGGGGGCCCGCCACCGGGAGAAGGTCGGCCGGGCGGGGGTCAGCGCTGGTTGACCGAGGCGTTGCTGGGGAGCGGGATGTACGGGAACGTGCCGCCGAACGGCTTGTCGTTCATGTCCACCTTGTCGGTCAGGGCGGGGATGAGCTTGCCGGACTGCGCGGCGCCCGCGACGGCCTGCAGCTCGATGTCCACCACGTCGTCGGCGAGCCGGCGGCCGTTGGGGAAGCCCTGCAGGTCACCGCCGAGCACGCCCAGCCTGTTCGGGTCCTTGCTGGGCGGGATCGACATGTTGAGCCTGAGCATCTCGGCAGGGCGCAGCTTGCCCGCGTCCTTGTTCAGCGACTGCGCGTTCAGGTCGGCCGCGATCGGCCCGTTGCCCTTGGCGATCCCGGTCAGGAAGATCTGGACGAGATCCTTGCGCGGGGTGGCGGGCGCCTTGATGCCGTAGATGGACGCGAGCAGCCTGGCCACCTCGGGGTCGGTGACCCGCTTGACCAGGGCGGCCACGTCGGCGTCCTTGGCGGGCGGCAGCGCGTTGAAGGCGTCCTTCAGCCCGGCGGGGGACACCACCTCGTTGACCAGCGGGTTGCCCAGGCGGGAGACCTGGACGAACTTGCCGCCGTTGTGCTTGTCGGTGGTGGACCAGACGCCGACGACCGGGTTGCGCTTCGGGTCGCCCTTGAGCGCGAGGTCCTCCTTCGGCACCTGCAGGCCGAGCGTGTTGACGTTGTAGCCCTTGAGCGTGTCCCGGCCCACCTCGGACAGGTCGCCCCCGTACAGCAGGTCGAAGACGCGCAGGTCGAGGAAGAACGCCTCGTCCGACTGGCCGGCGAGAGTCTTGCCGCCGCCCTTCAGGCTGGTGATCGCCTGGGAGCGCAGGGTGCCGTAGTTCGGCATGGACGCGGGGCCGACGTTGCTCGGCGCGACGATGCCGTTGGAGACGAGCGTGCTGCTGCCGTTCCCGGTGATGCGCCTGAGCGTGTAGCGCTGGCGGAAGAGCAGGTTCTGGTCGTCGAGCGAGGTGACCGGTCCGTTGTTGTGGAGGAAGGTGGCGTTGCCGCGCCGGTCCTCGTTGCGGAAGGTCCACTGGTAGGTGATGTCGGGCTTGGCGTCGCCGTCGTTGTCGATCTTGATGTTGTAGCGCGACCTGGTGTCGAACGGGTAGAAGTTCGGCCCGCCCTGCGGCTCCTGGAACGGGATCCAGTTCGACAGCAGGGTCACGGTGTCGGGCTTGTCCGGGCTGACGAACGCGTACACGTCGGTGTTGTCGTTGAGCGGGTCGCCGATGACGGCGGGCGCCTCGCGGTGCGAGGAGGCCGTGCCGGAGTCCGTACGGAACATCGCGAGCGAGGAGGCCGTCAGGGCCACCGCGACGCCGAGTCCGATGAGGGCGCGCCGGTCGATCCGGTGCTCCATGGTCGGTCCTTTCGGAAAGGTGCTGATCGATGACGAGGTTCCGGCCGGGTTCCTCGCGCCCTATTCGCGTGACGGGGGCGGGCGGATGTCGCCCTCATCCTCAAGGAGGAGTCGTCAACCGAAGTTGACATACCAAAGGAGTCAATTTAGGTTGACGGGTGCGGAACGCGCGCGCCCGTTCGTTGAGAGGTCGAACGGCCCCTGGAAGGAGATTCGGTGATCAAGGACTTACTGGCCTACTTGCGCCCGCACCGGTGGATCCTGGTGGCGGGCGGGGTGCTGGGCCTGATCGGCTCGGCGGCGGGCCTCGCCATGCCGCTGCTCGCCAAGTACGTGGTGGACGCGTTCGGCGAGAACGGGTCGATGGCCGGGCCGCTCATCGGCCTCACCGTCGCCGTCCTGGTCGGCGCCGTGGTGTCGGCCGCCGGCTCCTACCTGATGGAGCGCACCGGTGAGAGCGTCGTGCTGGGCGCCCGCCGCCGCCTGGTCGACCGCATCCTGCGGCTGCGGGTGGCCGACGTCGACCGGCTCAAGCCCGGCGACCTGCTCTCCCGCGTCACCGGCGACACGACGCTGCTGCGCGCGGTGCTCACCAACGGCGTCGTCGACTCCGTCAGCGCCGTGTTCATGCTGGTCGGCGCCATCGTCCTGATGGCCGCCATGGACGGCACGCTGCTGCTGGTCACGCTGCTGGTGGTGGTCGTGATCGGCGGGCTGACCGGCCTGGTGATGCCGCGCATCATGCGGGCGCAGAAGGACGCCCAGGAGGCCGTGGGCGAGATGGGCGCGGTGCTCGACCGGGCGCTGCAGGCCTACCGCACGGTCAAGGCCAGCGGCGCCGAGGAACGCGAGATCGCCGTCGTGGGCGGCGCCGCGGAGCGGGCCCGCGACCGGGGCCTCCAGGTGGCCGGGTGGACCTCGCTGGCCGGGGTGTCGACCTGGATGGCCGTGCAGATCGCCTTCCTCGGCGTGCTCGGCGTCGGCGGGGCCAGGGTCGCCTCCGGCGCGCTGGAGGTCTCCTCGCTGATCGCCTTCCTGCTCTACCTGTTCTACCTGGTGGCGCCGATCGGCCAGCTCGTCGAGGGCGCGGTCCAGCTCCAGCAGGGCCTGGCCGCGATGAAGCGCATCAAGGAGGTCGAGGACCTGCCCGGCGAGCCCGTCGGCGTGCCGGCCGGCACCGGCGACCGCCCGCTCGGCGTGCGCTTCGACGACGTGGTCTTCCGGTACGGCGACGACCGGCCGATCGTGCACGACGGGGTCAGCTTCGAGGTGCCGCCCGGCGGTCTCACCGCGCTCGTCGGCCCGTCGGGAGCGGGCAAGTCCACCGTCTTCGCCCTGCTCGAACGCTTCTACGAGCACCAGGGCGGGGTCATCTCGCTGGACGGCAGGGACATCCGCGACTGGTCGCTCGGCGAGCTGCGGGCCGCGCTCGGCTACGTCGAGCAGGACGCGCCCGTGCTGGCCGGCACGCTCAAGGAGAACCTGCTGTTCGCCGCCCCCGACGCCACCGAGGACGAGCTGCGCCGCGCGATCGTCCGCACCCGCCTGGACGACCTGGTGGCCAGGCTGCCCGACGGCCTCGACACCGCGGTCGGGCACCGGGGCGTGCTGCTGTCGGGCGGCGAGCGGCAACGCGTCGCCATCGCCAGGGCGCTGCTGCGCAAGCCCAGGCTGCTGCTGCTCGACGAGGCCACCTCGCAGCTCGACGCGGTCAACGAGCTGCGGCTGCGCGAGGTCATCGCCGAGGTCGCCGCCGAGACGACCGTGCTGGTCATCGCCCACCGGCTGTCGACGGTGACCAACGCCGACCGGATCGTCCTCATGGAGAGCGGCGGCGTGCGGGCCATCGGCACCCACGACGAGCTGGTGGGGGCCGACGAGCTCTACCGCGAGCTGGCGGCCACCCAGTTCCTCGTGAGCTAGCGCGTTGTACTCTTCGGGTGACGTTGATGAATGTGTTCATTCAGGAGGTCGCCATGAGCCGCACCGTGCGCGCGCCGCGAGGCACCACGCTCACCGCCAAGGGGTGGCCGCAGGAGGCCGCGCTCCGCATGCTCCGCAACAACCTGGACCCGGAGGTGGCCGAGCATCCCGAGCAGCTCGTCGTCTACGGCGGCTCGGGCCGCGCGGCCCGTGACTGGGCCTCCTACGACGCGCTGGTCAGGACGCTCACCACGCTGGAGGGCGACGAGACGCTGCTGGTGCAGTCGGGGCGGCCCGTCGGCGTCTTCCGCACCCACGAGTGGGCGCCCAGGGTGCTGATCGCGAACTCCAACCTGGTGCCCGGCTGGGCCACCTGGGAGGAGTTCCGGCGGCTCGAAGCCGCCGGGCTCACCATGTACGGGCAGATGACCGCGGGCTCCTGGATCTACATCGGCACCCAGGGCATCCTGCAGGGCACGTACGAGACGTTCGCGGCGGTGGCGGCCAAGCGGTTCGGCGGTTCGCTGGCCGGCACCGTCACGCTCACCGCCGGGCTCGGCGGCATGGGCGGCGCGCAGCCGCTCGCCGTCACCATGAACGGCGGCGTGGCCATCTGCCTCGACTGCGACCCCCGCTCCGTCACCCGCCGCATCGAGCACCGCTACCTCGACGTGCGGGCGGAGTCGCTGGACGAGGCGCTGCGGCTGGCGTACGAGGCGCGCGACGCGCGGCGGGCGCTGTCGATCGGCGTGGTGGCCAACGCCGCCGAGGCCGTGCCCGCGCTGCTCGCCCGCGGCGCCGAGATCGACATCGTCACCGACCAGACCTCCGCCCACGACCCGCTCATGTACCTGCCGCTCGGCGTCGCCTTCGACGACATGGCCGCCGAACGCGACAAGGACCCGGCGGGCTTCACCGAGCGCGCCCGCCAGTCCATGGCCGCGCACGTCGAGGCCATGGTCGGCTTCCAGGACGCGGGGGCCGAGGTGTTCGACTACGGCAACTCCATCAGGGGCGAGGCGCAGCTGGCCGGATACGCGCGGGCCTTCGACTTCCCCGGGTTCGTGCCCGCGTACATCAGGCCGTTGTTCTGCGAGGGCAAGGGGCCGTTCAGGTGGGCGGCGCTCAGCGGCGACCCCGCCGACATCGCCGCCACCGACCAGGCGATCCTGGAGCTGTTCCCCGACAACGAGCCGCTCGCCCGCTGGATCCGCCAGGCCGGCGAGAAGGTCCACTTCCAGGGCCTGCCCGCGCGGATCTGCTGGCTGGGCTACGGCGAGCGCAACGTGGCGGGGGAGCGGTTCAACGACATGGTCGCCTCCGGCGAGCTGCGGGCGCCCGTCGTGATCGGCCGCGACCACCTCGACAGCGGCTCCGTCGCCTCCCCCTACCGCGAGACCGAGGCGATGGCCGACGGCTCCGACGCGATCGCCGACTGGCCGCTGCTCAACGCCATGCTCAACACGGCCTCGGGGGCGGCCTGGGTGTCCATCCACCACGGCGGCGGCGTCGGCATCGGCCGCTCCATCCACGCCGGCCAGGTGACGGTCGCCGACGGCACCGCGCTGGCCGGGGAGAAGCTCGACCGGGTGCTCACCAACGACCCGGGCACCGGCGTCATGCGCCACGTCGACGCGGGCTACGAGGAGGCGGCCGCGGTGGCGGCCGCACGCGGGGTCCGCGTCCCGATGCGTGAGTCCTGAGTGATCCATGTGGGATGAGAATGCCGTGCGCACGGTGTTGGAGCAGGAGTGACTGGCGCATATCACAGCGGGCTGGACCGGCTTCTCGACGGCCACAGGCTCTCGCCGGTGCAGAGGAGGATCGCTCACTACCTGTCGGAGCACCTGGAGGAGGCCATCTTCCTGTCGAGCGTGGAGCTGGCCGACCGGGCGGGGGTGAGCCAGCCGTCCGTGACCAGGTTCGCCATGGTGCTCGGCTTCGCCGGATACCCGGAGCTGCGGCAGGCGCTGCGTCCCCTGGTGCTGGGCGGGCCGCCGGAGGGCCAGCAGGAGAGCCTGATCAAAGGAGCCATCGACCGCGAGATCAGGAACCTGACCGCGGTCCGCGACCGGCTGCCGTCGCTGCCGCTGAAGGAGCTGGGCGCGTCCCTGGCCGCCGCCGAGCCGCTCCCCGTGCTGGGGCTGCGGGTGTCGGCCGGGCTCGCGACCACGTTCGCGTACTACACCCGCCGCATCCACCCCGACGTGCGGCTGCTCACGCACGGCGGGTCGGAGCTCATCGACGGCCTGCACTCCGCCCGCCGCGCCGGCGCGGAGTGGCTGGTCGCCGTGGTGCTCCCGCGCTATCCGGTCGAGGTGATGAACGCGCTGGAGTACGCGGGCAAGCTCGGCTACAGGGTGGCCGCGATCTGCGACCGGCCCGGCTTCCCCGCCGAGGTGGTGCTCGACGCGCCGGTGGGCGACCGGCTGGTGTTCGACTCCCACGCGGCGCCCCTGGCCCTGGCCATGGCCCTGGTGGAGGCCATGGCCGACGCGGCGCCGCTGCGCACCCAGGCGCGGCTGGAGGAGTACGAGCGGATGACGGACGAGACCGGCACGTTCCTCGGCGAACTTCCTTAGCGGGCGGTCAGGAAGTCGTGGTGGGGCTCGTGCGGCACGCCCGCGGGTGTCGACCGCCGGAGCCAGGAAGACGGCGGAGACGACGAAGACGAGCACGACGAGCATGGCGGTGCGCAACCCCCAATGATCGCCGAGGAAGCCGAGGCCGGGCGGGCCGACCAGGAAGGCGATGTAGCCGAGGGTGGCCACCAGGCTGACGCGGCGCTGGCGCGCATGACCACGGTGCGGCCGAAGCGGCGCCGCCGCCCATGCCCACGCCGAACGCGAACAGGCCCGCCATGACCACCGGTACGGACGACAGAAACAGACCGACGCCGATGACGGCCAGGCTTGTGACGATCACCGTCCCGACGCCCATGACGGGCCTGGTGCCGAAGCGCGAGACGAGCCGCCCGGAACACAGGATCCCGATCATGGAGCCGAGCGACAGGCCGAACAGGATCACGCCCATCTGGGCGGTGGACGCCCCGGGTCGTTGATCGGCTGTAGGCGGCGGTTCCTACCCGGTGATCTTCCTTAGGGACCGCACGGACCAGGTCACGGTGAGCGCCGCCAGGCCCAGCATGATGGCGAACGCGAGCGGAATCGACACGTCGGTCAGGTTGCCCGCGAACAGCGCCCGCCCGGCCTCGACCGGGTGGTAGAAGGGCGTGAACCAGGCGACCCGCTCCAGCCAGTCGGGCCCGAGCGCCATCGGCAGCAGCGCACCCGACAGCAGCATCAGCGGCAGCGCGAAGAACTGCATGATCTGCCCCATCGCGTTCTCGTCGCCGAGGCTGAGCGCCAGCCCGTACGCCACGCCCGAGGAGAACAGCCCCGTGACGGCCAGCAGGAGCAGCGTGAGCACCAGCCCGGCCGGGCCGATCCGCAGCCCCATGAGCAGCGCGATGAGGATGACCATGAACGACTGCACCACCAGCACGGCCACATCCCGCAGCATGCGGCCGAGCACGATCGAGGGCCGCCAGGTCGGGGTGACCGCGATGCGTTCCAGCACGCCGCTGCGCATCTCGTAGATGGTCCCGTACGCGACGCCCATGGTGCCGAACAGGGCGGTGATGACGAGCATGCCGGGCGCGAACATGGTCAGCGCCTGACCGAGGTCGCCGCCGTACGCCATGCCGGCGAAGAGCGGCGCGAACAGCAGCAGGTACATGACCGGCTGCATGATGCCGAACAGCGGCCAGATCGGGTTGCGGAAGGTGTTGCGCAGCTCGTGGCCCAGGAAGAGGCCGGTGTCCCTGATCATGCTTCGGCTCCCGTGTCACGAAGGGATCGGCCCGTCTTGGCCAGGAAGACGTCGTCGAGCGTGGCCCTGTCGAGCGAGATGGACGTGAGGGCGAGCCGCTGCTCCTGCAGCTCGCTCAGCAGCTTGGGCAGCGTGTGCTCGCCGTCGTCGACGTAGACGCGCAGCACCTGGTCGTCCACCCTGGCCTCCCTGGCGAGCGGGCCGAGCACGGCGGCGGCCCGCTCCGGCTCGTCGAGGCGGAGCGTCACCACGTCGCCGGAGACCTCGCGCTTGAGCTCGGCGGGGGTGCCCTCGGCGACGACCACGCCGTGGTCGACGATCGCCAGGCGGTCGCAGAGCGCGTCGGCCTCCTCCAGGTAGTGGGTGCTGAGCAGCACGCTGGTGCCCTGCTCGCGCAGCTCCCTGATGCGGTCCCACAGGTTGGCCCGGTTCTGCGGGTCGAGGCCGGTGGTCGGCTCGTCGAGGAACAGCAGCGGGGGCGTGTGGACCAGCCCTAGCGCGATGGACACCCGGCGCTTCTGCCCGCCGGACAGGGTGCGGCCCGGCCGGTCGGCGATGTCGGCCAGGTCGAACCTCTTCAGCACCCGGTCGGTCGCCGCCGCGGCGTCCGCGACCCCGTACAGCCTGGCCGCGAACATCACCTGCCTGCGCGGCGAGTTCTGCTCCTCGACCCCGCCGGTCTGGCTGACGTAGCCGAGGGCGCGGCGGATCGCGGCGGGCTCCTTCAGCAGGTCGTGGCCGGCGATCGCGGCGGTGCCCGCGTCGGGCCTGATGAGGGTTGCGAGCATCCGGATCGTGGTCGTCTTGCCCGCGCCGTTGGGGCCGAGCACGCCGTAGATCTGGCCGGTCTCGACCTCCAGGTCGACGCCGCGTACGGCCTCGACGGTCCGCGCGCCCTTGCGGCCGCGCGAGGTGAAGGTCTTCTTCAACCCTTTCGCGTCAATGATCATGCTTCTCCTAAGGAAGCTCGTCGCTCTCGACCTTGTCCAGCGCCTGCCGGCACCAGTCGAGCTGCGCCCGCAGCATGGCCGTGTTGAGCCTGAGCGTCTCGTCGATGTGGCGGGGGGCGCCGAAGCGCTGTTTGGTGCCGTACGACCGGTCGGCGCCGGCGATCGTCAGCTCCAGGAGCTCGCTCCGGCTGCGGAGCGCGCTCATCAGGGTCTCCTTGTCGAGATGGTTCATGAACGTGAGCGCCACCTGGAACGGGTCGACGATCGGCATCAGCTCGTGCCAGACCGTCAGGAGCAGGCGGTGGAACTCGAACCGGCCGTCGTCGGTCATGGCGTAGACGGTGGCGCCGCCCTTGCCGGACTCGACGACCTCCAGCAGCCCTTCGTCGGCCATCTTGCCGAGCCCGTGGTAGATGGAGCCGAACTTCACGCTGGCCCAGCTGTCGGCGCCCCAGGTCTCCAGGTGGCGGCGGACCTGGTAGCCGTTGCGCGGGCCGTCGAGGAGGGTGCCGAGGATCAGAATGCGAGTTGTGGACACGGCTCAAGTTTGTACTCAAATTTGAATGACTGTCAACCGTGAAAAGCTGCTGTCCATGAGTGAACGACCCAGGGCCCTGATCACGGGCGCCTCCCGCGGCGTGGGCGCGGCCGTCGCGCGCGCTCTCGCCCCGACCCACGACGTCCTGCTCGGCGGGCGCGACACCGAGGCGCTGGACGAGGTCGCGGCCGGGTTGCCCGGCGCACGGGCGTGGCCGGTGGAGCTGACCCAGGTCACCGAGGCGGACGTGGCGGACGTCGACCGGCTCGACGTGCTCGTGCACAGCGCGGGCGTCACCCGGCTGGGCCGGATCGGCGAGCTGCCCGCCTCGGTGTGGCGCGACACCATGGAGCTCAACCTGTTCGCGGTGGCCGAGCTGACCCGGCTGCTGCTGCCCGCGCTGCGACGGGCCGGCGGCCACGTGGTGTGCGTCAACTCCGGGGCCGGCCAGCGGGCCAACCCGGGCTGGGGGGCGTACGCGGCCAGCAAGTTCGCGCTGCGGGCGTTCGCCGACGCGCTCCGGCAGGAGGAGCCGGAGCTGCGGGTGACCACGGTCTACCCGGGCCGGATCGACACCGACATGCAGCGGAGCGTGCGCGAGCAGGAGGGCGGCGACTACCAGCCCGACCGTTACCTCGCCGCGGACACCGTGGCCCGTGCGGTGCTGGCGGCGGTCACCGCCGGGCCGGACGCGCACCTCACCGAGCTGACCATCCGGCCGAGCGGGGGCCCGGTCACCTGACCCCCCTCCAGGCCCTTCCCGCGCTATCCACGGAGAACGGTGACCTGGCGACCGGACGGCGTGGTCGCCTGCGTGAAACTCCCCCGCTCCTTCCACGCCGGGGCTTCCGGGCGCCTGTCGAAGATCACGAGCACGCCGGTGGTGAGGCTGAGCCGGTCGAGGTACCCGTCGAGCTGTACGAGACCGTCGGGCAGCGGGTCGTCCTTGCCGGCCCGCCAGACCTTCAGCTCCATGGCCTCGCGCTGCACCAGGCGTTCGCCGTCCGGGCCGGTGTAGGGCCAGCGGACGAGCACGTCCAGGCGCTTGGTGCCCGCGGCGTACTCCCGGTCGAGCTGGCCGCCGCCGTTGACCAGCCGGTGCAGGAAGGCCATGAGGATGATCTGGCAGGCGGCCTCGTGGTAGCCCTCCTGCCGGATGAGCACCTCGCCGTGCTCGCGCCAGAACACGACGAACTCCCGCAGCAGCCGCTGCAGGTCGAACCGGCCGTCCGGCAGCACGAAGCTACGCGGATCGGCCTTCACGAACCGCTCCGTACGGTCGCCCAGGACCCGTAGCAGAACCTCCCGATAGATCGGGTTGGCGATCTCCAGATCTTGGGTCCCCCGGATGAGGCCCAGATCGTGAACGTAGGAGACGTCGTCGTCGAAAGAGGTGTCCGTGCCGGGCCACGTTCCCGCCACGATCGGTTCGATCACCCGTTCCACCCGCGGTTCGTACAGCCGCGCGACGAGGGCGTCCAGATGGGTGGCACGCGCCCTTATCAACCGTTCCTTGGCGTCTTCCACGTGCCCGGCGGTGACGGTGCCGGTCACCCCCATCTCGAAGGTGATCTCGTGGGCCACGGCGTTGACCAGCCACGGCTGTCCTTGCGTCAGCTCGAATACCCGGTCCACCGCGTCCTTGGTGAACTCCTGTCCGGTCGCCTCGGTGTGCTGGTCGTACAGCTCGCCGATCTGGCCGGCGGTGAAGTCGCCCAGGCGCAGCGACTTGGTGACGATGTTGAACGGGCTGGTGGGATTGCACCGGCCCGGGTCTGCGCCCACGGCGGTCTTGTAGTCACGCACGTCGCGCAGCCCGCACAGGATCACAGAAGAGGGGAACGGGTGCCCGTCCGGGCGGGCGTTGTGACCGTCCCTGAGCTGGCAGAGGAAGCTGACCAGGCTGTTGCCCTGCAGCGCGTCGATCTCGTCGAAGAACAGCACCACCCGGCGCGGACTGCGGCGGCACCACTCGCTCAGGCCCGTACCGAATAGGGTGCCCGGCGTGGCCTCCGGCCAAGGGTCCGGCGGGAGCAGTTTCTTCGGCCAGCCCGACCGCTCGGCGGCCTCACGGATGGATTGCAGCAGGATCGACTCTCCCCAGCCGACGTCGTCACCGGCCACCTTGGCGCGCTCGCAGGAGAACGCCAGGGCCGCGATGTCGCCTTCGGCCGTCAACTCGGACGCCAGGGTGCGCAGACCCGTCGTCTTGCCGGTCTGCCGGGGCGCGTGGACCACGAAGTAGCGGTCCATGTCGATCAGCGCCCGCGCCTGGGGGAGCCGCGGAGTCGGCGGCACCATGTAGTGGAGCCGGGGATCACACGGACCTGCGGTGTTGAAGGTTTTCGCTCTGAGTGGGCGCATGGCCACATACTGTCATCACTCCTGCGCTGCGTCCGGAGAAGGTTCAAGTGCGACGGTCCGCCCGTTCAGCGCGATCGCCGAGGAAACGCGCCGTAGGCGAGCGAGGATGACGGATCGTGGTCGGCTTGCCGTGGTTCGTCGCCGCTGGCCGGGAGCCGACGACGGCTTCGCCGTTCTGATTCGTCTGATCCGGCTGGACGAACAGCCCGGGGTGGCGAGGCTGAATGGATCCATTCACTAGAGTGTGTTCATGCTCGACGCACTCGCGCACGTGGGGCGCGACCCCGCCACCGGCGGCTATGTCCGGGACGCCTGGTCCGACGCGGATCTCGAACTGCGCGGCTGGTTCGCCGGCGAGTCGGCGCGCAGGGGGCTGGATCTGAACGAGGACCGCAACGGCAACCTGTGGGCCTGGTGGGGCGACCCGTCCGGGGAGCCGGGCGTGGTCGCCGGGAGCCACCTCGACTCCGTCCGCCAGGGCGGGGCGTACGACGGGCCGCTGGGTGTGGTGTCCGCCTTCGCCGCCCTCGACCTGCTGCGCGAACGGGGGTTCCGGCCGGGGCGGCCCGTCGGGGTCGCGTGTTTCACCGACGAGGAGGGCGCCAGGTTCGGTGTGCCGTGCGTGGGGTCGCGGCTGCTCACCGGGGTGCTGGCGCCGGAGCAGGCGCTCGGGCTGACCGACGACCGTGGCGACACCCTGGCCGACGTGCTCACCAGGGCGGGACGCGACCCGCGCGGGCTCGGGCCCGACCCGGAGACGCTGGCCACCGTGGGGGCGTTCGTCGAGCTCCACGTCGAGCAGGGCAGGGCGCTGGCGGCGCTGGACCGGCCCGTCGGGGCGGGGCTCTCGATCTGGCCGCACGGGCGGTGGCGGTTCGACCTCCGCGGGCGGGCCGACCACGCGGGCACCACGCGGCTGACGGACCGCGACGACCCGATGCTCCTGCTGGCCCGCCTGGTGCTGTCCGCCCGCTCGGCCGCCGCCCGTCACGAGGCGCTGGCCACCGTCGGCAAGGTCCTGGTCACCCCCAACAACGCCAACGCCATCCCGGGCCACGTCGCCGCCTGGCTCGACGCCCGCGGGCCCACCGAGGCAAGCGTCCGCGCCCTCGTCCGAGACCTGTACGACCAGCTCACCGACGACACCCCACCCGGCACCACCTCCGGGGAAAGAAGCGAGGGCCCCTCGGGAGGGATTCCCGGAGAGGGAGAGATCCGTCCCGGACGGGGCGTGAACCCCTCCGGAGGCGGGGGTTTTCCCGGGGAGAGCGCGAGTTCTCGCGCGAACATGACTTTCCCCGAAGGGGGAGGGGTCCCTTCGGGAGGTGGCGCTGACCCCTCGGGAAGCGGGGGTTTTCGCGGGGGTAGCGCGAGTTCTCGCGCGAGCGCGAGTTTCCCTGGAGGGGGCGAAGTCTCGGCCGGAGGGGGCGCGAACCTCTCTGGAGGGGGTGAGGGGTCTCCCGGGCGGGGTGGGAGTTTTTCCGGTGGGCGTGTGGTGGAGGTGCGGGAGGAGTCGTGGACGCCGCTTGTGGAGTTCGAGCGGGGGTTGCGGGAGCGGGTCGCGAGGGCGGCGGGGGAGGTGCCGGTGCTGGCGACCGGGGCCGGGCATGATGCCGGGATCCTCGCCGCCGCGGGGGTGCCCGCCGCGATGCTGTTCGTACGGAACCCCACCGGCGTGTCCCACTCGCCGGAAGAGCATGCCGAGGAGGCAGACTGCCGGGCGGGTGTGATCGCGCTCGCCGACGTGCTGGAGGAGTTGTGCCGCTGAATCACCGGTGGTTCCCGGATGGTCCGGCTGATGACGTGGCGGAGGAGCTGTGTCGCTGATCTACTGGTGTGAGCAGGCGTGGCTGCCCGAAGGCGTGGTCGACGGCGTGCTGGTGGAGGTCGAGGGGGCGAGGATCGCCGGTGTCACCAGGGGCGAGCCCGGCGGGGCACGGCGCCTGGCGGGGCTGACGATTCCCGGGCTGGCCAACGCGCACTCCCACGCCTTCCACCGGGCGTTGCGCGCCGCCACGCAGAAGGGCCGGGGCGACTTCTGGACCTGGCGTGACCGTATGTACGAGGTCGCCGACCGGCTCGATCCCGATGCCTACCTGAGGCTGGCGCGGGCGGTGTACGCCGAGATGGCGCTGGCCGGGGTCACCTGCGTGGGCGAGTTCCACTACCTGCACCATGGCCCCGGCGGGACCCCGTACGAGGACCGCAACGCGATGGGGCACGCGCTGATCACGGCGGCCCGCGAGGCGGGGCTGCGCATCGCGCTGATCGACGCCTGCTACGTGTCCGGCGGTCCCGGCGTCGCGCTGGCGGGCACGCAGCTGCGGTTCGGCGACGGCGACGCCGGCGGGTGGGCGGCGCGGGCGGAGGAGCTGGCCGCCGCGTACGGGGGAGCGCCGGGCGTGCGGATCGGCGCGGCGATCCACTCGGTGCGCGCCGTGCCGCCCGAGCAGATGCCGGTGGTGGTGGAGTTCTCCCACCGGCACGCCGCGCCGCTGCACGCGCACGTCTCCGAGCAGCGGGCCGAGAACGCCGCGTGCGAGGCGGCGTACGCGGCCTCGCCCGCGCGGGTGCTGCACGAGCACGGGGCGCTGGGCCCGCGCTCGACGGCCGTGCACGCCACCCATCTGTCGGAGGCGGACATCGAGCTGCTCGGCAGCTCGCGCACCCATCTGTGCATGTGCCCGACGACCGAGCGGGAGCTGGCCGACGGGATCGGGCCGGCGCGCGAGGTGTTCGACCGCGGGTCGCCGATGACGCTCGGCTCCGACAGCCACGCGGTGATCGACCTGTTCGAGGAGGCGCGCGCCGTCGAGCTGAACGCGCGGCTCGCCACCGAGCGGCGCGGCCACTGGTCCGCCGCCGAGCTGCTGGGCGCCGCCACCGCCGCGGGCCACACCTCGCTCGGCTTCCCGGACGCGGGGCTGCTGGTGCCGGGCGCCTGGGCCGACCTGGTGACGGTACGGATGGACACGGTACGGACGGCGGGCGCGTCCGGGCTGGAGGCGGTGGCGTTCGCGGCGACGGCGGCCGACGTGCGCACGGTGATCTCGGGCGGCCGCCGGATCGTGGACGAGGGCAGGCACGTGCTCGGCGACGCGGGCGCGCTGCTGGCCGAGGCGATGGAGGAGTTGCGGTGACCACGACGCTGATCGACGGGATCGGGCTGCTCTACACGGGCGACCCGGAGCGTGAGGAGATCGAGGGCGCCGCCCTGGTGATCGAGGACGGCCTGGTCGCCTGGACGGGCGAGGCCGGGCAGGCCCCCGACGCCGACGCGCGGGTGGACGTCGCGGGCCGGGGCGTCGTGCCCGGGTTCGTCGACAGCCACGCGCACCTGGTGTTCGCGGGCGACCGGACGGCCGAGTTCCAGGCCCGGATGTCCGGCGAGAGGTACACCGGCGGCGGCATCCGCACCACGGTCGCCGCCACCCGCGCCGCGAGCGACGCCGAGCTGGCCGTCCGCGCCGCCGCGCTGGTGGCCGAGATGAACGCGCAGGGCACCACCACCGTGGAGATCAAGAGCGGCTACGGGCTGACCGTCGAGGACGAGCGCCGCTCGCTGGAGATCGCCACGACGCTCACCGACGAGACCACGTTCCTGGGCGCGCACGTGGTGCCCGCCGGCGCCGATCCCGACGCGTACGTGCGGCTCGTCACCGGCGACATGCTCCGGGCGTGCGCACCGTACGCGAGATGGGTGGACGTGTTCTGCGAGCGCGGCGCGTTCGACGGAGACCAGACCAGGGAGATCCTCACCGCCGGCATGAAGGCGGGGCTGCGCGCCAGGGTGCACGCCGGCCAGCTCGGCGAGGGCCCTGGGGTGCGGATCGCGTGCGAGCTGGGCGCCGCGTCGGCCGACCACTGCACCCACCTGACCAGCGCCGACGTGGACGCGCTCGCCTCGTCGGGCACGGTCGCGACGCTGCTGCCCGGGGCCGAGTTCTCCACCCGCTCCCCGTACCCCGACGCCAGGAGGCTGATCGACGCGGGGGTGAGCGTCGCGCTGGCCACCGACTGCAACCCGGGCTCCTCGTACACCTCGTCGATGCCGTTCTGTGTGGCGCTCGCCGTGCGGGAGATGCGGATGACGCCGCTGGAGGCGATCAGGGCGGCCACCGCGGGCGGGGCGCGCGCACTCGCCAGGACGGACGTAGGCTTGCTGCGGCCGGACAGCCGCGCCGACCTCGTCGTCCTCGACGCTCCCTCCTACGTCCACCTCGCCTACCGGCCCGGCGTTCCCCTCGTTCACCAGGTGTTCCGCGGCGGTCTCCTTCTTGAGTAGGACATCCAGAACCCTCCCGTGGTCGTAGTTCTTTTGGGAATCTTTGCTTCCGTTCGGACGTTGGCCGGGTATAGAACGCAGCTGCGGAACGAGGTGCCTGGGGATGGCAAGGCCTACGGGGAGTCGCGCGCAGGAGCAGCACGTCGCGGACCGAGATCTACTGGGGACCTACCTGGCTGAGATCGGCAGGGTCCCGCTGCTCACCGCGGAGGAAGAGGTGGAGCTCGCCAAACGGATCGAGGCGGGTCTTTTCGCCGAACAGCTGCTCGACAGTGGGGGGTCGGAGCCGCGGATCGGTGACACGGCGGACGAGGAGCTGGAGCGCCTGGCGGTCTCGGGCCAGCGGGCGAAGGACGAGTTCATCCAGGCCAACCTGCGCCTGGTGGTGGCCGTGGCCCGCAAGTACTCGGGGCGCGGGATGCCCCTCATCGACCTGGTCCAGGAGGGCAACCTCGGGCTGGTGCGGGCGGTCGAGAAGTTCGACTACAAGCGTGGATACAAGTTCTCCACCTACGCCACGTGGTGGATCAGGCAGTCGGTGGGGCGGGCCATCCACGAGCAGGCCAGGCCCGTGCGGCTGCCCACGCACGCGGGGGAGCAGATGACCCGGCTGATGCGGGTGCGCCGCGACATGCTGGCGGAGTTCGACGCCGAGCCGACCGACGAGGACCTCGCGCAGATTCTGGAGCTGCCCGTCGAGCGCGTACGGGAGCTGCGCCGTTGGGCGTCCGACCCGGTGTCGCTGCAGCTGGGCGTGGGCGACGAGGACGAGACCGAGCTGGGCGACATGATCGCCGACGAGACCTGGGCCGACCCCGAGCAGCAGGCGATCGACATCCTGGAGCGTGAGCGGCTCGACGAGTGGCTGACCGGGCTGGAGGGCGACACGCGCGACATGTTGCGCTGGCGTTACGGGCTGGTCGACGGGCGCGAGCACACGCTCACCGAGGTGGGCGAGCGTTACGGCATCGGGCGTGACCGCGCCCGACGGATCGAGCGCGACGCGCTGGCGCGGCTGCGCCGCATGGCCGACGCCGCCGCCTGACAAGGCTTCCACGAGGCCGGTTCCCCGACGGGGGCCGGCCTCGCCGCTTGTCCGGCCGCAGGAGGACCGTAGGCTCAGGGTCATGATCGTGAAGACAATCCGTCGTTATCCGGTGAAGTCGCTGCTGGGTGAGGACGTTTCCGGCGTACGGGTGACCGAGCGAGGGCTGGACGGCGACCGGGTCAGGGCCGTGCTCGACGTCGCGACGGGAAAGATCGCCAGCGCCAAGAACCCGCGGCTCTGGCGCGGCCTGCTGGCCCTGCACGGCAGCGCGGTCCCCGGGGACGAGGAGCTGTCGGAGCTGCTGGGCCGGGAGGTCCGCGTGGTGGACGTGCCGCCGGCCGGCGCGGAGCTGGAACGGTCGGTGCCTGAGGAGGTGCTGGGCAAGGGCGTCGAGGCCGACGTGGCGTTCACGGTCAGCCAGGTGGGCGGGATCGCCCCGCCGGGCACGTTCTTCGACTTCGCGCCCGTCCACCTGATGACCACGTCGACGCTGGCCGCGATCGGCGAGCTCAGCCCGCGAGGGACGGTGGAGGCCGTGCGCTACCGGCCCAACCTGGTGATCGGGACGGACGAGCCCGGGTTCGTGGAGAACGGCTGGGTGGGCCGCGAGCTGGAGATCGGCGACGAGCTGGTCCTCCAGATCGTCATCCCCACCCCGCGCTGCGCGGTGCCGACGCTGGCGCACGGCGAGTCGCCGCGCGATCCCGACGCGCTGCGCACGGTGGCCCGGCACAACCGCGTCGACATCCCCGGCCTGGGATCCGAGCCGTGCGCGGGCGTGTACGCGCGGGTGCTGCGCCCCGGCGCCATCGTGACCGGCGACCCGGTACGGCTGCGCCCGGCGGGCTGAGCGCGACACGCCGGGAAGCGACCGGAAAGTTCCCGAATACCGGTCGTGAGGTGACCGAAACTCTCCCGAAACACCCGTGTGGCGAGATTCACGAACGTGAAACACACCAGGTCGAGCCCCGAAACGGGGGCCGAACACGCTGGGGCGATCACGTCACACCAAAGGAGGGTCGCGTCGTGCAGATCGATACCGGCACCACGGCCTGGATGCTCACCGCCACCGCGCTCGTGCTCTTGATGACCCCCGGTCTCGCGCTGTTCTACGGCGGGATGACCAGGGCCAAGAGCGTCCTGAACATGATGATGATGTCGTTCGCCGCGATCATCGTCGTCACCGTACTCTGGCTGTTCTACGGTCACTCCCTCGCCTTCACCGAGAACCCCGTCTCGGCGATCAACAACTTCGTCGGCGGGTTCGACGCGCTCGGTCTGCAGAGCCTCGTCGACACGGCCACGGCTGACGACGGCTCCGGCATGCCGAGCCTCGTCTTCTCGGCCTTCCAGCTGACGTTCGCCATCATCACCGTCGCGCTGATCAGCGGCGCGATCGCGGACCGGGCGAAGTTCGGCGCCTGGGTGCTGTTCGCGGCGGTCTGGGCGACGATCGTCTACTTCCCGGTCGCCCACTGGGTCTGGGGCGGCGGCTGGCTCAACTCGATGGGCATCGAGGACTTCGCCGGCGGCACCGTCGTGCACATCAACGCCGGCGCCGCGGCTCTCGCCCTGGCACTGGTCATCGGCAAGCGGCAGGGCTGGCGCAAGGAGCCGATGCGGCCGCACAACCTCACGCTCGTGCTGCTCGGCGCGGCCATGCTGTGGTTCGGCTGGTTCGGCTTCAACGCCGGCTCCGAGCTCATCGTGGACGGCATCGCCGGTCTGGCCTTCATGAACACCCAGCTCGCCACCGCCATCGCGGCCGGCGCCTGGATCGTGGTGGAGAAGCTCCGCGACGGCCACGCGACCAGCCTCGGCGTCGCCTCCGGCGCGGTCAGCGGCCTGGTCGCCATCACCCCGGCCTGTGGATTCGTCGACCCCTGGGCTGCCGCGCTCATCGGCCTCGTCGCCGGCGCCGTCTGTGCCTTCGCGGTCGGCCTGAAGTACAAGCTCAACTACGACGACTCGCTCGACGTGGTCGGCGTGCACCTGGTCGGCGGCGTGATCGGCGCGGTCGCGCTGGGCTTCGTGGCCGCCTACCCGGCCACCGACGCGCAGGGCCTGGGCCTGTTCTACGGCGGCGGGCTCGGTCAGCTGGGCCTGCAGGTGCTCGGCCCGGTCGCGGTCGGTCTCTACTCGTTCGTGGTCACCTGGGTCATCGGCACGGTCATCCACAAGACGATGGGCTTCCGGATCCCGGTCGAGGACGAGGTCACCGGCATCGACGTCACCACCCACGCCGAGACCGGTTACGACCTCGGCACCGTGCACGCCTCGGGCGTGACCTCCCCCAACGGCCCCGTCACCCCGGCTCCCAAGAAGGTGGAAGCATGAGGCTCATCACAGCCGTCATCAAGCCGTTCAAGCTCGATGACGTGAAGGCCGCCCTGGAGCAGTTCGGCATCAAGGGCATGACCGTCAGCGAGGCGAGCGGCTACGGCCGCCAGCGCGGCCACACCGAGGTCTACCGCGGCGCCGAGTACCAGGTGGACCTGGTGCCCAAGGTCCGCGTGGAGGTCCTGACCGAGGAGGACGACGCCGAGGACGTCATCGACGTCATCGTCAAGGCGGCGCAGACCGGCAAGATCGGCGACGGCAAGGTGTGGTCGGTCCCCGTCGACACCGTGATCCGGGTGCGGACGGGCGAGCGCGGGCCGGAGGCCCTCTGACGACGGCGCCTGGGTGGAGCAGGGGGAACAGTGAGGGATGAGGCGCGCTCGTACGCCGCGGCCCGCAAGGAGCGGACCGCCGACACCGATCGCTGGCTCAAGGATCTCTTCCGCACGGCGAGCGACGGAGAGCACGTCTCCCTGGTCGCGGTCGGCAGCCTCGGGCGGGGCGAACTCGCCCCGGGCAGCGACCTGGACCTCGTCCTGCTCCACAACGGCCGATCGGACGTCGGCCGGATAGCCGACCGCATCTGGTACCCCGTCTGGGACTCCGCCATCGGCCTCGACCACTCCGTCCGGACCGTGGACGAGGCCGTGGCGGTGGCCCGCGAGGATCTCAAGGCCGTGCTGGGCCTCATCCAGGCCCGGCACGTGGCGGGTGACCCGGACCTGACGAGGAGGGCCAGGGAGGCGGTGCTCGCCGAGTGGCGGGCCGACTCCCGGCGCAGGCTGGGCGAGCTGCGCGACGCGGCCGACCAGCGGGCCCAGACCAGCGGAGAGCTGGCCTTCCTCCTCGAACCGGACCTCAAGGACGGCCGCGGCGGGCTCCGCGACGTCCAGGCGATGCAGGCCGTGGCAGCGGCCTGGGTGGCCTCCGCGCCCGGACCCCGGGCGCGTGAGGCCCACGAGTTCGTCCTCGACGTCAGGCACGCCCTCCACGTCGTCACCGCGCGCGGCACCGACAGGCTCGTGCTGCAGGAGCAGGACGCGGTCGCCGGACTCCTCGGCCTGCTCGACGCCGAGGCGGTCATGCGCAGGCTCGCCGAGGCGGGCCGGACGATCTCCCACGCGTTCGACGCGACCTGGCGCACGGTTGACAGGCTGCTGTCAGGGCCGGCCCCCCGTGGCCGCCGCCCGCTCGCCGACGGGGTGGTCGAGCACGGCGGCGAGGTGGTGCTCGCCAGGGGCGTCTCGCCCCGCAAGGACCCGGTGCTGGTGCTGCGCGCCGCCGCCGCGGCGGCCGAGTCCGGCCTGCCGCTGGCTCCCGCCTCCGTGTCCGTTCTCGCAGCTCAATCGGCGCCGATGCCGGTGCCGTGGCCGGAGGAGGCACGGGACGCGCTGGTGTCGATCCTCGGCGCGGGACGCGCGGCCGTGCCCGTGTGGGAGGAGCTGGACCAGGCGGGGATCATTGTCAAACTCCTCCCTGACTGGGAGCGGGTGCGGCACCGTCCGCAGCGCAACCCGATCCACCGCTTCACCGTCGACCGCCACCTGATCGAGGCGGCCGCGAACGCCGCCGGTCACACCCGTGAGGTCTCGCGCCCCGACCTGCTGCTGATCTCGGCGCTGCTGCACGACATCGGCAAGGGCTGGCCCGGCGACCACTCCTCGACCGGCGAGGTCGTGGTGCGCGACATCGGCGTCCGCATCGGCCTGCCGCCCCGGGACGTCGACGTCCTGGCCACGGTGGTCCGCCACCATCTGCTGCTGCCCGAGACCGCCACCCGGCGCGACCTGGACGATCCCGTCACGATCGAGAAGGTCGCCGCCACCGTGGGCTCCCGCGAGGTGCTGGAACTGCTGGCGGCGCTGGCCGTCGCCGACGGCAACGCCACCGGCCCGGCCGCGTGGAACGCCTGGAAGGCCGGCCTCGTCGCCGACCTCGTACGCAGGGTGCGCTCGGTGCTGTCCGGCTCGCCGCCGCCCAAGGCGCCCTCGCTCTCGCCCGAGCAGGCCGCGCTGGCCCGCCACGGCGGCGGTGCGGTGCGGGTCAACGGCGGCGCGGTGACGGTGGTCGCGCCCGACCGGGCCGGCCTGCTGTGGAGCGCCGCCGGGGTGCTGGCCGCGCACCGGCTCGTGGTGCGCTCCGCCTCGGCCGCCTCCGCCGGCGCCACCGCCGTGATCGAGTTCTCCGTCATCCCCGAGTACGGCTCGCCGCCGGATCCTGCGACCCTGGAAGCCGATCTCCGCCTGGTGCTTGCCGGGCGTCTTGACATCGAGCAAAGACTGGCCCGCCGTACGCGGTCGATGAGGCCGGCCCGGGTGCCGGTCGCGCCGCCCAAGGTGACGCTGGTGGACGACGCCTCCGCCACCGCCACCGTGGTCGAGGTCAGGGCACATGACAAGCCCGGACTTCTGTGGCGTATCGGCCGCGCCTTCGGCGACTGTGGTCTTGACGTGAGAGCCGCTCGCGTAGAGACTCTCGGCGCGGAGGCGGTGGACGTGTTCTACGTGGTCGACCGTGCTGGACGCCCCCTCAGCGACAGCACTCAACGCAACCAGGTCCGCGACGCCGTGCTTGCCGCACTGCGATAACCGACAGCACACGACACGCGGTCACATTTGTAACGATTGTGTCCGGTTTGTGCGTTACGTCAGATGCTGCGGATACCTTGTGGACGGCCTGATGACCGCATGGGATCGGGATGATTGAGGGGTAGCAGGAGCAGTGACTACGGGGAACTCCGACGGCGGCTTCGCCGCCAGGCGTGAACGCGCCAAGCGGGCACTGCCTCGGCTCGCGCTGCGCAACTGGCGAGTGAGATGGCGGTTGACCGCACTCGTCCTGGTTCCCACCATCGCCGGCGTCGTGCTCGGGGGAGCGCGCGTGGTGGAGTCCGTCCAGAGTGTCGCCGCCTTCGACCGCACGGCCGTCGCGGCCGAGCAGGCCGGGCGGATCCGCGATCTGGTGCAGGCCCTCGGGCTGGAGCGTGACACCGGCGGCTGGCACAACGCCGCCCGGACCCAGCGCAAGCGGCTGGAGAAGCCGTACGAGGAGCGCAAGGCGGAGGTCGACCGGCTCGTCAGGGCGGTGAAGGCGGACCTCGGCGCGATGGACGAGTCCTACGGCGACCGCGTCACCGACGTCGTCGCCCGCGCCCACATCGACCTGGACAACCTGCCCAGGACCAGGGCCGAGGGCCAGCGCGACACCACCCGGTACGACACGGTGCTCGACACCCTGCTCCGCCTGCACGACGAGCTGAGCCTGCTCAGCGAGGACCCCGAGATCGTCGGCCGGTTCCGCGCCCTGAGCGCCCTGACCAGGGCCAAGGAACAGGTCTCCCGCCAGCGCGTCCAGCTCCTGCGCGGCTACTACAACGCCGAGAGCGTGGACGCCAAGGAAGTCGAGCGGTTCATCGCGGCGAACGCCGCCCAGCGCAACCAGATCCAGGTCGTGACGCAGGAGGCCGGCGCCGTGACCGGCATGGAGCTGCAGCGCGCGCTGACCATCCCCGAGTACTACAACAGTGAGCTGACCAAGTCCCGGGCCGTCACGCTGGCCAGCGGCCGCGCGCCTGGCGTCCGGATCAGGGACAACCTGCTCGCCTCGACGAACCCCGACACGGCGCCGCCGGACCAGTGGTTCGAGGACAACGCCAAGGTCATCGCCGCGCTCGTCTCGGTCGAGAGCTCGCTGGGCGAGCAGGTGGCGCTGCGGTCGCAGGAGCTGCGCGACTCCGAGGTCCGCGACGCGATCATCGTCGGCACGCTGATCGTCGGGCTGCTCCTGATCGTGCTGCTGCTCACCGTCGCCATCGCCCGCTCGATGGTCACGCCGCTGCGCCGCCTGCGCACGGAAGCGCTGGAGATCGCCGGGTTCCGCTTGCCGGACGTGGTCCGCCAGCTGCGGGTCTCCGGCGAGACCACCGCCCCCGATGTACGCCCGATCGACGTCGCGGGCAACGACGAGATCGGCGAGGTGGCCCGCGCCTTCGACCAGGTGCACCGCCAGGCGGTGCGGCTGGCGGGCGAGGAGGCCGAGCTGCGCGGCAACATCAGCGCGATGTTCGTCAACCTCTCGCGCCGCACCCAGACGCTGGTCGAACGGCAGATCTCGCTGATCGACGGCCTGGAGAAGGGCGAGCAGGACGGCGGCCGGCTGGCCGACCTGTTCAAGCTCGACCACCTGGCCACCCGCATGCGCCGCAACTCCGAGAACCTGCTGGTCCTCGCCGGCCACGAGCCCACCCGCCGGCGGAGCCAGCCGGCCAAGCTGGTCGACGTGGTGCGCGCCGCGCTGTCGGAGGTCGAGGGGTACGAGCGCGTGCAGGTCAAGGTGCACCGCGCCACCTCGGTGCTCGGCAGCGTCGCCAACGACCTGGTCCACCTGGTGGCCGAGCTGGTGGAGAACGCGCTGCAGTTCTCGCCCAGCAACTCGCAGGTCACCGTCTCCAGCAGCCTCATCGAGGGCGGCGGGGCCCTGCTGTCGGTCACCGACAGCGGCATCAGCATGACCGAGGAGGAGCTGGCCGAGGCCAACCGCCGCCTGGCCGAGCCCCCGGTCGTGGACGTGTCGGTGTCCCGGCGCATGGGCCTGTTCGTGGTCGGCCGCCTGGCGCTGCGCCACGGCATCCGGGTGCAGCTGCGCAGGGGCGAGGGCATCGGGCTGATCGCCATGGTGCTCATCCCGCCGGCGCTCATCCAGGACGCCACCAGGCAGCCGCTGCCGCAGCGGCCCGCGTTCGGCGGGGGCAGCACGTCCGTGCCGCACCGGCCGCAGGTGCCCGCGCAGAACGGCTACCGCTCGCACGGGAGCCTCGACTCCTACGACTCCGGAGCGGGCCGGCCCGCGCTGGGGCCGTTCGGCGCCGACACCGACGCGCCGCGTCACTCCTACGACTCGGGGACGTTCCCGTCGTACCCGAGCGCGCCCCCCGGCCAGCAGGGGTTCGCGCCCGGCTCGTACCCGCCCGTCCAGCCGCCCGCCCAGGAGCGGCCCGGATCCTTCCCCTCGTTCCCGAGCCAGGAGCTGCCGCGCAGGCAGCCCGGACGCTCCGACTTCCCGAACCCGGACGTCCCGAGTCCGGAGGGTCCGCCGACGGCCCGCCACGCCGCGAACGACGTGCGCAGGCCCGAGCCGCCGCCCTCGACGGACGTCTCGCCGATCGAGGCCGAGCGGGAGGAGTACCTGCCGATCTTCGCCGCGGTGGAGTCGGCCTGGTTCCGCCGGCCGCCGGAGGAGCAGGCGCAGGAGGCAGGCGGGAGTGAGGACAGTTCCGCACAGCCCGTACCCTCTGGGGAGGAAGCGTGGCGGAACGCCGCCGACGCCGGTTGGCAGGCGGCGGCCGCCGCGAGCGACCCGAGCCTGGGCGGCGTCACCTCCGCGGGGCTCCCCAAGCGCAAGCCGAAGGCGAACCTCGTGCCGGGATCGGCCGGTCGCCCGGCGCCTCAGCAGGAGGCTCAGCCGCCCAGGCCGCCCCTGTCGGCCGAGCGGATGCGCAACAGGATGGCCAGCTTCCAGCAGGGAGTGCGGCGGGGTCGTGCGGAAGTACGCGAACAGGAGGAGCAAGAGTGAGCGAGCGTCCTGAGGAGGGCGAGTGACGACCCTCAGTCACGAGGCGCACCGGTTCGACTGGCTGATCACCGACTTCGTGCGGAACACGCCAGGGGTCGCGCACGCGGTCGTCGTATCCGCTGACGGGCTGTGCCTGGCCGCCTCCGAAGGCTTCCCGCCGGACCGGGCCGACCAGCTCGCCGCGGTGTCGGCCGGACTGCTGAGCCTCACCGTGGGAGCCTCGCGGGTGTTCGAAGGCGGGGCCGTCACGCAGACCGTGGTGGAGATGCAGCGCGGGCTGCTCATCGTCATGGCCATCAGCGACGGCTCGGTCCTGACCGTGCTGGCCGGACCGGACTGCGACATGGGGCTGGTGGCGTACCAGATGACGCTGCTCGTCGACCGCGCGGGCCAGGCGCTCACGCCGGCGCTCCGCGCCGAGCTGCAAGCGGCTAGGACGCGGTGATGTGAATGGACATGGAGGGACAGGGCCGTGTACGGGAGTGACGGGCACGGGGACGAAGAGCCCCTGTTCCGTCCTTACGCGGTGACCGGTGGCCGTTCAGAGCCGCGCTACCACCTGGCGATGGAGACGTTGATCTCGTCGATGTCCATACCGGACGACGAGATGGCCATGCTCACTCCTGAGCAGGATGCGATCATGCAACTCTGTCGCTCGTTCCGGTCGGTCGCCGAGATCTCGGCCCTGCTCCGGGTCCCGCTGGGCGTGGCCCGCGTGCTGGTGGCGGACATGTCCGATGAAGGGCTCGTCCGCCTCCACGCGCCACGCCTCGAACAGGGACAGCCAGACCTCAACATGCTCGAAAGGGTGCTCAGTGGACTTCGCAGGCTCTAGCCCCGGCCTCACCTCGACGAAGATCGTGGTCGCGGGCGGGTTCGGCGTCGGCAAGACGACGTTCGTGGGGGCGGTGTCCGAGATCCTCCCGCTGACCACCGAGGCGGTGATGACCGACGCCTCCGCCGGGATCGACGACCTCGCCATGACGCCGAACAAGCAGACCACGACCGTGGCCATGGACTTCGGCCGTGTGTCCCTGGACCGGGACCTCATCCTCTACCTGTTCGGCACGCCCGGACAGCACCGGTTCTGGTTCATGTGGGACGACCTGGTGCGCGGCGCGATCGGGGCCGTGGTGCTGCTCGACACGCGGCGGCTCGCCGACAGCTTCCCGGCCATCGACTACTTCGAAGAGGCCCAGCTGCCCTTCATCGTGGGCATCAACGGCTGGGACGGGCAGTTCCCGCACACCGACACCGAGGTGCGCGAGGCGCTGGCCCTCTCCCCGCACGTGCCCATCGTCCGTACGGACGCGCGCAACCGCGAGTCGGTCAAGTCGACGCTGATCTCGCTGGTGGAGCACGTGGTCAGGCTCCGAGCGGCGCCGGTTTAGGTCACGCGAATTACCGGAAATATGAGGCTTGCCCACACTACGCTGCATATCTCCGGAATTGATGGTGAGGGCGTGCATGGTGTGGATCGCCTTGGCGGGCGGCCTGGCCGTCATCGGTGTGATCGTCTGGTCCTTCGGACGCGACGCCTCCCGCGCTGAGGAGGCGCCTCCCGAGCGGCCCCCGCGGGGCTGGGCGGCCGGGCTGGGTGAGGACGCCCGGGTGGCCTTCTTGGAAGGGCTCCGGGCGTACCAGGACAAGGTGGGGCCGCTTCACCTCCGCGAGGACCACGGCCTGCTGGCCGTCCACGACCCGCCGAGGCTCGTCTCCCTGCACCTGCTCGCGGACCGGTTCGCCGCGCGCGGCCCGGAGGGGTTGCACGACCCCGAGGAGACGGTGCGCGCGCTGGTGACCGCGTGCGTGACCACCGAGCAGCAGGGCGTCCTGCACCTGCGCCCCGGCTGGCTGGGCAGCGGCGAGGTCGACGGCATGGACCGGCGCGCCTTCGTCGAGGCCGTACGGGAGATCGTCTGTCCGGACGGCGCCGAGGGCGTCGCCGGTCGGTTCGCGGACGAGAGCGCCGGCAGCCTGGCGGTCACCCTCGCGGCCGAGGGCGGCGACGCGGGCAACACGCTGCTGCTCGACCTGGCCCGTGTCCTCGACCGCTACGAGAAGCTCCGTGCCGAGCGTCCCGGCATGCCCGCCCGCGCGCTGCTGCGTGACGTGCTGTTCCGCCTGCTGGCCGAGGACGGCCCAGGCCTGACCTGGACCGAACCACCGGCCGAGCGTCACCGCGCAGCCCTGCTCGCCGCCGGGCAACCACCCACGGAACGACGCCCGGCAAGCTGAGTCACGGACGCACGCCACCACCGTGGCGGATGTCGCAGGCAAGGCGGACGCTGAGCGCCCCGACTTCGGTGGAGCTGCCGGTCTCGGGGGTGCTGCCAGTGAGCCGGGCGCGTCGCGGGCTTGGCGGACGTGGGTGGGTCTGCAGGTCAGGAGTGGGTTTCGGGTGGTTGAGGGGTGCGGTTGTCGATGAGGGCTTGGATGCCGTCGAGGACGCGCTGGAGGCCGAACTCGAAGGCGTGGTCGGCGCTGTAGGCGGCGCCGAGGGTCTCGCCGGCGGCCTGGCCGACCCGTGCGGCGGTGGGGAAGCGTGACGGGTCGGCGATGCGGCTGAAGAACGGCGCGTGCGCGGCCCACCACTGCTCGTCGGACATGCCGGTCTGGCTCTCCGCCTGGGCGGCCTCCACCGCGCCCCGGGCCGTGCCGTGCACGAAGCCGGTGATCAGCGTGATCACCGAGTCCATCTCCACGTCGGTCAGCCCGATGCCGTCGACCGCGCGCAGCTCGTAGTCGTACTTGGCGGTCACGTTGGGGCCGAGCACCGGGCGGCTCGCGGCCACCTGCAGCAGCCAGGGATGGCGCAGGTAGAGCGCCCAGTTCTCGCGGGCGATCAGCTCCAGCCGGGCCCGCCAGCCGCCGGGCGCCTCCTGCGGCCTGGCCGTCTCGCCGTAGACCGTGTCGAGCATGACGTCGAGCAGCTCGGGCTTGCCCGGCACGTACGTGTAGAGGGACATCGTGCCCACGCCCAGCTTCTCCGCCACCCGGCGCATGGAAAGCCCCTGCAGCCCTTCGCTGTCGGCCACGCCGATGGCGGCGCGCACGATCCGGTCGACGTTCAGGTCGGGCTTGCCCTTGCGGCTGACGCGCTCGCTGGTGCGCCAGAGCAGCGCGAGGCTGCGCGCCGGGTCGCCCTTTCCGCTGTACTCCACGGTCACCCTACGTACGGTACACCGTACGGTCGATGTTCGGTGGGTCTTAGGTTGCTCAAGGGCTATACGACTGGATAGTCTACTGTTCAAATGAACAGTTTTTTACATGATTGGACAATTGCGTGACGACGTCGAGACCCGACCCCGAAGACCTGACCGCTCGCGCGCGGATCAGGGACGCGGCCCTGCGGCTCTTCGGGGAGCACGGCTTCGAGGCGGCGACGACCAGGAGGATCGCCGACGCCGCAGGAGTGTCCCCGGGGCTGGTGCGCCATCACTTCGGGTCCAAGCAGGCGCTGCGCCAGGCGTGTGACGCCCACCTGATCAAGCTGATCACCAGGATCAACGAGCAGGTCGCCGCCGACACGACCGCCGGCGGCGTGAACTACGTCGGTGCCTCCCTGGCGGCTCTCGGGCCCTACCAGCGATACCTGGCGCGCGCCCTGACCGAGGGACGGGCCGAGCCGGTGTTCGACGCGATGGTCCAGATGAGCGAGCAGTGGCTCGCCGAGCTCGACGAGCGCCGCTCCGATCCGCCCTTCGCCGACCGTAAGGCCAGGGCGACGGTGGGCACGGCGATGGCACTGGCCGTCGGGATCCTCCATGAGCACGTGTCCCGAGGGCTGGGCGTCGACGTGTCCAGCGAGGGAGGCGCCGACCTGCTCGCCGTGACCCTGCTCGATCTCTACTCCCACCCCTGGCTCAGCCCGGAGAAGGCCGCCGCGTACCGCGACGCCCTGGAGAACACCCGGCGTTCGACGGAGGAGCATGCTGATGAGTGACGCGATATCGGTAACCGGCCTGGTCAAGGCGTTCGGCGCCACCCGCGCGCTGGACGGCCTCGACCTCGTCGTGGGCACCGGAGAGGTGCACGGTTTCCTGGGGCCCAACGGCGCAGGCAAGAGCACCACGATCCGGATCCTGCTCGGCATGCTGCGCGTGGACGCGGGCACCGCCCGGCTGCTCGGCGGCGATCCGTGGGCCGACGCGACCGAACTGCACCGCAGGCTGGCCTACGTGCCCGGCGACGTCACCCTGTGGCCTCAGCTGTCCGGAGGCGAGGTGATCGACCTGCTCGGACGGCTGCGCGGCGGGCTCGACCAGCGGCGCCGCGCCGAGCTGCTGGAGCGCTTCGACCTGGACCCCCGCAAGAAGAGCCGTGCCTACTCCAAGGGCAACCGGCAGAAGGTCGCCCTGATCGCCGCGCTGGCCTCCGACGCCGAGTTGCTCATCCTCGACGAGCCCACCTCCGGCCTGGACCCCCTGATGGAGGAGGCCTTCCGCGAGACGGTGAGTCAGGAGCAGCGCCGCGGAGACCGGACCGTGCTGCTGTCCAGTCACATCCTGTCCGAGGTGGAAGCCCTGTGCGACCGGGTGACCATCATCAAGGACGGCCGTACGGTGGAGAGCGGCACCCTGGCCGACCTGCGTCACCTCACCCGTACCTCCATTCAGGCCGACCTGGCGGCGCCGGCGGACGGGCTGGCCGCCCTGCCCGGCGTACACGACCTGCGCGCAGAGAGCGGCCGGGTACGGTTCGACGTCGACACCGCCGCCCTGGATGTGGTGCTGAGGCACCTCACCGACGCCGGCGTACGCGGCCTCGTCAGCCGGCCCGCCACCCTTGAGGAGCTGTTCCTGCGCCACTACGACCGCACCGCCGCGAGCGACGGGCCGCACGCGGGAGCGGCACGATGAACGCGCTCACCGGCGCCGGTCACCTGGTCCACCTGGCGCTGCGCCGCGAAAGGGCCATCGCCCCCTGGTGGATCCTGCTGGTCGTGAGCCTGGGCCTGGTGATGGTCGCGTACATCAACAGGAACATGGGCACCTACGAGCTGAAACTCGCCTACGTCGACCTCGTCCGCCGCAACGCCTTCTTCCAAGGGCTCGGCGGCGGATTCGCCGAACCGCGGCTGGAGGTTCTCGCCACGTGGCGCAGCGGCGGATTCCTCTATGTCGCGAGCGCGTTCGCGGCCGTCATGTCCGTCGTCCGGCACACTCGCCGGGAGGAGGACGCGGGCCGGACCGAGCTGGTCCGCTCGGCCGTGGTGAGCCGCCACGCCCAACTGACCGCCGCCGTGCTGGTCGCGGCCGGGGTCAGCCTGGCCTGCGGGCTGTCGACGGCCGTCGCGCTGATCGGGATCGGGCTCGAACCGATCGGGTCGCTCGCCTACGGGGCCGCCGTCACGGTCGCGGGCTGGGTCTTCGCCGGAGTCGCCGCCGTCGCCGCCCAACTGGCACGCAACGCCCGTACGGCCACGGCGATCGGCCTGACTGTGCTCGCCACCTCCTACGTGATGCGCTACGCCGGTGACGCGAGCGCGCAGTACTGGCTGAAGTACCTGTCCCCACTCGGCTGGAGCCATCTGGTGCAGGCGTACCAGGGCGAACGGTGGTGGATGCTCGGGGTCTCGATCCTGACCGGCGCCATCCTGCTCGCCATCGCCCACCACCTGCTCGGCCGCCGCGATCTGGGCGCCGGGATGCTGCCCGAACGCCTCGGCCGCGCGACGGCCCCGGACCTGCGCGGCCCGATCAGCCTGGCCTGGCGGCTGCACCGCGGCCTGCTGGTGAAATGGGCGGCCGGGGTCGCGTTCTTCGCAGCGGCGGCCGCCGGGCTGAGCCCGCTGGGCCGGGAGTTGCTCTCACGGCCGAGCATCGTGGTCGACACCATCACCAAGACCCTCGGCCTGCCCGCCGACGCGACGCTCGGCGCCTACTCCTGGTACATGATCCTGATCATCGCGTACGCCGTCGCCCTCTACCCGGTGCTCATGACACTGCGGCTGCGCGAGGAGGAGACCTCAGGCCGCGCGGAGGCCGTACAGGCCACCCCCGTGACCCGGCTCCGGTGGGCGGCCGGTCACCTGGTCGTGACCGGGCTCGGCACGTTGGCGCTGATGGCCGTCGCCGGGCTCGTGTTCGGCGCGCTGTACTCGGTGCTGGTGGGCGACCTCGCCATCGACCTGCCCCGCTTCCTGGCCGGTGCGCTGGCCGCCGTACCGGCCGCCTGGTGCGTCGGGGCGGTGTGCGTGCTCGCGTACGCGATGCTGCCGAGGGCGAGCGTGGCGATCTGCTGGGCGATCTGGGCCCTGACCGTCGCGCTCGGGCAGGTCGCCGGCCCTCTGTACGGGCGGTGGGGCGGCAGCCCGCTGGAGCCGTTCCACTACGTCCCCAACGCCTTCGCCACCACGTCCATGAGCCTCGAACCGACCTTGGCCCTGCTCGCCGTCACGGCGGGGTTGCTCGGCGGCGCCGTGCTCGCCCTGCGCCGCCGCGACTTCGGATAAGGCCACTGGCAGATCTGTGGGCTGGCCGCCGCGTCCACCGCGCAGGAGCGGAATCTGGTCAAGACCGCCGGAGACCTGGACGCCGAAGGGCTCGGCGCCAGGGTCAGCCCGGCGCGCGGCCCGGCGACCGGTTGACGGCGCTGCCGATCAGTGCCCTGTGGGATCGGTGATCAGGCGCGGTGGAAGGCGACAGGCTCCGGGGGCAGGGGGGTGTTGCCGAGTATGAGGTCGGCGGACTTCTCCGCCAGCATCATGACCGGCGCGTAGATGTTGCCGTTGGTGACGTACGGCATGGCCGAGGCGTCCACCACCCGCAGGCCCTCGACGCCGTGCACGCGCATCGTCTCTGGATCCACGACCGACCTCTCGTCCACGCCCATCTTGCAGGTGCACGACGGGTGCAGCGCCGTCTCGGCGTCGCGCGCCACCCAGTCGAGGATCTCCTCGTCCGTCTGAACCCCGGGCCCGGGGGAGAGCTCGCCGCCGTCCAGGTCCGCCCAGGCCGGCTGGGACAGGATGTTCCTGGCGTGCCTGATCGCCTCCACCCACTCGCGGCGGTCCTGCTCCGTCGACAGGTAGTTGAAGCGCAGGGCCGGCTTGACGCGCGGGTCGGCGGAGGTGATGCGGACCGAGCCGCGGGCGTCGGAGTACATCGGGCCGATGTGCACCTGGTAGCCGTGGCCGCCGGCCGGCGCGGAGCCGTCGTAGCGCACCGCGATCGGCAGGAAGTGGAACATCAGGTTCGGGTACGCGACCTCGTCGTTGGAGCGGATGAAGCCGCCCGCCTCGAAGTGGTTGGTGGCCCCCGGCCCGCCGCGCAGGAACAGCCACTGGGCGCCGATGACCGGCCTGCGCCACTTGGCCAGCGACGGCTGCTGCGACACCGGCTGCCTGCACGCGTGCTGGACGTACACCTCCAGGTGGTCCTGCAGGTTCTCGCCCACGCCCGGCAGATCGTGCACCATCTCGACGCCCAGCGGCTCCAGCAGCGGGGCGGGGCCGACGCCGGACAGCTGCAGCAGCTGCGGCGAGTTGACGGCGCCGCCGCAGACGATGACCTCGCCCGCGGTGATGCGCTCGCCGTCGCAGATGACCCCCACCGCGCGGTCGCCCTCGAAGACGATCCGCTCCACGAAGGCCCTGGTCCTGACGGTCAGGTTGCGGCGGCCGCGCACCGGGTGCAGGTAGGCGCGGGCCGCGCTGAGCCGGCGGCCCCGGTGCAGGTTGCGGTCGAAGGCGGCGAAGCCCTCCTGCCGGTAGCCGTTCACGTCGTCGGTGAGCGGGTGCCCGGCCTGCTGGACGGCCTCGAAGAAGGCCCGGAACAGGGGCCCGTCGGCGGGGCCGCGCTCCAGCTTGAGCGGGCCCTCGCCGCCGCGGAAGTCGGTGCCCGGGTCGGCCAGGCAGCTCTCCATCTTCTTGAAGTACGGCAGGCAGTGCGCGTAGTCCCAGCTCTCCATGCCGGGGTCGGACGCCCAGCGCTCGTAGTCGAGCGGGTTGCCGCGCTGGAAGATCATGCCGTTGATGCTGCTGGAGCCGCCGAGGACCTTGCCGCGCGCGTGGTAGACGCGCCGGCCGTTCATGTGCGGCTCGGGCTCCGACTCGTACTTCCAGTCGTAGAACCGGCTGCCGATGGGGAACATCAGCGCGGCGGGCATGTGGATGAACACGTCCCACCGCCAGTCGGCGCGGCCCGCCTCCAGCACCAGCACCGACACGGACGGATCGGCGCTCAGCCGGTTGGCCAGGGCGCAGCCGGCCGAGCCGCCGCCCACGATGACATAGTCGTAGCTCACCGGGGGATCCAGTCCTTCCACACGATCTCGTTCTCCTCGACCCAGCGCTTCGCGGCCTCGGCGGCCGACAGGTCCTCGTTGATCATGTCGCTGGCGACCTTGTTCTGGTCGTCGTTGGTCCACTGGAAATTGCGGACCAGCTCGTACGCCCTGCCGCCGTTCTCGGCGAACCGCTTGCTGACGATCTTGTCGAGCAGGTACGGCGGATAGTCGCACGCGACCCTGGCCGGGCGGGCGTCACAGCCGATGGCGTGCGCGGGAAGATTGATCTTCACCAGCTTGACCTTGGTGAAAAGCCATTGCGGCTCATAGAAGTAGAGCAGCAGCGGCGTCTTGTTCTTGGTCGCCGACTGGGCGGCCTTGATCAATGCGTCCTCGCTGCCCGAGTAGACGACCTTGTAATTCAGCCGGAGATTCTTGACCAGTGCCTCGTCATTGGTGACGAACGACGGGTCACCGTCGAGCACCTGGCCGAGTTCGCCGGATTTCGGAGTCTTGAAGAGGTGCGCGTAGTCGTTGAGGTTTCTCCAGTCGGTGATGTTCGGGTGTTCCTTGGCCATCCACTCGGGGACGTACCACCCGATCACCCCCTTGTTGCCGGTGAGACCTGCGGAAAGGGCGACCTTCTTCTTCTCGATGTACTCCTCCTTGAGGTCGTTGTGACCCCAGTTCTCGACGATGACGTCGACCTCACCGGTCTCGAAGCCCTTCCAGGAGTCGGCTTCGGCCATTTCGCGCGTTTCCACCTTGTAGCCGAGCTGAGTTTTGAGCAGGTGGGACAGCACGGCGGCCTGGGCCTCGTACCCGACCCAGCCGTGGATGTCGATCTTGACCGTCTGGTTGGCGTCGGCCTGCGTGCTGGGCTCCTCGCCCGTACAGGCGGTCAGGAGCAGGGCCAGCGCGAGCGGGCCGGCGAGAATCTTGGTTCGCATGAGAGTCTCCGGCGACCGTGACCCCGCCTGGGCGGGGTCACGGGTCTTGAGGGATCGGAGGGGGTTACTTGGGGATCCAGGCCTGCCACTTGTCCGGGTTGGCCTCGATCCACGCCTTGGCGGCCTCCTCACCGGACATGCCGCCGTTGGTCATGTCGTCGGACACCTTGTTCTGGTCCTCGTTGGTCCACTGGAAGTTCTTGACCAGCTCGTACGCCTTGCCGCCGGTGTCGGCGAACTTCTTGCTGACGATCTTGTCGAGGTCCATCTCCGGGTAGTCGCAGGCGACCTTCTTCGGGTCGGCGTCGCAGCCCTCGGTGTACTCCGGCAGGTTCACGCGGACCAGCTCGGTCTGGCTGAACAGCCAGTGCGGGTCCCAGAAGTAGAACAGCAGCGGCTTCTTCTGCGCCTGCGCCTGCTGGGCGCTCTTGATCAGCGCGGCCTCGCTGCCACCGGTGACGATCTTGAAGTCCAGCTTGAGGTTCTTGATGAGCGCGGCCTCGTTGCTGACGTACGACGGGTCGCCGAACAGCAGCTGGCCCTTGCCGCCCGACTCGGAGGTCTTGAACAGGTCGGCGTACTTGTTGAGGTTCTTCCAGTCGGTGATGTCGGGGTTCTCGTCGGCCATCCACTTGGGGATGTACCAGCCGATGACGCCCTTGTTGCCGGTCGAGCCCGCCTCGACGGCGACCTTCTTCTCCTCGATGTACTGCTTCTTCAGGTCCGGGTGGCCCCAGTTCTCGATGATGACGTCGACGTCGCCGGTCTCGAAGCCCTCCCAGGCGAGCTGCTCCTTGATCTCCGGCAGTTCCACGGTGTAGCCGAGCTCGTTCTTCAGCAGGTACGCCACCACGTTGGCGCTCGCCTCGTAGCCGACCCACGGGTTGATCGCGATCTTCACCGTGCCGGCCGGGGTGGCGGCGTCGGCCGAGCCCTCGGGGGAGGCGGCGGTGGTCGCCCCGCCGTCGACGGTGGCCCCGCCGCAACCGGCGGCCAGGCCCAGCGCTAAGAGGCCTGCGAACAGGCGAATTTTCATGTGAATTTCCTTTTGTGGGGCAGAGAACGCCTGTCGGCGCCCTGCGTGATGCGGTCCAGCATGACTCCGAGCAGGACGGTCGCGACACCTGCGACGAAGCCCATGCCGAAGTCGGGGCGCTGGGAGAACCCGAGCACGACGTCGTAACCGAGGGCGCCGGCGCCGACCAGCCCGCCGACGACCACCATGGCGAGCGTCAGCACGATCCCCTGGTTGGCGGCGAGCAGGATGGCCCGGCGGGCCATCGGCAGCTGCACCTTCCACAGGATCTGGGCGGAGGTGGAGCCGGTGGAGGCGGCGGCCTCGATCACGGAGGTGGGCACGTGCCTGATGCCGTCCTCGACCAGGCGCACCACGGGCGGCACGGCGTAGATGATCGAGGCGAAGATCGCGGTGAACCGGGTGGTCCCGAACAGGGCCAGCGCCGGAAGCAGGTAGACGAACGCGGGCATGGTCTGCGCGGCGTCCAGCAGCGGGCGCTGCACGGCGGAGAACCGGTCCGAGCGCGCGGCGGCGACGCCCAGCAGCACGCCGATCGCCAGGGTCGCGACGACCGCGACGGCGACCGTGGTCAGCGTCCGCATCGAGTGCTCCCACGTGCCGAGCAGCGCGATCCCGAGCAGGCAGACCAGCGCCGTCAGCGCGGGCCGTACCCCGCTGACCCGCCAGGCGACCAGCAGCACCGCGGCGGCGACCAGCCACCACGGCGCGGTGGTGAACACCGTCTCCAGCGGGTTGAGCAGATAGATCGTGACGGTGTCCTTGACGAACGTGGTGACGCCGTACCAGCTCGTCTCGGCCCAGAGCACGGCCTCGTTGATCGGGCGGGTGACGCTGACCGTCAGGTCCTCCGGCCACTGCCGGGGCACGAACGCCGCGGCCACCAGCCCGGCGACCGCCAGCACCCCGGCGGCGGCCACGTTGCCGCGGCCGATCCGGCTGTGCGGGTCGCGCCTGGCCACCGAGACCATCATCCGGTCCAGGATCACGGCCATGATCACGATCGCGATGCCCGCCGGCAGCATGATGCCGACCTGGGCCCTGGACAGGCCGCGGATGATGTCGGAACCGAGGCCGGGCGCGGAGATCAGGTTCGCGATGACCACCATGGACAGCGCCATCATGATGGTCTGGTTCACCGCCAGCGCCATGGTGGAGCGCGCCAACGGCAGATACACCTTGAACAGCGTCTGCGCCCGGGTGGCGCCCAGCGAGGCGGACGCCTCGACCGCGGTGGGGGAGACCTGCTCGATGGCCAGCGCCGTGATGCGGATCGCGGGCGGGATCGAGTAGATCATCGTCGCGATCACGCCGGCCGGCGCGCCGATGTGGAAGAACAGCGCGAGCGGCGCCAGGTAGGCGAACGTCGGCATGATCTGCATGACGTCCAGCACCGGCGTGACGGCCTTGCGCACCCGCGCCGACATGCCCGCCCAGATGCCCAGCGGCACGCCGATCGCCAGCGACAGCAGCACCGCCGCGGAGACCAGCGCGAGCGTCTCGACGCTCGACTCCCACAGCCCGAACACGCCGAACGAGCAGAACCCGGCCACCGCCATCAGCGCGACGCGCCGGCCGCCCGCCAGCCAGGCGAGCCCGCCCATGACCCCGATCAGCCCGGGCCAGCCCATCGCCACCAGCACCGCGTGGAAGGAGGTGTAGAGGGCGTCCACGAACAGGCGGATGTAGTTGAGGAAGTACAGGAAGAGCGGATTGTCGTTGCGGTGGTCGTCGATCCACTCGCGCAGCTCGGTGACCGCGGTGAACGGCGCCGCCTCGCTGTTGTGCGGCAGCGTGCCGGTGCCGCGGAAGGCCAGGTACGCGAGCGCGAACAGGGCCGCGACCCCCGCCGGGACCACCCACCTCGGCACGCGCAGCCTGGAGGCAGGCGTGACCGCGGTGCTGCTCATGCGCCGACCTGTGCGGCCGCGGGCGTCTCCTGACCGGAGAGGAAGGCGAGCATGTCCACCCGGTCGAACACCCCGGCCAGTTCCTCGCCGTCCATCACCCGGATCGGCCTGGAGGAGGTGGAGACGGCGCCGATGGCGTCCTTGATCAGGGTGTTGGCGGGGAGCTCCGGCCCGTCCAGGTTCTCGCGCTCCTCCGGCGGCCGGGCGATCCAGCGCAGCGTCAGCACGTGGCTTCTGGGCACGTCCCGTACGAAGTCCGCCACGTAGTCGTCGGCCGGCGCGCCCACCAGCTCCTCGGGGGTGCCGAGCTGGACGATCCGGCCGTCCCGCATGATCGCGATGCGCTCGCCGAGCTTGAGCGCCTCGGACAGGTCGTGGGTGATGAACACCATCGTCTTGCCGACCTCGCGGTGCAGGCGGACGACCTCGGCCTGCATGTCGCGGCGGATCAGCGGGTCCAGCGCGCTGAACGGCTCGTCGAACAGCATCACCTGCGGGTCCACGGCGAGCGCGCGGGCCAGGCCGACGCGCTGCTGCATGCCGCCGGAGAGCTGGTCGGGGTAGGAGTCGGCGTGGCCGTCCAGGCCCACCAGCGACAGGATCTCCCTGGCCCTCTCGTGCCTGGCGGCCTTGGCGGCGCCCTGGACCTCCAGCCCGTACGCCACGTTGTCGATCACCCTGCGGTGCGGCAGCAGGCCGAAGTGCTGGAAGACCATGCTGACGTGGTGCCGGCGCAGATCGCGGAGCTTGGCCGGGGAGGCGCCGATCACGTCCTCGCCGCCGATCGTCACGCGGCCCGCTGTGGGCTCGATGAGGCGGGTGAGGCACCGTACGAGGGTGGACTTGCCGCTGCCGGACAGGCCCATGACGACGAAGACCTCGCCGGGGCGGACCTCGAATCCGACGTCCCTGACGGCGGCGGTGCAGCCGGTCTTCTCTCGAAGCGCGGCGGGATCCAGGTGTTTGTCCTCGCTCGCCAGCACTCTCTCGGACTTGGGCCCGAAAATCTTCCAGAGCCCTTCGACCGCGATGGCCGCGTTGTCAGGGGACACCCCGTACTCCTCGCCTTCTCGCCCAGGGGGCTCAACATATGGGGTTAAGAAAGCAAATCTCAACGTTGTGACCGTTAGGAGACCTCTGTGCATCTGCGGTGTTACGTCGTTGGATCGTTCCAAACACCCATTTCTGGACATAGGCGGGCGTAATGCAATATTTCTCGCCATATGGTCTTCATAAGTGGAGCTCCAGGTTCTATGCTCATGCGTCACACTGCTTGACTTATGTCGCGTTATGGTCGCTTGGCTGGCCTGGCGCGGGTGTGTTCCAATTACCCGAGCTTGCATGGATTTCCCCACAGGTCACGAGGCCTTGCATATACGCCGATACTGGGCGAGAGGTTGCGTTCGGTGAGTACAGAGTTAGCAGAGCGGCCGCCGGAGGAAGGCAGGTGGCGGCTGCGCAATTGGCGGGTCCGCGCCAGGCTGGTCGCCCTGATCCTGGTGCCGACGGCTGCGGCCGTGCTCCTGGGCGGGATCCAGGTCTTCGCCTCGACGGGAGCGGCCGCCGACTACGCCCGCATCAACCAGCTCGCCCGGCTGAGCGAGCAGGTCGGCGGTCTCATCCACGAGATGTCCGGGGAACGCGCCAGAGTCTCCTGGCACATCGCCCGGAACCGCCCCCAGGCTCAGCTTCCCGACGTACGCGCCCAGATCGGCAGGACCGACGCCGCCATCCGCGAGGTGAGAGACACCGCCGGCCAGCTGCTCGGCGGGGTCAGCGGCCGTACCGCCGACCAGATCGAGAACATGCTCAACCGGTTCGACGACCTGGACGGGCTGCGCGACCAGGCCATCGAGGCCGACCTGCTCCCCGCCCCGGCCGTCGAGCTCTACACCACCGTGATCAACGACCTGCTCTCCATCCACGACGAGCTGGTCAGCGGCAGCCAGGACGACGAGCTGTTCCGGCAGACCCGCATGCTCGACGCGCTGGCCCGCGTCAAGGAGAGCGTCTCCCTCCAGCAGGCCCTGCTCACCACCGCGCTGGTGGAAGGTTCCTTCGGCCAGGAGCAGCTCAAGACCTTCCTCGGCGAGCTGTCCCGCGAGGAGAACCAGCGCGAGGCCTTCTCCGAGGAGGCCACGGCCGGGGAACGGCGCTTCTTCGACGAGACCGTCAACGGCCGCTCCGCCGACGACATGCTGTTCCTGCGCGAGCTGGTGCTCATCCGGGCCACCGCGGGGCAGACGCTGCGCGGCCTCGACCTGGCCAAGCGCGACGACGCCGGGCAGTGGTTCGAGGCGTCCACCGTCGTCATCGACTCCCTGCGCACGGTCGAGCAGCGCCAGGCCGCCGGCATCCTCAGCCGCAGCGAGTCGCTCAGCTCCGGCGAGCAGCAGAGCGCGTACCTGATCGCGGGCGCGGTCATCGCCCTGCTCATCGCCGTCCTGGCGATCACCACCGGGGTGGCGCGCTCCCTTGTCCGCCCGCTGCGCCGGCTGCGCGCCGAGGCCCTGGAGATCGCCGGAAGGCGGCTGCCCGACTTCGTCCAGCACCTGCGGGAGTCCCGTGACGGCGCGGTCGACGCGGAGGTGCCGCCCATCGGCGTCTTCTCCCGCGACGAGGTCGGCGAGGTGGCCAGGGCCTTCGACGAGGTCCACCGGGAGGCCGTGCGGCTGGCCGGCGACGAGGCCCGGCTGCGCGCCAACGTCAACGCGATGTTCGTGAACCTGTCGCGGCGCAGCCAGACGCTGGTCGAGCGGCAGCTCACCCTCATCGAGCGCCTGGAGCGCGGCGAGCGCGACGACGACCGGCTGGCCGACCTGTTCAAGCTCGACCACCTGGCCACCCGCATGCGCCGCAACTCCGAGAACCTGCTGGTCCTGGCCGGCCAGGAGGCCGCGCGCAAGTGGAGCCAGCCGGTCGAGCTCATGGACGTGGTCCGCGCCGCGCTGGGCGAGGTCGAGAGCTACGACCGCGTCAGCATCCAGGTCCAGTCGGACGCGGCCATCGCGGGCCAGGCCGTCAACGACGTCGTGCACCTGCTGGCCGAGCTGATCGAGAACGCCGTGTCGTTCTCCTCGCGCGACACCAAGGTCATCATCTCCAGCAGCCGCATCGACGGCGGCGGGCTCATGGTCGCCGTCACCGACCAGGGCATCGGCATGAGCCCGGAGGAGCTCTCCGAGTCCAACTGGCGGCTGGCCCACCCGCCGGTCGTGGACGTGTCGGTGTCGCGCCGGATGGGCCTGTTCGTGGTCGGCCGGCTGGCGCTGCGGCACAACATCAAGGTCCAGCTGCGCCGCCAGGACGTGGGCGGGCTCACCGCCATGGTCCTGCTCCCGGAGGCGCTGCTCACCCCCGTCCCCGGCGCCTCGGCCACCGCGCCGCCGTTCCCGCAGGCCGCCGCGTCCCAGGACCCGCCGTCGTTCGCGCACGTGCCGATGCAGGCCAGCACCGCGCACCCGGGCATCGGCCACCCGTCCATGCCGGGCACGGCGCATCCGTCGATGGACTCGCTCCCCGAGCCGTCGTCGTGGTTCAACTCGACGCACACCCAGTCGGGTGACGTCTCACGCGACAGCGTCTTCGGCGCCGACCCGCCGCGGGGTTTTCCCTCGGACGGCGCGTTCGCCGACCCGCCGCGCGGCTTCGCCGGGGACGGCGCCTCCGGCGACGGCCCGCGTGACTTCCAGCAGGACGGCGCGTTCGGCGGGGAACTGCCGCGCCGCCTGCCGCCGGACAACGGCACGGGCGGAGAGCTGCCGCGCCGCCTCGCCGCCGACAACGGGGCCTCCGGGGGCCTGCCGCGCCGCCTGCCGCCGGAGCAGCCGGCCTTCCCGCAGCAGGGCGACTACCTGCCCGTCCACGCCTCGATGGAGCCGAGCCCCGAGGTGTCGAGCTGGTTCACCAAGCCCGCCTTCACCGACGAGCGGGACCAGCCAGGCCCCGGCCCCGATCCGGCCTGGTCGTCGGGCGACTCGTGGTCCGCGCAGGGCGACACCGCCGCCATCCCCAAGATCGACATCTCCGCGCCGCCGCCCGAGCCGTCCCACAGCGGCAGCTGGTCCTCGCCCGCCGACAACGGCTGGCAGGCCGCCGGCGCGGCCCGCGAACCGGCGCTCGGCGGCACGACCAGCTCCGGGCTGCCCAAACGGACGCCCAGGGCGAACCTGGTGCCGGGTACCGCGGCGCCGGCCCCGCCGCCGGCGCCCGCGCCCCCGGTGTCCCCCGACCGACTCCGCAGCAGGCTCTCCAGCTACCAGCAGGGCGTCCGCAAGGGACGCGCCGAGCTAGAGGAGGACTGATGAAGGATTTGAGCCAGGCGGCAAGAGACGTCAACTGGCTGGTGTCCAACTTCGTGGAAGAGGTGCCCGGCGCCGCGCACGCCGTGGTGGTCTCGGCCGACGGGCTGCCGATGGCCTTCTCCCGCGGCTTCCCGAAGGACCGGGCAGACCAGCTGTCGGCCATCGCGGCCGGCCTGGTCAGCCTGACCCAGGGCTCGGCCAGGGTCTTCGAGGGCGGCAACGTCGTGCAGACCCTGGTGGAGATGGAACGCGGCCTGCTCCTGGTGATGTCGATCAGCGACGGATCCTGCCTGGCGGTGCTGGCCGCACCCGATTGCGACATGGGCCTGGTGGCCTACCAGATGACGGTCCTGGTGGAGCGTGCGGGGCAGGTGCTGACGCCTGACGTGCGCGCGGAACTGTCGGCCGTGCGACCGTGGTGATGGGAGTAGGACGTTGGCATCGTGGCATGGCGGGGAGCCGGAGCCAGAGCGCAGCTCACTGGTCAGGATGTACGCCGTCACAGGCGGCCGTACACGCAGCACGCTCGCGATGGAGGCGCTCGTCTCGTCGGCGACGTCCATCCAGCTCGGCCATACCTACACGCGTGAGTACCGGCAGATCAGCGAGCTGTGCCGGCAGGTGAGGTCGGTCGCGGAGATCTCCGCGCTGCTGGCCATGCCGCTCGGCGTGGCACGGGTGCTGATCGCCGACATGGAGGCGGAAGGGCTGGTCAGGGTGTACCAGCCGCAGTTGGACGCAGGCAAGCCGGACAGGGGCCTGCTCGAAAGGGTGCTCAGTGGACTTCGCAGGCTCTAACGCCGGGCTCACCTCGACGAAGATCGTGGTGGCCGGCGGGTTCGGGGTGGGCAAGACGACGTTCGTGGGGGCGGTGTCCGAGATCATGCCGCTCACCACGGAGGCGGTGATGACGGACGCCTCGGCCGCGGTGGACGACCTCTCGCTCACCCCGACCAAGACGACCACCACGGTGGCGATGGACTTCGGGCGGGTGTCCCTGGACCGCGACCTGATCCTCTACCTGTTCGGCACGCCCGGGCAGCACCGGTTCTGGTTCATGTGGGACGACCTGGTGAAGGGGGCGATCGGCGCGGTCGTGCTGGTCGACACGCGCCGGCTGGCCGACAGCTTCCCGGCCATCGACTACTTCGAAGAGGCCAAGCTGCCGTTCGTGATCGCGCTCAACGGCTGGGACGGGCAGTTCCCGCACGTGGAGAACGAGGTCAGGGACGCGCTCACCCTCGCCGCGCACATCCCGATCGTCCGCACGGACGCCCGCAGCCGCGAGGCGGTCAAGTCGACCCTCATCACCCTGGTCGAGCACGCGCTGACCGTCCGCTCCTACTGAGGCCGGCCCGACCACCAGTACGCCGCCACGAGCTCCGCCACCAGGGTCTCCGTCAGCAGGCGGACGTCCGGGTCGTCGTCGTGCGCGTACCGCACGACGGCCGCCGCGTCCTTCACCTCGCCGCCGACCGCGACGACCGTGGAGCCGCGCTCGCGTACCCAGTCCATGGCCTGCTCGTCGTAGCGGGAGCCGGGGAACAGCAGCGCCCGGTAGGACAGCGTCTTCGTCAGGTAGACGTCCACGTGCGCCCAGTCGCCCGTCTCGCAGGCGTCGGCCGGCCTGCGGGGCCCCTCGCGCACCATGAGCGCCGACTGCTCCGCGGACGAGAGCCGCTCGGCGGGGGCGATCGCGTAGACGCCGTTCGGCCCGTTCAGCAGCTCCAGCACCATCGGCAGCCAGGCGTCGCGCCGCTCCAGCAGGTCGGCCGTGGCCTCGGCGGCCCGCCGCACCAGCCCGGCCACGTCGCGGCCCGCGCCGGTGAGGCGGGACTCCAGGGCGAGCAGCAGGGCGAGCGTGTGCTGGAACGTCCGGCACGCCACCCCGCCGCGCTCCTCGCCCGCGTGCATGGGCACCACCAGGCCGGCGGCCTGCGCCAGCGCGGAGCCGGGCGCGTTGGTGAGCGCCATCAGGAACGACGCGCCGCCCGCGTACCGTTCGACCGCGTCCAGCGTCTCCCGGCTCCCGCCGGTCGCCGAGATCGGGACGACCAGCGTACGGGGGCCGGGCGGGAAGGTCGCGGCGGCCGAGGCGTACTCGGCCCAGGCGTCCACCCCGGCGGCGCGCAGGCGCAGCGCGGCGACCCCGGCGGCGTACCGCGAGCTGCCCATGCCCAGGAACAGCACCCTCCCGATGCCCTCGGGCAGCCCCGCGAACGGGTCCGCGGCGTCCAGCGCCCCGGCCAGTTCGGTGAGAGCGGCGGGCTTGGCCTCCAGGTCGGCCAGGAAGAGGTCGGGGTTCACGGGTTCTCCATCCAGTTGCGCAGCACGCCCATGGGGGCGTACCTCCAGCGGGGCAGGTGGCGTGCCGCGTAGATGAGCTCGCGGCACTCCTGCTCCACCTCGAAGGGCCGGATCAGGGATTCGTCCAGCAGGTCAGGTCGGCCACCCGCGGCCAGGCGGCCCTCATAGGCGGCGAGCATCAGGGCACGGGCCTCGGCGGCCCAGCGCGCCGCCCGCTCGGCGGGCAGGTCGCGGCGCTTGACCGCGACCTGGGCGACGTGCTCGATGCTGGTGGTCAGCTGGGCGACGTCGCGGGCGGCGGGCTGGTACGGGTCGGCCTCGGAGACGGTCGGGTTGCCGTCGAAGTCGATGACCGCGCAGCCGTCGCGCCACCGCAGGATCTGGCCGACGTGCAGGTCGCCGTGGATCCGGATCAGCGGGGTGGGGCCGGTGGAGGCCAGCGGCGCCAGCTCCGCGCGCAGGCGGCCGGCGACGGTCTCCAGCCAGGCGCCGTCGGGGCCGCCGGTCAGCGCCAGGGCCTCGCCGAGGGCGTCCTCGGCACGCGGGCGGTGGTCGCGCGGGGCCGCGCCCCCGCCGTCGCCGGGGAGGGTGGCGAGCGTGAGGTGGAGGTCGGCAGCCAGGGCGCCCAGGACCGGGGCGAAGGCGGTGTCGCCGGCCTCGGCGTCGTCCACGCACCAGGTCCAGCCGTCCGTGGCGTCCGGGAGGTAGCCGGTGACGAGTGCCAGGAGACGGGAGCCGGCGAGCAGCGCGGCGTAGGGCGGCGCGGTGTGCGGGAAGCCGGTGCTTGCCAGATGGGGGAGTACGTCGAGCGCCGGATGGGGAAGCGGGACCGGCGGTGTGAGCCATTTCACGACGACGCGCTCGTCCACCACTACCGAGTAGTTCGTCTGATCGACATGGGCGCCGAAGTCCCGCTCGGCGGGCACCCCGATGTGACATCCGGGCGTGTCGTACGAGAGGCTTGGCAACGGCAGGAAGCGCCGGACCTCGAAGGGCGGCGGCACCTCGCCGTCCAACAGCCGCAGCACCGCGGCTGTGAGACCGCGCTCTCGGTCGGTGAGCGGCTTCTCACCCAGAGACAGCAGCCGTTCCCAAATTGAATCCGAATTCAACACTTAGATCAAACTTCCAGGTAGCAATGTCTACCAAAGTCTTGCTCATGTTGATTTCTGCTGCAACACTCCTGGTCTGGTCTGCCGTGCCCGGTTGGTCGCGCGACCCCCCGTACATGCACATCTCATAAGGAGTAGCGGCCGTGTTCCGAACCCGGTTCACCCGTCGTCTTCCGGCTGCCGCCGTGGCCGCCGGCCTCGCGCTCGCCGTCGCGGCGTGCGGCGGTGGATCGACTGACAGCGCAGAGACGGCGACGCAGACGGCAGCCGCCCTGAACCCCAACGCGGACCTGACCAAGCAGTCGCTCGCGGTGACCGTGTGGGACGGTTACACCCCCAAAGAGCTGCAGGACATGGTCAAGCGGGATCTGAAGATCTCCGAGCTCAACGTCACCCTCCACGACACCAACGAAGTCGCGATGACGAAGCTGACCGCCGGGGGCGACAGCGGCATCGACGTGGCCTTCGTCTCGGGGCAGTACGCCCAGGCGCTCAACGAGCAGGGCCTGCTGGAGCCGATCCACGCCGAGCTCATCCCCAACCTGGCCAACCTCTACCCCGAGGCCACCCAGCTCTCCTACGACAAGGGCAACAAGTTCTCGGTCCCCTACACCTGGGGCACGACCGGTATCTGCTACCGCAGCGACCTGGTGAAGCAGGAGCCGACGAGCTGGAACGACATCCTCAAGCCCCCGGCCTGGGCCGAGAAGAAGGTCACCATGATGACCACCGAGCGCTGGCTGGCCCTGCCCGCGCTCAAGGCCCTGGGCTACTCGGTCAACACCGACAAGGACGACGAGATCGCCAAGGTCAAGGAGCTGCTCCTTGAGGCCAAGCCGCACCTGCTGGCCTACGACGACCTCACCTTCGGCGACCGGCTGATCAAGGGCGAGGCCGTCATGGTCGAGGCGTGGGACGGCTGGTGCCCGACCACGGACGAGAAGCAGAACATCAAGTTCGTGGTCCCGAAGGAGGGCAGCGACCTCTGGGTGGACACCATGGTGATCATGAAGACCTCCAAGAACAAGGAGGCCGCGCACGCCTTCATCAACTACATCCTCAGCCCCGACGTGCACCGCTGGGCGGCCGAGAACATCAACTACATGGTGCCGAACAAGGCCGCCATGGACAAGGTGAAGATCGTCCCCGGCTCGCTGCTCGGCACCAAGCCGGCCGAGCTGCTCAACGGTGAGTCGATCATCGACATCGGCCAGGCCAGCACCAAGTACACCCGCCTGGCGTCCGAGATCAAGGCCGAGTAGGTGTGAAGGACAAGCCAGAAGCCCGGCCGGTGTCCCTCTCAAGAGGGCGCCGGCTGGGCGCGTTCGTGTTCCTGGCGCCGGGGCTGGCCTACCTGGTCGTGCTGCTCCTGGTGCCGCTGGCGCTGGTGCTCAGCTACACGGTCTTCCAGCGCGGCCGCTTCGGCGGCGTCATCTACGAGTTCACCTGGGAGAACTTCGAGCGCCTGTTCGACTCGCTCTATCTGCGGGTGCTCGTCGACTCGCTGGAGATGGCCGGGCTGGCGACGCTGATCGCGCTGCTGCTCGGATACCCGACGGCCTACCTGATCGCGTGCCTGCCGCGTAAGTGGAAGACGATCGCGCTGGTCGCGATCGTGCTGCCGTTCTGGACGAACTTCATCATCCGGGTCTACGCCTGGATCATCCTGCTGAGCCCGGAAGGGCTGATCAACGGCTGGCTGCAGGCGTTCGGGCTGGGCCCGTACGAGCTGCTCTACAACCGGGGCGCGGTCGTGCTGGGCCTGCTCTACTCGTACCTGCCGCTGATGGTGCTGCCGCTCTACGCCTCCATCGAGAAGCTCGACCCGCAGCTGCGGGAGGCGTCGGCCAACCTGGGCGCCTCGGCGTTCACCACCTTCCGCAAGGTCACGCTGCCGCTGACGGTGCCGGGCGTGTTCACCGGCTGCCTGTTCGTGTTCGTGCCGAGCTTCGGCAACTTCGTCATCCCCGAGATGCTCGGCGGCGGCAAGTCGGCCATGGTGGGCAACCTGATCCGCACCGAGTTCCTGTCGGCGCGCGACTGGCCGTTCGGCTCCGCCCTGGCGCTGGCGCTCATCGCGGTGCTGCTCGTGCTCCTGGTCGTGCAGGCGTGGGTGACGCGCCGTGCGTAGATCAAGGTGGCTGCACGTCCCGTTCTGGGCGACGTACGTGTTCCTGTACGCGCCGATCCTGGTCCTGGTCGTCATGTCGTTCAACTCCGGCGACTCGGCGTACACCTACGAGGGTTTCAGCCTCGAGTGGTACGGCGAGCTGGCCGGCGACGAGCGGATCATGAGCGGCGTGGTCAACACGCTCATCGTGGCCACCGGCTCGACCGTGATCGCCACCGTGCTCGGCACGATGCTGGCCGTCGGCCTGGCCAGGCACTCCAGATCCAAGACCCTGGACGCGCTGGCGCTGATGCCGGCCGTGCTGCCGGACCTGGTGCTCGCGATCGGGCTGCTGCTCTTCTACGGCCTGATCCAGCTCACGCTCGGGCTCTACTCGGCGGTGCTGGCGCACGCGCTGTTCTCGATGGCGTTCGTGGCGGCGGTGGTGCGCACCCGGCTCACCGGCGCGGACACCTCCCTGGAGGAGGCCTCGCGCGACCTCGGCGCCGGCCCGTTCACCACGTTCATGAAGATCACGCTGCCGCAGCTGGCCCCCGGCATCGTCGCGGGCGCGCTGCTCGCGTTCACGCTGTCGCTGGACGAGTTCGTGATCGCCTACTTCACGATCGGCAACCACGAGCAGACGCTGCCGATCGTCATCTACTCGATGATCCGTTTCGGGGTCACCCCGAAGATCAACGCGCTGGCCGCGATCCTGCTCCTGGTGAGCTTCACGGCGGTGATCGCCGGACAGCGCATGACCAAGATCGGGGAAAGGATGCCGCGTGCTCAAGATTGACGGGATCACCCGCAGGTTCGGCGACGTCACCGCGCTCGACGGCGTCTCGCTGGAGATCGGCCAGGGCGAGTTCTTCGCCCTGCTCGGCCCGTCGGGCTGCGGCAAGACGACGCTGCTGCGCATCATCGCCGGGTTCGAGACGCCCGACGCCGGCACGGTGACGCTCGACGGCGAGGACCTGCTGGACAAGCAGCCGAACCGGCGCCCCATCAGCCTGATGTTCCAGTCGTACGCGCTGTTCCCGCACATGACCGTCCAGAAGAACGTCGCGTACGGACTGGAGCGCGAGAAGCTGCCGCGCGCCGAGATCAAGAAGCGCGTCGGCGAGGTGCTGGAGACGGTGGGCCTGTCGGAGCTGGCCGGCCGCAAGCCGAGCCAGCTCTCCGGCGGCCAGCGGCAGCGCGTCGCGCTGGCACGATCCATCGTCAAGCGCCCGCGCCTGCTCCTGCTGGACGAGCCGCTGTCGGCGCTCGACAAGAAGGTCCGCGCCGACATGCAGCTGGAGCTCAAGCGGCTGCAGAACGAGGTCGGCATCACGTTCGTGGTCGTCACCCACGACCAGGAGGAGGCCATGTCGCTCGCCGACCGCATCGCGGTCTTCGACAGCGGCGCGGTGCGCCAGGTGGACGAGCCGGTCGCGCTCTACGAGCGGCCCCGCACCCCCTTCGTCGCCGACTTCGTCGGCGCCAACAACCTCTTCGAGGGTACGGCCGGCGCCAAGGACGAGCTGGAGACCGAGGACTTCGGGGTGCTGCCCGGCTCCCCGGCGGAGGGCCTGGAGCAGGGCGCCAAGGCGCTGCTGGCCGTCCGGCCGGAGCGGGTCAGGCTGATCGGGGCCACCGAGTCACGCGGCCTGAAGGGCACCGTGGTGGACGTAAGCTTCTACGGAGGCGTCTCCCACGTCTCGGTCGGGGTTCCCGGCCGGGGCAAGCCCGTGCTGGCGGCCGTCCAGGGCGCGAGCGAGGTGCGGCCGGGCGCCGAGGTCCGGCTCGACTGGCAGGCCGATGAGGCGGTCATCATCCCGGTGGATCAATGAAGCAGATCGTTGCCCGTGACCGTGCGGGCGTACGAGAGGATCAGCTCCGCGGCCTCGTCGGGGCCGATGAGCGGGTGACGAGCGGTGATGCGGTAGCCGTACGCGTCCTCCAGCGCGACCAGGTTGCGCGAGATCGTCAGCGTGTCGGTGGTGAGCCTGAAGACGCCCAGCGCCGCCCCGGTGTCCAGGATCGACTGGTACATCGACACCTGCCGGTCGTAGAGCGAGGTGAGCAGCACCCCGTAGACGCGGTTGCGGCCGGCCGCGCCGCCCATCTCGTTGAGCAGCCGCACGTCCGGGTCGAGCGATCCGGTGGGCAGCCCCGACCGGATCGTCAGCACCAGCTTGGCGACCGGGTCGGTGTGCGCGGCGAGCTGCCGCAGCCGCTGCTCGTAGAAGCGCTCCATGCCCGCGTGCTGCGCCTCGACCAGCAGCTCGCTCAGGTCGGGGTAGTGGTAGAGCACCGCGCCGGAGGTCAGCCCGGCCTCCTCGGCCACGTGCGAGAGCTGCACCCGGTCGATGCCATGCCGGATGATGGCCCGCCGCGCCGCCTCGATCAGGTCGATGCGCCGGTCACTGCGGCTCTTGCGCTGGGCCATCTTCGCCTTCGCTTCCCAGAGTTCGCTTTACATTCAGGAATCCGTTGACCATAGTGCCCTGAAGTTGACCTTCGCGCCAGATGCGTAATTGAATTCCCCTTCAAAAGGCTAGATCTCCCCCGGAGCGCACATGTCTCTCACCATCCTGTTCATGCCGGAAAGCGCCTACGGCCCGACCAACAACAGCGCCGGCATCGGCGACATCCTCCGCCGCCGCGGCCACCGCGTCGTCTTCGCCGCCGAGGCGTCGTGGAAGGGCAAGCTCGAGGCGCTCGGGTTCGAGGAGGACCTGGTCGACCTCGCGCCTCCGGCCGAGGAGGAGCAGGACGCGGGCCAGTTCTGGAAGGACTTCATCCGCGACACCGCGCCCGAATACCGCAAGAGCACCCGCGAGCAGCTGGAGACCGTCACCGCTCCGATCTGGAAGGAGCTGATCGACGGCGCCAAGTACTGCGAGCCGCAGCTCAAGGAGATCATCGAGCGGGTCCAGCCGGACGTCATCGTCGAGGACAACGTGCTCACCTTCCCGGCGCTGCTGACCGCCGGCAAGAAGTTCGTCCGCATCGTCTCCTGCAACCCGCTGGAGGTCCGCGGCGAGGGCATCCCGCCGGTCTTCTCCGGCCTGCCCGCCGCCGACCGCGCCGAGTGGGACGCCTTCCGTGCCGAGTACGACCGCACCCACCGCGAGATGTGGACCGCCTGGAACGAGTGGTGCGTCGAGCAGGGCACCGAGCCGCTGCCCGAGCTCGACTTCATCCACGAGGGCGACCTGAACCTCTACGTGTACCCGGAGCTGCTCGACTACGTCGACGCCCGCCCGCTGGGCGCCAACTGGCACCGGCTCGACTCCTCGGTGCGCGAGACCGACGAGGACTTCGAGCTGCCCTTCGAGCGCAACGAGGGCGCCTCGCTGGTCTACTTCTCGCTCGGCTCGCTCGGCTCGGCCGACGTGGGGCTCATGCAGCGGGTGATCGACGTGCTGGGGACCACGCCGCACCAGTACGTCGTCTCCATGGGCCCGCTGCACGAGGAGATCAAGCTCGCCGGAAACATGTGGGGCGCCGAGTTCCTGCCCCAGACGAAGATCATCCCGCAGTGTGACCTGGTCATCACGCACGGCGGCAACAACACCACCACCGAGGCGCTCCACTTCGGCAAGCCGATGATCCTGCTGCCGCTCTTCTGGGACCAGTACGACAACGCCCAGCGGGTGCACGAACTCGGCTATGGTGTCAGGCTTTCCACCTACGCCTTCACCGACGAGGAGCTGACGGGGGCGCTCGACCGCCTCCTCGGCGACGAAGAGATGCGCGCCAAGCTGGCCGCCGCCGGCGAGGAGATCCGCCGCCGCGACGGCCTGCGCAAGGCCGCCGACCTGATCGAGGAGCTCGGCCGCAGCTAGGCGGCCGGGGCCAGCGAGGAAAGTAAGTTCATGCGTACGTTGATCAACCCAGCCACCGGCACCGCCTGCGCCGAGGTGCCCGACACTCCCGTGGAGGCCGTCGAGGCCGCCGTGCGGCGGGCCCGCACGGCCTCCGCGGAGTGGGGCGAGGCCACGCCGGCCGAGCGGGCCAAGCTGCTGCTCCGGGTGGCGGACCTGGTGGAGGCCGAGGCCGAGGAGCTGACCAGGCTGGAGGTCGAGGAGACCGGCAAGCCCGCGGCCGTCTTCAGGGACGGCGAGCTGCCCTTCCTCGCCGACAACCTGCGGTTCTTCGCCGGGGCCGCCCGCTCGCTCGACGGCACCGGCGCCGGGGTCTTCAGCTCCGGCTACACCTCGGTGCTGCTGCGCCGCCCCGTCGGGGTGGTCGGGTCGATCGCGCCGTGGAACTTCCCGCTGGTCATGGCCGTCTGGAAGGTCGGCCCGGCGGTCGCCGCCGGCAACGCCGTGGTGATCAAGCCGGCTCCCCAGACGCCGCGCACGACGCTGCGGCTGGCCGAGCTGTTCGCCAAGGCGGGCGCGCCCGCCGGGCTCGTGCAGGCGGTCACCGGCGGCGCCGAGGTCGGCCAGGCCCTGGTCACCGACCCGGGGGTCGACATGGTGAGCGTGACCGGCTCCACCGAGACCGGCCGGGCCGTCATGACCGGCGCCGCCGCCACGCTCAAGCGGGTCCACCTGGAGCTCGGCGGCAAGGCTCCGGCGCTGGTCTTCGAGGACGCCGACCTGGCCGAGATGGCCCGCGGCGTGGCCATGGGCGCCACGTACAACACCGGCCAGGACTGCACCGCCGCCACCCGCGTGTACGTGGCCCGGCAGGTCTACGACGAGGTCGTGGAGGCGCTGCGGGCAACTCTTGCCGAAATCCGGGCCGGCGACCCCTGGGACCCGGAGACCGACATCGGCCCGCTGATCTCCGAGACGCACCGGGAGCGCGTGCACGGCTTCGTGGCACGTTCCGGCGGCCGGATCGCGCACGGCGGCGCGCCGGTCGCCGGGCCGGGCTTCTACTACCCGCCCACGCTTGTGACGGATGTCGCACAGGACAGCGAGATCGTCCAGGGCGAGCTGTTCGGGCCGGTGCTCGTGGTCCTGCCCTTCGACGGTGAGGACGAGGCGGTGCGGCTGGCCAACGACACCCGTTACGGTCTGGCCTCGTCGATCTGGTCGCGTGACGTGGCCCGCGCCATGCGTGTCTCACACCGGCTGGACGTGGGTGTGACCTGGGTCAACGACCATCTCCCGATCGCCAGCGAGGCTCCGCACGGCGGGGTCAAGGGCAGCGGGTCCGGCAAGGACATGAGCCAGGAGGCGGTCCTGGAGTACGCGGTGACGCGGCATCTCATGATCAAACACGCGGCGCCCGCTGAGCGGGACTCCTTCAGGCCAGCCTGAAAGCGTGTGCGGCGGAATGTCGCCCAAAATGCCTACTTGGGCGCATTTGATGGGATATGTTCGGTTGGCCGATCTGGTACGGAGTGTGTTCCAATTACCCAGCCCGGCAGATTCCCATGCGCCACACGCGTGTCTGATTTCTTCGAGCACGTAAGGCGAGAGGTAGCGAGAGTCAGTGAGGACGGAAAACCCCAAGCACACGAGGCCGGGGGACAACACAGGCGGACGTTTCCGGCTGGCGAACTGGCGCGTGCGCTCGAGGCTGGTAGCACTGATCCTCATCCCCACGGTCGTGGGTGTGCTGCTCGCCGGTTTGCAGCTCGCGAGCGCGATCAACACGAGCACCGAGTATCGGCGCCTCACCGAGGTGGCCGAGCTGGCGCAGCGCGTCGGAGCGCTCGCCCACGAGCTGGGCAAGGAGCGCACGCTCACCGCCTGGTACATCGCCGACCGCCGTCGTGCGGGGCGTCTCGCCCAGTTGCGTACCCAGCGTGGAACGGTCGATAACGCCAAAAAGCGGGTAATCGAGGCGGCCGGTGCGATCGACGACAGCCACGCCGCCCGCGTGCGCGCCGACGTCGACGGCATCCTGCGCTGGCTGAACGGCCTCGACGGCCTGCGTGACTCGATGACCGCCCAGAACGTCCCGCCCCGCGCGTCCATCAGCACCTTCACCGACATGATCGGGGTGCTCGCCAACCTGCAGAACGACCTCGGTGAGGGCATCGCCGACGACGGGCTCCAGGGTGACGCGGCCGCGCTGACGGCGCTGCAGCGGGCCAAGGAAGAGGTCTCCCGCCAGCAGGGCATCCTGGTCGTCGCCCTGGTCGAGCGGAAGCTGGACTACGACGACCTGTCCGACTTCCTGGGCTCCTGGAACCGGCAGCAGTCGGAGCTCGACAGCTTCACGCAGGAGGCGCGCACCGCCGACCAGGCCGCCTACCGGCAGGCCATGCGCGGCCCGGAGATCGACCGCGCCGACGCGATGCGCCAGCGGGCGCTGGCCCAGCTGCGCGAGTACTCCACCATCAGGGACCTCGACGTCACCACCCGGCGTGACCTCAGCCTCTGGTACGAGAGCACGACGCTGGCGGGCAACGCCATGCGCAAGGTCGAGGACAGCCTGGCCACCAGGGTCGTGACCCAGACCAGGGAGCTGAGCGACGCCGAGCAGCGCAACGCGATCATCTCCGGCGCGACCATCCTGATCCTGCTGCTCCTCGTCCTGGTGATCACCAGCCGGGTGGCCGGTTCGCTGGTCCGCCCGCTGCGCCGGCTGCGCGCCGAGGCGCTCCAGGTGGCCACCACCCGGCTGCCGGAGACGGTCCGCATCCTCCGCGAGGGCGGCGAGGGCGCCCAGATCCCCGAGGTCCCGTCGATCGGCGTCAACACCCGCGACGAGATCGGGGAAGTGGCCCGGGCCTTCGACGAGGTCCACCGCGAGGCGATCCGGCTGGCCGGCGACGAGGCCAAGCTGCGCGCCAACGTCAACGCGATGTTCGTCAACCTCTCCCGCCGCAGCCAGACTCTGGTCGAACGGCAGCTGCAGCTCATCGAGGGCCTGGAGCAGGGTGAGGAGGACGAGCAGCGGCTCGCCAACCTGTTCCGCCTGGACCACCTCGCCACCCGCATGCGCCGCAACAGCGAGAACCTCCTGGTCCTCGCCGGCCAGGAGGCCGCGCGCAAGTGGAGCGAGCCGGTGCCGCTGGTCGACGTGGCCCGCGCCTCGCTGTCCGAGGTCGAGAACTACGAGCGCGTCCAGATCCAGATCCCGTCCGGCATCCAGGTCGCCGGCCCGGCGGTCACCGACACCGTCCACCTGCTGGCCGAGCTGATCGAGAACGCCATCTCGTTCTCCCCGCGCGAGAGCAAGGTGCAGGTCAGCAGCCAGACCGCCGAGGGCGGCGTGCTGGTGACCATCAACGACCAGGGCATCGGCATGAGCCCCGAGGAGCTGGGCGAGGCCAACTGGCGGCTGGCCAACCCGCCGGTCGTGGACGTCGCCGTCTCCCGGCGCATGGGCCTGTTCGTGGTCGGCCGCCTGGCCCTGCGCCACGGCGTCCGCGTCCAGCTCAAGCAGCGCGAGCGCGGCGGCCTGAGCGCGATGGTGCTGCTGCCCGCGACGCTGCTCATCGGCGGGCAGGGCTCGGTGCCGCACCAGCGCTCCCAGTACGACGCGTTCACCAGCTTCGACCCGTCCCAGTTCGACTCCGCCGCCGCGGCGGCCAACGGCTCGGTCTTCCCCGCCCCGTCGTCCCTGTCCATGGAGACGAAGGACGTCCGGGGCAGCGACAGCGCGCCGCTCGACACCCAGTGGCCGGGCACGATCCCGGCGCCCGGTGGCGAGGGCTGGCCGTCGTACCCCGAGCCCGGCAAGCAGGACTGGCCGCCGTTCACCGAGCAGCCCGCCGCCGGGCAGCAGGGCGAGCCCCGCTGGCCGTCCTTCGCCGAGCAGCCGCCGGTCAACTCCGACGACTCCCGCTGGCCGTCGTTCGCCGACCAGCCGCCGGCGGCCAAGGCCGAGGAGCCGCGCTGGCCGTCGTTCGCCGAGGAGCCGCCCGCGCAGCAGGACCAGCCGCGCTGGCCCTCGTTCGCCGAGGACCCCGCGGCGCGGCGCGACGAGGCCCAGTGGCCGTCCTTCGCCACGGAGCCGCCGCCGCAGCAGCGGGAGGAGCCGCGCTGGGGATCCTTCGGCGACCCGGCCCCGCAGGCGCCCTTCGGGGCGGAGCCGAGCCAGCCCTTCGGCGCGGAACCGAGCTCGTTCGGCGACCAGCGCTGGCCCTCCTTCGCGGAGACGGTCAAGGCCGCCCAGTCCTACCCGTCGAACGGCAGCGCCGACCCGTTCGGGCCCGGCGAGTACTCCTCTCAGGACCTGACCGGCCCGCTTCCCGCGGTGCGCAACTCCCCGATGGAGGAGCAGGGCGAGGAGTTCCTGCCGATCTTCTCCTCCGTCGGCTCCGACTGGTTCCGCCGGCCCGAGTCCGAGCAGAGCGCGGAGCCTGAGCTCCGGGCCGCCGCTCCGGTGGAGGAGGCGGAGACCGCCCAGCACGCGGCGGTGACCGACCGTCCGGTGCTGCCGCAGCGCACTCCGGGTCAGTCGGGCGCGGGCGCGTCGTGGTCCTCTCCCGCCGACAGCGGCTGGCAGGCCGCGCAGGCCGCCGCCCAGCCCGCGCAGGGCGGCACCACGTCGTCCGGTCTGCCGCGCCGCGTGCCCAAGGCCAACCTGGTCCCCGGTACGGCGAGCCTCGCCGAACCTGCGGTCACCTCGCCCGCTCCGCAGATCTCGCCCGAGCGGCTGCGGAGCCGGCTGTCGAGTTTCCAGCAAGGTGTACGGCAAGGCCGCGCGTTCACCCGCGGAGATGTGAATGAGGAGGAGCAATGAGAGAGTTGAGCCAGGGAGCGCGTGGCATCAACTGGCTGATCACTGATTTCGTCAACAACGTGCCCGGCGTCGCGCACACCGTCGTGGTGTCGGCCGACGGCCTGCCGTTGGCCTACTCCGAGGGCTTTCCCAAGGACCGGGCCGACCAGCTCGCCGCGGTGGCCTCGGGCGTGATCAGCCTGACCCAGGGCGCCGCCCGGGTTTTCGAGGGCGGGATGGTGACCCAGACCGTCATCGAGATGCAACGCGGACTGTTGATGATCATGTCGATCAGCGACGGCTCCTGTTTGGCGGTTCTGGCCGCACCCGACTGTGACATGGGCCTGGTGGCCTATCAGATGACGCTGTTGGTCGAGCGTGCGGGGCAGGTGCTGACGCCTGCCGTACGCGCTGAACTGCAGGCGGCCCGCCCCCGCTAGCCGGGCGGTGACAGGAGATCATGGTGTCAGGTCAGGGTTGGGCTGGTGATAGCAATACTCCGCCGCATCCGTCGGCTCCCCGTCCGCCGAAGTCCAGCTCCCTGGTCCGGCCGTACGCCGTGACCGGGGGGCGAACCGCCCCGCGGATGAAGTTCGCCATGGAGGCGCTGGTGTCCTCCGTGACGTCCGAATACCAAGACATTTCAATGCTGAGTCCGGAATATCAGGCGATCATTCAGCTGACTCGGAACGTCCGGTCAGTTGCCGAGATCTCCGCCCTCTTAAAGCAACCTCTGGGGGTGGTCCGGGTGCTGATCGCCGACATGGCGTCAGAAGGCCTGATCCGCGTGCACCAGCCTGCCCTGGACGCGGGCAAGCCGGACCTCAACCTGCTGGAAAGGGTGCTCAGTGGACTTCGCAGGCTCTAGCGCCGGGCTCACCTCGACGAAGATCGTCGTGGCGGGCGGGTTCGGCGTGGGCAAGACGACGTTCGTGAAAGCGGTGTCCGAAATCCTGCCGCTCACCACGGAGGCGGTGATGACGGACGCGTCGGCCGGTGTGGACGACGTCTCGCTCACCCCCAACAAGACGACCACCACGGTGGCCATGGACTTCGGCCGCGTGTCGCTGGACCGGGAGCTGATCCTCTACCTGTTCGGCACGCCCGGTCAGCACCGGTTCTGGTTCATGTGGGACGACCTCGTACGCGGCGCCATCGGCGCGGTCGTGCTGCTCGACACCCGCCGGCTGGCGGACAGCTTCCCCGCGATCGACTACTTCGAAGAGGCCAAGCTGCCGTTCGTCATCGGCATCAACGGCTGGGACGGGCAGTTCGCCCACTCGGAGGACGAGGTGCGCGAGGCGCTGTCGATCGGCCCGCAGACCCCGATCGTGCGGCTGGACGCCCGCGTCAGGGACTCGGTCAAGGCCACCCTGATCGCGCTGGTCGAGCACGCGCTGTCCCGCCACATGCACGCGCCCGCCTGATCCGGGCGGGAGAACGGCCGCCGCCGCGTTCCGGCGGCGGCCGCCGTGTGTCTCCGGCGCGCCCCCGGGAGGTCAGTGGGCCACCGGCTGGCCGCGGACCAGGCGGCCCACCTCGGCACGCAGGTGGACGAAGTCGGGGTGCTCGCGGGTGTTGATCTGGTCGCGCGGCGACGGCAGGTCCACCTGGAGGTCGGCGACGACGTGCGCGGGCGCCTTGGAGAGCACCACCACGCGGTCGCCCACGTACACGCTCTCGTCGATGTCGTGGGTGATCAGCACGATCGTCATCTTGTGATGCCCGCGCACCTTGAGCACGAGGTCCTCCAGGTCCTCGCGGGTCTGCGCGTCGACCGAGCCGAACGGCTCGTCCATGAGCATCAGCGTGGGCCGGTAGGCCAGCGCGCGGGCGATCGCCACCCGCTGCTGCATGCCGCCGGAGAGCTGGAACGGGTACTTGCGGCCCGCGCCGGAGAGTCCCACCGACTCCAGCGCCTCGGCCGCGGCCTCGCGGCGGCGCTTCTTGTCCATGTTCTTGCGGCGCAGCGGCAGCGCCACGTTGTCGGCCACCGACATCCAGGGGAACAGGGACCGGCTGTAGTCCTGGAACACCACGGCGAGGTTGTCGGGGGTCTGCCTGACCAGCTCTCCGTCGACCTTGATGCGGCCGCCGGTCGGGGTGATCAAGCCGGCGATGGACCGCAGGAGGGTGGACTTGCCGCAGCCGGAGGGGCCCACGATGCACAGTAACTCGCCCTCGGCCACGCTCAGGTTGAGCTGGTCGATGGCGTGGTGCGCGCTGGGCCCGCCGCCGCCGTAGATGTGGGTGAGGTTCTCTATCTCAAGCAAGGCGATTGTCCTAAAAGGGGGCGAATCCAGAGATAACACGGCGACTCTACCGAAGGCCACATTGGTTGCACATGGTTACGCCGTACCGGCCGGTTCATGTCAAGCGCCCGCCGTCTCGCGGGCGTGATGCCAGCCGAGCACGCGGCGCTCGACGACCAGGAACACCTCGTTCAGCAGATAGCCCAGGATGCCCAGGAGCACGATCCCGGCCCACATCGCCGGCAGGTTGAACATCGAGTACGCGACCGTCAGCTGGAAGCCGATGCCGTTCGTGGTGCCGGGCAGCAGCTCGGCGAAGACGGTGACGATCAGTGACAGCGACAGGGCCAGCCGCAGCCCGGCGAACACCTTCGGCAGCGCGGCGGGCAGCACGATGCGCAGCACCCGTTCCCGGCGCGACAGCCGGAAGGCCCGCCCGGTCTCCAGGTAGAGCGGCTCCACCGCGCGGGCGCCGTCGGCGGTGTTGAGCAGCACCGGCCAGATGATGCTGAACATGATGAAGGCGAGCTGCATCCGCATCCCGAAGCCGAACACCACGAGGAACACCGTCACCAGCGCCGGCGGCGGGATCGCCCGCAGGAACTGCAGCACGCCGTCGAGGTAGTCGTAGGCCCTGGAGGACAGCCCGAGCGCCAGCCCGAGCAGGATCCCGGCGGTGGCGCCGCCGGCCAGCCCGCCCGCCATCCTGCCCAGGCTCGGCAGGATGTCGGCCACGGCCTGGTCGGTCAGGAACAGCCTGCCGGGCGGCCCGGAGAACCACATGGCGTGCATCCGGGTCACGATCGTGGACGGCGGCGGGAAGAACGCGCTGCCCGCGGCCCTGGTCGCGACCTCCCAGAGGATCACGAGCACGATCAGCAGCGGCCACCGGAGCAGCGCCCCGCCCAGCCTGGTCATGAGCCGCCTCCCACGCGCGTGTGATGCCACCGGAACAGCCGCCGCTCGGCCGCCACCAGCAGGGCGTTGACCACCACGCCGAACAGCCCCACCCAGACGACCCCGGCGAGGATGTCGTCCATCCGGGCCGGCACCGCGATGCCGGCGAAGTAGATGAACACGCCGATGCCCTCGCCCCGCCCGGCCACGATCTCGGTGCTGACGGTCAGGATGAGCGCCACCCCGGTGGCCAGCCGGAAGCCGGTCATGATGAACGGCGCCGCCGAGGGCAGCGACACCCACCACAGCACCGAGAGACGGCCGAAGCCGTAGGAGCGCAGGGACTCCCTGGCCACCGGGTCCACGCCGCGCAGCCCGTACATCGTGTTGTAGAGGATGGGCCAGACGGCGGCGTAGATCACCAGCGTGACGCGCAGTTGCAGGCCGGTCCCGATGAGCAGCGCCACCAGCGGGATGAGCGCCACGGACGGGATGGGCCGCAGGAACTCCACGATCGCCCGCGTCGCCGCGTCGATCACCGGGACGCTGCCGAACAGCACGCCGAGCGGCACCGCGACCAGCGCCGCCACGGCCAGCCCGATCGCCCACGCGAGCACGCTCGTGCCCGCGTGCGCGCGGAAGCCCTCGTCGAACAGCAGGGCTCCGGCGCGCTGGAGGATCTCCGAGGCGGGCGGCAGGAACTCGGCCAGGCCGGCCCGCCCCGCGATCTCCACCAGCGCGGCGAACGCGAGCGCTCCCGTCACGCGGCGCGCCCACCGGGAGGACCGGGGACGCGCCAGAGGCGAGCGGGTGAGTACGGGGGCGTTCACCCCGAGGTGGTGGGCGACATCAGCGACGCGACGTCGATGTCCTTGCCGAGCCATCCGGCCTCGACCATCCAGTCGGCCACCCGCTGCAGCCGCACCGGGTTGTCGGAGCTGGAGAAGTACGGGAACGTGACGGTGGCGGCGGTCGCCTTCTCGATCTGGGTGAAGTTGGGCAGCACGTCGACGACGAGCTCGCGGTTGGACTCCATCATCTTGGCCGCGGCGTGCAGCGCGCGCTGGAAGGCGGCGGCCGTGTTCGGGTTCTTCTCGTACCATTCCTGGGTGCTGACGTAGCCCGAGATGGGGAACTCGGCGGCCGGGCCGGACGCCGGGTCGAGAATCTTACGGGCGCCCATCTGGGAGGTCGCCGCGGTGACCATGGGCTCACCCAGGTAAGCCGCGTCGATCTGGCCCTTCTGCCAGGCCGGCATGATGTTCTGGAACGTCACCTGGACGTATTTGATCTTTTTCGGATCGACATTATTTGCTTTTAGGACCTGGGTCAGCGCGAGCTCCTGGAAATTGTGCAGGACGTTCACGTTGATCGTCTTGCCTTCGAGGTCCTTGGCCGACCTGATCGGCGAATCAGGCAAAGCCATCACACTCAGGGAATCCGGGGCCGCGCGCGAGCCCTCGGCCAGGATCCGCAGCTTCAGCGCGCCCTGGTCGTGGGCCTGGAACATGGACACGTAATTGCCGAACATGGCGTCGATCTCGCCATTCAGGAGCATGGGAATGGCCTCGGGGGACGACTGCACGATCTGCGGCGTGACCTTGAGCCCCTCCTTCTCGAACAGTTTCTGGTCGATGGCCACGTACAGGGCGGCCGTGTCGATGGCCGGCAGGCCGACGACCTTGATCTCGGTCTTCTCCAGGCCGCCGTTGGCGGCAGCGGTTGAGGTCGGCGCGCTGGTCGTGGTGCTGTCACCGCTGCACGCGGTGATTCCCAGCGCCAGGACCAGCCCGATGACGGCGGCCCTGCTAGGACGGCCAAGCCTCATGTCTGGGACTCCCTTCGCACGGTTAGACGGAGCCTGAAGGTAGGGGGGTGGTCTGTTTCTCGCGGGAGGTGCGCCTGGACACGCAACAAGCACTGACGGTAGCACCAGATGGCGCTCCATCATCGCGAAAATAACACTTATGGTTGCATTGCCGGTTTGACGTTCTATCGTGGTGATTGGCTTGAACAATTAACAATCTTCGTGCTTTCGCCTGCCTTGACTGGGGTTGAGGGGCTCGGGTCGGGCGGTGAAGGAGGTGATGGGTGGGTTCCCGATACTGGTGATGCGTTCGATGATCGGCCAATACGAGCTGTGAGTCGGCTGCCCTCATTTCTCATGACGTGATGGGCGGTCTGGTGACCGTGTCGCGATATCGGGGACGATTAGGCGCCCCGTGCTCGAAATGGCCCTCATCTCGATAGTCAATGAGCCCCCACCCGCAATGGTCATCGAGATTCCCCGTCCGGGGCGAGAGGTTGCGAAGGCAGTGAGTAAGCAGGGTGCTGTAGCTTCCGTTGACCGCGAACCGCACGGCCACCAGGACCGACACCGGACCAGACCTTTCCCGAGCAGATTCCGTCTGGGCAACTGGCACGTGCGATCACGCCTGGTCGCGCTCATCGCGGTGCCCACGGCCGTGGGCGTCGCCCTGGGCGGCCTGAACGTGATCACCTCGCTCCAGGACGCGAACACGTACCAGACCCTGCGCGAGGTCGCCGAGCTGAGCGAGTCGCTCGGCGCGGTCTCCCACGCGCTCGCCGCCGAGCGGGACGAGACCGCTCTCTACATCGCCCAGGGCAGGCCCGACGTGCGCGAGCCGCAGCTGCGCGGCATCCACAACGAGGTCGACGACCTCATCGCGGACGTCAGGCAGCGCGCCACCGCCGTGAACGACACCCACGGCGACGCCGTCCGCCCGGTGCTGCGCAGGCTGGAGGAGATCCGGGCGCTGCGCGACACCGCCGTCGAGGGCAAGATCCAGCCGTTGCCGACGATCGTCAAGTACTCCCAGATCAACGCGGGCATCCTGCAGTTCCACGACCAGCTCGGCCAGGTCGCCGTCGACGACGTGGTCGCGCACACCGCGGGCGCCATGGCGGCGATCGCGCGGGCCAAGGAGCAGGCGTCCAGACAGCGCGGCATCCTGGCCAGCGCGCTGGACAAGAAGAGCTTCGACGCCGGCGAGCTGGACTCCCTCACCACGTCCAAGGCGCGGGAGGAGAGCGAGGAGACGCTCTTCGCCACGCTGGCGACGCAGGACCAGCTCGAACTCTTCCGCAACGTGGTCGTGGGCCAGGACATCGACCAGACCGACCTGTTCCGGTTGCGGGCCATCGCGCAGTCGGCGCAGAACCGGCCGCTGAGCATCGGCACCGACCCGGCCAAGGACGTCGCCACCTGGTTCGACGTGAGCTCCGGCAAGATCGAGGCGATGCGGAAGGTGGAGACCTCGCTGTCCTCCTCCCTCATCCTGCGCGCCCGCGCGCTGGAGGACGGCGCCAACAGGGCCGCGCTGATCTCGGCCGGGCTCATCATGATCCTGCTGCTCGTGGTGCTCGCCGTCATCACGCTCATCGCCCGCTCCCTGATCAGGCCGCTGCGGAGGCTGCGCCGCGAGGCGCTGGACGTGGCCAACCACCGCCTGCCGGAGACCGTGCGCACGCTGCGCGACAGCGGTGACGCGACGCCCGCCCCCGTCGCGCCGATCGGGGTCAAGACCGAGGACGAGATCGGCGAGGTGGCGCGGGCGTTCGACGAGGTGCACCGGGAGGCGGTGCGGCTGGCGGGCGAGGAGGCGCGGCTGCGCGCCAACGTCAACGCGATGTTCGTCAACCTGTCGCGGCGCAGCCAGACGCTGGTAGAGCGGCAGATCACCCTGATCGACGGCCTGGAGCAGGGCGAGCAGGACGAGCAGCGGCTGGCCAACCTGTTCAAGCTGGATCACCTGGCCACCCGCATGCGCCGCAACTCCGAGAACCTGCTGGTCCTCGCCGGTCAGGACCCGCCCCGCCGGTGGAGCCAGCCGGTCAAGATGGTCGATGTGGCCCGCGCCTCGCTGTCGGAGGTGGAGGGATACGAGCGGGTGGTGCTCCAGGTCCCCGACGGGGTGTCGATCGCCGGACAGGCCGTCAACGACGTGATCCACCTGCTGGCCGAGCTGGTGGAGAACGCGCTGTCCTTCTCCCCGCGCGAGACCCGCGTGACCCTCTCGGGCAGCCGGATCGACGGCGGCGGCGTGATGCTGTCGATCACCGACTCCGGCATCGGCATGACCCAGGAAGAGCTCGCCCAGGCCAACGAACGGCTGACGGACACGCCCGGCATGGACGTCGCGGTCTCGCGCCGCATGGGCCTGTACGTGGTGGCCAGGCTGGCGCACCGGCACGGCGTCCGGGTGCAGTTGCGCCCGCACGCCTCGGGCGGGCTGACCGCGATGGTGCTCATCCCCGAGTCGCTGCTCGCCCAGTCGGCCGCCCTCGCGGGCGCGTCCGGCGGCCAGGGCGACGCGTACACCGGGCCCCAGCCCGCGCCGATGCCGCTCAACGTCTTCCCGATGGGCCCCGGACACCCCTCCTTCCCAGGCCCCGACGTCGGAGCGGACGGCGTCGGCTCCGTCTGGCCGGCCCCGCCGTGGCCGCCGGACGGAAGCTGGCCGGAGCCCAGCCGGGGCGGCGGCGGGTCGTACGAGACCAACGACTGGGTGCCCCCGCGCACCCCCGGATGGAACGGCGGCAACCCGCCGATGCCCCGCCGTGGCATGCCCGACCAGCGGCAGCCCATGGGCTACGCGTACGGCGAGCGCATCGACCCGCCGGAGCGGCCGAAGTACGAGTTCCCCGGCAGCGAGCCGTCCACCGGCCCGCTCCCGGCCGTCGGCCCCGGCTCCTCCGGCAGCGGGGACGACTACCTGCCGATCTACGCCGCGGTGGAGTCGGCCTGGTTCGAGCGCGGCGGTTCGAGCTGGAGCTCGTCGAAGGCGGACGAGGGCTGGTCGGCGGCGCAGGCGGCCGTGGAGCCGGTACGCGACGGCTCGACCGCGGCCGGGCTGCCCAAGCGGGTGCCCAGGGCGAACCTGGTGCCCGGCTCGGCCGAGACCGCGTCGGCGCCCAAGGGCGTCATGCCGGTGCCCGCCGTCTCGCCGGATCGGACCCGCTCCCGGCTGTCGAGCTTCCAGCAGGGCTTCCGCGCGGCGCGCGACGACATCAACGGCGGCCGGACACCGGCGAACACGCCCCCGCCCGGCCCGGCCTTCGGCGGGAACGCGTCCGGAGGGAACACCTTCGGCGGCATCAACGGCAGGAACGACGACACAGGCGAGGACCTATGAACGAGCTGAGCCATGCCGCACGTGGCGTGGACTGGTTGATCACCGATTTCGTCAGCACGGTGCCGGGCGTGGCGCACGCCGTGGTGGTCTCCTCCGACGGGCTGCCGCTGGCGGCCTCGTCGGGGTTCCCCGCGGACAGGGCTGATCAGCTCGCGGCCATCGCGTCCGGCCTGGTGTCGCTGACCGCGGGAGCGGCCCGGGTGTTCGAAGGCGGCGGGGTGGCGCAGACCATCGTCGAGATGCAGCGGGGGCTGATGCTCATCATGTCGGTCTCGGACGGCTCCTGCCTGGCGGTGCTGGCCGCCCCCGACTGCGACATGGGCCTGGTGGCGTACCAGATGACCTTGATGGTGGACCGGGCGGGGCAAGTGCTCACGCCCGCGGTGCGTGCGGAACTGCGCGCGGCCCAGACCAGGTGATGCGGGTGACGGATTCGCGGTGGAACAGCGGCGGCTGGGAGCAGGGCCTCCCGCCCCGATCGCAGGCCGACCCGGCGTCGCCGGTGCGGCCTTACGCGGTGACCGGCGGGCGGACGGCGCCGCGGGTCAAGCTGGCGATGGAGGCGCTGGTGTCGTCGGCCACCGCCGAACACCGGGAGTTCTCCCATATAACCCCTGAATATCAAGCGATTTCCCGATTGTGTCGTCAGGTGCGGTCGGTCGCCGAGGTGTCGGCTCTGCTGCACATCCCGTTGGGGGTGGCGCGGGTGCTGATCGCCGACATGGCGGCTGAAGGGCTCGTACGCGTGCACCAGCCGCAGCTGGATGCCGGCCGTCCGGACGTCAACTTGCTGGAAAGGGTGCTCAGTGGACTTCGCAGGCTCTAGCGGGGAATTGACCTCGACCAAAATAGTGGTGGCCGGCGGCTTCGGGGTGGGCAAGACGACGTTCGTCGGCGCCGTGTCGGAGATCATGCCGTTGACGACCGAGGCCGTGATGACCGACGCGTCGGCGGGGATCGACGACCTTGGCATGACGCCGCTGAAGTCGACCACGACCGTGGCCATGGACTTCGGGCGGGTGTCCCTGGACCGTGACCTGATCCTCTACCTGTTCGGCACGCCGGGTCAGCACCGGTTCTGGTTCATGTGGGACGACCTGGTGCGCGGCGCGATCGGGGCCGTGGTGCTGGTCGACACGCGGCGGCTGGCCGACAGCTTCCCGGCGATCGACTACTTCGAGGAGGCCCAGCTGCCGTTCATCGTGGGCGTCAACGGCTGGGACGGGCAGTATCCGCACCCCGACAGCGAGGTCCGCGACGCGCTCTCGCTGGTCCCGCACATCCCGCTCATCCGCCTGGACGCGCGCTCCAAGGAATCGGTGAAGGGCGCGCTCATCCACCTGGTCGAGCACGCCCTGACCGTGCGCACCGCCGTCCCCGGCTGGAACGGCTAGGCGGGAACCGCCTCGATCACGCTGGCGGCGGCCTCCAGGCCGACGACCCTGGTCAGGGTGAGGTCCGCGCGGGCGAGCAGCGCACCGTACTCCGCCCTGCTGCGCTCGGCGCCGCCGTCGAAGACGGCGAGCATCCGCATGTCGAGGTCCTTGCCCAGGTGGGGAGCGTCGTCGTCGGGCAGCACGATCTCCAGGATCAGCACCCGGCCGGTCGGGCTCATCGCCTGACGCACCGTGCGCAGGATCGCCACCGCGTCCTCGTCGTCCCAGTTGTGCAGCACGCTGCCGAGCAGGTAGGCGTCCCGGCCCTCCGGGACCGACCGGAAGAAGTCGCCCGGCACCAGCTCGCAGCGGCCGGCCAGACCGTCGTCCGCGAGCGCCTGCCTGGCCTGCTCGACGACGTGCTCCCGGTCGAGCAGCACTCCGCGCATCTCGGGGTTGGCCCGCAGGATCGCCGACAGGATGTGTCCCCGCCCGCCGCCCACGTCCACCAGGCTGTGCACGCCGGTGAAGTCGTAGCCTTTCACCAGGCCCTCGATGAACGGGATCGCCCTGGTCGACATGTATTCGCCGAAGATCCTGCTCGCCTCGGGGTCGGTGGCCAGGCTCTCGTAGAGAGGGCCGTAGCGGGCCGTGAGCGCCGACGATCCCGAGCGGACGGTGGCGGGCAGGTTGCCCATCGCATACCAGAGCCTCTCGTCGCCCAGCATCCGGATCGACGAGCGCAGCGAGCCGGGGACGTCCGAGCGCAGCACGGTGCCCCGTTCGGAGAGGTCGTAACGGTCGTCTCCGGCACGCCGCACCAGGCCCATGGCCGCCAGCTCGCGCAGCACCCTGCGGAGCGCGCGCGGATCCGCCTCGCACCGCCTGGCCAGCTCGGCCGGCTCGAGCGGGCCGTGGGCCAGCTCGTCGGCCACGCCCAGCTCGGCCATGGTCAGCAGGGCCGCGAAGCGGGAAAGATCCGCCATCGCGTCCCAGATGAGGTCGTCGGAGTGACGCATGGATTCCTTTCTCGATCTCGTATCGTCATGGTCTGCGGGTGGCCTGGCGGTGCCAGACCAGGACCCGCCGTTCGGCCAGCACGAACAGCGCGTTCACCAGATAGCCGAGCACGCCGAGCAGCGCGATCGCCGACCAGACGCCGGCCGCGTCGAAGCTCCGCTGCGCCTGCAGCATCTGGTAGCCGATGCCGTCGGTGCCGCCGAAGATCTCCGAGAGCACCATGAGGATCAGCGCCAGCGACAGGCTCAGCCGCAGCCCGGCGAAGATCTTCGGTGACGCCGCGGGGATGACGACCACCCGCAGATGCTGGGCCTTCGACAGCCCGAACACGGTGGCGGTCTCGGTGTAGGTGCGGTCCACCGACCGGGCGCCGTCGATGCTGTTGAGCAGCACCGGCCAGATGACGCCGAACACGATCGTGGCCAGCTGCGTCGCCAGGCCCGACTGGAACAGCACGAGGAACAGCGGCAGCAGCATCGGCGGCGGCACCGCCCGGCCGAACTCGATCAGCCCGTCCACGTACCCGGAGATGGTGCGCGAGCGCCCCAGGACCACCCCCACCACCACGCCGATCAGCGAGGCGAGGACCCAGCCGCCGAACATGCGGCCGAGGCTGGGCATGATGTTGGCGAACGCGTCATCGGTGAGGAACAGCCGGGAGGCCGGTCCCGAGAACCACAGCTCGTACATCCGCACGACGATCTCGCTGGGAGGCGGGAAGTCGTCGTCCACGTAGACGAAACGGGTGACCAGCTCCCAGGCGACTATCACCAGGGGTACGAACCAGAGCCGGTTGAGCACTTTCACGTCCGCGCCCCTCCCGTCCGCAGCCAGTGCCAGCGGAACAGGCGCCGCTCGGCCGTCTGCAACGCCAGGTTCGCCACCACTCCGAAGATCCCGGCCCACAGCGTGGCCGCCATGATCAGGTCCATCCGGTTGCCCGAGCCGGCCGCGACCGCGAACACGCCGATGCCGTTGACGCCGCCGGCCAGCAGCTCCGCGCTCACGGCCAGCACCAGCGCGATCCCGGCGGCGATCCGCACGCCGGTCGCCATGAACGGCGCGGCGCTGGGCAGGCTGACCCGGGCCAGCACCGCCAGCGGGCCGAACCCGAAGGTCCGCATCGACTCCTTGGCCAGCGGGTCGACGTCGTGCATGCCGTACAGGGTGTTGATGAGGATCGGCCACAGCGACGCGTAGACGATGACCGAGACCTTCATCAGCGAGTCTTCGGGGATGAGCAGGATCGCCAGCGGGATGATCGCCACCGACGGGATCGGCCGCATGAACTCCAGCAGCGGCCGGACCGCCTGCTCCGCCCGGGGCAGCGCGCCGAGCAGCACGCCCAGCGGCACCCCGACGCCGATCGCGACCAGCAGGCCGAGCGCCCAGTTGCCGATCGTGACCAGCATTCCTTCGAGGAACTCGGGGTCCGCCAGGAGGAGCGCGGCTTCGTACAGGATCACCGACGGAGCCGGGAAGTCGAACGTCCGGGACACCCAGAGTCTGATGACCAGCTCGCCGAGAATGAGGAAGCCCGCGACGCCGATGGCGCCGCGGGTCAGTTGGGCACTTCTCATCCTGCTGCTGGGGGAGCCACGATGATCGACTTCACGTCGATCGGCTTCTCGAGGTACTTGTACTCGAGCATCAGGTCGGCGACCTTCTGCAGCCGGTCGGCGTTCAGCTCGCTCGGGTAGGTGCCGAGCGTGATCACCGACGCGACCTCCGGCGTGATCTTCGTGTACGTCGGGATCATCGCCTCGATCTCCTTGCGGTCGCTGGAGGCGAGGGTCTGGGCCTTGGAGATCGCGCGCTGGAAGGCGGCCAGCGTCTTCGGGTGCTTCTGCGCCCACTCCTCGGTGGCCATCCAGCCGGCGATGGGCAGGTTCTCGGTCTCACCGGTCATCGTGTCGGCGAGCTTGCGGAAGCCGAGCTGGCTCTGCGTCGCGGTGATGAACGGCTCGGTGATCCAGCCGGCGTCGGCCTGGCCGCTCGCGATGGCGTTGCCCATCTCGGGGAACGGCTTCTCCGCGAATTTGACGTCGTTTTCAGTAAGACCGGCGACCTTCAGCTGCGTCGTCACGGCAAGCGTGGCGACGTTGCGCAGGTTGTTGACCAGGATGGTCTTGCCCTTGAGGTCCGCCACCGCGTTAATCGGCGAGTCCTTCGGGACCATGATGTTGAAGTTGTTTTCAGCGGCCTGGTACATGTCCGCGACGAGCTTCAGCTTCTTGCCGGCCTCGACCGCGGAGAAGGTCGAGACGTAGTTCGTCATGGAGATGTCGAGTGAGCCGTTCTCCACTTGCGGGATCGCGGCCGCGCCACCGGTAATGATGACCGGCTCGACCGTGAGGCCCTCCTCCTTGAAGTAGCCCTTGGCGTTCGCGATATAGAGCGACACGGGGTCGGGAATGGGGAGGGCCCCCACCTTGATGGTGGTCTTTTCCAGACCGTCGGCGTTGGCCGTCGTGTCGGGGGACTCGCCGCCGCTGCCACAGGCGGTAAGGGCGAGTGCGACTGCGGCGCCGACGGCAATGGCGCGACAGCGCAGGTTGCGTGTCATGGGGAAGGTCTCCTACCAGGGGGGAAGCTATTGGAGCGCGGCATTCGATCGCCGGGCGTGAAGCGTACCGGAGGGGAGATCAGAGCTGAAGCCGATCCGTCTCGAATCCCCTAGTTTTCTGCTTAACACGACTTCTCGCTTTATAGTCGCATATATTACTTTCTGTCATCTAAAGGGTCATATGTCCGAATCGGAAGATCGTAGCTCTCCGTAAACGGAAGCTAGCGGCCCGAACAAAGCGGCCCTCTGGACGATGGAAAACTCGTGAGGCGTTGGCTCAACTATGAGGTTTGTGCTCAAATTGGGCACCGAACTTGCCTGCGATCACGCGTCGGCGTGCCAAATGCGCGTGATCCCCACTAAGCAGCAGGCTATGGCGAGAGGTTGCCACAGTGAGGACACCAGCGACCGATTCCGGTCGTAGCAGGGCGCAAGACCTGCCGGGACCGCCCGTTTCCACGCTGGCGCCGGCGGACCGGCCGCTGCCCAAGCCGGGCAGCTCGTTCGCTCTGCGTAACTGGCGAGTACGGACCCGCCTCATCGCCCTCATCGCCATCCCGACGATCGTCGGCGTCCTCCTCGGCGCGCTGCGCGTCGGCACCTCCATCGGCAGCGCCCAGCAGTACGCGCAGGTCGGTGAGGTCAACACGCTGATGAGCAGTGTCGGGGAGCTCGCGCACAACCTGGCGGTCGAGCGCGACCGGGCCGCCCGCTACGTCGCCTCCAACCGCAGACAGGGCGAACTGCAGCCGCTGACCACGCAGCAGGATATCGTCGACGCCAGCGCCAAGCGCTTACTCGGGATTTCGGGCTCCGCCCAGGGCCTGCTGTCGGATCTGGGCCAGAGGCGTCTGGAACTCACCCGCTTCCGGCTCGGGCAGCTGCCCACGATGCGCAAGACGATCCAGGGAAGCCAGCTCCCGCCGCTGCCGACCATCGAGAAGTACAGCGAGGTCATCAGCGATCTGCTGCAGCTCTTCGACGAGGTCGGCCAGGGGGCGGCCGACGAGCAGATCACCTCGACCAGCACGGCCATGCGCGCCGTGGCCCGGGCCGAGGAGGAGACCTCCAAGCAGCGCGCGCTGCTGTCCGCCGCGCTGCTGAAGAACGAGTTCACCGGACCCGAGTTCAACGCCTTCGTCGACGCCCGCGCCCGCCGCGAGAGCGAGCGGGCGACCTTCCGCAGCGCCGCCACGCCGGCCCAGCGCCAGCACTTCGACAACACGGTCACCAGCGTCGAGGTCGGCCGGGCCGAGTTCTACGCCAACCGCGCGATCTTCCTGCACAACGCGGGGACGGCGCTGCAGCGCCTGGACACCACGACCACCAAGGACGTCGACAAGTGGTACGACTCCATCACGCGGACGGTCGACAAGCAGAACGAGGTGCAGAAGGCCCTCTCGCAGCAGATCGCCACCCGCAGCGCCGACCTGCAGGGCGCCGACCGGCAGGCGGCCGCCTTCAGCATCGGCCTGGTCATCCTGCTGCTGGCGCTGGTCCTCGTGGTCACCGCCGTCATGGCGCGCTCGCTCGTACGGCCGCTGAGGCGACTGCGCGGGGACGCGCTCAAGGTCGCCGGCAAGACGCTGCCCGGCCTGGTGCGTCAGCTGCGCGAGGGCGAGGCGGATCCGGAGTCGCTGCACGTGCCGCCCATCCAGATCTCCTCCAAGGACGAGATCGGTGAAGTCGCGCGGGCGTTCGACGAGGTGCACCGGGAAGCGGTGCGGCTGGCGGGCGAGGAGTCCCGCCTGCGGGCCAACGTCAACGCGATGTTCGTGAACCTGTCGCGGCGCAGCCAGACGCTGGTCGAGCGGCAGATCACCCTGATCGACGGCCTGGAGCAGGGCGAGCAGGACGAGCAGCGGCTGGCCAACCTGTTCAAGCTGGACCACCTGGCCACCCGCATGCGCCGCAACTCCGAGAACCTGCTGGTCCTCGCCGGCCAGGAGCCGCCACGCCGCTGGAGCCAGCCCGTCAAGATGGTCGACGTGGCCCGCGCCTCGCTCTCCGAGGTCGAGAACTACGAGCGGGTCGTGCTCCAGGTCCCCGACGGCGTCTCCGTCGCCGGCCAGGCCGTCAACGACGTCATCCACCTGATCGCCGAGCTGGTGGAGAACGCGCTGTCGTTCTCCCCGCGCGAGACCCGGGTGACGGTGTCCGGCAGCCGGATCGACGGCGGCGGCGTGATGCTGTCCATCAGCGACTCCGGCATCGGCATGACCCAGGAAGAACTCGTCCAGGCCAACGAACGGCTCGCCCAGACCGTGGCCGTGGACGTCTCGGTCTCGCGCCGCATGGGCCTGTTCGTGGTCTCCCGGCTGGCGCAGCGGCACGGCATCCGCGTACAGCTCAGGACGCAGAGCGGCGGCGGGCTCACCGCGATGGTGCTGGTGCCCGAGAGCCTGCTGGGCGCGCAGACGCAGGGCTTCGACGGCGCGGCCGGCGCCGCCGGGGCGCTGGCCGGCATGCAGCGCGCCAGGGCCGAGGCCTTCACCTCGCCGCCGCCCGTGCCCCAGTGGGGCGACAACGGCTTCCAGATGAGCCCGGCGCACCCCTCGTACCCGGGGAGCGCGGAACCCAGCGGCTCCTGGCCCGCCACCAACGTGCAGTGGCCGTCCAACGGCGGCGGCTCGGGCGCGTGGCCGTCCGATCCGCGCGGCGGCGGGTTCGACACCGACGACGTGTGGATCCCCTCGCGCGTCCCCGGCAGCTGGACGAACGAGCAGGCGCCGCCGATCGAGCGCCCCGCCGACCCGCTGCCGACCAGGAACCCGGCCAACCGCGGCAAGCAGGCGTACGACTTCCCGGAGACGGCCGAGTCGGGGGCCACCGGCCCCATGCCCGCGGTCAACGCCTCCTCGGGAGGGGACGACTACCTGCCGATCTTCGCCTCGGTGGAGTCGGCCTGGTTCGAGCGCGGTGGCAGCAGCGGCGCGTGGGGGTCGGCCAAGGCGGACGCGGGATGGACCGCGGCGCAGGCGGCGGCCGAACCCGTACGGGACGGCGCGACGGCCTCAGGGTTGCCCAAGCGGGTGCCGAAGGCGAACCTGGTGCCGGGCTCGGCCGACACGGCCGCGGCGCCCAAGGGGGTCGCCCCGATGCCCGCGATCTCACCGGACCGGGTGCGCAGCCGGCTGGCGAGCTTCCAGAAGGGCTTCCGTGCGGCACGCGACGACATCAGCGAGGGCAGGGCGAACGTCTCTGACCCGAGGGAGAACAGGGAGGAGGGCGCGTGAACGACCTGAGCCAGGCGGCGCGGGGAGTGGACTGGTTGGTCACGGACTTCGTCAACAGTGTTCCCGGTGTCGCGCATGCGGTGGTGGTGTCGTCCGACGGACTGCCCCTGGCCACGTCGGCCGGGTTTCCGGTGGACCGGGCCGACCAGCTGGCGGCGATCGCCTCCGGGCTGGTGAGCCTGACCCAGGGCGCGGCCCGGGTGTTCGAGGGCGGCGCCGTGAACCAGACGATCGTGGAGATGCAACGGGGGCTCATGCTGATCATGTCCATTAGCGACGGTTCCTGTCTGGGAGTGCTCGCCGCTCCGGACTGTGACATGGGGCTGGTCGCGTACCAGATGACGTTGATGGTGGATCGCGCCGGCAAGGTGCTGACCCCGGCGGTGCGTGCCGAGCTGCGCGCCAGCCAGACCAGGTGATGTAGGTGACGGACCCCAGATGGAACAGCGGCGGCTGGACTCCCCAGCCGCCTCCGCCGTCGAGCAACGACCCGGCCTCGCCGGTCCGTCCCTACGCGGTGACCGGCGGGCGGACCGCGCCCAGGGTCAAGCTCGCGATGGAGGCCCTGGTGTCGTCGGCGACGGCCGAGCACCGGGAGTTCTCCCACATCACTCCCGAATACCAGGCGATCAGCCATCTCTGCCGTCAGGTGCGGTCGGTCGCGGAGGTGTCGGCGCTGTTACGGATGCCCTTGGGCGTGGCGCGGGTGCTGATCGCCGACATGGCCGCTGAGGGCCTGGTCCGGGTGCACCAGCCGCAGCTGGACGAGGGCAGGCCGGATGTCAACCTGCTGGAAAGGGTGCTCAGTGGACTTCGCAGGCTCTAGCCCCGGGCTCACCTCGGCGAAGATCGTGGTGGCCGGCGGCTTCGGGGTGGGCAAGACGACGTTCGTCGGCGCCGTGTCCGAGATCATGCCGCTGACGACCGAGGCCGTGATGACCGACGCGTCGGCGGGGATCGACGACCTCGGCATGACCCCGCTCAAGACGACCACCACGGTGGCCATGGACTTCGGGCGGGTGTCCCTGGACCGCGACCTGATCCTCTACCTGTTCGGCACGCCCGGGCAGCACCGGTTCTGGTTCATGTGGGACGACCTGGTGAAGGGGGCGATCGGCGCGGTCGTCCTGGTCGACACGCGCCGGCTCGCCGACAGCTTCCCGGCCATCGACTACTTCGAAGAGGCCAAGCTGCCCTTCATCGTGGGCATCAACGGCTGGGACGGACGGTACCCGCACGGCGACAACGAGGTCCGTGAGGCGCTCACGCTCGCGCCGCACATCCCGCTCCTCCGTCTCGACGCGCGTACGAAGGACTCGGTCAAGGGCGCTCTGATCAACCTCGTGGAGCACGCGTTGTCGGTCCGGATGGCCGTGCCAGGCTGGAACGGCTAGCGAAGCGGATAGGCTGAGAGCAGACCCACATTCGCTTCGAGGACTGGCCAACCACGTGTTCGAGACGCTTTCCGACCGGCTGACATCGGTCTTCTCCTCCCTCCGATCCAAGGGTCGGCTGTCCGACGCCGACATCGACGCGACCACCCGCGAGATCCGCATCGCGCTGCTCGAGGCCGATGTCGCGCTCCCGGTGGTCAAGGCGTTCGTCGCCCGGGTCAAGGAGCGCGCCCGCGGTGCGGAGGTCTCGCAGGCGCTCAACCCGGCGCAGCAGGTCGTCAAGATCGTCAACGACGAGCTGATCGAGATCCTGGGCGGCGAGACGCGCAGGCTGCGTTACGCCAAGACGCCGCCGACCGTGATCATGCTCGCCGGTCTCCAGGGCTCCGGCAAGACCACGCTGGCGGGCAAGCTCGCCAAGTGGCTGCGCGAGCAGGGCCACGTGCCGCTGATGGTCGCCGCCGACCTCCAGCGCCCCAACGCGGTGCAGCAGCTCCAGGTGATGGGTGAGCGCGCGCAGGTCGCGGTCTACGCTCCGGAGCCCGGCAACGGGGTCGGCGACCCGGTCGACGTCGCCCGCCGCTCGATCGACGAGGCCAGGCGCCAGCAGCACGACATCGTCATCATCGACACCGCCGGCCGCCTCGGCATCGACCAGGAGCTCATGCGGCAGGCCGCCGACATCCGCGACGCGGTCCAGCCCGACGAGATCATGTTCGTGGTCGACGCCATGATCGGCCAGGACGCCGTCACCACGGCCCAGGCGTTCATGGACGGCGTCGGCTTCGACGGCGTGGTGCTCACCAAGCTCGACGGCGACGCCCGCGGCGGCGCGGCCCTGTCGGTGCGCCACATCACCGGCCGCCCGATCATGTTCGCCTCCACCGGCGAGAAGCTGGAAGACTTCGACGCCTTCCACCCCGACCGGATGGCCTCCAGGATCCTCGACATGGGTGACATCCTCACCCTGATCGAGCAGGCCCAGAAGACGTTCGACGAGGAGCAGGCCGCCAAGATGGCGGGCAAGCTCACCTCGGGCGAGAACTTCACGCTGGAGGACTTCCTCGAGCAGATGATGATGGTCCAGAAGATGGGCCCCATCAAGAACCTGCTCGGCATGATGCCCGGCATGGGGCAGATGCGCGACCAGATCAACTCGATCGACGACCGCGACCTCGACCGCATCGCCGCCATCATCCGTTCGATGACCCCGGCCGAGCGGCAGGACCCGAAGATCATCAACGGCTCCCGGCGGGCCCGCATCGCGAACGGCTCCGGCACCACGGTCAGCGCCGTCAACAACCTGGTCACCCGCTTCTTCGAGGCCCAGAAGATGATGAAGCGGATGGCCGGCGGCATGGGCATCCCCGGCATGCCGGGCGGCAAGGGCAAGGCGGCCAAGTCCTCCAAGAAGGCCAAGAAGGGGCGGCGCGTGAGCGGCGACCCGCGCAAGGCCGCGCTCGGCAAGGCGACCGCGGCCGACGAGGCCCCCGCCGCGCCCAAGAAGGGCGGCGCGCTGGGCAACCTCGGCGGCAAGCTGCCTCCGGGCGTCGAGCTGCCCCCCGGCTTCGACCCGTCGAAGCTGCGGCTGCCCGGCCAGAAGTAATCTTCGTGGCGGCGGGCGTGTGGGTCCCGGGCAGTGTCCGGCGTCTGGCACAATGACATGTTGGAACACCGTGACCAGGCGGGTGCCCTCTCACCTCCCGCAGGTCACGTTTGTCCCTTGAGCGGGCTCGCATCGTGCCCCACTCGATGAGAAGCCGCTCACTCGTGTCTGTGAACGCAGGAGAGACCACACCCGTGGCAGTCAAGATCAAGCTCAAGCGGCTCGGCATGATCCGCAACGCTCAGTACCGCATCATCGTCGCCGACAGCCGCACCAAGCGTGACGGCCGTGCGATCGAGGAGATCGGTCTGTACCACCCGAAGGAACACCCTTCGCGTATCGAGATCAATGGTGAGCGTGCCGCTTACTGGCTGGGTGTCGGCGCGCAGCCGACCGAGCCGGTGCTCAAGCTGCTCAAGCTCACCGGCGACTGGCAGAAGTTCAAGGGCGAGCCCGCCCCGGCGCCTCTCAAGGTGGCCGAGCCGGCGCCCGACAGGCACGCCGTCTACGAGGCCGCCGCCAAGGAGGCCCTGGCCGGTGGCGAGACCGCCACCACCGCCACGACGCCGAAGAGGTCCAAGAAGAAGGACGAGGCCGAGGCCCCCGCCGAGACCCCGTCCGAGGGCGAGGGCTGACGTGCTCGAGGAGGCACTCGAGCACCTCGTGAAGGGCATCGTCGAACATCCCGACGATGTCCGGGTCCGCGCACGCCGCATCCGCAGCGGGCGCGTCCTGGAGGTCCGAGTGCACCCTGACGACCTGGGCAAGGTCATCGGCCGCGGCGGGCGCACCGCCAAGGCTCTGCGCACGGTCGTGAACGCCCTGGCCGACGGCAAGTACGTCCGGGTCGACCTGCTCGACCTGCACGAAGCGGTCCGTTGACGTCAGGTTTCGCGCGCCCTCATCGGTAAGCCCGGTGGGGGCGCTCGTGGTTGTGGAGAGGGAAGGTTCACGTGCAGCTGGTCGTCGGCCGGATAAGCCGTGCCCATGGAGTGCGCGGTGACGTCACCGTGGAGGTGCGCACCGACGATCCGGGGCTGCGCTTCGCCGTCGGCAACGCGCTCACGACCGACCCGCCCGAGCGCGGGCCGCTGGTGATCGAGAGCAGCCGCTGGCACAAGGGCGCGCTGCTGCTTTCGCTCGCCGGCGTCACCGACCGCGACAGCGCCGAGGAGCTCCGCGGCACCATGCTCGTCATCGACTCCTCGGACGTCGAGCCGTCCGACGACCCCGACGAGTTCCACGACCACCAGCTCATCGGGCTCACGGTCGAGACCACCGGCGGCGAGACCGTCGGCGAGGTGGCCGACGTCCTCCACCACGGCCAGGACCTGCTCGTGGTGCGGCGCGGCGGCGGCCGCGAGGAGGCGCTCGTCCCGTTCGTGAAGGCGCTGGTCCCCGTCGTGGATCTGGAGGGCGGCAAGCTCGTCGTCGATCCGCCGGAAGGCCTGCTGTGAGGCTCGACATCATCTCGATCTTCCCTGAATACTTCGCGCCGCTCGGCGTCTCGCTGATCGGCAAGGCCCGCGAGCGCGGCACCCTCGACGTCCGCGTCCACCAGCTCCGCGACTGGGCGCACGACGTCCACAAGACCGTCGACGACACCCCTTACGGCGGCGGCCCCGGCATGGTGATGAAGCCGGAGGTGTGGGGCGAGGCCATTGACGACGTCATCGGCGACGGCGGGCCCCGGATGATCGTGCCGACGCCGAGCGGGCGGCCGTTCACCCAGGAGCTGGCCCAGGAGCTGGCGGGGGAGGAATGGCTGCTGTTCGCGTGCGGCCGCTACGAGGGCATCGACTCCCGGGTGATGGCCGAGTACGGCTCGCGGCTGCGCGTCGACGAGGTGAGCATCGGCGACTACGTGCTGGCGGGCGGCGAGGTGGCGGTGCTGGTGATGGTGGAGGCCATCGGCCGGCTGCTGCCCGGCGTGCTCGGCAACGTCCGCTCCGCCGTCGACGACTCCTTCGCGCCCGGGGCCATGCGCAACCTGCTTGAAGGCCCGGTCTACACCAAGCCGCCCGTCTGGCGGGGTCACGAGGTGCCGGACGTGCTGCTGTCCGGGCATCACGGCAAGGTCGCCAGATGGCGCCGTGACCAGGCGCTCCGCCGTACGGTCGCGACCCGGCCCGAGCTGCTCGCGGAGATCGACGCCGAGACGCTCGACAAGCACGACCGGCGGCTCCTCGACGAGCTGGCGTTTCGCGTCCCTCCGGAAGATGTGGCAAACTGAAGCGTCGCCAACTGCCATGTGGTTGGTCAGCATGCCCGGGAAGCTTCCCGGGTTCACCGAATCAGCAGGCGCGTCCGCCATGAGCTCAGGCCGGGTGGACCTCCGCGTGCTCGCGAGACTTGAGGAAGCATCTCTCATGCACACGAAGATCCAGGAGCTTGAGAAGGCCAACCTGCGCAGCGACGTCCCGGACTTCCGTCCCGGTGACACGCTCGAGGTCCACGTACGCGTCGTCGAGGGCAACCGCTCCCGCGTCCAGGTCTTCAAGGGGTTCGTGCTCCGCCGTCAGGGCGGCGGCGCCCGCGAGACCTTCACCGTCCGCAAGGTCAGCTACGGCGTCGGCGTCGAGCGCACCTTCCCGGTGCACAGCCCGGTGATCGAGAAGATCGTCGTGGCCAGCCGGGGCGACGTGCGCCGCGCCAAGCTCTACTACATGCGCGACCTGCGCGGCAAGGCGGCCCGCATCCGCGAGAAGCGTGAGACGCCCGTCAAGTGAGCCCGGCGTCCGAACGGCCCGCCCTGTGGGGCGGGCCGTTCCGCCTTTGCGGGGGCCTTCCCTTTATGTGGAGCGACTCGTGCCCGGTGTAACGTCGGTCGAGGCTTGCCGAGCCGACACATCATCTAGGCTCATCACCGATGACTAGCGAGAGCCAGGAGTACGGCGCGTCGCGCCGCCCTGTCGAGGACGAGGTGGACGTGGTCGCCGAAGAGACTCACCAACCGGCAAAAGGCGGGAAGCCCGACGAAGACCAGAAGAAGGAAAAGAAGGGCTCCTTCTGGAAGGAGCTCCCCGTCCTGGTCGTCGTGGCACTGGCCCTCGCGCTGATCATCAAGACCTTCGTGATCCAGGCGTTCTACATCCCGTCCGAGTCGATGGAGAACACCCTCCTCACCAACGACCGGGTCCTCGTCAACAAGCTCGTCTACCACACCCGCGACATCGAGCGCGGCGACGTCGTGGTCTTCTCCGGCGTCAACTCCTGGGACGGCGAGTTCCAGATGGAGGAGCCGAGCAACCCCGTCGAGGGCTTCTTCCGGTGGGTCGGCACCGCGTTCGGCATCGTGCCCGGTGAGAAGGACTACATCAAGCGGGTCATCGGCGTCGGCGGCGACCACGTCGAGTGCTGCGACAAGCAGCAGCGCATCACCGTCAACGGCGTGCCGCTCGACGAGAGCTCGTACCTCTACCCGGGCAACCTGCCCTCGCGTGAGGAGTTCGAGACCGACGTGCCGCCCGGCCACCTGTGGGTGATGGGCGACCACCGGCAGGTCTCCATGGACTCGCGCTCCCACACCGGCGATCCCGGCGGCGGGTCCATCCCCGAGAGCCAGGTCATCGGGCGGGCCTTCGTCATCGTCTGGCCGTTCTCCCGGGCCACCACGATCCCCATCCCCGAAACGTTCGCACAGCCCGCGCTCCAGGCGCTCAGCGGCGCGACACCGCTGGTCGCCGGGTTCGCGCTGGCCGTCCCCCTGGTTCTGGTCCGTAGGCGCTGGCTGCGGAGTAAGCGCTGATGGCCGCCACCGAGAAGGCGGAGTCCTTGGAGAAGAAGAAAAAGGGCGGCTTCCGGGAGACCGTCCTCCTGCTGATCACGGGGATCGGCATCGCCCTGTTGCTGCAGGCCTTCGTGGTCGGATCGTTCTACATCCCCTCGGAGTCGATGGAGAACACCCTCAAGATCAACGACCGGGTGTTCGTCAACAAGCTCGCCGGGCCGCCCGGGCGCGGCGACATCGTGGTGTTCAAGGGCTGGAACGGCGAAGACACCATCAAGCGGGTGATCGGCGTCGGCGGCGACCAGGTCAAGTGCTGCGACTCCAAGCGGCGCATCACCATCAACGGCAAGCCGCTCGACGAGTCGTCCTACCTCTACCCCGACGACTACCCCTCGGGCGACGAGTTCGACGTCAAGGTGCCCGAGGGCAAGCTCTGGCTGATGGGCGACCACCGCAGCGCCTCCGCCGACGCGCGCAGCCACATGGAGGAGCCCGGGGGCGGCTTCATCTCGGTCGACGACGTCATCGGCACGGCGGTCGTCCGCTACTGGCCGCTCGGACGCGGCACGATCTTCACGAAGCCTGACAGCTTCGCACGGGTCGAGTAGTCGCGGTTTGCGCCGGATGGGGCGTACGCTTCCAGTGTCATGACAGTAGCGTTCCGCCCTCGACCGAGCGTGGTCCGGCGTGATTCCGGGCTCTACGCCTACGAGCGGGCGCTGGCCCGCCGCGGCCTCACTCCCATCGCCGGAGTCGATGAGGCCGGACGTGGCGCGTGCGCCGGCCCGCTGGTCGTCGCCGCCGTCATCCTGCGCAAGCCGATCGAGGGGCTGGGCGACTCCAAGCTGCTCACACCCGCCGTGCGGGAGCGGCTGCACGACCTCATCCTCGCCACCGCGCACGTCGGCGTCGTCGTCATCCCTCCGGAGGTCATCGACGCCAGGGGGCTCCACAAGTGCAACGTGGCGGGAATGCGGCGGGCGGTCGCGCGGTTGGCCTGCGATCCGGGATACATCCTCACCGATGGCTTCCCGGTTCCGGGTCTGCCGGCGCCTTCGCTGGCGGTCTGGAAGGGGGACCAGGTGGCCGCCTGCGTGGCGGCCGCGTCGATAGTGGCGAAGGTGACGAGGGACCGGCTGATGGCCGCGCTCGACGAGGAGTTCCCGCTTTACGGCTTCGCCGAGCACAAGGGGTACGTCACGCCACAGCATCGCCTCGCACTCGAAACGCACGGCCCGTGCCCGCACCACCGTTACTCCTTCGTCACGGTGGCTAGGGGGATGGGCGAGAATGAAATGGGGGCCGGGGTTGCCTGATCAGGCACGCCGGGGGACCGGTACGACAGGAGGACCGCGATGAGCGCAGAGGATCTCGAAAAGTACGAGACCGAGATGGAGCTGCAGCTTTACCGCGAATACCGCGATGTCGTCGGATTGTTTACCTACGTGGTGGAAACGGAGCGGCGGTTCTACCTGACGAACTCGGTCGATCTGGACGTACGCACGGCGGAGAACGGCGATGTGTTCTTCGACGTGAAGATGCAGGACGCGTGGGTGTGGGACATGTACCGGCCCGCGCGGTTCGTGAAGAACGTCCGTGTGGTCACGTTCAAGGATGTCAACGTCGAAGAGCTGGCCAAGGCCGACCTGGAGATGCCCAAGGAGGGCTTCTCCGGTTAGCGGCGTGACAGATTGACGAAGGGGCGCGAGCTGTTCGCGCCCCTTCGTCGTATCTACGGGTCTTCTGGTTGTCCACAGGGCGCCCGCGCTCACCCCCGCTGTCCCCAGAGCCACGTTCGGGGCCGGACGCGGCGGCCCCCGTGCGCGAAGGTCAGTGCCCGGAGGTGGCACACATGGCCGCGAAGAACGAACTCGGCAGGCACGGCGAGCAACTCGCCGCCGACTACCTGCGTGCCGAGGGCATGACCATCATCGAGCGCAACTGGCGCTGCCGCCACGGCGAGATCGACATCATCGCCGAGGACGGCCCCACCCTCGTGGTGGTCGAGGTCAAGACCCGATCGAGCATGTCGCACGGCACGGCGCTGGAGTCCGTGCGCCCCGCCAAGCTGGCCCGCCTGCGCGCACTCGCCGCCAAATGGCTGGCCGCGGAGTCGCGCACGTACGCCACGGTCAGGATCGACGTGATCGCCCTGGACCGCTTCGCGGGCGACTACTCCCTGCGCCACGTGCGGGGGGCGTCGTAGATGGCGGTCGCACGCACCCGCAGCGTCGCCCTGGTCGGCGTCACGGGCAGCTCGGTGGAGGTGGAGGCCGACGTCGGCAACGGCCTGGCGGGCATCCACCTCATCGGGCTGCCCGACGCGGCGCTGAGCGAGGCCAGAGAGCGGGTCCGCTCGGCCATGGTCAACAGTCATTTCCCGTGGCCCGACGCCCGCATCACGGTCAGCCTGTTCCCCGCCAGCGTCCCCAAGCGCGGCAGCCAGTTCGACCTGTCCATAGCGGTGGCCATCCTGGGCGCCGCCGGAGTGGTCCCGGCGAGCCGCATTGCGGGCCCGTTCTTCCTCGGCGAGCTCGGCCTCGACGGACGCCTCCGCCCGGTGCGCGGCGTGCTCCCGTCCGTGCTGAGCGCGGCCAAGGAGGGCGACGACATCACCGTCGTGGTCCCGGCGGCCAACGCCGCGGAGGCCGCCCTGGTCCCGGGCGTGCGGGTGATCCCGGTGCCCGACCTGCGCCGCCTCGTGGAGTGGCTCCGCGCGGACGACTTCCCGTCGTCGATCGAGACGCCCGCCCACCCTCCGACGCCGGGCGGGACGCCCGATCGCTTCGGGGCGCCCGCCCACCCTCCGACGTCGGCCGCAACGCCCGACCGCTTCGGGGCGCACGGCCACCCCCTGACGCCGGCCGGGACGCCCGACCGCTTCGGGGCGTCCGGGCACTCGCGGCCGTCCCCGCCCGTCCAGCCGCACGTCGACCTGTCCGACGTGGTCGGCCAGCCCATGGCCAGGCGCGCCCTGGAGGTCTGCGCCGCGGGCAACCACAACCTGTGGATGCTCGGCCCGCCCGGCACCGGCAAGACCCTCCTGGCCGAGCGCCTGCCCACGCTGCTCCCCGACCTGGAGCTCGATCACGCCCTGGAGGTCACGGCCATCCACTCCGTCGCCGGCGCGCTCCCGCCCAACAGCCCCATGGTCTTCCGTCCGCCGTACATCAGCCCGCACCACACCGCCACGGCGGCGGCGATCGTCGGCGGCGGCAGCTCGGTCGTCCGTCCCGGCGCGGTCTCCCTGGCGCACCGGGGCATCCTGTTCATGGACGAGGCGCCCGAGTTTCCCTCCCACGTGCTCGACTCGTTGCGGCAGCCGCTGGAGTCCGGGCAGGTGACCGTGTCCAGGTCGATCGGCTCCGTCACCTTCCCCGCGCGTTTCATCCTCGTGCTGGCGGCCAACCCCTGCCCGTGCGCCCAACCGCAGGACAAGGGCGGAGAGTGCCAGTGCTCGCCCACCACCCGGCGCCGCTACCTGAGCAGGCTCTCCGGCCCGCTCCTCGACCGCGTCGACATGAAGGTCACCGTGGCGCGCTCGTCCAGACGCGAGCTGATGGCCGACCGGCAGTTCGTCGAGACCAGCGAGACCGTGGCAGGGCGCGTTCTCGCGGCCCGCGCCCGCGCCGCCGAACGCCTCATCGGCACGCCATGGCGGACCAACGCCGAAGTCCCCTCCGCGGCCCTGCACTCCCGGTTCCGGCCGTCAGACGCCGCCATGAAGCCCATGACGAGCTGCCTCGACTCCGGCTCCCTGAGCGCCCGCGGCCTCGACCGTGTCGTCCGCGTCGCCTGGACGCTCGCTGACCTGGCGGGCAAGCCCCGCCCCGACGAGGACGAGACCTCGGCCGCGCTGGCCCTCTGGCTCGGCCTCAATCCATGACAGCCATCCGCCACCGGAGGATCACCATGAGCACCCCCGATCACGAGGCGAGAGCCGCCCTCATGCGCGCCGCCGACGCCGGCGACACCGTCATGGGCGCCCTCGTGTCCCACCTGGGCGCCGTCCAAGCGCTCCAAGCCGTACGGGAGAGGGCCGCGCCACCCGGGTTCGCCCTCGCCGAAGAGCTGGCCGGCCGCTTCCAGAGCTGGCACGCCCGCCTGGCGGCCTGCGACCCCGCGGCCGACCTGGAGGCGGGCGAGCGGGCAGGCGCCAGGCTCGTCATCCCCGGCGACGCCGAATGGCCCACCCAGCTGGACGCGCTCGGCTCCGGCCGCCCGCTCGGCCTCTGGCTTCACGGCACGGCCGACCTGCGCTTCTCCTGCCTGCGTTCGGTCGCGGTGGTCGGCGCGCGAGCCGCCACCTCCTACGGCGTCCACGTCGCCGCCCAGTTCGGCATCGGGCTGAGCGAGGCCGGATGGACTGTGGTGTCCGGCGGCGCATTCGGCATCGACGGCGCCGCCCACAGGGGAGCGCTGGCCGCCGGAGGCCCCACGGTGGTGGTCCTGGCCTGCGGCGTCGACTACTGCTACCCGGCGGAGCACCGTTCCCTGTTCGCCGGAGCCCGCGACCGGGGCGTGCTGGTCAGCGAATGCCCGCCGGGCGTCCGGCCGACCCGGTCCCGCTTCCTGATCAGAAACCGCGTCATCGCCGCCCTGTCCAGAGGCACCCTGGTTGTGGAGGCAGCCCTGCGCAGCGGCGCGCTCAACACGGCCGGCCACGCCCTCACGCTCGACAGGCATCTCGGCGCCGTCCCCGGCCCCATCACCTCCGCCCTGTCCGACGGCTGCCACCGTCTCCTGCGCGAACGCAAGGCCGTCTGCGTGACGACCCCGGAGGAGATGATCGAACTCGTCGGCGTCATGGGCGACGACCTCGCCCCCGCGTTGCGGGCCCCCGCCCTTCCCCGGGACTCTCTGCCGGAGCAGACCAAACGCGTCCTGGACGCGGTCCCGGCCCGGATCAGCGCGGGCCCCGCCACCATCGCCGTGACCGCCGGCGTGGACCTCAACACGGCCCTCAGCGCTCTGGGCTCCCTGGCGGCCACCGGCTACATCGAACGCACCGCCGGCGGCTGGCGCGCCCGCCGCCCGGTCTCACCGATCTACCCGAAGGCCGAACCCGCCCTTCCGCGGTCCACCCCGGCGGCAGCCGCCGACGACCTCGGCGTCGTACCGAATCCGCCCAGGGAAGCGTCCTTGGGGAGCAACTCCGGCGTACGTGATGAGCTCCCAGAGGTGGTGTCGTCCGTCCCCGTCGACCGCGACCCTGGCGGCGTGCCGACGGAACCGGCGGGATCGGAGCCGTCGTCCCGCTCGGCGGCGGTAGGTGCACCGGCTCTATCGGCCCCCACGGAGGGACCTTCCTTCCACGGTCCGGGATCACCCGCCAGCACGGGGAAATTCGCGGCTGGGACATCGGTTCACGCGAAGGAGTCTCTTGTGCAGGGTTCCGCGACGCCGGTCAGCTCGGCGGAGCCTGGGACTGGGGCGTCTGCCCGTGCGGGGGAGTGTCCTGTGCGGGCTTCGGCTTCGCCGGTCAGTTCGGCGGAGCCTGGGACTGGGGCATCGGTCCGTGCGGAGGAGTGTCTTGTGCATGCCTCCGCGACGCCGGTCAGCTCGGGGGCGTTTCCGGCTGGGGCCTCGTCGTCAGCGCATATGGGTAGGGCTCCCTCCCGTGTTTCGGCATTGCCGGTCGGTTCGGCGGAGTTTGGGGCTGGGGCGTCGGTCCGTGTGGGGGAGTGTCCTGTGCAGGCTCCGGCGTCGCAGGACTGGGCGGGACAGCCCTCGGCCAGGGGATGCGCGTCCTCGGTTGGTCTGGGGGCGGCTGCGGGCGGGGCGTCGGAATCCTCCGATTGGGTGGGTGGGCTTCTGGATCGGGGTTCGCGGTCGGAGTCCTCGGTATGCCCGGAAGAGATCGCAGGCGCTGTTCCGGAGACGCTGGCCTGTCCGAGTGCGTTGGCCGGGCCTTCCGCTTCGTCGGAGGAGTGCGCTGATCCCGGAGGCCTGATCCCGCGACCACGACCGGCTCGCGAATGAGCGCACGCGGTCACGCGGGGGTCAGGATCGCTGCTCATGTTCGCCTTGGGCGTCGCCTCCTGTGACGGCCACGGCACCGCCTGAGGCGACTCGATGACCACTGCGCCGCCGAGCAGGCGATCGCTGAGGTTCTCCCTATCGGGACGGGGGACTGGGAGATCGCTGGAATGCGGGAGCCGGCGGCGTGCCAACGATGCGTGGGATCGAACTCTCGTTGAACGGTGCTGGGCGGTGAGCCCGGATGGGCCAGTCGGCCAGGGGTCAACACCAGGTCTCAGGGTTTGCGTTCGCGACATCACGGGAGCGATCGAGCGAGAAGCGCTCTCTTCGGAAGGAGGGGAGTAATCGCCATGGGGAAAGATTGAGGGGTGGCTGACGGTGGAGGCGCTGTGGACGTCAACGACGTGATCGGGGAGTTCGAGTCGTACCTGCGGTTCGAGCGGGACCTCTCGCCGCATACGATCCGGGCCTATGCCGGTGACGTGACCTCGTTGCTCGAACACCTCGGCGGCACGATCGACGGCCTGGACGTGAGCGCGCTGCGGGGATGGCTGGCGACGCAACATGACGAGGGCAAGGCCCGCGCCACGCTCGCCCGGCGGACGGCGTGCCTGCGGACGTTCACCGCCTTCTGCCATCGGCGCGGGTGGCTCCCCGACGATCCCGGACTGCTACTGGGCACGGCCAAGGCCCCACGCGCGCTGCCCGCCGTACTCGATCAGGAACAGGCGCGGCAGGCGCTCGACACGTCACCCACCGGGGAGCCGAAGGATCTGCGCGATCAGGCCATGCTGGAGTTGCTGTACGCGACGGGGATCCGGGTGAGCGAGCTGTGCGGGCTGGACGTCGACGACGTGGACCGGGATCGGCGGGTCGTGCGGGTGCTGGGCAAGGGGCGCAAGGAGCGGGCGGTGCCGTTCGGCGCTCCGGCGCTGCAGGCGCTGGACAGGTGGTGCGTGCACGGCAGGCCCCTGCTGATGCGTGAGGGGAGCGGGCCGGCGCTTTTCCTGGGGGTGCGCGGCGGGCGGATCGACGCGGGCACGGTCAGGCGGGTGGTCCACGCCCGGGTGCGGCAGGTGGAAGGTGCTCCTGACATGGGGCCGCACGGGCTGCGGCACAGCGCCGCGACCCACCTGCTCGAAGGCGGGGCCGACCTGCGCAGCGTCCAGGAACTCCTCGGTCACGCCTCGCTCAGCAGCACCCAGGTCTACACGCACGTCTCGATCGACCGCCTCCGCCGCGCCTACAACCAGGCCCACCCCCGAGCCTGACCACCGGGCACCGCACCGCCACGCGGTCTCCGCTCTGGTTCCTGCCCCCGAGCGTTCGCGTCGCCGCTTGTGTCACAGGTGCCGGCTCTGGTTTTGAGTACTGGTGTTTGCCGATGGGAAGTCCTCGGCAGGTGGTTCGTCTTGACCGACCGCCTACCGGAGATCTTCATCAGTTCTCTTTGAAAACGCCGTCTTCATGTGGGGGAGGAAGCGGACCTCTGCGCGGCAGGGCAGGGGCAGACGATTCGCCGCTAAGAAGTCCTAACAAAATGATCTAGGAATACTGGTGATCGCTCTTAGGTTGATCACCGGTATGAGGAAGGGCGAGCAGCCACCGTGGATCATCTCGGATGAGCTGTGGGCTCGAATCGAACCGTTGCTGCCGGTCGTGCCGCGCCGTACTGATCATCCGGGCCGCAAGCGCCTGGATGACCGGAGGGTCCTGTCGGGCATCTTGTTCGTGCTCTACACCGGTATCCCTGGGAGTTCCTGCCTCAAGAGCTGGGCTTCGGTTCGGGGATGACCTGCTGGCGGAGACTGCGGGACTGGCATCAGGCCGGGGTGTGGCAGAAGCTGCACGAACTCCTGCTGGCTGAACTGCATACCGTGGGCAAGCTGGACTGGTCCAAGGCGGTGATCGACAGCTCCCACATCCGGGCGCTGAAGGGTGGCCCGAAACGGGTCCGAGCCCGGTCGACCGTGCCAAGCCGGGCTCCAAGCACCACGTCATCGCCGACGGCAACGGCATCCCGCTCGCCCTCAGCCTGACCGGCGGCAACCGCAACGACGTCACCCAGGTCATGCCGCTGCTCCGGTCGATCCCGCCGGTACGTAACCGGCGCGGCCGGTCACGTCAACGCCCGAAGGCGTTGTACGCCGACCGGGGCTACGACCATGACAAGTACCGCCGGATGTGGTGGGCCACAGGCGTCAAGCCGGTCATCGTCCGCCGGGGTACCGGGCACGGCTCCGGCCTGGGTGCACATCGTTGGGTAATCGAGCAGACGATCGCCCTGCTGCACTGGTTCCGCCGCCTGCGCATCCGCTGGGCGATCCGCGACGACATCCACGAAGCCTTCATGACCCTCGCCGCTGCGATCATCTGCTGGCGACGGCTCACGAGCAGCTGATAACAAGTCAGCGATCGGATCCAACCGCCGATAGGTCCCCCACGGCGTCGGCGTAGTACGCCGAGCCTGCCAGGTGGAACGCTATCTGTCGGAATGTCCAGCCCGCGCCGGGCGATCGGTCGAGCTGGTCTAGGGTGAGCGCGCTCAATCGGTTGGTCCAGATCTGGCTGAGCCGGGTGAGCCGGCTCTTGGCCTCGTCCAGGTCCTGGTCAGTGAAGGGCGCCAGATCGCCAGGAGTTGTGCTCGCTGACGCATGCCAGCGATCAGGAATCGTGGGGTTGCCAGCCAGCCGTGCGTCCACCTCGGCGAGATGATCGATGAGGTGATCGGCGACTCGGCGGATTGCCTTGTGCGGGGTGTAGATCCGATCACCGGCGCGCACCGGGTGACCGTCCCACGTTGTCCACGTCGCTGCCAGGTCGAGTACGTAATCGATCATCAACGACACGACCAGCGCCGGTTCACGATCATCAGTGGTCGGGATCTCATCGGACATCTACGGCCTCCAGCTCAACGCGTCTCACGGCCGGACGGGACACACTCACTGACCCCGACCCGGCGCAAACCGACAACGGCTTCGGAACGCAACCTAGGCTTCAGACATCTCGATCGGCATCGAAGTATGGATGCACAGCCGGTCAAGACTCATTCCGTTAGGGCCTCTAAGCGGGCCGCCGTTGCAACGCGGCACGACAACGCACGGTTCGGTGGTGTGCTGGTTCGGTGGCGACAACCAAGACACTGAACCAGCGATCAGAACCAACCCTGGCCAACTGCGACCATCCCAACCACACCGTGCGGACCCGCGCACTGTACGCCTACCTGCGCTGGCGCAACGCTTACGCTCGTCATCCCGACGTGCTGGCCGCGCAACGACGCGAACGCGCCCGTATCCGCGGCGAGAAAGGCATCCGCGGGGGTGGCCGAACGCTGGCATCCGCCGCATACCACCCGCTCGGTACTCTCGCCACGCTGAAGGAAAGGACCGTTCGCACCTCATGCAGATCCTGCAGACGAATCCCGCGCTGCTGAGCCGACTACTGCCGGCGGCCCAACCGGAGGATCTCACCGTCCGCCAAGGACAATTCCACCAGGTAGTGATCGGCGCGGACCGTGTCGTGTGCCTGCCTCGCACCGAGGCTGCGGCCACCCGGCTGCCGCGCAGGGCCGCTGTCTTGCGCCTGCTTGCCGGATTCGATCTCGGCTTCCGCACGCCTCGGCCACTGCCGGAGAGCAACACTCAGGGCACAGACCAGCCGCAGTTCCTGGTCCTCAGCCGCGTTCCCGGAGCCCCGCTGGAGGTCGAAGCACTCAAAGACCCCCCGGTGGCCGAGGCCGCGGCGGCGCAGTACGTCACGCTGCTTACCGAGTTGGCCAGGATCGGCACTGAGGAGAACGTGCGAGCGGCCCTGCCGGCACCGCAAGATCGATGGCGGCAGTTCGCAGCCGACGTCCGCGCCGAACTGTTCGGGCTCATGTCCGATGGCGGGCGTCGACGAGCCGAGCGAGAGCTCGCGGCGCTCGACGGCCTTCCCCACATCACCGATGCGGTGGTCCACGGTGATCTCGGTGCGGAGAACGTCCTATGGGAGTGCCATGACGGATTGCCCGTGCTCAGCGGGGTGATCGATTGGGATGAGGTCACGATCGGTGATCCCGCGGAGGACCTTGCGGCCGTTGAGGCCGGCTACGGCACGCATTTCTTGAATCGGGTACTGACGCTGGGCGGCTGGACGGACAGCACGATGGCCACCCGCATCGCCATCATTCGCACAACCTTCGCCCTGCAGCAGGCTCTATCCGCGCACCGGGACGGCGACGAAGAACAACTAGCGGACGGCCTGATCGGCTACCGCTGAATCCGTCCCCCGGCGCCACCGTGATCGTCGTCTACTCCCCTCACTGGTGTTGACGGACAGCACCCGATCCCCGAAGACGCGGACGAGCCTCTGCAAAGGAGCTCATGCCTGCAATAACCCGGTGATCGTTTCCGGTCACAGCACTAGCTGTGAAGGGGGAGCCTTCACGGTCGGCCGGTTGTGAAGGGGGAGCCTTCACGGGCGACCGGTTGTGAGGCGGGAACCTTCACGGTCGGCCGGTTGTGAAAGGGGAACCCTCGCGGGCGTCCGTGGGATCCCGGTCCTTCCGGGACGGGAGGATGTCTGCGATCGGCCCGAGGGCCTCGGGCCGATCGCACACCTCGTGGCGGGCTTGGACGTGGGGTCCTAGGACGGCTCGTCCGGGAACCAGGTGCCGTGGAAGCCTGTCGGCACGCCGCGTGGCAGGTGGACGGTCGCCACCGGTCCGGCGGCGACGTCGGAGGCGTCGAGCACGAGGAGGCGGGACGCGTTCCCGTCGAGGGTGGTGGTGATAGTGATCAGCCAGCCGTCGTCCTCACGGCGGGGCCCGGAGGTCGCGGGCACGAAGACAGCCTCGCCGGTGCTCGTCCACTCGGGCAGGGCGTGGCCGGTGACCTCGCCGCCCGACAGGTCGTACTTGACGATCTCGGGGCCGGCGACGGCGTAGAGATAGCGCGCGCCCCGGCCGACCCGTTCGTCGTCGAGTGTCGGGAACTCCACCGAGCGGTCGTCGAGCGTCTCCTCCTTGGCCACGCCGGTCACCGGGTCGAGCGTCCAGCGGTGCAGCAGGGCCGAGGCGGAGGAGGCGGCGGCAGCGGCGGCGGGCCCCGCCGGGTCGTCCGTGATGTCGGGGGTGCTCCAAAGGGCGGTGAAGTCGGCGCGGGCGTAGCGGACGGCGTTGAGGACGATACGGCCCGACGCGTCCTCGTGAGCGTCGCCGACGTGGAAGACGTAGCAGGGATCGACGTCGAACCAGCGCACCGGGGCGTCGGGCCGGTCGTGGCGCATGACGCCGAGGCGGGCGCCGTATCCGTCGTCCCACTGGTAGGGCATGGTCTTGCCGACCAGTTCCGGCCGGAAGGTGAGCGGAAGGTCGAGCCAGACCACATGGTGCTCGGTGATGGCGAAGTCGTGCATCATCGTGCCCCCGGGGACGGTGATCTCACGACTGTGAACGAGCTCGCCTGACGCGTCGAGCCGGTGGTAGGTCAGGTAGGGCGGGACCATGCCGTACCCGAAGAAGTGCAGTTCGCCTGTCGCGGGGTCCTGCTTCGGGTGCGCGGTCATGGCGGTGGTGAGCCGCCCGCCGAAGTCGTGCGCGCCGACCGTGTCGAGCTCCGGCGTGACCTCGTACGGCAGGCCGCCCTCCTCCAGCGCGAGGATGCGGCCCGCGTGGCCGATGACGTGCGTGTTCGCGGCCGAGATGGACAGGTCGGGGGTGCCGTCCGGCCTGAGCTCCGGCCGGCCGGCGAGATACGCCGTGCGGACCCACCGGTTGCGGTACCACTCGGCGCGGCCGTCGCGCAGCCGTACGCCGTGCAGCATGCCGTGTCCGAGGAACCAGTGGTTGGACGGCTCCCCGGGCAGCGGGTTGGGGCCGTTGCGGATGTAGCGGCCGTTGAGCTCGGGCGGCAGCGTGCCGGTCACGGGCAGGTCCGCGGCGTCGATCTCGTCGGGGACCGGGGCCAGGTGGCCGGTCATGTGGGCGGGTGTCTGTGGCATGTCGGCTCCTCTCGATGCTGACCAGTCTTCACATATCCAATTGGACATGTCAATACTGACATGTCCAATTGGAGTGATAAGGTCGGCGGCATGGCGCTGCGATACGCACTGCTCGGCCTGCTGGCGGAGCAGCCGGCGAGCGGGTACGAACTGGCGAAGGCGTTCGAGGGCGACCTCGGCCGGTACGCCTGGCAGGCCGGTCACAACCGGATCTATCCAGAGCTGGCCCGTCTCGTCGACGAAGGCCTGGTCGAGCGTGCCGAGGAAGGCGCGCGGGGCCGCCGCGTCCACACCCTCACCGCCGCGGGGCTCGAGGAGTTGCGTGCGTGGCTGCGCCAACCGTGGGAGGGCAGCACGGTGCGCAACGAGGGAGTGCTGAGGCTCTTCCTGCTGTCCGCGCTCGATCCCGGCGACGCCCGGAAGATCCTCCATGAGGTCGCCGCGCGGTGTGAGGAGGAGCTCGCCCCGCTCAGGGACATCGTGTCCGGCGAGACGCCGATCTCCCCGGAGGGGCGTCTGGAGCTCGGCTGGCTTGCCGCCGGCTATGGCCTGCGCCAGTACGAGGCCTCCCGGGACTGGGCCGTCTGGGCTCTCGGCGAGCTCGACAAGGTTGACCACGGGGGCATGAAAGCCTCGGGGTGACTCTCGCCGGCGATCATCCGGTCGGTGATGAGGATGGCCAGGGCCTGTTGGTGGCCTGCGGGGTCTGTCTGTCTGCGATCACGTGTGGGTCCCGGGTGATGGTGGCTGTTGGGTGAGGGCTGCCATGGTCATCGCCTGTTCGCTCAGTTGTCGCCCTTCGCTGCGGGGGTTGGGCGATCCGACTCTTTTCTGTGCTGGCCTCTGGTGGCCGGAGGGCGGACTGCGTGCTTCCCCCGTGATCGGCGCCTGCGGGCTCTCGTACGGAGCAGGCGGAGGACGAGGCCGAGCAGGAGGAGGGCGGCGAAGGCCGTCAGGGCGAGAGGGCCTGGTGGCGGGGTGGCGGCGGATCGGGGGAGGAGGGCCGGGAGCCGGTTCGGGGACCCGGTGGGCAGAGCTGACGAGGTGGCGGCCGGTGTCGGCACCTGGGCTGAGATCGCGGTGACCTGTGGCGGGAGTTGTGCCGAGGCCGCGGTGGCGGGTGGTGGCAGTCGGGCCGAGGTCGCGGTGGCCGGTGGCGGCAGTTGTGCCGAGGCCGCGGTGACTGGTGGCGGCATTTGGGCCGGGATCGCGGTGGCAGGTTCGGACTCCCAATAGGGCAGGAGGCGGATGCGGGTACCGGTCAGCAGGAGGAGGGGATCGAGGTACGTCAGGCCGTCGCGGAGCCCCCAGTGGAGGCAGGACTCCAAGCAGTGCGGCGGGGCCGGGGCGAGGGCGCCCAGGAGATCGCCTGCTGACACCGGGTCGCCCGGGCGGACTGCCGGGGTCACCGGGAGGTACGTAGTCCGCAGGCCGCCCGCGTGGTTGACGGTGACGACGCCTCGGCCTGCTACTGAGCCCGCGAAGCCGACCGAACCTGCACCCGCGGCGAGGACCGGGGCGGCAGGTGGTGCAGCGAGGTCGACGCCTCTGTGACCGGCCAGCCAACGGGCCGGCGGCGGGGAGAAACGGCGCAGGATCTCGGGAATGCCGTCCAGGGGCCATCGCCAGGCGTTGCCAGCAGGTGCGGCGAACAGCGCCCCGGTGCCACGGGCCGCGGATGGTGTGCGGAACGGGATCCCGGTGCGGTGGGTTGCGGATGGTTCGGTGAGGGGACGCGCGGTACGGGTCGCCGCGGGCGGTGGTGCGAGGAGGGTCCCGGCGCGGATGGGCGCGGGGAGGGGAGGGCGGGCGCCGCGGGGCATGGACGCTGCGGCGGGTACGTGTGGGTCGGCGTTCGCCGAGACAAGGGGTGCGGCGGCGGAAAAGGCGACAACCAGGAGGGGGATGGCCAGGGCGATGCGGGGAGGCATGCACGTGAGTGTGCGGCTCAGCGGGGCGGCGGTCCTGGGGCGAACGCGGTTCTGTGGACAAGGGCGGGCGGACGGTGGAGGGCTGTGGACGAGGAGGGGCGCCGTACGTGGAAGGGAGTTCTGTCTTGCCTCAAAACGGTCCGTCCTTGATGAACCTCCTGTCTTGCCTAAGACGGTCCTTCCTTGACCTCCTGTACGCCTAGGACGGTCGTCTTCGACGTCCTGTCTCGCCTAGGACGGTCGTCTTCGACGTCCTGTCTCGCCTAGGACGGTCGTCCTTGACCCCCTCTCTCGCCCATGACGGTCCGTCCTCGATATGTCTCGCCCGGCACGGCCCCTCCTCTGACGAACCTCATGGACGGGCGGCAGGCCTCTAGACCAAGGGCTGGCGCTTGGTGACCTGGCGTTCCTGGTGCGTTGAGGAGTTCAACGGCACGGAGTCGGGCTGCCGGTAGGACGGGGGGCGCGAGGACGGGGAGCGGAGGGGAGAGGCCCAGATCCAGAGGATGGCGGTTGCGATCCCGACCGCGCACACCAGGATCACCGGACGCAGGCCGAGCACCTCGGCCAGCGCCCCGCCCGCGAGCCCGCCCAGCGCCATCACGCCCTGGACGGCGAAGGTCATGGTCGCGTTGACCCGGCCGCGCAGTTCCTCGGCAGTGTCGCGCAGGATGATCCCGCTCATGCACGAGGCGAACGCCACCACGATGCCGCCCGTCGCCGTCCCGGTCAGGGCGAGCACGGTGACCTTCCACCACAGCGGCCCGTCCAGCAGGCCGACGGCCAGGATCTCCAGAGGGAAGAACAGCACCGAACCCAGCAGCACCTTGTTCTCGCCGTACCGTTCGGCCAGGCGGGTGGCCGCCCAGGCGCCCAGGAGACCACCGACGCCGCCGAGCGCGGTGAGCAGGCCGATCAGGCCCTTCGGGATTCCGAGGGTGTGCAGCATGTAGAGCATCGACACGGCCACGTACGCCATCGCGAAGAAGTTGATCGTCACCCCGGCCCCCAGCAGGGCGCGGAGCACGGGCTGGGTCACGCTCACCCGCAGGCCCGCGACCACGTCGCGCCACAGGCCGCGCGAGGGGGCGGGCTGCCGGTTCTCGGGCGTCCTGATCGTCCGCAGGAGCAGCGCCGACACCAGGAAGGAGATGCCTTCGACCAGCACGGCCAGCGGCGCGGTCAGCACCTGCACCAGCACGCCCGCCAGCCCGGGCCCGGCCACGGACGCCACCGAGTAGGAGGCGTTGAACCCGGCCATCGCGGCGGTCCTCTGGTCAGGAGGGACGAGCGCGGCCACGTACGGGAAGTTGGCGGACCTGAAGAGCACCGCCGCCGTGCCGATCACGAGGGCGACGGCGATCAGCCACGGGATCGTGAGCACCCCGAGGAACCACGCCAGCGGCACGGTGAGGGCGGCGGCGCAGGACACCAGCTCACAACCGATCATGAGCGGCCGGTGGCGGCGCAGGCGGTCGGCGATCGCGCCCGAGTGCAGGCCGAACAGCAGGGCGGGCACCGAGGCGGCGGCCGTCAGCACGCCCATCTGGAAGGGCGAGGCGGCCAGCAAGGTGATCGCGGTCAGCGGCACGGCGAGCTTGGAGACCTCCGAGCCGGTGATCGAGATGGTGCGCGCCGACCAGAGCAGCCGGTAGTCGCGCTGCCGGCGCAGCGGTACGGACGGGTTCATGCGTCGAACTCCAAGATGTGAAAGAAACCCTTTAGGACTATGAAAGTAATCCTTCAGAGTTCTGAAGGCAATCTTTCAGATCTGATCGCGGTACCTTGGGCGCATGGACACGGAAGGGCTCAGCGACCCGAAGGCGATGCGGGCCCTGGCTCATCCGGCCAGGCTGGCGATCCTGAGCCGGCTCCGCACAGAGGGCAGCGCCACCGCGACCGAGGTGGCCGAGAGCGCCGGCATCACGCCCAGCGCCGCCAGCTACCACCTGCGGATGCTGGCCAAGTACGGCTTCGTCGAGGACGCGCCGCCGCGCGGCGACGGCCGGGAGCGCCTGTGGCGGTCGATCGGCACGGCCCTGCAGGTCGGCGTAGTGCCCGAAGACCGGCCGGACGTCCGCGAGGCCAAGAACGTCCTGATCCGCGCGCTCCGCCGCGACGCCCACGACGAGGTGGAGCGGGCGCTGAGCGCCGTCGAGCAGGAGCCCGAGGAGTGGCGCGACGCCACCCTCTTCTCCCGGACGACGCTCAGGCTCGACGCCTCCGAGATGGCGCGCCTGGCCGGGGAGATCGGCAAACTGCTGGAGCCGTACGTGGCGAGCAGCCGGAGCCAGGAGGACGCGCCGGAAGGCGCGCGGATCGCCGAGGCCCAGATCAACCTGTTCGTACGCTCCAGCAGGCCGGTTCCTGGCCTGCCCACCGAAGACCACGACAGGGCGGCGCCGGGTCCGGACGGGCCGCGTTGACCTGATCGGTCAGGCGGGTGCGGCGCGGGAGGTAGACTTTTCGGTGGCCTGGGACCCAGGCCGACTTCGCATGCCTCGCCAAGGATCGCGCCATCGGTCCGGGTTCTGCCCGGCTGGAGCGGTTCGGGGCATCAGGGCGGTGCCGACCGGTCACCGCGACACAACCGAGAACGCGCCCGGCCCCGGCAGGGCGCCCAACCTGGAGGACCAGCTCATGGCCCCCGTCGTCACCATGCGACAGCTGCTTGAGAGCGGCGTTCACTTCGGACACCAGACCCGCCGCTGGAACCCGAAGATGAAGCGCTTCATCTTCACCGAGCGCAACGGCATCTACATCATCGACCTGCAGAAGTCGCTGTCCTACATCGACCGCGCCTTCGACTTCGTCAAGGAGACCGTCGCCCACGGCGGCACGATCCTGTTCATCGGCACGAAGAAGCAGGCCCAGGAGGCCATCGCCGAGCAGGCCGCCCGGGTCGGCATGCCGTATGTCAACCAGCGCTGGCTCGGTGGCATGCTCACCAACTTCTCCACCGTGCACAAGAGGCTTCAGCGCCTGAAGGAGCTCGAGGAGCTCGACTTCGACAACGTCGCCGCCTCGGGGCTCACCAAGAAGGAGCTCCTCATGCGCCGGCGTGAGAAGGACAAGCTGGAGCGCACGCTCGGCGGCATCCGCGACATGGGCCGCGTGCCCAGCGCGGTGTGGGTCGTCGACACCAAGAAGGAGCACATCGCGATCAGCGAGGCCAAGAAGCTCGGCATCCCCGTGGTCGCGATCCTCGACACCAACTGCGACCCCGACGAGGTCGACTACCCGATCCCGGGCAACGACGACGCCATCCGCGCCGTCGGCCTGCTGACCCGCGTGGTCGCCGACGGCGTGGCCGCCGGGCTCATGGCCCGCTCGGGCGCCTCCCGCGGTGACGAGAAGCCGGCCGCCGCCGAGCCGCTGGCCGAGTGGGAGCGCGAGCTCATCGAGCAGGGTGGTGGCGAGCAGGGCGAGGCCCAGCCGCAGGAGACCGCCGAGGCGGCCGCTCCGGCCGCTCCCGCTGAGGAGGCTCCCGCCGCCGAGGCCGAGGCCGAGGCGCCGGCCGTCGAGGCCGAGGCCAAGCCCGAGGGCGAGCAGCAGGCCTGACCTGCCCGCGCCGCACCCGGATCCACCCGCCGCCGGCCGTGCCCGTTTCCCGGGCACGGCCGGTGAGCGGCGGACGGTCCCTCTCGGGCTGATCGGCCCGGGGGGTTCGCGGACGGACCGGTGCCGGGGCTGGTCAGGGGGCAGGCGAGCAGGACGTTCCGGGTCCGAAATGACGGGCACGGGACGCGTACCGGCTTCTGCGCGGCACGCGGTGCCGTGACGACAGCCGAGCGGCGGCGCCCGCTCGACGCACGACGACATCCACCGACATCTCACAAGGAAAAGCAATGGCTTCCGTGAACATGGCCGACGTCAAGCGGCTTCGCGAGATCACCGCCGCCGGCATGATGGACTGCAAGAAGGCTCTGGAGGAGGCCGAGGGCGACTTCGACCGCGCCATCGAGCTGCTCCGCCTCAAGGGCGCCAAGGACGTCGGCAAGCGCGAGGCGCGCACCGCCTCCAACGGCCTGGTCGCGCTCAAGCAGGACGGCGACTCCGTCGCGGCGCTGCTGGAGCTCAACTGCGAGACCGACTTCGTGGCCAAGGGCGACCGCTTCCAGGAGCTCGCGGCCCAGGTGGTGGCGCACGTCCTGGCCACCAGGCCGGCCGACGTGGCGTCGCTGCTGGAGTCCTCCTTCGACGGCCAGACCGTCAAGGAGCACCTCGACGCCGCCAACGCCACGCTCGGCGAGAAGATCGAGGTCCGCCGCTTCGCCGTGATCGAGGGCGGCTACGTCGGCGCCTACATGCACAAGACCGACCCGGCGCTGCCGCCGGCCGTCGGCGTGCTCGTCCAGCTCGACAAGCCGAACGCCGAGGTGGCCAAGGACATCGCGCAGCACGCCGCTGCCATGGCCCCGCAGTACCTCAAGCCCGACTCCGTCCCCGCCGACGTCGTCGACAAGGAGCGCAAGCTCTTCGAGGAGATGACCCGCGAGGAGGGCAAGCCCGAGGCCGCCATCGGCAAGATCGTCGACGGTCGCGTCAAGGGCTGGTACAAGGACTTCACGCTGCTGGAGCAGGCCTTCGTCAAGGACAACAAGAAGTCCGTGGGCAAGTACGCCGAGGAGAACGGCGTTCAGGTCCAGGCCTTCGTCCGCTTCAAGGTCGGCCAGGCATAGGCTGGAGCGAGTCGTCCAGTCCGAAGAACCGCCGAGAGAGGGAGGCCGCCGCCGTGCAGGACAATCAGGAGCCAGCCACGACGGCGGCTGCTCCGCCCCGAAGCCAGCTCCGCTGGAAGCGGGTGATGCTGAAGCTGTCCGGTGAGGCGTTCGCCGGCGGCGAGCCCCTGGGGATCGACCCCGTGGTCGTCGACCACCTGGCCGACTCGATCACCGAGGCGGTGCGCGAGGGCGTCCAGGTGGCGATCGTGGTCGGCGGGGGCAACATGTTCCGCGGCGCCACCCTGTCCGAGGGCGGCATCGACCGCGCCAGGGCCGACTACATGGGCATGCTGGGCACCGTCATCAACTGCCTGGCCCTGCAGGACTTCCTGGAGAGGCGCGGCGTGGAGACGCGGGTGCAGACCGCGATCACCATGCAGCAGGTCGCCGAGCCGTTCCTGCCGCGCCGCGCCATCCGCCACCTGGAGAAGGGGCGTGTGGTCATCTTCGGCGCGGGGCTCGGCTCGCCCTACTTCTCCACCGACACCGCCGCCTCCCAGCGGGCTCTGGAGATCGGCGCGGAGGCGTTGCTCAAGGGCACCCAGGTCGACGGCATCTACGACTCCGATCCACGGAAGAATCCCGACGCGGTGCGGTTCGACCAACTGGACTACGGAGAGGTGCTTCTCCGTGACCTCGCGGTCATGGACGCCACCGCGATCAGCCTGTGCAAGGACAACGACCTGCCGATCGTGGTCTTCGACCTGATGGGCGAGGGCAACATCCTGCGAGCGGTCCGCGGTGAGAAGATCGGCACGCTGGTGAGTCCCGCAGGCAAATAGGTGTGAGCCCGACACCGCCAGCTAGAAGACAGGGAGCCGCTGTGATCGACGAAACCCTCCTCGAAGCCGAGGACAAGATGGACAAGGCCGTCTCGGTCGCGAAGGAGGACTTCGCGACCATCCGGACGGGCCGGATCACCCCCTCGATGTTCAACAAGATCACCGCCGAGTACTACGGCACGCCGACGCCGATCCAGCAGCTGGCGTCGTTCCACGTGCCCGAGGCTCGCATGGTGCTCATCCAGCCGTACGACAAGAGCTCGATGGCCGCGATCGAGAGGGCCATCCGCGACTCCGACCTCGGCGTCAACCCGACCGACGACGGCCAGGTGATCCGCGTGACCTTCCCCGAGCTGTCGGAGGAGCGTCGCAAGGAGTACATCAAGGTCGCCAGGAACAAGGGCGAGCACGCCAAGGTGTCCATCCGCAACATCCGGCGCTCCGCCAAGGAGACGCTCGACAAGATGATCAAGGATGGCGACGCGGGCGAGGACGAGGTCAGGCGGGCCGAGAAGGAGCTCGACGACCTCACCCAGAAGCACGTCGCCAAGGTTGACGAGCTGCTGAAGCACAAGGAAGCCGAGCTGCTCGAAGTCTGAGCGGCCCGCTGCCGGCGGACCGCGGTCAGCGGACCGCCGCAGGTAGCGCATCTACGGCCCTCGCCTGACGGCGAGGGCCGTGGCCTATGGAGAAGTCTTGGAAGAACGCACGGCCGGCCCCAGCCCGAGCGGCGGCAGCCGCACCGGCCGCAATCTCCCCGCCGCGATCGGTGTCGGCCTCGGACTCGCCGCCCTGGTCCTGATCTCCCTCTACACCGTCAAAGAGCTCTTCCTGGTAGTGGTCACCGCGGCGGTCGGCGTCGGCGTGGTGGAGCTGGTGCGGGCGTTCGCCACCCGCGGCATCCGGGTGCCGGCCGCGCCGGTCCTGGCCGGGCTGGCCGCGATGCAGGCCGCCGCCTACTGGGGCGGCGGGGTGTGGCTGCTCGGCACGTTCGTGGTGTTCGCGCTGGCGCTGCTGGTGTGGCGGATGTTCGCCGACGGCACCGACGGCTACGTGCGCGACGCGACGGCGTCGGTGTTCATCCTGTTCTACCCGGCGTTGCTGGCGGGGTTCGTGGCGCTGCTCCTGGCGCCTGACGACGGCAGCCACCGGGTGGTGGTCTTCATCGCGGTCACGGTGGCCAGCGACACCGGCGGTTACGCCGCGGGGGTGCTGTTCGGCAGGCATCCGATGTCGGCGATCAGCCCGAAGAAGACCTGGGAGGGCTTCGCCGGTTCGGTCCTGGCCTGCACGGTCGTGGGCGCGTGGCTGGTGACGTGGCTGCTCGGCGGCGAGTGGTGGCAGGGCGCGCTGCTCGGCGCGCTGGCCGCGGCGCTGGCCACCATGGGCGACCTGATCGAGTCGATGATCAAGCGGGATCTCGGCATCAAGGACCTGGGCTCGATCCTGCCCGGCCACGGCGGGCTGATGGACCGGCTCGACTCGCTGGTGGCCACGCTGGTGCCGGTCTGGCTGCTGCTCTCGCTCTTCGTCTAGCCGGTCAGGGCCTCGGCGGTGATCGGCGTGAGCCAGAGCCACCGTACGGCCTCCCCGCCAAATGCAAACCCCGACATATCCGGCATGTCAGGGGGGTCGGCCTGCATGAGCACCCCGGAGTACTGCGGCCCCAGCGGGAACGTCTCCGGCTCGTGATACCACTTGGCGGTGTGGCCGTGGCCGAGCCAGGTCACCGAGTGCCACGGATACTGCGCCAGCCACACCAGCAGCAGCGCCGCGTCGCGCGGGTTCGCGCGGGTGGCCACCGCAAGCTCGATCCTGGCGTACGCGCCGGGCTGGTCGATCCACTGCTCCACCGTCGGCATCCGCTGGCAGCTCATCCCCACCGTCGACAGCACGCTGAACACCCGGTCGCCGTGAGCCGGGCGCTCGGTGATGCCGACGGTCGGCAACCGGTCACCGGCGGCGTCCCAGTAGCGGCCCGACGGGCCCAGCACCCGGTCCAGATGGCCCATCACGAACTGCTGGAACGACGGCCACGACCCCTCGGAGTAACGCCAGCGCCAGTAGGACCCGGCGTTGGCGATGCGCGGGCTCAGCCCTTCGAGCGCCTCCGACAGCGCCCACGCGAACGGCGACTCGCCCACCGCGTCCCGGGCGTAACCCGGCATGCCCCGATGCATGTCGGCCCAGCCCGGGATGACCGCCAGCAGATCGTCCTCCTCGTACAGGGCCACCCCGTCACCCTCCTCGAACCAGAGCGGGGTGAGCTGGCCCAGCGGCCGGCGCCCCCCGGGGTGGAGGGTGTTGGCCCGCGGCATCAGCGGCGGCAGGCCCGCGTTGATCCGCGCCAGGTCGACCACGTCGGGGGCGGCCCGATGGTTGGCCAGCCAGCAGGCGCCGTGCACGGTGCCGTCAGGAGAGCACAGGTAGGCGACCGAGGCGTCCTCGTCGCGCTCGACCACGAGCGTCCGGCTCCCGTACGGGTTGCCGGCGGTGAGGACGACCTCGGTGTGCCCCTCGCCCGACGCAGACCGGAAAATCGCCATACGGGGAAACTGTAGATCCGCGAGTCGCTCTCGTGCGAGCCTTACCCCGATCGGGAGCGCCGGGTGACGGCCATGGAATTCGCCCCGCCGGGCAAGCGTTCACTACCCTGGTCGGCAATCCCCGTGACAAGCAGAGGCAGGATCGTGTCCCAGCAGCCAGGCCAGCTCACCTTCGTCGCCCCGCGCAGGGCCAAGCCGGCTCGCCACCTCGCGGACCTGTCCATGGCCGACCGCCGCGCGGCCGTCACCGAGCTGGGGGAGAAGGCGTTCCGCGCCGACCAGCTCTCCCGCCACTACTTCGAGCGGCTGACCACCGACGTGCAGGCGATGACCGACCTGCCCGCGGCCTCCCGCGACAAGCTGTCGGCGCTGCTGCCGCCGCTGCTCACCTCGGTGCGCGAGCAGACCACCGACCGCGGCACGACCCGCAAGACGCTGTGGCGGCTGTTCGACGGCGCGCTGGTCGAGTCGGTGCTGATGCGTTACCCCGACCGCGTGACGATGTGCGTGTCGTCGCAGGCCGGCTGCGGCATGAACTGCCCGTTCTGCGCCACCGGCCAGGCCGGGCTGACCCGCAACATGTCCACCGCCGAGATCGTCGAGCAGGTGGTCGCGGGCGCCCGCGCCCTCGCGGCGGGCGAGGTGCCCGGCGGCCCCGGCCGGGTGAACAACGTGGTGTTCATGGGCATGGGCGAGCCGCTGGCCAACTACAAGCAGGTGATCCAGGCGGTCCGCCGCCTGGTCGAGCCCGCCCCCCACGGGCTGGGCATCTCCGCCCGCGGCGTCACCGTCTCCACGGTCGGGCTGGTGCCCGCGATCGGCAAGCTCGCCGACGAGGGCCTGCCGGTCACGCTCGCCCTGTCGCTGCACGCCCCCGACGACGAGCTGCGCGACACGCTGGTGCCGATCAACACCCGGTGGAAGGTGGCCGAGGTGCTCGACGCCGCCTGGGCGTACGCGGCGAAGACGAAGCGGCGGGTGTCCATCGAGTACGCGCTGATCAAGGACATCAACGACCAGGAGTGGCGGGCCGACCTGCTCGGCAAGCTGGTCAAGAACAAACTCGTGCACGTCAACCTGATCCCGCTCAACCCGACCCCCGGCTCGAAGTGGACGGCGTCCCGGCCGGAGGACGAGCGCGCGTTCGTCAGGCGGCTGGAGCTCCACGGCGTGCCGGTGACGGTCCGCGACACCCGCGGGCGCGAGATCGACGGCGCCTGCGGCCAGCTCGCCGCCGCCGAGTGATCTACGGCCTGGTACGGCGGAGCCACGCGTACGCCGCCAGGCCGAGCAGACACCAGACCAGCGAGACGGCGGCCAGCTCGGGGAGCTGGGCGACCAGCCGTTCGGCGCTCGCGGCGCGCATCCACACCGTGAGCGGGACCGTGAGCCAGTGCAGCGGCGACGCGCTGATGAGCAGCATCGCGACGAACCCGGACACCAGTGCCATGATCGACAACGCGGGCGACGGCAGCAGGGCGCGGCTGGTGAGCGCCCCGAGCATGAGGCCCGCCAGCGCGCTCAGCGCGTGCAGCACGATCCCGGCGGCCAGCACCGGCCCCGGGGGCGTGGCGCTCATCCCGAGCAGCACTCCCCAGACCAGGGCCAGGGCGGCGAACGCGGCGCACGCGGTCAGCGCGGCCAGCAGCCCGGCCGCCAGCTCCCTGCCGCGGCCGCCCGCCAGGGCCGCGGACATCTCCCGCTGCCGGTCCGGCTCGGTGTCGAGCAGGCTCCGGGCGGCCCAGGCCAGGAGCGGGAGGATCAGCACGGCCGAGTCCGCCAGGACGGCCGCCTCGTGGCCCGCCGGCGCCCGGGTGGCGTAGACGACGGCCAGCGCGGCCAGCAACGCCAGCAGCGCCTGATGGACCCGGTGCGACCGGACGTAGGCGGCCAGCCGGAACGCGCTCAGAGCGATCACCGGGACTCCTCCCCGCTCACCGGGCGGGCAGGGTATCCCTCACCGCGCATCCGCTCCAGAAAGGCCCCCAGATCCCCGACCGGCACGGTCACCTCCACAGCGACCCCACCTCCGTCCACGCCCACTCCGACATCAGCAGAACCTTCTACGGCCCTTCCGCCGGCCTCACCGGCGGGACTACCGACAGTCGTCGCGGTCGTGTCGGGCGTGACCGCGGGTTCTCCGGCGATGCCCCCGACGGCGTCTTCGGCGGGTCCTTGAGGGGTGGTTCCGGCGAGCTTTCCCGCGAGTACGGGGGTGCGTGCCGGGGTCGTCTCCACGAGGCGTCCGTCCGTGATCGTCCAGTGGCGCAGGGACGGGAGGTCGCGCAGGCCGCCCTGGTGGTCGGCGGTCACCACGATGGCGCCGCGCGCCGACAGTTCGGCCACGATGGGCGGGAGTTCGTCGCGGGTGCCGGAGTCCAGCCCGGCGAACGGTTCGTCGAGGAGCAGCAGCCCCGGCTCCGCCATCAGCGCCTGTGCCAGACCGACCTTGTGCGCGCTGCCCTTGGACAGCTCGCGCAGCCGCACGCCCAGCAACTGCTCCATGTTCAGCCGCTCCGCCCACGGACGCCACCGCCCGCCGCACACGCGCGCCATGTGGTCGAGGTAGCCGGACACGGTGAACGGCTGCTCGCCGGGGAACCGGTCGGGGGCCAGCCCGACGGCGGCCGGGCGGCCGGTGATGGCGCCGCCGGTGGGCCTGAGCAGCCCGGCGAGCAGGCGCAGCAGCGTGGACTTGCCCGCGCCGTTGGCCCCGGTGAGCTCGACCACGTCGCCGGGGGACAGCTCGGCGGCGGCCTCACGGATGACGGATGGATCACGTCTTCGATAGCGGAAAGACACGTCGGTCAGGCGCATGGTGGTCTTTACCATAGACACCGGCCCGCAGGGCCGGGATAAAAGGACCCCAGAGGGCGACCCCCCGTCAGGACCCAGAAGGAGTGGGCTTGAACCGCTTTCCGCGCGTCATGGGTATGCGTTCAGGCTATGACCCCGCCGAGGTCGACGCTCTGATCGAGCGGATCGAGGCCACGCTGGGCAGAGGCTCACTCGACGCCGAGCCCGTGACCGCCGACGAGGTGCGCGCGGCCACCTTCCGCTCCAGGCGCCGCGGCTACCAGGAGACGGCGGTCGACTTCGCGCTGGAGGCGTTCGTGGTGGCGCTGGAGACCATGACCCAGCGGCCCGTGCGGCTGGCCCTCGCCGAACCCACGGGCGAGCTGCTGCGCGAGGAGTGGTTCGAGAGCCAGGCGGCCCGCGTGGAGAAGGTGATGTTCCGGTCGGCCCGCATGGCCACCGGCTATCACGAGGACGAGGTCGACGCCTTCCTCGACCGGATCGTGGCCACGCTGCGCGGCACCACCCAGTATCCGGTGACGGCCAAGGAGGTGCGCGAGGTGAAGTTCGGCACCGTCGTGCTGCGGCCCGGCTACCTGATCGCCGACGTCGACGCGTTCCTGGCGGGCATCGCCGACGTGCTGGAGCAGCGCGCCTGACCCCGGCGGTACGCGCCCGCCGGCGTGCACGGACGCCTGGCTCGGGCGGATGGTGCGGTGTCGCCGGCGTTCACAGGCGCAGCCCAGACTCCAGGTGGGCCAGCGCCCTGTCGATCTCTTGGGGACCGTCCATGGCGGGGGTGTGCGCCCACTGCGTCCACACCATCGCCACCACCCCGAAGACGGCGCCGACGGCGTTGCGGACCCCGGGGTCGTCGGCGGCGCGGCCGGCCCGGTCGGCCACGGCCGCGCAGACCTCGCGGATCAGCCCCGGGCTCCTGCGCAGGTTGGCCACCACCAGTTCGGGCACGGTGGCCGCGAACACCTCCCGGGCGTGACCGGCGGCGATCTCCTCTTCGGACAGGGCGGCGAACGCCGCGCGGAACGCGCCGCGCAGCACGGGGACCGGCTGGCCGGGCGGCTGGACCGCCAGCGCCTCGACGAGCGGCGGGAACCGGTCGAGCGTGACCAGGTCCTCCTTCGACGGGAAGTAGCGGAAGAAGGTGGCGGGGGAGATCTCGGCCGCCTCGGCGATCTGCTCGACGGTGGTGGCGTGGTAGCCGCGCTCGCGGAAGAGCCGGAACGCCTCTCGCAGGATCGCCTCCCGGGTCTTCGCCTTCTTGCGCTCGCGCAGCCCGCCGTCAGCCATGCGAAAAATCTTACCGTACGTGCAAATGATGGTTTACTCTCAACTGAGAGTTTACTTTCATATTCGTCCGGGAGACGCCATGGGTGATGACATCAACGGCCTGCACCACGTCGGCCACATCGTGCGGGACCTGGGTGAGGCGACGGAGAGATACCGGCAGCTCGGTTTCGCCGTGGGGACGCCCGCCTACCCCGTCCTCCAGGGTCTGTCCGGCGGTGCGGCCGAGCCGGTCGGCGTGGCCAACGCGCACGTGTACTTCCCCGGTGACTTCATCGAGCTCGTGGCCCTCGTCGACGCCGGCCGGATGCCGGGAGCGGCCCGGCCGATCCCGCTGCGGGTGCCCGACGACAAACTGGCGGGACTGGCGGCCGCCGTCCGCGCCACCGCCGCTAACGTCGTGACCTTCCTCGACCGGTTCCAGGGCGTCCACATCGTGATCGCGGACACCTCCGACATCGACGGCCTCGCGGCGCGGTTGACCGCCGCCGGCGTCGGTCACGGCGGAGTCCACGCCGTCCAGCGTCCCGTCGAGACCCCCGCGGGGATCACGATGGAGCCCGCGCGCTACGTCGAGATCTCCGCCCCCGGCCTGCCGGGCCGCGTGCCGGAGGGGCGCATCGGCTTCGCCCAGAACGCGCCGGTCGCCGTTCCCGACCGGCATCCCGCCCACCCCAACGGCGCGACCGGGCTGATCGGATGCGTCCTGTGCGTCGACGACCAGGCCCTCCCCGACCTGACACACCGCTACAGCACCTACTTCGGCCGGCCCTGGGGTGACTTCAGGCAAACGGCGGGTGCCCACGGCGGGACGCGCGGCGACCTCGGGCCGGTGGGTGACCTCGGCGGGGCGTGTGATGACCTCGGCCGAGCGGTGGGTGGCCTGGTGGTGCGGTTCCGTCGGGCGGGTGTGACGGTTGTGGGGGCGTCGGCGCTGGATGGGCTGCTGCCGGGCGAGCGGCCGGCCGGGCTGCCCGGGTTCGTCGCCTACGCGGTGTCCGTGCGCGACCTCGACGCCACCGAAAGGCTTCTGCGTGGCAACGGCGTTCCCGTGGTCAGGAGCGGGCCCGGGGAGGTGTTCGTGCCCGCCGACGCCGCGCTGGGCGTCGCGGTCGTCTTCCGTCAGGACGGCTGACGACGGTCAGACCCGGGCGCGGCCCTCGCTGAAATCCTCACGGTTCAGGAGGGCCACGATCACCGAGACCACCGGTGAGGCCAGGAAGGCGCCGGCGATGCCGAAGAGCAGGCTGCCGACCGCGATCGCGATGAGGATCACCGCCCCCGGCAGGTCCAGCGCCTTGCCGTAGATCTGGGGCGCCAGCACGTGCCCCTCGATCTGCTGCACCAGCACCGTGACCCCGACCACGATGAGCGCGATCAGCCAGCCCTTGGCCACGAACGCCACCACCGCCGCCAGCAGACCGGCCGTGAACGCCCCGACGATCGGCAGGAACGCGCCCACCCAGGTCAGCACCGCCAGCGGCACCGCGATCGGCACCCCGAGTATCCACAGCGCGGTCCCGATGAAGAGCGCGTCCACCGCCCCCACGATGGCGACCCCGCGGATGTAACGGCCGATGACGCCGAACGCCACCGGCCCGGCCTCGCGCAGCCGCTGCCTGGCCCCGGCCGGGAACAGGCCGGTCAGCCAGTGGAACAGCCGGTCGCCGCCGTGCACGAAGTAGATGCCCAGGATGACCGCCAGCACGGCCCCCACGATGATCTCGGTCGCGGTGCGCACCCCGGCCACCGCGCCGGTGGTGATCTGCTGCTGGCGCTGCTCCACCCACCGCCTGCCCTGGGCGACGAGGTCCCCGAAGTCCAGGCCGAAGTTGGCGGCCAGCGCGTGCAACTGCTCCAGGACCGTGCCCACGCTGGCGCGCAGCTCTGCCAGGCCGCTGACGGTGGTCGGCACCAGCAGCGCGAACAGCCCTCCCGCCAGCAGCAGGCCGCCCACGAACGTGATCACGGTGGCGAGCGACCTGCCCAGGCCGCGCCGCATCAGCCAGCGCGCGGGCGGCGCCAGCAGCGCGGCGACGAACAGTCCCACGATGATCGACAGGACCACCGTGCCCACGTGGGTCAGGCAGTAGAGCACCACGGCGGCGATGCCCACCCAGCCCAGTGCGCGCCAAGGGTCCATCGTCGCCTCCCCCGAGATCAGGCCCGGACAGTGGCCTTCCCTCGGGGCGGCTGCGGCAACCCTGCTGGTCAGCCCGCTGGCGGGGTCAGCCGGCGGTGCTGGTCGCGCTTCGCGGTCTCGTACGCGGTCCTGGCCTCGCGGCCCGTGCCGGTGCTGGAGACCTCCGCGACCGGGACGTCCCACCAGGCCTCGGACGACGGGCTGTCGATCGCCGGGTCGGCGCGCACGTACACGACGGTCACGCCGCGGGACGCGCGGGCCGTGTCGAGCGCCTTGCGCAGCTCGGCCAGGGAGCTTGGGCGCAGCACGGTCGCGCCCAGGCTGGCCGCGTTCGCCGCGAGGTCGACCGGGAGCGGCCCGCCGTCGTAGCGGCCCTCGCCCCGGTAGCGGTACGCGGTGCCGAGCCGTTCGGCGCCGACGCTCTCCGAGAGGCGGCCGATGGAGGCGAAGCCGGAGTTGTCGACCAGCACCACGGTCAGCTTGACGCCCTCCGCGACGGCCGTGACCAGCTCCTGGGCCATCATCAGGTACGAGCCGTCGCCGACCATGACGAAGACCTCGCGCTCCGGGGCGGCCAGCTTGACCCCGAGCCCGCCGGCGATCTCGTAGCCCATGCACGAGTAGCCGTACTCGACGTGGTAGCTTCCCGGCCCGCTGGGCCGCCAGAGCTTGTGCAGGTCGCCGGGCATGGACCCGGCAGCGCAGATGACCACGCCGTCGTCGCCCGCCGCCGCGTTCACCGCGCCGATGATGGCGGGCTGCGGCAGCGGGTCGCCGTCGAGCGCGTACGCCGCGTCGACGGCGGAGTCCCAGGCCCGCGACAGGCCGGCGGCGCGAGACTGGTAGTCCTCGCCGGTGGCCCAGCCCGAGCACGCCGCCGCCAGGTCCGCGAGCCCTTCGCGGGCGTCGGCGACGAGTTGCAGCCCGGACATCTTGGCGGCGTCGAAGCCGGTGATGTTCAGGTTCACGAACCGGGCCTCCGGCGCGAACAGCGAGTGGGAGGCCGTGGTGAAGTCGCTGTAGCGGGTGCCGACGCCGATGATCAGGTCGGCCTCGCGGGCCAGCGCGTTGGCGGCCGTGGTGCCGGTCGCGCCGATCGCGCCCATCGCCATCGGGTGGCCGTGCGGCAGCGCGCCCTTGCCCGCCTGGGTCTCGGCGACCGGGACGCCGAACGTCTCGGCGAAGGCCCGCAGCTCGCCGGTGGCCTCGCTGTAGATCACGCCGCCGCCGGCCACGATCAGCGGCCGGGACGCGGCCTTGACCAGCTCGGCGGCCCTGGCCAGCGCGGACCGTTCGGGGCGCGGCCTGGGGATGTGCCAGACGCGCCGGGCGAACAGCTCCTCCGGCCAGTCGGCGGCCTCGGCCTGCACGTCCTGCGGCAGCGACAGCGTCACCGCGCCCGTCTCGGCCGGGTCGGCGAGCACCCGCATGGCCGCCAGCAGCGCCGCCGGGAGCTGCTCGGGCCGGTTGACCCGGTCCCAGAAGCGGGAGACCGGCTTGAAGCAGTCGTTGACGGAGACGTCGTAGGAGCGCGCGTCCTCCAGCTCCTGCAGCACCGGGCTCGCCACCCGGGTGGCGAAGATGTCGCCGGGCAGCAGCAGCACGGGCAGCCGGTTGATGGTCGCGGCGGCCGCGCCGGTGACCATGTTGGTCGCGCCGGGGCCGATCGAGGTGGTGCAGGCCAGCGTCGACAGCCGGTTGGCGGCCCGCGCGTACGCGGCGGCGGTGTGCACCATGGCCTGCTCGTTGCGGCTCAGATAGTAGGGCAGGCCGGGGCCGGAGGTGGCCAGCGCCTGGCCGATGCCGGCCACGTTGCCGTGACCGAAGATGCCGAAGACGCCGCCGAACATCCGGTGCTCGACGCCGTCGCGCTCGGTGTGCTGGGCGGCGAGGAAGCGCACCACCGCCTGGGCCACGGTCAATGTCACCGGCAGATTCACGAGGTCCTCCCGAAGGGCAGCCGGGGGTCGATGTCCTGGCCGTCCCAGGTGGCGCGGATCCAGGCGTGGCGGGGGTCGTCGCAGAACGCCATGGACCGCTCACCGGCGGGACCGGCCAGCACGTTCAGGTAGTAGAGGTCGTAGCCGGGCGCGGCCATGGACGGGCCGTGGTAGCCGTACGGCACCAGCACCACGTCGCCGGAGCCCACCTCGGCCAGGGTGTCGATCTGCCCCCGCTCGGAGGAGTAGACGCGCTGGTAGCCGAGCCCCTGATCGGCCACCTCGAAGTAGTAGATCTCCTCCAGCACGGCCTCGCCGGGGTTCGCCGTGTCGTGCTTGTGCGGCGGGTAGGACGACCAGTTGCCGCCGGGGGTGAGCACCTCGACGGCGACCAGCTTGTCGCAGGCGAGGACGCCGGGCGCGGCGAAGTTGTTCACCTGGCGGCTGGCCTGGCCGGCGCCGCGCAGCTCCACCGGCACCGCCGAGGCGGGCACGTGGCGCGGCTCCAGGCGGCGGGTGGCACGCGCGGACGGCAATGCGATCCGGCCCGTACCGGTCAGCGTCACATGCTCAGAAATCGGGATATAGGCGAAATCGGAGGGCCCGGCGAACACCGAAGGCCGCCCGGCCAGCTCGAAGACCCGCGAGCCGTCCGCCCCGACCGTCACCGTGCAGGAGCCCGACAGCGGCAGGACAATCATCTCCTCCTCGCCGGTGTCGAACGACACGGGAGCCCCGGCCAGGTCCACCACCCGCAGGCCCGAATAGTCCCAACCGGCCAGCGACGGCGTGACCTCCACGGCCCACGGCCCGTTCGCGGCCTTGCCGTACGGAAGAAATGTCATGATCCAGCCTCTCGAACCAGTGCGGCGGCGCCGTCCACGGCGGTGGCGACGTCATCGTCCGGAGGGTAGAGCAGGGCGCGGCCGACGACGAGCCCCCGCACGCCGGGCAGGCGCAGCGCGCGCCCCCAGTCGGCGAAGGCGGCGGCGGCGTCCGGCGGGTCGCCGCCGAGCAGCAGCGCCGGCAGCGTGGTGGCGGCCATGACCCGCTCCATCTCGGCCACCGCCGGGATCTTCAGCCAGGTGTAGGCGGAGGTGACGCCGAGCGCCTGGGCCACGCTGATGGCGCGGATCACCGCGTCGGGGGACAGGTCGTTGCGGACCGCCCCGGTCTCGGTGCGCGTCGTCCAGAACGGCTCCACCATCGCCACGAGCCGCCTCCTGGCCAGATCGGTGACGGCGCGGGCGCACGACTCCAGGGTGGTGACGCTGGCGGGGTCGGACGGGTCGATGCGGCACAGCATCTTGCCGCCGTCGAGCCGCATCTCGTCGATGGCGGCGGCGTCGTAGCCGGTGAACCGGTCGTCCAGCTCGAACACCGAGCCCTGCAGACCGCCCCTGTTCATCGAGCCGAAGGCCAGCTTGCCCTCCAGCGCGCCGAGCAGCAGCAGGTCCTCCAGCACGTCGGGGGAGGCCAGGATGCCGTCGACGCCGGGCCGGGCCAGCGCCACCCGCAGCCGGTCGAGCAGGTCGGTCCGGCTGGCCATGGCCAGCGGCCGGTCGCGCACGGCCAGCGCGCCGCGCGCCGGGTGGTCGGCCGCGACGATCAGCAGCCGCCCGCCCTCGCCCGGCAACTCACGCCGCTGACGGCGGGCCGCGGCCTGCGCGATCGCCCCGGGCCTGGTGGCGCGGATGTGGGTGAGCTCCTCGTACCGCGTGGTCCTGGGCAGCGTGACGTCGCTCAAGGACGCACCTCGCTCCGCGGGTCGGTAGCGGCCTCTCCGGCGGTGGTCGCGGGCCGGCCCTCCAGCAGGGCCAGCACCTCACCGGTGGTCGGCATGGCCTCCGCGCAGGCCAGCCGCGCCGCCACGTGGGCGCCCGCCGCGTTGGCGAAGCGCACCGTACGCTCCAGCGACCAGCCGCGCACCAGCCCGAGGCAGACCGCGCCGCCGAAGGCGTCGCCCGCGCCCAGTCCGTTGACCACCTCGACCCGGACCGGCTCGGCCACCACGTGCTCTTTCCCGCTGCGGGCCAGCACCCCGTCGGGGCCCATCTTCACGATCGCCACCTCCATCCCGGCGTCGAGCAGCGCCTGCGCCGCCGCCTCCGGGTCGCGGGTGCCGACGGCGATCTCGACCTCGTCGAGGTTGCCCACGGCCACGTTCGCGTGCGGGAGCGCGCGCCGGTATTCGCGCTCGGCCGCCTCGCGCGACTCCCACAGCATCGGGCGGTAGTCCAGGTCGAACACGGTCCACCCCGACGGCGCCGTCCGGGCCGCCAGCGCGGCGGCGTGCGCCGAGCGGCTGGGCTCCTGGCTCAGCCCGGTCCCGGTGAACCAGAAGACCGGCGTCCGGCGGATCGCGTCCAGGTCGAGCGACTCGGGGGTGATCCGCAGGTCAGGCGGATGCTCGCCCCGGTAGAAGTAGATCGGGAAGTGGTCGGGCGGGAAGATCTCGCAGAACGTGACCGGCGTGGGCGGCCCCTCGACCGTCCCCACGAAGACGTCGTCGACACCGAATCCGCGGATCGCCTGCCGTACCCACTCCCCGAAGGGGTCGGCGCCCACGGCGGTCACCACGGCGGGGCGCAGGCCGTGACGCGCCGCGGCGACCGCGACGTTCGTCGGGCTGCCGCCGAGGAACTTGCCGAAGGACTCGACGTGAACCAAGCTCACGCCGGTCTGCAGCGGATAGATGTCGACGCCGCAGCGTCCCATCGTGATCAGGTCGAACAACGCACCTCCAGAGCTGGAGCTTCCGGCAGACACTATGGCATATTGTCATGACATACGGATGTCCGCTATGTTTCTCAACTGTGCCCCGTGCCGTATTCCGAAGGGCCCCGTGGGCACGCTCCCCGGAATCAGCCAGGACTTTTACGTCATATACATGTCATGACATATTGGCCCTGACTTCCTCCCTTATGGACGTGTCGGAGGGTTTGCAGAATGGTGCGGAACAGGTCGATGGGTGTGGTCGCGGTGCTCGCCGCGTCCGCGCTGGGACTGGCCGCGTGCGGCCAGTCGTCCGGTGATGGCGGCGAAGGCGGCGCCATCGAGTTGACGATCGCCCAGAACGCCATCGCCGGAGGCAAGAACGCGGCGGCGGCCGACCACATGGCCAACTGGGTGATCCCCAAGTTCGAGGAGGCCCAGAAGGCCAAGGGCAAGGACGTCACGGTCAAGTTCGTTCCCAGCGGCGTCGACGACGAGCAGTACAAGACCAAGCTCTCCCTCGACCTCAAGTCAGGCAAGGGCGCCGACGTGATCGACATCGACGGCATCTGGGCCGGGGAGTTCGCCGAGGCGGGCTACATCAAGCCGCTGGCGGAGGTCGCCGGGCCGGAGGCCGAGAGCTGGGAGGGCTGGCAGCAGATCCCGGAGGCCGTCCAGGGCCTGGCCACCTACAACGGCAAGAAGTACGCCCTGCCCGTCGGCACCGACGGCCGCGTGCTCTACTTCAACAAGACGCTCTTCCAGAAGGCCGGGCTGCCCGCCGACTGGCAGCCGGTGAGCTGGCAGGAGGTCCTCGACGCGGGCGAGAAGCTCAAGTCGTCCGGCGTCCCGGTGCCGATCCAGATCAACGCCGGCACCGCCATGGGCGAGGCCACCACGATGCAGGGCGTGCTCCCGCTGCTGGCGGGCGCCGGCGGCGAGGTGCAGGTGGACGGCAAGTGGACCGGCGCGGCGCAGCCGCTGAAGGACGTGCTCGGCCTCTACCAGAAGGTCTACGGCGGCAGCGGCCTCGGTGACCCGAAGCTCCAGCAGGAGGCCAAGGGCCGCGACAAGTCGTTCCAGCAGTTCGCCGAGGGCAAGGTCGGCATCCTCCTGGAGGGCGACTACTTCTGGCGCGGCGTGGTCAACCCCAAGACCGGCGTCGCCCCGATGGCCGACCGCGAGGAGGTCGTCGGCTACGCCAAGATCCCGGCGATCGAGCCCGGCAAGGGCATCCGCGGCCAGGACTTCGTGAGCATGTCCGGCGGCGCGCTGCGGACGCTCAACCCGAACAGCAAGCACCCGAAGGAAGCCTTCGAGCTGCTGGCCTTCACGCTGTCGGCGGACGCGCTGAAGGAGGAGACCAAGGACGGCAACGTGCGCATCACCCCGCGCACCGACGTCAACAAGGAGATCCTGGCCGGCGAGCCGCTGCTGACCTACATCTCCGACGAGGTGCTCCCGCTGACGGCCTACCGGCCGCCGGTGGCCGTCTACCCGCAGGTGTCGGTCGCGCTCCAGGAGGCCACGGCCGCGGTCGCCGGCGGCACGGCCGCCGACCAGGCGGCCGCCGACTACCAGAAGAAGCTCGAAGGAATCGTCGGTGGCGCAGCAAACGTCGCCTCCTGACACGAAGGCCCTCGACGAGTCGCCCGCCCGCGGCTACAGCTCCGACGCCGCGGGCCTGGGCAGGCTGCGGGCGGGGGCCTTCGTGGCGCCCGCCCTGGCGCTCATCGCGGTCTTCCTGGTCTTCCCGGCGCTCTGGGTCATCTACCTGGGGCTGATGAACTACCGGCTGACCGGGATCGCCGCGGCCGAGCCGCAGTTCGTCGGCCTGGACAACTACCTCAAGGCGCTGTCGGACCCGGGGTTCTGGAACTCCACCGTGCTGACCTTCCAGTTCGTGCTGGGGTCGGCCGTCATCGGGCAGGTGGTGCTCGGCTTCACCCTCGCCTGGCTGATGCGCAACCGCCGCGGCACGCTGAAGAGCGTCGTCGAGGGCGTGGTCATCCTGGCCTGGATCCTGCCGAGCGCGGTCGTGGCGTTCCTGTGGGTGGCGCTGCTCGACCGCGACAGCGGCACGCTCAACGCGCTGCTCGGCATCCCGGGCTTCGCCTGGCTGCTCGACTATCCGATGCTGTCGATCATCCTCTTCAACACCTGGCGCGGCACCGCGTTCTCGATGATGCTCTACGGCGCCGCGCTCGGGAACGTGCCGCCCTCCCACCTGGAGAGCGCCAGGCTGGCCGGGGCGTCCGGCTGGCAGCAGTTGCGTGACGTGGTCTTCCCGCACATCCGCGGGCACATCCTGACCAACCTGCTGCTGATCAGCCTGTGGACGTTCAACGACTTCGGGCCCTTCCTGCTCACCGCGGGCGGCCCGGAGAACAAGACGGAGATCCTGGCCGTGTACGTCTACAAGACCGCGCTCCAGGCCGGTGACCTGGGCTACGGCGCCGCGATCTCCACGATCATCCTGCTGATCAACCTGGTCGTGGCGATCTTCTACCTGCGGCTGCTCAGGAGGAAGGGATGACGCGGTTCGTCGCCGGCCGGATCGGCTTCTACACGCTGGTCGCGTTACTGCTGGCCTTCTTCACGATCCCCCTCCTGTGGCTCGCCTCGGCGCCGTTCACCTCGAACCCCACGTACGAGGTCCGGGTGCCGGACTTCACCTGGGAGAACTTCCAGATCATCCTGGATCACCCGTACGCGCTCGGCTCGCTGGTCAACTCGCTGATCCTGGCCATCGGCACGGCGGTCCTGGTGGTGGTGATGTCGGCGCTGGCCGCCTACGCGCTCAGCCGGGTGCGGCTGCCGGGCCGCGACGCGCTGCTCTACGCGCTGCTGCTGCTCTCGTCGATCATCACCGGCACGGCCGCGATGGTGCCGCTGTTCCAGCTCGCCATCGAGCTCGGCCTGATCGACTCGCACACGGGCCTGATCCTGATCATGACCGGGGGCCTGCTGCCCGCCGCGATCTTCATGATCAAGGACTTCATGGACACCACGCCGAAGTCGTACGAGGAGTCCGCGCGGGTCTTCGGCGCCTCGCCGCTGCAGATCGTCCGCCACGTGGTCGTCCCCGTCGTCCGGCCCGGCCTGGCCACGATCGCCGTGTGGACGATCGCGAACGTGTGGGGCAACTTCCTCATGCCGTACCTGCTGCTCAGCGACGTCGAGAAGCAGCCCGCCGCGGTGATCATGTACACCCTCTACACCGAGGGCGGCCAGGCCAACCTCAAGGTGCTGTCCACGTTCGGCCTGCTCTACTCGGTCCCCGTGGTGCTCATGTACCTGTTCGTCAGCAAGAAGTACGGCTTCCGCTTCCACGGAGGGATCAAGCGCTGAAATGGCCGCAATCGAACTTCGGGGCCTGACCAAGGTCTATCCCGGTGGAGTGAAGGCGCTCGACTCGCTGGACCTGACCATCCCCGACGGCGAGTTCTTCGCCCTGCTCGGCCCCTCGGGCTGCGGGAAGACGACGCTGCTGCGTACCATCGCCGGTCTGGAGACCGCGACCGGCGGCGCGGTCGTCATCGGCGGCCGCGACGTGACCAGGGTGCAGCCGGGCGGCCGCGACGTCGCCATGGTCTTCCAGGACTACGCGCTGTTCCCGCACATGGACGTCACCGACAACATCGCCTACCCGCTGCGGATCAAGAAGGTCGCCAAGGCCGAGCGCCGGGCCAAGGCGGAGGAGGTGGCCGCCCGGCTGGGCCTGGAGAAGCTGATGGACCGGCGGCCCGGCCAGCTCTCCGGCGGCCAGCAGCAGCGCGTCGCGCTGGCGCGGGTGATGGCCACGCAGGCGCAGGCGTTCCTGTTCGACGAGCCGCTGTCCAACCTGGACGCCAGGCTCCGCCTGGAGGCCCGCACGTTCCTCAAGAAGCTCCAGCGTGAGCTGGGCGTCACCACCGTGTTCGTCACCCACGACCAGGCCGAGGCGCTGGCCATGGCCGACCGGATGGCGATCATGGAGGCGGGGCTCATCCGCCAGATCGGCACTCCTTCCGAGGTGTTCCAGCGGCCCGCCAACACCTTCGTCGCCGGATTCATCGGCTCGACTCCGATGAACCTGCTGGACGCCGTCGCCCGGGGTGACACCCTTGAGGTGGCCGGGTGCAAGGTGCCCGTCCCCGCCTCGGCGGAAGGACTCGTGGTCGACGGGGAGAAGCTCGTGTACGGCGTGCGCCCTGAATACATGACCTACCAGGCCGGAACCGTCGAGGGCGGCCTGAGCGGCAGCGTGGTCATCCTGGAGAACCTCGGCGCGTCCCACCTGGTGACCCTGGACGTCGGCGGCGTCACGGTGCAGGGCGTGGTGGCCGAGGGTGAGGAGCCCGCGCTGGGCGAGCAGGGCGCCGTGGTGCCCAGGAGCGACCGCGCGCTGGTCTACCGCGACGGTGAGCTGGTGGCCGCATGACCGTCATCAGGGGCCGCTGGAGCCTGGACGACCGGCTGGAGCGCATCCTGCGCGAGGTGCCGTTCGAGGTGCCGGCGGGCACCGCCGCCGTCACCGTCCGGCTGTCGTACGACCGTTCCCAGGGCGTGCTCGACCTGGGCTGCGCCGGGCCGGGCGGCTTCCGCGGCTGGTCCGGCGGGGCCCGCGACGAGTACACGATCACGCCAGGCTGGGCCACGCCCGGCTACCTGCCCGGCGAGCCCGAGACCGGCGAGTGGCAGGTGTGGCTGCGCCTGCACCGGATCCCGCCGCAGGGTCTCGACTACACGCTGGAGATCCGTACCGAGACCACGCCCCCGCCGCCGGAGGAGGAGGCCGAGCCGGCGCACGGCGAGCGGCCGCCGCGGCGCGACGTCCCCGACCTCGACGGCCTGCGCTGGTTCGCCGGCGACTTCCACGCCCACACCGTCCACAGCGACGGCCAGCTCACCATCGCCGAGCTGGCCGAGCTGGCCCACGGGCGCGGCCTGGACTTCCTGGCCGTCACCGACCACAACACGGTCAGCCACCACCCCGGGCTGGCCAAGACCGACCGGGGCATCGCGCTGCTGCCCGGCCAGGAGGTCACCACCGACCGCGGGCACGCCAACGTGTTCGGCGACGTCGGCTGGGTCGACTTCCGCGATCCGGCCGACTCCTGGGTGGCGCACGCCGAGCGCGCGGGCGGGCTCATCTCCATCAACCACCCGCTCGGCGGCGACTGCGCCTGGCTGCAGCCGCTCACCCGGCGGCCCAGGATCGCCGAGGTCTGGCACTCCGGCTGGTGGGACCGGCGCTGGGGCGCCCCCCTGGCCTGGGCCGACGCCTGGCATCCCGACCTGGTGGCGATCGGCGCCAGCGACTTCCACCGGCCCGGGGCAGACGGCCTGCCCGGCTCGCCCACCACCTGGGTGCTCGCCGAGGACACCGGCGCGGTGTTCGCCGCCGTCGCCGAGGGCCGCACCGCCATATCCGCGGGGCCCGACGCCCCCCTGCTGCTGCGCCTGGGCGACGAGCTGCTCGCCCTGGACGCCGACGGCCTCATCCTGGTACGCCCCGGCGGCGAGCGCCTGGTCATCCGCGGCGACAGGGTGCTGCTGCCCGCCGCGGAAGGACGGCACCGCCTGGAAACCTACGAGAACGAGGTGATGGCGCTATGCGCCTGATCAGTGTCGCCAACGCCCCCGTGAGCTTCGGCGTGTTCGAGCTGAGCGACGCGCCGCCGCCCCTGACCTCCGCCGAGATGGTCTCGGCCATCGCCGGCGCCGGCTACGAGGGCATCGACCTCGGCCCCATCGGCTATCTCGGCACCAAGGACGACCTGGCCGAGCGGCTGGGCGGGCTGCTGCTCGCCGGCGGCTGGGCCGACCTGCGCTACGGCGACGCCGGCGAGTTCGGCAAGGGGCTGGACGCCCTGGACGCCACCCTGGAGGTGTTCGCCGCCGCCCCGCCCGCCCCGGACCATCTCAGGCCCCGGCCGACGCTCGGCTGCTCCGGCTCGCCCGCGCGCTTCGCCCGCCCCGGCGGGAACGCTCCAGGGCTGGAGCCGGGGGAGTGGGCCGGATACGCCTCCCGCGTCCAGGAGGCGGTCCGGCGCTGCCGCGACGCCGGCTTCGAGCCCGCCTTCCACCACCACCTCGGCACCTACGTCGAGACCCCCGAGGACGTGGAGCGGCTGCTGGAGCTGACCGACGTGCAGCTCTGCCTCGACACCGGCCACCTGCTGCTGGCCGGGGGAGACCCGGTGACCGCGCTGCGCGACTGGTCGGGCCGGATCGGCCACGTGCACGTCAAGGACGGTGACCGGGCGATCCTGGCCCGCGCCCTGGCCGACGGCGTGGACCTGCGCGAGCTGATGGGCCGGGGCGGCTTCGCCCCGCTCGGCGAGGGCGAGCTGGACCTGCCCGGCGTGGTGCGGGCGCTGGAGGAGACCGGTTACACCGGCTGGGTGATCATCGAGCAGGACACCCTGCCCGGCAGGCGGTCAGTTGCCCAGAACATCACCGATCAAGCCGCCAACCGCGAGAAGCTACGGGAACTCGGACTTTGACGTCACGCTGGAGGATCCAGTCTTGAAGATCGCCCTTGTCGGGTGCGGCGCCGTCACGCAGGCGGTGTACGCGCCGCTGCTGTCGCGCCGTCGCGACCTGTTCGAGGTGACGGCCGTCTGCGACCTGTCGCGGACGCTCGCCGACGCCGCCGGTGACCGGCTGGGCGCGCCCGGCCGGTACACCTCTCTCGACGCGATGCTGGAGGCGGGCGGCTTCGAGGCCGTGCTCGTGCTCGCCTCCGGCTCCCACGGCGACACCGTGCGGCGGGCGCTCGCGGCGGGTCACGCGGTGCTCTGCGAGAAGCCGCTGGCGCTGACCCGCGCCGAGGTGGCCGAGCTGCCGGAGGGCCGGCTCATGGTCGGCTACATGAAGCAGTACGACCCGGCCGTGCGCCGGGCCGGGAAGCTGCTGGCCGAGCTGGGCGGGCCGGACGCCATCCGGTCCGTCGAGGTGACCGTGCTGCACCCCAGCGGGGAGTCGCAGCTCGCCTTCGCCAACCTCACCCAGGCCCGCGACGTGCCCGCCGACCTGCTCGCCACGCTGCGCGCCCGCGAGGAGGCGCTCGTGTCGCGGGCGCTCGGCGAGGAGGCGCCCGCGCCGGTCCGCGACCTGTACGCGATCGCGCTCGGGTCCGTCTGCCACGACCTGTCGCTGCTGCGCGGCTTCACCGGCTCGCCCGCGGAGATCGGGCACGTCGAGACGTGGGGGGACGCGCCGGGGTCCGTGGAGATCTCCGGGCGGCTCCCGGCCGCCGGGCGGTTCTCCATCCGGTGGCACTACCTGGAGGACTATCCCGCGTACCGGGAGACCGTGGTCATCCACCACGACGCCGGCTCGCTGGAGCTGGTCTTCCCGTCGCCCTACCTGATGAACGCGCCCACCGTTCTCACCGTGGTGTCCGGCGGCGAGAGCCGCGCCGAGTGGCGCGAGGTGACCGAGGCGTTCGAGGTCCAGCTGGCCGCCTTCCACGCCTTCGTCACCGACGGCACGCCGCCGCTCACCGACCGGGCCGGCGCGCTGGAGGACATCGTCACCGCCCAGCGCATCGCGGCCCGCTACGCCGTACAGCATGACCTGCCGATCGGAGGGGAAGCAGCGTGACCGCAGAGTTCGCCGGGGAGATCGTCGTCGTCCCGCACACCCACTGGGACCGGGAGTGGTACGAGCCGTTCCAGCGTTTCCGGCTCCGGCTGGTCGCGCTGATGGACGAGGTGCTCGACACCATGGAGCGCGAGCCCGGCTACCACTTCACCCTCGACGGGCAGCTCGCCTGCGTGGACGACTACCTGGAGGTGCGGCCGGAGAACCGCGACCGGGTGGCCGCCCTGGTCGAGTCCGGCCGGCTCGCGGTCGGGCCGTGGCAGATCCTGCTCGACGAGTTCCTCTGCTCGGGCGAGAACATCGTGCGCAACCTGGAGCTGGGCATGGCCAGGGCCGACAAGCTCGGCGGCGCCATGCCGGTCGGCTACCTGCCCGACATGTTCGGCCACACCGCGCAGATGCCGCAGATCCTGAGGCGGGCCGGGCTTCCCTACGCCTGCGTGTACCGGGGCGTGCCGTCGTCGGTGACCACCGACGCGTTCGCCTGGGTCGCCCCCGACGGCACCGCGATCCGCACCCAGTACCTGCCCGCGGGCGGCTACGGCAACGGCGCCCACCTGTTCGAGGACCCCGATCGGCTCGTCGAGCGCGGCGCCGCCTTCGTCGGGACCATGCGCCGCTGGCACGGGCCCGACGGGCCGCTGCTGGCCATGTACGGCACCGACCATTCGGCCCCGGTGCGCGGCCTGCCCCAGATGGTGGCCGGGCTCGGCGCCCGCATGGACACCCTGTCCGGCTACGTCACCGCGCACCCGGCCGACGTGGAGGGGCTGCCCCGGGTGGCGGGTGAGCTGCGCTCGCACGCGCGGGCCAACATCCTGCCCGGCGTCATCTCCGTGCGGGCGCACGTGAAGCAGGCCATGGGCCGCGCCGAGCGGATGGTCGAACGGTACGCCGAGCCGCTGGCCGCGCTCTGGGGCGCGGAGTGGCCCGGCCGGTTCCTCGACATGGCCTGGTGGCGGCTGGTCGACGCCAGCGGCCACGACTCGGTGACCGGCTGCGGCGTCGACGAGACCGCCCAGCAGGTGGCCGCCCGCATCGCCGAGGCCGAGCACCTCGGCCAGGCCGTGCGCGACATGGTCACCGCCCGGCTGTCCGCGTCCGTGCCGTCCGGCGGCATGCTCGTCGTCAACCCCACGCCCGCCGCCCGGCGCGGCGTGGTGCTGCTCGACCTGGCGGGCGAGGACCCGGTCGTCGACCCGGCCGGCGCCAGGGTGCCGATCCAGCCGCTGGAGTACGCGCCGACGCTGCTGCTCGACGAGGAGATGGACCCCGTCACGGCGCTCACCTTCGTCCACGGCACCGAGCTGTACGGGCAGCAGATCACCGGCTGGTCCGCCGAGGACGGCGTGCTGACGTTCACCGTCGCCCGCGAGTCGCGGCTGCCGTTCGACGTCGGCCAGGTGCGCGGCGCGCTCGCCGGGATCACCCGGGTACGCATCCTCGCCGAGCCGCGCCGCACCGTGGCCGCGCTCGTCGAGGCGCCGCCCCTGGGCCACACGAGCGTGCGGCCGCAGCGCGGCGGCGGCCACGCCAGCGACCTGCCCGCGTCGACCCTGCCGGTCGGGGCCGACGAGCGGGTGCTCGACAACGGGCTGCTCCGCGTCGAGGTGGACCGCGACGGCACCCTGACCCTGACCGGCGCCGGCGGCGTCACGCTCAGCGGCGCCGGGCGCATCGTCGACGGCGGCGACGTGGGCGACAGCTACAACTACGCGCCGCCGGCCGAGGACCGGTTCGTCTTCGAGCCGGAGTCGGTGCACGTGGAGATGGTGTGCGCCGGTCCGCTCGTGGCCGCGTACGACGTGTGGCGCACCTACCGGTGGCCCGCCGCCGGCGACGGGATCGAGGGCACGCCGGAGATCCCCGCGCGGTCCCGCACCGAGGCGACCGAGGAGATCGCCGTCCGCACCCGCGTCGAGCTGCGCGCGGGCGAGCCGTTCGTCCGGCTCAGCGTCGACTTCGACAACCGGTGCGCCGACCACCGGGTGCGACTGCACGTGCCGCTGCCCGAGCGGGCCGCCGAGTCGCACGCGGAAGGCCAGTTCGCGGTCGTCACCCGCGGCCTCAGAGCCGAGGCCGGCTGCGGCGAGGAGCCGCTGCCCACCTACCCGGCCTCCTCGTGGGTGGCCGCCGGGGGAGTGGCGGCGCTGCTGGAGCACGTCACCGAGTACGAACTGGTGGAGGACGGCGGGGAGCTGGCGCTCACGCTGCTGCGCTCCGTCGGCTACCTGTCACGCAACCGGCACGCGCTCCGGCCCGAGCCCGCGGGCCCCCAGCTGCCGACCCCGGCGGCGCAGTCGCGGGGGCTGCGGTCGGTGAGCCTCGCGCTCATGCCCTACAGCGGGACGTGGTCGGCGGTGCCCGGCGCGGCCGAGGTGTTCAGGCACGACCTGCTGACCGTGGCCGGATCGGGCGACCCGTCCCTGCCGCTGCCCGCCCCCGCCGCGGGGCTGTCGGTCACGGGCGACGGCGTGGTCATGACCTCGCTGCGGGCCCGTGAGGAGTGGAAGGAGCTCCGCGTGGTGGCCCTGTCGGACGACCCCGCGGAGGCTCTGGTCACGGGTGACTTCACCCGCGCCCGCCGCGCCGACCTGCGCGGCCGCCCGGATGACGAGCTGGAGGTCACGGACGGCACGCTCCGCCTTCCGCTGGGCGCCTGGGAGATCGCCACCGTGCAACTGTCCTAGGACCGGTCGGTCAGGCCGAGCTGGCCGGCGGCCTGGAGGGCCAGCCAGACCTCGGTGAAGGCGGTCGTCGAGGTGAGGTCGCGCCCCGTCAGCGACGCGAAGCGGCGCAGCCGGTACGCCAGCGTGTTGGGGTGGATGTGCAGGAGCGCCGCCGTGTCCTCGGCCCGGCGGTCGTGCTCCATCCAGGTGCGGACCGTGGCCAGGAGGTGTGAGCCGTGCGCGGCGTCGTACGCGATCACCTCGCCCAGGACGTGGTCCACCAGGGCTGCAAGGGTGGCGGCGTCGTCCGGCAGCCAGCGCCCGGTCGGGTCCCTGCCGTAGACGACCAGCGGCTGCCCGGACTCGGCCGCCCGGGTGGCCGCCCACTCGGCCTCGCGCCGAGCCACCCTGGTGGAGGCGCCGGGCGGGAACGGCCGGCTCATGCCCGCCCTGACGGCCGGCAGGCCGGTGACCGGCCCGGCCAGTGAGGGCGGGCCGAGCACGTACAGGTCGTCGCCCCGCCGCAGCATGAGGTGCGGGTGGTCGGCCAGCGCCCGCCGCAGGCCGACGTCATCGGCGCCGCGCACCACGACGAGCACCGCGTCGGTGTCGGTGGGCAGCCCCAGCCGGGCCAGGCGGCGGCGCGCGGTGGCCGGGTCGAGCAGGTCCTGCAGCAGCTCCGACAGCGTCTCGGCGCCCTCGCGGCGCAGCGTCTCCCGTTCGTGCCTGGCCATGGCCACCTGGAGCGCGGCCACGGTGGCGATGTGCTGGACCACGGCCAGCCCGGCCGGCCGGGCGCCCTCGCGCTCGAACGCCACCAGGAACCCCGCGGGCCCGCCGGGAGCCGGCACCGGCAGCACGAAACCGCCGGGGACGGTCGGCGGCGCCTCCGGCTCCGAAGGCAGCACGTCCAGCGACGGCGGCACCGGCACGCCGGGCAGCAGCGGACGCCCCTGCGGCGTGCACAGGAACACCTGGTAGCCGGAGAGCCGCTCCAGCCGCTTGAACAGCGTCGCCGTGTCGAGATCCTCGGACGCCAGCCAGCGCAGCGCCCCGAACACCTGGAGCTGCGCGCCCAGCCGGTGGCGGGCGTCCTCCTGCACCGCCGCCGCCACCTCCTGGGCGACGGCGATGAACGGCACCGCCAGCGGCACCTCCAGCACCGGCATGCCGCGCCGCTCCGCAGCCTCGAAGAACGCCCGGTGCAGCGGCGGCACGTGCAGCTGCGCCGACAGGGCCAGCGCCGACACGCCCGCGTCGTCCAGCCGCTCCAGGTATGCCCGCTGATCGGCGGCGGAACGGGGCACGCCGATGCCGGTCGTCATGATCACCTCGGCGCCGAGCAGCCACGGCGTCGGGTCGGCCAACTCGCTCACGTGCGCCCACGACACCGACCGGCCGAGCCCCGCCTCGCCCGCGAGCAGCCGCAGCTGCAGGGCGGGGGAGCGCAACAGGTCGAGCACCGTCACCTTGTGGTCCGCCACAACACCTACTGTAGGACTTCGTGACGCGGCCAATTGCCGCAGGTCAGAAGCGTGACATTGACTGTGCCCATGAATAAAGGCCCCGTCGACTCAGCCAGGGTCCCGCGTTTCGCCGGGCCCGCCACCTTCGCCCGGCTGCCTCGCCTCGACGAGGTCGGACGCGCGGACGTGGCGGTCGTGGGCGTGCCGTTCGACAGCGGCGTCTCGTACCGGCCTGGAGCGAGGTTCGGCCCCGCCGCGGTCCGCGAGGCGTCGCGGCTGCTGCGGCCCTACCACCCCGCGCTGGACGTCTCCCCGTTCGAACGCGCCCAGGTGGTGGACGCGGGAGACATCGTCGCCAACCCGTACCACATCGAGGAGGCGATCGAGAGCGTCGAGGCGGGGGCCGCCGCGCTGGACGCCCGGCTGGTGACGATCGGCGGCGACCACACGATCGCGCTGCCGCTGCTCCGCGACGCCGCCCGGCGCCACGGGCCGGTCGCTCTGCTGCACTTCGACGCCCACCTGGACACCTGGGACACCTACTTCGGCGCCGAGTACACGCACGGCACCCCGTTCCGGCGGGCCGTCGAGGAAGGGCTGCTCGACACCGAGGCGCTCAGCCACGTCGGCATCCGCGGCCCCCTGTACGGCAAGAGGGACCTCGACGAGGACCGGCGCCTCGGCTTCGGCATCGTCACCGCGGCCGACGTGCTGCGGCGCGGCGTCGACGAGGTGGTCGACGCGCTGCGCCAGCGCATCGGCGACCGCCCCCTGTACGTGTCGGTCGACATCGACGTGCTCGACCCGGCACACGCCCCCGGCACCGGCACCCCGGAGGCGGGCGGGCTCACCAGCCGCGAACTGCTGGAGATCCTGCGCGGCCTGGCCGGAGGGAACCTCATCGGCGCCGACGTCGTCGAGGTGGCGCCGGCCTACGACCACGCCGAGATCACCTCGGTGGCCGCCTCCCACGTCGCCTACGACCTCGTCAGCCTGCTGGCCCTCCAGGAGTACAAGTGAGCACCCCCATCACCGAGATCGAGACCCGCGGTGTCGACCGCATCCCCGACGCCGAACGCACCGCCCGCCCGCTGGACCTGTTCAGGGTCTCCTTCGGCGGCGCGAACACGTTCGCCACCTGCGTGCTCGGCGCCTTCCCCATCCTGTTCGGCCTGTCGTTCTGGCAGGGGTTCGCCGCGACCGTGCTCGGCCTGCTCGTCGGCGCGCTCATCCTGGCGCCGCTGTCGCTGTTCGGGCCGCTCAACGGCACCAACAACGCCGTCTCCTCCTCCGCCCATCTGGGCGTGCACGGCCGGATCGTCGGCTCGTTCCTGTCACTGCTGACGGCGATCGCGTTCTTCTCGATCTCCGTGTGGTCCTCGGGCGACGCGCTCGTGGGCGGCGCGCACCGGCTCGTCGGCCTGCCGCAGAACGACTTCATGTACGGGATCGCGTACGCGATCTTCGCGGGCCTGGTGCTCGTGGTGTGCGTGTACGGGTTCCGGTTCATGCTGTTCGTCAACAAGATCGCGGTCGTGGCGGCGTCGGCGCTGTTCGTGCTCGGCGTGTTCGCGTTCGCCGGCGACTTCGACCCGTCGTACGCGGGCATGCTGGCGCCCGGGGACCCGCTGTTCTGGCCGTCGTTCATCGGCGCGGCGCTGATCGTGCTGTCGAACCCGGTCTCGTTCGGCGCCTTCCTCGGCGACTGGTCGCGCTACATCCCGGCGGACACGCCGCGGCGGCGCGTGATGGCGGCCGCCTTCCTGGCGCAGGCGTCCACCATCCTGCCGTTCTTCTTCGGCCTGGCCACCGCGTCGATCATCGCCGCCAAGGCCGCCGAGTACATGGACCCGGCCGCGCCCAACTACGTCGGCGGCCTGCTGGCCATCGCGCCGACGTGGTACTTCGTGCCCGTCTGCCTGATCGCGCTGATCGGCGGCATGTCCACCGGCACCACCTCGATGTACGGCACGGGGCTGGACTTCGCCAGCGTGTTCGCCCGCTTCTCCCGGGTGCGGGCGACGCTGTTCATCGGCTCGCTGTCGATCGTGTTCGTCTTCGTCGGCCGCTTCGCGGCCAACCTCACGCAGAGCATCTCCACGTTCGCCACGCTGATCATCACGTGCACGGCGCCGTGGATGGTGATCATGATGCTCGGGTACGTGACGCGCCGCGGCTGGTACGACCCCGAGGCGCTGCAGGTGTTCACCCGGCGGCAGCGCGGCGGGCGCTACTGGTTCAACCACGGCTGGAACTGGCGCGGCATCACCGCCTGGCTCGCCTCGGCGCTGCTGGCGCTGGCCTTCGTCAACCTGCCCGGCCAGTTCGTCGGGCCGCTCGGCGACCTGGCCGGCGGGGTGGACGTGTCGCTGCCGCTGGGCCTGGGCACGGCCGCGGTGCTCTACCTGGCGCTGCTGCGGGCCTTCCCCGAGCCGCGCGAGGTGTACGGCCCGCTCGGCCCGCGCTGGGTGCGGGCGGCCGACACGCCCGTGCCGCCGATCGTGCCCATCGCCGCCCCGGCGCCCGAGCCCCAGAGGCTCACCGGCGTGTGAGGATGGCCGTCATGGAGCTGGTCGAACTGTCGGTGCCGATCGTCACCGGGATGCCCGTATACCCGGGTGATCCCGAGGTGACGATCGAGCCGGCGCTCATCGCAGGCCGCGACGGGGTCAACGTCCTGGCCGTGCACCTGGGCTCGCAGTCCGGGACCCACGTGGACGCGCCGTTCCACCTGGACGACACCCTGCCGGACCTGGACGAGCTTCCTCTGGAGAGGTTCGTGGGGCCCGCCGTGACGGTCGACGCCCGGGGGCTCGCCCCGGGCGCGGCGATCGGGCCCGGCCTCTTCAGGGGCGAGCTGGGCCGGATCGTGCTCGTCGCCACCGGGTGGTCGGCCCACTGGGGGACTCCCGCGTACCTCGACCATCCGCACCTGACAGAGGAGGCGGCGCGGCTGCTCGTGGAGCGGGGCGTGCGGACCGTGGGGATCGACGCGCTGAGCGTCGATCCCACCCCGGCGGAGGACTTTCCCGCGCACCGGGTGCTGTGCGGGGCGCACGCGGTGATCGCCGAGAACCTCACCGGGCTCGGCCGGCTGCTGGACGCGCAGGCGGCCGGACGGGCCGTCGAGGTGTCGATGCTGCCGATCCGGCTCGCGGGCGCCGACGGGGCGCCGGTCAGGGCCGTGGCCCGGCTATCGGGTGCCCCATGAGTAGGTCTGCTTGCGCAGCTTCAGATAGACGAACGACTCTGTGGCCCGCACCGCCGGTATGGCACGGATCTTGCTGAGGATCTCCAGCAGGTGACGGTCGCCCTCGCACACCACCTCGACGATGACGTCGAAGGAGCCGGCGGTGAGCACCACGTAGTCGATCTCCTCTATCGCCGCCAGCTCGTCGGCCACGGACTCCAGGTCGCCCTCGCACGTGACGCCGATCATGGCCTGGCGGGGGAAGCCGAGCGTGAGCGGGTCGGTCACCGCGACGATCTGCATGACGCCGGCGTCCTGCAGGCGCTGGACGCGCTGGCGGACCGCCGCCTCCGACAGGCCGACGGCCTTGCCGATCGCGGCGTACGGTTTGCGCCCGTCGGACTGGAGCTGCTCGATGATCTGTTTGGACAGCTCGTCCAGCACGACCGGTCCGGATGCCGCGTCCTTGCTGCGGCGTACGCGCGGCGGCGTCGTCATGTCGAGGGATCCTCCAAGCGGTCCGGCATGTTACGGGGGCGTTCCCGCCGGGTTGCCGTCCTGGTGCGACATGCTTTCAGTTCTCGGCGGTCTGTCAAGCGAATTCGTAGCAATTTGATATCTTCACCACGAAATCCCTTGTTCAGATGCGGTTACTCTGTAAGAGTCGCGGCATCTCGCCCACCTGCGACATCAGTAAGCCATCTCACCAGGAGGTCATCCCTTGACCGTCCGTCTCCAGAACTTCGTCAACGGTGAGTTCGTGGACGCCAAGAGCGGCCGATTCTCCGACGTCATCGATCCTTGCACCGGCGAGGCCTACCTCCAGGCCCCGATCTCCGGCCCCGAGGACGTGGACGCCGCCTACGCGGCGGCCGCCGCCGCGTTCGAGTCGTGGGGCGCCACCACGCCGGGAGAGCGGTCGAACCTGCTGCTCAAGGTCGCCGACGCCATCGAGGCGCGGGCCGACGAGATCAACGAGGCGGAGTGCCGCAACACCGGCAAGCCGCGCGCCCGCATGGCCGAGGACGAGACGCCGGTGGCGGCCGACCACTTCCGCTTCTTCGCCGGTGCCGCCCGCACGCTCGAGGGCCCGACGGCCGGGGAGTTCCTCGCCGACCACACCAGCGTCATCAGGCACGAGCCGATCGGCGTGATCGGCCAGGTCACGCCGTGGAACTACCCGGTGATGATGGCGGTGTGGAAGATCGCCCCCGCGCTCGCGGCCGGCAACACCGTGGTGCTCAAGCCGTCCGACACCACCCCGGTCGCCACGCTCAAGCTCGCCGAGATCGTCGGCAGCGTGCTCCCGCCCGGCGTCTTCAACGTCATCACCGGCGACCGCGAGACCGGCGCCACGGTGGTGAGCCACCCGACCGCCGCGATGGTGGCGATCACCGGGTCGGTCGGCGCGGGCATGTCGGTGGCCAGGAGCGCGGCCGACGACCTGAAGCGGGTCCACCTGGAGCTCGGCGGCAAGGCCCCTGTCGTGATCTTCGAGGACGTGAAGGACCTGCGCAAGGCGGCCGAGGACATCGCCGTGGCCGGCTTCTACAACGCGGGCCAGGACTGCACCGCCGCCTGCCGGGTGCTCGTCCACGAGAGCGTGCACGACGAGTTCGTGGCCGCGCTGGCCGAGGCCGCCGCCGCCACGGTGACCGGCGACCTGTCCAACGAGGACGCGCTGTACGGCCCGCTCAACAACGAGACCCAGCTCGCCCGGGTGCAGGGCTTCATCGACCGCGTCCCCGCGCACGCCAAGGTGCTCACCGGCGGGCAGCGGGTCGGCGACCGGGGCTACTTCTTCGCCCCCACCGTCGTCGACGGCCTCAAGCAGGACGACGAGATGGTGCAGAACGAGGTGTTCGGCCCGGTCATCACCGTCCAGACGTTCACCGACGAGGCCGATGCGCTGGCCAAGGCCAACGACGTCAGGTACGGGCTCAGCAGCTCCGTGTGGACCTCCGACCACGGCCGCGCGATGCGGATGTCGAACAAGCTCGACTTCGGCGTGGTCTGGGTCAACACCCACATCCCGTTCGTCTCGGAGATGCCGCACGGCGGCTTCAAGCACTCCGGGTACGGCAAGGACCTGTCGGTGTTCGGCCTGCATGACTACACCAGGGTCAAGCACGTCATGCACTTCATCGGCGAATAGCCCGAAAAATCACGGTAAAGCACGCACAAAGGGAATCCCCCCGACATGGCCGATCAGAGTCCGATCGACACTCCAACTGACCGTGCGATCGAGCTGGAGGACGTCCTCAAGGAGTACGTCTCGCATGGCGAGGTCGTCCAGGCGGTCAAAGGCGTGACGCTGGACATCGCCGAGGGGGAGTTCTTCTCCCTCCTCGGCCCGTCCGGTTGCGGCAAGACCACCACCATGCGCATGATCGCCGGGTTCGAGGAGCCGTCGAAGGGCGTGATCCGGCTGCACGGCCGGGACGTCACCGACGTCCCGCCGAACAAGCGCGACGTGAACATGGTCTTCCAGTCCTATGCCCTGTTCCCGCACATGAGCGTGTGGGACAACGTGGCCTTCGGGCTGAAGCAGAAGAAGACGTCGCGCGAGGAGATCAAGCGGCGGGTCGGCGAGATGCTGGAGATCGTCGACCTGACCGGCCGCGAGAAGCGCCGCCCGCGCGAGATGTCCGGCGGCCAGCAGCAGCGCGTCGCGCTGGCCCGCGCGCTGGTCAACCGGCCGCGCGCGCTCCTGCTCGACGAGCCGCTCGGCGCGCTCGACCTCAAGCTCAGGCAGGCCATGCAGCTGGAGCTCAAGCGCATCCAGCGCGAGGTCGGCATCACGTTCGTGTACGTGACGCACGACCAGAACGAGGCGCTGACCATGAGCGACAGGATCGCCGTCATGAAGGACGGGCTAATCGAGCAGCTCGCCGGGCCGCGCGAGATCTACGAGCGGCCGGCGACCACCTTCGTGGCCGGCTTCATCGGCACCTCCAACCTGCTGACGGGCACCGCCACCGGCGGCGTGCTGAAGGTCGGCGAGGGCCGGGTGCTGGTGCCCGGCAAGGAGGGCGAGGTGTCGGTGACCGTACGGCCCGAGAAGATCACCCTCGCCAAGCAGGAGCCCTCGGGTGACGTGAGCGCCCTGCCCGGAACCGTCTCCGAGGTCGTCTACCTCGGGACCTACAACAGCTACGCCGTGCGGATCGCCGACGGGGACGAGATCACGGTGTTCGAGCAGAACGCGCACGACGCGACGGTCACGGCGGAGCGGGGCGACTCCGTCTGGCTGTCGTGGCAGGCGCAGCACTCATATGTGATGGGAAGTTGATAGCACGTCATGAACCGCCTGCATTCCCCCGCCCTGTACCGGGGCATGACCCAGCCCCGCACCCGCCGTGACGTCTTCCGGCTGGCCGGCCTGTCCGCCGCCGGGCTGGCCCTGGCCGCCTGTGGCGTCCAGGGGCAGAAGGCCGCTCCGCCGAAGGCCGACGCCGTCGCCGACTACTGGGCGAGCCAGAAGAAGAACGGCAAGGTCGTCTTCGCCAACTGGCCCGAGTACATGCCCGAGGACCACGGCCCGCTGAAGAAGTTCCAGCAGGAAACCGGGATCTCCTACGAGTACAAGGAGGTCATCAACGAGAACACGGAGTTCTTCGGCAAGGCCGACCCCGTGCTCCGCGCCGGCCAGCCGCTCGGCTACGACATCGTCGTCATGACCAACGGCATCCAGCTCCAGCACATGTTCGAGCTGGGCTACGCGGTCACGCTGGACCAGTCGAAGATGACGAACTTCCAGGCCAACGCCGCCGAGGCGTACAAGAACCGCGCCTACGACCCGGGCAACAAGTACACGATGCCGTTCGCCTCCGGGTTCACCGGGATCGCGTACAACACCAAGTACGTCAAGGACGACATCACGAGCATCCAGGCGATGTTCGACGCCAAGTACGAGGGCCGGGTCGGCATGATGGCCGACGCCCAGGAGATCGCCAACTTCGGCATGATCGCCCTCGGCGTCGACCCGGAGAAGTCGACCGAGGACGACTGGAAGAAGGCCGGGGAGAAGCTCCAGGCGCAGCGTGACGCCGGGATCGTGCGCAAGTACTACAACCAGGACTACATCGACGCCCTGTCCCGTGGTGACATCTGGGTGTCGATGGCCTGGTCCGGCGACGTCTTCCAGCGGCAGCTCGCGGGCGAGCCGGTCAAGTTCGTGATCCCCGAAGAGGGCGGCACGATCTGGACCGACAACATGCTCATCCCGAAGGGCGCGGCCAACCCGGTCGACGCCATGATGCTGATGGACTTCCTCTACAAGCCGGAGATCGCCGCCGAGCTTGACGAGTTCATCCAGTTCGTCACCCCGGTGCCGGCCGTCCAGGAGCTGCTGCGCGAGAAGGCCGCGAGCGCGTCGGGCGACGACAAGAAGGCCCTGCTCGACATGGCCGAGAGCCCGCTGATGTTCCCGACCGAGGCCGACTACGCCAAGCTCCACAGCTACACGCCGCTCACCACGGCCCAGGAGCAGGTGTTCAACCCGATCTTCCAGTCCGTCACCCAGGCGTAGGCCATGAGGCGTCTCACCCCCTACCTGCTCGCGCTGCCGAGCTGGATGTGGCTGGCGATCTTCCTGGTGGTGCCGCTGGCGGCGATGGCGTCGGTGTCGCTGCAGACCGGGAACGTGATCGACGGCTTCGTCATGACGTTCAGCTTCGGCAACTACGGCGACGCCCTCGGCACCTACAGCACCCAGCTGGTCCGCTCGCTGGGCTACGGCGCGACGGCGACGGCGGCCATGCTGGTGATCGGCTACCCGGTCGCCTACTGGATCGCCTTCAAGGGCGGCAGCCGCAAGTCGGTCTACCTGTTCCTGCTGCTGCTGCCGTTCTTCGTGTCGTTCGTGCTGCGGACGATCTCGTGGGGCTTCCTGCTGGCCGACGACGGCATCGTGCTCGGCACGCTGAAGAGCTGGGGGGTGCTGTCCGCCGACTTCCACGTGCTGGCCACCTCGTTCGCGGTGATCGCGGGCCTGACGTACAACTGGCTGCCGTTCATGATCCTGCCGATCTACGTGTCGCTGGAGCGGGTGGACCCGCGCCTGGTGGAGGCCGCGCAGGACCTGTACGCGACGCGCGGCACCGCCTTCCGCAAGGTGGTGCTGCCGCTGTCGCTGCCGGGCGTGTTCGCCGGGGTGCTGATGACGTTCGTGCCGGCCACGGCCGACCCGGTCAACGCCCAGGTGCTCGGCGGCACGGGCAACACCATGATCGGCAACATCATCCAGACCGAGTACCTGGTCAACAACGACTACCCGACGGCCTCGGCGCTGTCGTTCACGCTGATGGCGGTGCTGCTCGTGGGCATCTTCGTGTACGCCAGGGTGCTCGGCACCGAGAACGTCCTAGAGGCGGCGGCCCGATGAGGGGGGTCCGCGGGAGGTTCGGCGACCGGCTGCTGCACGCCTACACCTGGCTGATCATCCTGTGGCTGGTCGCGCCGATCGCCGTCATGATCGCGTTCGGCTTCAACGACAAGCAGAGCAAGTCGAACGCGACCTGGCAGGGCTTCACGCTCAAGTGGTACGGGGAGCTCTTCGCGATCCCCGACCTGAGCGACGCGCTGGTCAACTCGCTGCTCATCGCGGTGGCCAGCACGATCGTCACCGTGGTCATCGGCACCATGCTCGGGCTGGCCCTGGGCCGCCACCGGTTCCGCGGCCAGGGCGCGACGAACTTCCTGGTGTTCGCCGCGATCTCCACGCCCGAGCTGGTCATGGGCGCCTCGCTGCTGTCGCTGTTCGTCTCGGCGAACGTGCCGAGGAACCAGATCACGATCACGATCGCGCACGTGCTGTTCTCGCTGGCGTTCGTGACCGTGACCGTGCGGGCCCGGGTGGTGAGCCTCGACCCGTCGCTCGAAGAGGCGGCCAAGGACCTCGGGGCGGGGCCGTGGGCCACGTTCCGGCAGGTCACGCTGCCGTCCATCATGCCCGGCGTGCTGGCCGGGGCGATGCTGGCCTTCGCGCTGTCCATCGACGACTATGTGGTGACGAGCTTCGTCAACGGCTCCGAGCTCACCTTCCCGCTGTGGATCATCGCCTCGGTGAAGACGGGCATCCCGCCGCAGGTGAACGTCATGGGTACGCTGATCTTCGGCGTGGGCGTACTGATCGCGGTCGTCAACGCGGTCGCGGCCCGGCGCCGTACCTGAAAGACCTCAGCCCCCCGCGGACCGCGCGGGGGGTTTCGACGCTGCCGGCAAAGAACAGGGAGGCGAGATCGGATTCCGGCGGGGGGAACCCGCGCGTGATCACCGTTTTGGTCCCGCAATTTTCGACTTTTGACATACACCGTAGGGAAGTGGGATTTGTGGATCCGCTGAAGGCGCTGGCTGACGCGGAGCGCAAGCCGTACTGGCTGGACAGCCCGGCCAGACCCGAGCCGCGACCGCGGCTCTCCGGACACACCACCGCCGACCTGGTCGTCGTCGGCGGCGGTTTCTCGGGCCTGTGGACGGCCCTGATGGCCAAGGAACGCGACCCCTCGCTGGACGTGGTGCTGCTGGAGGGGCGCAGGATCGGCTGGGCGGCCTCCGGCCGCAACGGCGGGTTCTGCCTGGCGACCCTCACGCACGGACTGCCCAACGGGCTGGAGCGCTGGCCGGACGAGATCGAGCGGCTGGAACGCATGGGCGTGGAGAACCTCGACGAGATCGAGGCGACGCTGCGGCGCCACGACATCGACTGCTCCTTCGAGCGCACCGGCGAGCTGAACGTCGCCACCGAGCAGTGGCAGCTCGACGCCCTGTACGAGCACCTCGACCTGATCGAGGAGCTCCGGCTGGACTACGTGCCGCTGGACCGGGAGCAGATCCGCGCCGAGATCGACTCGCCCACCTACCTGGGCGGGCTCTGGGACCGCAGCGGCTGCGCCATGCTCGACCCCGCCCGGCTGGCGTGGGGGCTGCGCGAGGCGTGCGTGCGGCTCGGGGTGCGGGTGCACGAACGCAGCCCGGTGCGCTCACTGGACGACGACGGCGCCTCGATCACCCTGCGCACCCCGCACGGCTCGGTCACCGCCGGCAGGGTCGCGCTCGGCACCGGGGTGTTCTCGCCGCTGCTGCGCCGGCTCAAGCACTTCGTGGTGCCGGTGTACGACTACGCGCTGATGACCGAGCCGCTCAGCGACGCCCAGCTCGGCGAGATCGGGTGGCGCAACCGGCAGGGCGTGGGCGACGGCGCCAACCAGTTCCACTACTACCGGCTCACCGACGACAACCGCATCCTGTGGGGCGGCTACGACGCCGTCTACTACAACGGCGGCCTGGTCAAGCCGGAGTACGAGCAGCGCGACGAGACCTTCGTCAAGCTGGCAGGCCACTTCTACGACACCTTCCCGCAGCTGTCCGACGTGCGCTTCACCCACCGGTGGGGCGGCGTGATCGACACCTGCAGCAGGTTCAGCGCGTTCTACGGGCAGGCGCACGGCGGGCGCCTGGCCTACGCGGTCGGCTACACCGGCATGGGCGTCGGCGCCACCCGGTTCGGCGCGAACGTCATGCTGGACCTGCTGTCGGGGCAGCGCACCGAGCGCACCGAGCTGCGCATGGTGCGGGAGAAGCCGATGCCGTTCCCGCCCGAGCCGGTCCGCTCGGGCGTCATCCAGTTCACCCGCTGGTCGATCGCCAAGGCCGACGAGCACCAGGGCAAGCGCAACCTGTGGCTGCGCACGCTGGACCGGATGGGGCTGGGCTTCGACTCCTAGCGGCACGGGCCCGCGGCCGGCCCGGCCGCGGGCCCCTTCCCGCCACACTGGAGAGATGAGAATCGAATTCACCGCCGACGGCGTGCCGCTGGTGGGAGAGCTGCGGGTGCCCGACAGTACGGAGCCGTGCCCGGCCCTGGTCCTGACCGGCCCGTTCACCGGCGTGCGCGACCAGGTGACCGGGCTGTACGCGGAGCGGCTGGCCGCCCGAGGATTCGTCACCCTGGCCTTCGACCACCGCAACTGGGGCGAGTCGGGCGGCGAGCCGCGCTGCCACGAGGACCCGCAGGGCAAGCTGCACGACCTGCGCGCGGCGGTGTCGTTCCTGCGCTCGCGGCCGGAGGCCGACGGGGAGCGGATCGGCGCCGTCGGCATCTGCCTGGGCGGCGGCTACGCGCTCAAGTTCGCCGCGTTCGACCCCCGGGTGAAGGCGTTCGCCGGGATCGCGGGCGCGTACAACAACCCGTACACGATGCGCGCCGGCATGGACTACCAGGCGGCCCTGGCCTCCTTCACCGCCGTGCTGGAGCGGCAGGACCAGGGCGGGCCGGTGGCGTACATCCCGGCGGTGGCCGAGGAGGGGGAGGCCGCCATGCCCGGCGCGGAGCCCTACGCCTACTACGGCACCGCCCGCTCGGCCTCCGCCCACTGGGCCAACCGGGTGACCAGCGCGAGCGTGCGCGAACTGATCACGATGGACAACATGATGGGCGCCGACTTCCTGTCGCCCAAACCGGCGCTCCTCGTGCACGGCGTGGCCGACCGGTTCTGCTCGCCCGAAGGCGCCGAGGAGGCGTTCAAGCGGCTGGACGAGCCGAAGAAGCTGGTCTGGCTGGACGCCAGGGAGCACATCGACCTGTACGACCGCGAGCCGTACGTGACGCAGGCCGTCGAGGCGACGGCGGAGTTCCTGCACGCGCATCTCTAGCCGGGCCGGCGTCCGAGGGCTCAGTGCGCGCGTACGAGATCCTCCTCCGGGATGACCTTGGGCACGCCGCGGAGCCCCACCAGCGCGAGCGCCGCCACGACCACCAGCATCGCCGACGTGGCGAGCGCGGTGACGTTCACCGCCTGCACGAACGCCTCCCGCGCCGCCAGCACGAGCTGACCCGCCTGCGCGGCGGGCAGCGACTCGGCCGTGGCCAGCGCCCCGGCGATCGACTCGCGCGCCGCCTCGCCCGGCACCCCGGCGGGCACCTCCAGGCGGCCGGCATAGGTGCTGTTCAGCACCGTGCCCAGGATCGCGATGCCGAGCGCGCCGCCCAGCTCGAACGAGGTCTCCGAGACCGCCGCCGCGGCGCCCGCCCGCTCCCTCGGCGCGGTGGCCAGCACGTTGTCGTTGTTGACGGTGAACGCCAGCCCGATGCCCATGCCGCCCACCACCATGGCGCACGCCATGACCGGGTAGCTGACCTCCAGGCCGATCGTGGAGTAGTAGAAGAACGCCACCGCGTTCAACAGCAGGCCGAGCGCCACCACCCCGTTCCTGCCGATGCGGTTCACCAGCGGGGCGGCCACCACGCCGCCGATCGCGCCGCTCAGCCCACCCGGCAGGCCCGCGAGCCCCGCCTGCAGCGGCGACCAGCCCAGCACGAGCTGGAAGTACCAGGCGAAGAACAGCGACATGGCCATCATCGTGAAGATCGCCAGCAGGTTGGTGCCGATCGACGCGGAGAACGCGCGCCGCCTGAACAGCCGCACGTCGATCAGCGGCTCGGCCAGCTTCGTCTGCCGCCAGACGAACACCAGCAGCCCGGCCACCCCGAGCACCCCGGTGACCTGCACGTCCACGTGCGCCAGGCCCTTGTCGGCCGCTTCCTTGACCGCGTAGACGACGGCCACGATGCCGGCGAACGACAGCGCCACGCTGATCAGGTCGATGCGCCCCGGCTCCGGGTTGCGCGACTCGGGCAGCACCCGTACGCCGACGACGACGATCAACGCCATGATCGGCAGGTTGATCAGGAACACCGAACCCCACCAGAAGTGGTCCAGCAGCAGCCCGCCGATCACCGGGCCGAGCGCGAACCCGGCCGCGCTCATCCCGCTCCAGACGCCGATGGCGGTGGTGCGCTCGGCCGGGTCGGTGAACACGTTCCTGATGATCGAGAGCGTGGACGGCATGATCGTCGCGCCCGCCACGCCCAGCAGCGCCCGCGCCACGATGAGCAGCTCGGGGTTCGGCGCGTACGCGGTCACGGCGGAGGCCGCGGCGAACGCGACCGCGCCGATCAGCAGCAGGCGCTTGCGGCCGATCCGGTCGCCCACGTTGCCCATCGTGATGAGCAGGCCCGCCAGCGCGAACCCGTAGATGTCGCCGATCCACAGCAGCTGCGTCGAGGAGGCGCCGAGGTCGGCGACCAGCCGTGGCAGGGCGAGGTGCAGGACCGTGAGGTCCACGGACAGGAGGAGGGTGGCCAGGCAGCAGATCGCGAGTCCGGCCCATTTCTTCGTCATGCGGACCACGGTCGCGCCCGGCGCTGACCGCGTGCCTACCGTCCGCTGACCGCCGCCAGCGCGGCGGCGATCCGCTCCCTCAGGTCGTTCACGCTGTACCAGCCCGCCGGGCACTCCTCGCGGGCCCGCTCCAGCCACGTGCGGGCGGCGGCCAGGTCGCCCACCGCCAGCGCCACCTCGCCCAGCCCGCAGTGCGCCCTGGCCAGGATGTCGGTCGAGCCGACGCGGCGGGACAGCTCCGCCGCCCTCTCGTAGTCGGCACGCGCCCGCTCCGGATCGCCGGTACGGGCCAGCGCGTCGGCGCACCGGCACAGGCTCTCCGCGACGTCGGCCAGCGCGCCCAGTTGCCGCGCGACCTCCATCGCCTCCTTCGCCCTGGCCAGCGTGGTCACGTGGTCCTCCTGCTCGGCGGCCAGGTCGGCGAGGCCGGACAGCGCCAGCATGGTGCCCCAGCGCTCACCCATGGCGCGGAAGGCGGCCAGCGACCGCTCGAACTCCGCTCCGGCCCTTTCCGGCTCGCCCGACTCCTGCAGCATGAACCCGTACCCGCACCCGGTGAGCGCGGTGGACCACGGCGACATCGGCACCGACGCGGTCATCGCGCGCAGTTGCGAAGGCGTGGCCACCCCTTCCGGCGGGCCGGTGAACATGGCCAGCAGCAAGGTCAGGAACTCCAGCTTCGCCGGCATGTAGTCCGTCGGCAGGGAAGGACGCAGCCCTTCGAGCCGCTCGGCCAGCCAGTCATCGCCCACGCCGGTCCAGGCCGCGACGAGCACGCACATGGCGTACTCCTCCTTCAGGCCATCCGGCGCGGCGTCGCCGACGCGTTCCAGCAGCTCGGCGGCGAGAGTCGCGCTGACCGTCCGGTGGCCGCGCATCCACCAGTAGCAGGCGCAGTAGGCCAGCAGCCGCAGCGCCGTCTCCAGCCGGCCCGACTCGGTCGCCCAGCGCACGGCGGCGTTGAGGTCGTCGCTCTCCGCATCCAGGCGGGCGAGCCACTCCAACTGCTCGGCGCGGCGCAGGTGGTCGTCGGCGGTGATCGCGAGATCCAGGTAGTAGGCGGCGTGCGCCTCCCGCATCGTCTCGGCCTCGCCCGCCTCCGCCAGCCGCTCGGCGCAGAACGCGCGGATGGTCTCCAGCATCCGGTAGCGGCCGTCGACGGCCTCCACCAGCGACTTCTCCGCCAGCGAGAACAGCACCTCCTCGGGCAGCCCGCACACCCGCTCGGCCGCCTCCGCCGTCGCGCCGCCCGCGAACACCGTCAGCCGTCCGGCCATCCGCTGCTCGTCCTCGTCCAGCAGGTCCCAGCTCCACGCCACCACCGCGCGCAGCGTCTGGTGGCGCGGCAGCGCCGTCCTGCTGCCGCGCGCCAGCAGCCGGAACCGGTCGTCCAGCCGCGCCGCCACCTCCGCCACCGACAGCGTGCGCAGCCGGGCCGCCGCCAGCTCGATCGCCAGCGGCAGGCCGTCCAGGGCGTGGCAGATGCGGACCACCTGCTCGACGTTCTCGGGGGTGACCGCGAACGCGGGCCGCACCGCCGCCGCCCGGTCGGCGAACAGCCGCACCGCCGGGTAGCCGAGCGGGTCCCGCGCGTCGGGCGGCGGCAGCCGCAGCGGCGACACCGGCACCAGCGACTCGCCGGTGATGCCCAGCGCCTCCCTGCTCGTGGCCAGCACCCGCAGCCCCGGGCAGGACCCGAGCAGCGTGTCGGCCAGCCTCGCGGCCGCCTCGACCACGTGCTCGCTGTTGTCCAGGATGAGCAGCAGCTCCCGGCCGGCGAGCGCGGTCACCAGCCGCTCCACCGGCTCCGGCAGCTCCAGCCCGTGCCGGTCCCGGATCCCCAGCGCGGCCAGCACCGCCGGGGCCACCTCTGCATCCGCCGTCACCGGGGCAAGCTGAACCAGGCACACGTCCCCATCGGCCCGCTCCGCCACCTCCAGCGCCAGCCTCGTCTTCCCCGCCCCTCCGGCCCCCACCAACGTCACCAACCTGGACGCCGCCAGCTCCCTGCTGACCTGCCGCAGCTCCTCCCCCCTCCCCACAAAACTGCTCAGCTGCGCCCGCACCCCCACCTTGACCCCAGCCCCACCCGACCACGCCCCCCGCGAGGCGCCCCCACCCACGTCAGCGGCACCACCACCCGGACCGCCCCAGCCCCGGCCACCATCGGAGCCGTCCAGGCTCTCCCACGGGCCGCCCCCACCGCGCCCGGCTCCGCCCCCACCGCGCCCGGCTCCGCCCTCACCGCGCTCGGCTCCGCGCCCGTCCAGCTGGGTGAAGCGGACGTCGTCTCCCCGGTCGGCTGCGGGACGCGCCGTATCGGGCCGGTGCTCGCGGTGAGTGCCACCGCTTCGGTCGTGCTGGACGCTGGCGTAAGGGGTTTCCCATAGGCCGCTTCCGGCGCTTTCGGCTTCGCGCGCGTCCGGCTGAGTGGAGCGGCCGTCGTCTCGCTGGTGGGCGGGGGGATATGCCGTGCCGGGCCGGCGCTCGCGGCGGTCGCCGCTCGTGTCGTGATGGGTGCTGGCATGGGAGGTCTCCCAAGGGTCGCTTCCAGCGTGCTGGGCTCCCTGCGTGTCCGCCGTATTGTGCTCGCGGTGCCCGCCGCCGCTCGGAGCGTGATGGGTGCTGGTGTGGGGGGTTTCCCATGGGCCGCTCGCGGTGTGCTGGGGTTCCCGCGCGTCCGCCGTATCGTGATCGCCGCCGGTCTGGGGTTCGCGTGTGTCCGGTTGGGTGTCGTGTGAACGGGGGGTGATGGTCTGCGGACTTGTGGGGGTGAGGGACGGTAGGGGGAGGGTGGCGAGGCCGAGGGCGGGGTCGGCGCGGAGGACCGCCAGGTGGGCCGCCGCGAGCTCGGGCCCCGGCTGGATGCCCAGCTGGTCGTCCAGGATGCGCCGGCCCTCGGCGTACGCGGTCAGGGCCTCCGCCTGGCGGCCGCTCCCGTACAGGGCACGCATGAGCTGGGCGCGCAGCCGCTCGCGGAGCGGATGGTCGGCGACGAGCCGGCGCAGCTCGGCGGCCAGCTCGCGATGCCGGCCCAGCTCCAGATCCGCCTGCGCCCGATCCTCGATCGCCGTGAGGCGCAGCTCGGACAGCCGGGCCGCCGACGCGCCGGCGTGCGGCGCGTCGGCCAGGGGCGCGCCCCGCCACAGCTCCAGCCCTTCGCGCAGCAGCGCCGACGCCCGCCCCGCGTCGCCGGACCCCAGCGCCCGCCGCCCTTCGGCGGCCAGCCACTCGAACCGGCTCGCGTCCACGTCCATCGGATCGGCCACCAGCCGGTAGCCCGCCGGATGGAACTCGACCCGGTCCCGCCCCAGTGCCCTGCGCAGCCGTGACACCTGCGACTGCAGCGCGTTCGCCACCCCCTCGGGCGGCTCCTCCCCGTACAGCCCGTCGACGAGCTGGTCGGCCCCGACCACCCGCCCGGGCTCCAGCGCGAGCAGTGCGAGCAGCGCACGCACCCGGGGACCGCCGACCGGGATCCCGGTCCCGTCGTCACCCAGCACCTCGGTGGGGCCGAGGATCTCGAAGCGCATGCCTCTGATTATCGCGGTCCCGGCAGCATGGCGGTGATGTCCCCATAGCTGGGCATAACGGTCTCCTCCCGCGAACCTGACGGACGCACGGCGGCGAGCGCGGACAGGGCGCCCCACAGGCTCGCCCGGTACAGCAGAGACCCCGTGCTGACCCGCGCCACCCCGGCCCGCGCCAGCTCGTCCAGGCCCGGCCCGCCCGGCTGGTACAGGATGTTGACCGGCAGAGGAGTCAGCTCCACCAGCTCGGCGACGGCGCCCAGGTCGCTCAGCCCCGGCACGAAGATCCCGTCAGCGTGTCCGTACGCCCGAACCCGCTCCGACGGGTCGCCCGTCTTGAGCCAGCACGTGTCGGTACGGGCGTTCACGAACACCCCGTGGCCCTTCGCCGCCTCGATGATCTCCTGGTGCAGGCGGACCGGCCGCAGCGTGCCGTCGGCCCGGCCGTCCTCCAGGTTGACCCCCACGACCCCGGCCGCGGCGAGTCCGGCGACCAGTTCCGCCACCTCGGCGGGGTCGTCGCTGAACCCGCCTTCCACGTCCACGCTGACCATCACCCCGAGGCCGGTGATCGCCCCGGCCAGCGCCACGGTCTCCGCCTTAGTTGCCCCGGCGGCGTCGGGCCTGCCGTGCACGGCGGACACGCCGAGGCTCGTGGTGCCGATCGCGGCGAACCCCTCCCGGGCCAGCATCGCCGCGGACCCGTAGTCCCACGCGTTGGGCAGGAGCAGCGGCTCGCCGCGCCGGTGCAGCGCCCGGAACTCCTCGCTCATCGTCCCAGCACCCCCGCCACGACTCCTTCGGCCAGCGCCATCGCGTGCCGCCGGGCGGGACACGGGCGCACCCCCGCGCCGAACGTGAGGTGGGCTCCGGCGTCCCGGTTGACCTGGACCAGATCGATCCGCACCTCTGCCCCGGTCTCCCGGTCCATCCGCCGCGTCACCTTGAGCGGCGGGTCGAGCCTGAGCGTACGATCCAGCAGCCGCGCCACGGCATCGCCGGGTCCGGCCTGACGCAACGCGTTCCGTACCAGCCCTTCGGTCGCGTCGTGCGCCTGCAGCAGCAACGTGATCAGTGCCACCGACGATCGGACGAGGCCGGCGTCGGCGGCGAGGGTGAGCAGGTCGCGGACGGCCGCGTCGGCCTCCGGGGTCTCCTCGCCGGACAGATAGCCGGGGGCGGCGGCGCGCACGGCTTCCACCAGCCGGCCGGTGTCCAGGACGCCGAGGGCGTGGCCGAGCACTGTCACAGGGACGCCCTCCCAGCGGCCGTCCCGCTCCAGCGTCAGCTTCCTGGCGGCGTCCCGGAGCGCGTCCGGGTCGAGGGCGTCGAGCGACTCCTCCAGCAGCCGCCGGCGCCGCGCGTGCACCTCCCCGGTGCTGAACCGGGAGGCGTGGGAGCGCAGCCAGGCGAGCGTGCCCTCCGGCGCGTCCTGCCTGACGGGAGGCGGGATGTAGCGGGTGTCGGCGAGCACCGCGAGGGCCTCGGCACGGTGGGTGATGACCATGCGTCCACGCTAGATCGGGAACGTTTCGGCCCCGGTCGAAGTGTCGTCAGGCGGCCAGGCGCTCCTGGGGTTCCCCGACGGTCTCGCGGGCGGGGACGGCCACCGCCGCGGGGCGCGCGCCGGCGGCCGCCATGACCACCAGGAGCGCCATGTCCGCGACCACCAGGGCGCGCTCCAGCAGCCCGTAGTAGCCCTCACCGCCGATCCAGCCGGAGGTGAACGAGGCCGGATGCGCCGCCAGGTACACGGCCAGCACCAGCCCGGCGGTCACCGCCAGCGCCCGGACCGCGCTCCACCGGGCGGCCCGTGCCCGCCCGCGCGCGAGCGTCCAGCCCGCCACCGGCAGGGTGGTGAAGACCACGGCCGCCGCCCACCGGTGGATCTCCCCGGTCAGAGACTTGATCTCGCCCGGGTCGGTCGGGAAGACCGCGCTGAGCATCAGCCCGGCGGCCGCGGCCAGCAGCAGCACGCGGGTCGCCGCCGTACGGCGAGGGTCGGACGTGGCGAGCCCGTACGCCAGGCTCAGGCACGCCGCCGCCAGCGCGAGCATCCCCAGTAACGTCGGCGCCATCCCGCCAGGCACCAGGGCGTAGTCGCTGAGCAGCGGCTGGGCGGGCAGCGTCAGCTCGGCGTAGCCGAGGGCGCCGGCGGACGCCAGCGCCGCCGTGACGGTGGCGGCGGTCGCGGCACGTGAGGTCATCGCGTCACCTCGTCATAGATCTGCTCGAACCGGGCGAGAGAGGCCTGGTGGTCGTGGGTGAGCGCGAGCTCGCGGCTGGCCAGGCCGAGCCGGTCGCGCAGGTCGCCGTCGGTCAGGACGGAGGTCAGGTGGCGGGCCAGCGCCAGCACGTCCCCGGGCGGGAACAGGTAGCCGTTGTCGCCGTTCACCAGGTGCGGCAGCGCCATCGCGTCGGCGACCACCACGGGCAGGCCGGTCGCCATCGCCTCCAGGGTGGCGATGCTCTGCAGCTCGGCCACGCTCGGCATGGCGAACACGTCGGCGGCCGCGTACGCCTGCGGCATGTTCTCGTCGGCCACGAACCCGAGGAACGACACGCGCTCCGCCACCCCGATCCGGGCGGCGAGCGTCTCCAGCGTCTCGCGCTGGTTGCCGCTCCCGACGAGCGCGAGCTGGGCGTCGGTCTCGTTCAGCACGTACGGCATCGCCCGGATGAGGTCGGAGAGCCGCTTCTCCTCGTCCAGCCGGCCGACGAACAGCACGGTCGGCCGGTCCGGCAGGCCGAACAGCTTGCGCGCCCACTCCTTCGGCTCGGCGTGCGGGTGGAAGCGGGTCAGGTCGATGCCGCAGGAGACGGCCTCGACGTCGCGGTCGAAGCCCTGCTCGGCCAGGAGCGCGGCGGCCAGCGGGGTGGGCGTGGTGACGTGGTCGGCCTTGCCGAACACCCGGCCGAAGTCGCGCCAGGCCAGCCAGCTCGCGCCCGCCCGCAGCCGGGCGGGGACGTGGCCGAACTGGAAGAGGTTGTCGGGCATGAAGTGGTTGGTGGCCACGACGGGGACGCCGCGGCGGCGGGCGGCGGCCAGGGCGGCCCTGCCGACCACGAAGTGGCCCTGGGTGTGCAGCACGTCGGGGTCGACGGCGGCCATCAGCCGGTCCAGCCGCGCGGGGACCGCGACCCGCATCGTCGGGTGGACGAGCAGCGGCGCCGAGCGCTGCCGGTGCACGATCACGCCGTCGATCACGTCGGCGCCGGCCGGGCCGAGGTCCGACTGGCACACCACGTGCACCTCGTTGCCGCGCGCGGCCAGGCCGGTGGCCAGCCGGTGGGCGAAGTAGGCCGTGCCGTTCACGTCAGGCGGGTACGTGTCGGTCGAGATCATGATGCGCCGGGGGCGTTCGGGTGCGGGGGAGAGACCGGCGTCCCGGTGGGTCCGGTGCAGGGGCATCGCCATGGTGGGTGACTCCTCAGGGTTTCTTCTAGGTGGGGGTTCCGGCCCGGGGAGGCCGGCTTTCCAGCGGGGTCGTACGGGCGAGGGCGACGGTTCCGGCGGCGGCCAGCGCCGCGGCCGCCACGGGCGCGAGGCCGGTGGGGAGCGGCTCGCCGAGCAGCAGCGCGCCGAACGCCACCGCGGTGAGCGGGTCGGCGATCTGCAGGGCGGCGAAGGAGACGCCGAAGTGGCCGACGGAGTAGGCGCGCTGCAGCATCACCAGGGCCAGCAGCGCCGGGACCGGCAGGGCCAGCAGGTAGGCCCAGTTCCAGCCGCCGTCCACCAGCACCCGCACGAGCGTGGCCGTGGCGCCGTACAGCACCCCGGACGCGGTGGCCAGCAGCGCGGCCCGCCACGCGGGGGCGGCCGCCCGCGCGCCCGCCCACAGCAGCACCGCCGCCGCGCCGGAGACGCCGAGCAGGGTGAACAGCTCCCGCGGCTCCAACCGCACCGGCACGTCCGACTCGGGCACCAGCAGGACGAGGCCGACCAGCCCCGCCGCGACCACGGCCGCCGCGCCCAGCTCGGACGTGGACGGCCTGCGGCCGTGCAGGGTCGCCGCGATCGGCAGCGCGAACAACAGGCTGGCCACCCCCATCGGCTGGACCACGGTGAGGGGGCCGAGGCCGAGCGCCACGATGTGCAGCCCGCCGCCGGCCAGGATGGCGGCCCCGCCCAGCAGCCAGCGTGGCCGCCGCAGCAGGGTCAGCATCCCGGGCTTGTCGGTGCCCACCGCCTCGAACTGCTGCAAAGCCGCTCCGAGTGCGAAGAACAGTGAGCCGATCAGGGCGATCACCGCGGCCGGCACCGTCATGCCCCACTCCTTTCAGCTGGATGGTCACCCGGCAGGGTCAAACCGACGTGTCCGAGGGAAGTCGCACGGGGGAAGCGTTGGTGGCGCGCCGCTTCCGCAGCCAGCGGACGGTCTCCACCACGGCCGTGACGGACACGGCGATGCCCAGCCCGAGCAGCAGCCCCTTGATCGGGTCGCGCTCGAACGCCATCCCGCCGAAGAACCCGATCAGCCCCGAGTACAGGCCCCACGAGGCCGCCGCGATCGCGTCGAAGATCGTGAACAGGCGAAGCGGATAGCGGACGGCGCCCATGGTGAGCGTGGTCGCGGTCCGCCCGCCGGGGATGTAACGGGCCACGACCAGCACCAGGCCGCCGCGCTCGGCGAGGGCGTCGCGCGCCCACACCATCGCCTTGCGCTTGCGCAGCCGTCCCCCGCCCTTGAGACCGAGCAGGTAGGAGATGTGGTCGCCGGCGAACGCGCCGAGCGCCGCCACCAGGATCACCAGCGCGAGGTTCGGCTCGCCCGTGGCCGCGAACACCCCGGCGGTGATCACGGAGGTCTCCGCGGGCACGATCGGGAAGAACCCGTCGAGCAGGGAGAGTGTGAACAGCGCGAGGTAGAGCCAGGGCGAGGACATCACCTGCTGGAGGAACTCCAGGACGGCGTGCGACATCAGCGTGAACTCCGATCGATTGGCGCGCACTCTCACCCTGGCGGCGAGAGGTGCCGGCGGACATCGGGGATCTCCCGGGGACGAACGCGGGCTCTTCCCCTACCGGGGTCAGGGCCCGTACGCTCCGAACCTAGGAATCCCGCAGGCCACCGCGCATCGGACGATCGGTACGCGGTACCCCCGACTTTCGTCAGGGGCGGCGCTACGACCTCCGGTTGACACCCTTCGATCAAAGCGGCCGGACGGACCCGGCACATCAGTGCGGGCATCCGAGTTGATGGTGGTGCTAGCCCCACCGCCTGCGGGGGAGCGCGAGCCACCCGACTTTCGTCAGGGGCCGGCGCAGACCTTCGGGGGGAGCGGGTCCCGCCTGGTCGCGGATACCGTCGTGGGCGTGAACGGACTACGCCGCGACGACCGTCGCCAGGTGCTCAGAGACGTGGTCCTGTGGGTGCTGCTGGCGATCGTGATCAGCGCCATGGGGCCCGATCCGCTGAGAGACCTCGGCGCGTTCTGCGCGATCACGGTGCCGCGCCTGGCTCTTGGAGCGCTCGCCGTGCTGGTCGGCAGGCCGTGGCCGCTGGCGGCGGTGGTGCTGCTGCTGCCGCTCGGGCCGTGGGACTTCGCCGACAGCCTGGCCACCTCCGACATCACCTGGCTCATCCCCGGCGCCATCCAGGTCAAGATCTTCCCGTTCGCGCCGGTCTCGCCGTTCTCCATCTGGTACGCCTACCTCGCCGGACGCCGCCTGCCCCGGGCCCTGCCGTGGTCCATCCGGATACCGGGCGCCGGGCTGGTCGCCGTCCTGATCACCGCGATCGGCGTCGTCCTCGTCGTCGCCGGGGGCGGCGCGGCCGGTCTGTGGATCACCATGGTCAGCGGCCTGATCGGCACCTACCTGGTCCCGTACCTCCTGGGCCTGCTCCGCAGGCGGCTCCTGCAGCAGCGGGACCAGGCGCGGCAGGCGGCCGAGGCGCAGGCACGGCTGCGCGAGCGGGCGCGCATCGCCCGCGACATGCACGACTCGCTCGGCCACGACCTGGCGCTCATCGCCGTCCGCGCCGCCGGCCTCGAACTGTCCCCCACCCTCGAACCCGCCCACGCCAGAGCGGCGAGCGAACTGCGCGCGGCGGCGGCGGACGCCACCGAGCGGCTCCGCCAGATCATCGGCGTCCTCCGCGAAGACACCGACGCCGCCCCCCTCGCCCCCACCACCGAAGAGGCGCGAGTCGCCATCACACCGCACCCCCCGGCACGCGAAACCGGCCCCGTCACTCCGTCCGTTCCGGCAGGTGAGGAGGATGTTGTCGCGGGGGCCGCTCGCGCGGGCGACGATGTCGCGTCGCCTCCTACGGCGGGCGATGACGCCGAGGTGCGGGAGGACGTGGTGGCGCTGGTGGAACGGGCCCGTGATTCCGGGATGGCGATCACGCTGCGGCTGGAGAGACCGATTCCCGGCCTGGCGCACCGGGTGGTGCAGGAAGGGCTGACGAACGTCGCCAAGCACGCGCCGGGCGCCGTGATCGAGGTCGCGGTCACCCCGCACCTGGTCGCCGTCCGCAACGGCCCGCCCGCCCACGCCCCCCAGGTCACCGCGACCGGCGGCTTCGGCCTGCCGGGGCTGAGGGAGCGGGTGCGCCTGGCGGGCGGCACCCTCCGGGCCGGCCCAGCGGACGGCGGCTACGAACTGGCCGCGGAACTGCCGTGAGTCCCCCGTACGGAAGCTCAGACGTACGGAGCTGCTCTCCCCCGTACGGGGGAGCGGGATCCCCTGCCCGCGTGAGGCCCGCGAGCGGCCGGAAGAGCAGCCTGGGAGGTATGAACGAGACACCGAGAGCCGGCGTGGGCCGGGTCACCGCGGCGATCGTGGCCATGGCCGCCATGCTTCCCTACCTCACGCTCAAGGTCCTCTGGCTGACGGGCAGCCCGGTCGGCGTCACCGACCCGGCGCTCATGGACGACTCGACGATGTACGGCATGAACGTGCTGACGTTCGGCATGGACGCCGTCGCGCTGGTCCTGGCGCTCGGGTTCACCATGCGGTGGGGGATGCGGCTGCCCGCCTGGCTGGTGCTGCTGCCGCTGTGGGTCGGCACCGGCCTGCTCGGCGTGATCGTGGTCACGACGCCGCTGGGGCTGCTGCTCGAAGGGGCGGCTCTGTTCGACGTCGGCGGCCCGATCGAGCCCTGGGTCTACGTCATGGTCTACGGCGGGTTCATCGGGCAGGGCATCGGACTCATGGCCGCTTTCGTGCTCTACGCCCGGGACCGCTGGCCCGCCGTCTTCACCACCACCGCCGAGGCCCCGTACCAGTCGCTGACGAGACCGTTCCAGCGGGTGGTGGCGTGGGGCTCGCTGCTGGTGGCGGCCGTCATCGGGGGTGTCCGCTTCTCGTGGGCGTTCGGCGGCGACGCGGGGCTGCCGCCGGAGGCCGCCGCGGCGATGACCTCGGCGGGCGCGCTCCAGCAGGGGATCAAGGGTTTGCTGGCCGTGGCGGCGGGCGTGGCGCTGGTGGCCCTGGTCAGGGCGAACGCCCGCCGGCCGTTCTGGCAGCCGCTGGTCGTGGCCTGGCTGGGGTCCGGGTCGCTGTTCGGCTGGGGCCTCTACGCGATGATCATCACGGCCACGGCGGCGCCGCTCAGCGGCGGAGCCACCGGGCTGACCGACCTGCTGGAGCTGTTCGGCATGCTGACCGGGATGGCCATGGGGATGTGTGGAGCGTTCCTGCTGGCCGAACGGTCAGCCGTGCGCCACGTGCAGCCGGCGCAGCAGCCGCTTGAAGCCGAAGACGGAGACGGCGATCGCCAGCCCGCTTATCACGGCCACCGCTGACGTGCGCAGCACGATGTACCCGCTGAGCGAGCCCGAGAGCGACTCGTATATCGCCAGCGCGATGCTCAGGCCCGAGTTCATCAGCAGGACGAACGCCCACAGCAGCGTGATCCTGGCGAAGAACCTGCGGACCCGCTCGTGCTTGAGCACCGCGTTCGGCAGGTGGATGTAGTCGAGGGTGAGCTTCTCCACGAGCGGCCTGTTCAGCCGCACGGACGCGAGGAAGGCGATGCCGATGCAGATGGTGCCGAGCTCGGGCTGGATGAAGTACCACATCCACGTGCCGGTCCACAGCCCGATCACCGTGCGCAGCGTGATCGCCGCGGCGGCCAGATACATCGTGGCCGGCACCCGGATCCTCCTGATCAGCCGCCATGCCACGCCCACGTAGACCCACGAGCAGGTCAGGATGAGCGCCCACTGGAGGCCGAGCAGCATCATCGCGGCATAGAACACCACCAGGGGAGCGACCACAGCTTCCAGCAACTGCGGGGCGGCCTGACGGGCCAGGGCGGTCAGACGAGGCAGGGTGACGGGAGGGTGGTTCAACGCTTGCTCCGCAGATTGGGCCGACGGGCTGGGACTACCCCGGCTTCGGGCCGGCAGGCTTGCCGGACGGACCGCTCGATGTCACCCAGCGGCCACCCTGGCATACTCCGACCTTCGCATCCGGGGGTTGCCGGGCGCTTTCCGGTGGCTTACCGTACCCGACCCCCTAAGGGGCGACTGCCTCTTTTGACACGTTGAGAATGGCGGCCCGGCGGCGATCAGCTCAGCGACGAGGCCGCGAGCGACGCACCGAAAGCGACGAACACCGCACCGACACCCGAGGTCAGGCCCGCACTGAGCCGCCGCCGGGACCGGAACTGGGCGGCCAGGAAAGAGCCGCAGAAAATCAGCGCTGTGAGATAGAGCGCGCTGAACACCTGGATGATCGAGCCCAGGATGAGGAACGAGAGCGCGGGCGTGGCGTAACCCGGGTCGACGAACTGGACGAAGAACGACACGAAGAACAGGATCGCCTTGGGGTTGAGCAGGCTGATCGCCAGCGCCTTGCCGAACGGGCGCGGGGCACGCGACACCCGCTCGGGGCCGCTCGTCACGGCCGCGGCGACGTCCTTGTTGCGCCACGCGCGCCAGGCTCCCCGGATCATCTGGAGCCCCAACCAGGCCAGATAGACCGCACCCGCGTACTTCACGATGGTGAACACCAACGGCGCGGAGCGCAGCAGCGAGGCGGCGCCCGCCGCGGACAGCAGCATCAGCACGGTGTCGCCGACGAACACCCCGCCCGCCGCCCGGTATCCCTGCCGCACGCCGTGCTGCGCGGCCTGGGCGAGCACGAACAGCGAATTCGGTCCCGGCAACAGAATGATCAGAAAAGCGCCGATGACATATGTCCAGATATCCGTGATGCCGAAGAACATCCCGCCTCGCTCCAGGCCTGACATGGGGGTGACAATGCAGATTACCCCTACCGGGGAGGCGTAGATTGGGCCTTCCCCCGCACAGGGCGCCTCTTCACTCTCAGTTCAGGCGCGCGTCAACACCCGAGCCCGCGCGCCCTAGGAGGACGAGGTGCACCGCCGTTTGGTCATCCTGCTCGCCGCCCTGTCCCTGGTCTGCCTGACCGGCGCGACCGGGGCGGGGGCATCCGCCGAGCCACCCCCCAACAAGCAGTACCGCGTCCAGGGCCCGTCGAACGCGCAGGAACGCAGCGCGGTCGCGGCCACCGGCGCGGCCATCGACGAGGTGACGAAGGAGTCGGTCCTCATCACCGCCACGGAAGCCGAGGTCACCGCCATCAGGAACCTCGGTTACCGGGTCGCGGAGGTCCCGCGCCCGAGATCCACGTCCGATGCCGCGGCCGCTGACTTCCCGCCATCGGACTCCGCCTACCACAACTACGCCGAGATGATCGCGTACATCGACGACCTGGTCGCCGACCATCCGGGCATCGCGAGCAAGTTCTCGTACGGGACCTCGTACGAAGGCAGGCAGCTCGTCGGCGTCAAGATCAGCGACAACGTCGCGACGGACGAGGCGGAGACGGAGGTGCTGTTCACCGCCCACCAGCACGCCCGCGAGCACCTCACCGTCGAGATGGCGCTCTACATCATGGACCTGCTCACCGACGGGTACGGCAGCGACTCCAGGGTCACCTCCCTGGTGAACTCCCGCGAGATCTGGATCATGCCGGACCTCAACCCGGACGGCGGCGAGTACGACATCGCCACGGGCAGCTACCGGTCCTGGCGCAAGAACAGGCAGCCGAACAGCGGCACCTCCGCCGTCGGCACCGACCTCAACCGCAACTGGGGCTACCAGTGGGGCTGCTGCGGCGGCTCCTCCGGCTCGCCTTCCAGCGACACCTACCGGGGCCCGTCGGCCGAGTCGGCGCCCGAGGTCCGCGCCGTCGCGAACTGGGTACGCGGCCGCGTCGTCGGCGGTGTGCAGCAGATCAAGGCGCACATCGACTGGCACACCTACAGCGAGCTGATCCTGTGGCCCTACGGCTACACCTTCAACGACACCGCGCCAGGTCTGACGCTGGACGACAGGAACGCGCACGCCACCCTCGGCCAGAGCATGGCCTCGACGAACAGCTACACCCCCGAGCAGGCCAGCGACCTCTACATCACCGACGGCACCATCAACGACTGGCTGTGGGGCGTCTACAAGATCTTCAGCTACACGTTCGAGATGTACCCGACCGGCTCCAGCCCCGGCTTCTACCCTCCCGACGAGCAGATCGTGCCGCAGACCACCCGCAACAAGGAGGCCACGCTGCGGTTCCTGGAGTACTCCGACTGCGTCTACCGGATCATCGGCAAGGAGTCCCAGTACTGCGGCACCGGCACCCCGCCGACGACCGTCTACTCGGACACCTTCGAGACCGCCACCGGCTGGACGGTCAACCCGAACGGCACCGACACGGCCACCCTCGGCCAGTGGGAGCGCGGTGACCCCGCCGACACCTCCTCCTCGGGCCCCAAGCAGCTCGGCACCACGGTCAGCGGCAGCAACGACCTGGTGACCGGCCGCCTGGCCGGCAGCTCGGCGGGCGCGTACGACATCGACGGCGGCGTCACCTCGATCCAGTCGCCGCCGATCACGCTGCCCGCCGGCGGGACCACCAGCCTGTCGCTGTCCTGGTACCTGGCGCACGGGTCGAACGCGACCAGCGCCGACTACTTCCGGGTCAGGGTCGTGGGCAACACCACGGCCACCGTCTTCCAGCAGGCGGGCGCCGCGTCCGACCGGGACGCCGCGTGGAGCGTGGCCACCGCGGACATCAGCTCGTTCGCCGGGCAGACGGTGCGCATCCTCATCGAGGCCGCCGACCTGTCCACCGCCTCGCTCGTCGAGGCGGCGGTCGACGACGTCCGGATCACGCGGCAGAACTGAACCGTCCGTGCCCCGCCACCTCGCGTGGCGGGGTATCGGAGGCGGTGACGCATTGGGTCTTGTAAGCCCGGGGTGTCAAGGCTACGATCACGTCAACTCTTAGGAAACTTTCCTAACAGATCGGACCTCTTGACGGCTCGCGTCTGCCTCCGCGGGCCGTGCCGTGCGGCTTGCGCTCTCACCCCCCGGCGCAAGCCGCGCGGTACGCCACCGACAAGGACGACAATGTGAAAGCACGCGTGATCCTGGTCGTGCTCGCGACCCTCGCACTCGGACTCACCGCATCCCCCGCCCAAGCCGCCTCGGCGACCGCCGCCTTCACCAAGATGTCCGACTGGGGCACCGGTTTCGAAGGCAAAATCACCGTCACCAACGGCACCTCCAGCCCGATGAACGGCTGGAACGTCCAGTTCGACCTCCCGTCAGGCTTCTCGATCGCGTCCGCCTGGGACGCCACGCAGTCCAGGAACGGGCAGCACTACACCTTCACCAACCCCTCCTGGGCGCCCGCCCTCGCCCCCGGCGCGAGCGCGAGCTTCGGCTTCACCGGCAGCCCCGGCAACTTCCCCGGCATCACCGGCTGCACGCTCAACGGCGCGCCCTGCGACGGCGGCACCGTCCCGGGCGTCCCCGGCAAACCCGGCGGTCTCACCGCGACAGGCGGCGTCGGCGCCATCACCCTGACCTGGACCCCAGCGAGCGGCGCCGTCGACGGCTACCGCGTCTACGAAGGCTCCGCTGTCAAGGCCGCTGTCAGCTCGGCCACCGCGACCATCACCGGCCTCGGCGCCTGCGAGACCCGCACCTACACCGTCCGGGCGCACAACGGCGCGGGCGAGTCGGCGCCCAGCGACCCCGCCACCGCCACCACCGCCGGCTGCGACCCCGGCGAGCCGGGGGAGGGGCTGCCCAAGCACTTCCTCACCGGCTACTGGCACAACTTCGTCAACCCCGCCACCGAACTGCGCCTGTCGGCCGTGCCCGACGAGTACGACCTGATCGCCATCGCGTTCGGCGAGGCCACCGCCACCCCCGGCGAGGTCGTCTTCGGCGTCGACCCGGGCCTGGCGAGCGCGCTCGGCGGCTACACCGACGCCCAGTTCAGGGCCGACGTCCGGGCGCTCAAGCAGCGCGGCAAGAAGGTCATCCTCTCCGTCGGCGGCGAGGCCGGGCGGGTGCAGGTCGCCAGTGCAGCCGCCGCGACCAGGTTCGCCGACTCCGTGTACGGGATCATGACGTCGTACGGGTTCGACGGCGTGGACATCGACCTGGAGAACGGGCTCAACGCCACCTACATGGCCCAGGCGCTCCGGGCGCTGCACGCCAAGGCCGGCTCCGGACTGATCATCACGATGGCGCCGCAGACCATCGACATGCAGTCGACCGGGATGGAGTACTTCAAGCTCGCCCTGTCGATCAAGGACATCCTCACGGTCGTCCACATGCAGTACTACAACTCGGGCTCCATGCTCGGCTGCGACCAGGCGTGGGCGTACTCCCAGGGCTCGGTCGACTTCCTGACCGCGCTCGCCTGCATCCAGCTGGAGAACGGGCTGCGCCCCGACCAGGTGGCGCTGGGCCTGCCCGCCGGGCCGGGCGCCGCGGGCGGCGGCGTGGTCGCGCCCGCCGTCGTCAACCAGGCGCTCGACTGCCTGGCCACCCGCACCCGCTGCGGATCGTTCGTACCCCCGCGCGCCTACCCCGGGATCAGGGGCGCGATGACCTGGTCCATCAACTGGGACGCCACCCACAACTGGAACTTCTCGAAGACCGTCAAGCCGCACCTCCGAGGAATGTCATGAAATTTCGACGTATGTTCCTTGCGTTACTCGCCTCCCTCGCCATGACCCTCTCCGGCCTCGCCACCGTCGCCGCCCCCGCCGCGTACGGCGCGACGGCCGCCGCCTACGCGGCCTGGACGGCCTGGACCCCCTACACCGCCGGCACCCGCGTCACCCACAACGGCGTCGACTACGAGTGCCTCCAGAGCCACACCTCCCAGCCGGGCTGGGAGCCCAACGTCGTGCCCGCCCTGTGGAAGCAGGTCGGCGGCGGCAGCGGCGGGGACACCCAGGCGCCGTCCGTGCCGGGCAACCTGCGCTCGACCGGCGTCACCTCCAGCAGCGTCTCGCTCGCCTGGAACGCCGCCACCGACAACGTCGGCGTCACCGGCTACGACGTCTACCGGGGCGGCAGCCTGGTGACGACCGTCGGCGGCACCTCGTACACCGACACCGGCCGCGCGGCGAACACCGGCTACACCTACACCGTCAGGGCCCGCGACGCCGCCGGCAACCAGTCCGGCCACAGCAACTCCGTCACCGCACGCACCTCCACCGGCGGCGACGACCCCGGCCCGAACCCGAGCCGGATGCCCGGCGCCCCCTACCTCTGGATGGGCTGGGGCAACCCGCCCAACCCGGGCGCCGTCATGGACGCGACCGGCGTCAAGTCGTTCACCATGGCGTTCATCCTGTCCAGCGGCGGCTGCAACCCGGCATGGGACGGCCAGCGCCCCCTCACCGGCGGCGCCGACCAGCAGGCGATCAACACGATCAAGTCCAAGGGCGGCAGCGTCCAGATCTCCTTCGGCGGCTGGCAGGGCAACAAGCTCGGCCCGAACTGCGCCACCCCGCAGGCCTTCGCCGGCGCCGTGCAGCAGGTCATCAACGCGGTCGGCCCGGCCGTGGTCGACTTCGACATCGAGAACTACGACGAGTTCGAGAACTACACCGTGCAGGACCGCATCCTGAACGGCCTCAAGATCGTCAAGCAGAACAACCCGAACGTCAAGGTCGTCGTCACCTTCGGCACCAGCAGAACCGGCCCGAACGCGCACGGCGTCCGCCTGATCAACCAGGCCAGAGCGCTGAACGTGCCGATCGACAACTTCACGATCATGCCGTTCGACTTCGGCAGCTCCAACATCTACCAGGACACCGTCAACGCCTCGGAGGGCCTGAAGAACGCGCTCAAGAACGCCTACGGCTACACCGACGCGCAGGCATACGCCCGCATGGGCATCTCCGGCATGAACGGCCTGTCCGACCAGCAGGAGCTGACCACCCCGCAGACGTGGACGCAGATCCGCGACTGGGCCAGGTCCAAGGGCCTGAACCGGCTCGCGTACTGGGGCGTCAACCGTGACCGCCCCTGCCCCGGCGGCGGCGTCGTCTCCAACTGCAGCGGCATCTCCCAGGCCGAGTGGGAGTTCACCCGCATCACGGCGGGCTTCTGACAAGACCCGAGCCCGGGGCGGCGCCCCCGCCCCGGCTCACGGCAACCGCACGAGCTGGGTGGGCTTGAGCGGCACCCCCACCCCCGGCGGACGGTAGACCGGCAGCGCCTCCCCGTACTCGTACATCCAGGCGTGGTCCACCACCGTCCGCATCCCGGGCTCACCCGGCTCCGGCTCCTCCCGGGCCGGCTCCACCTGCCCGTCCGACAGCTTCGCCACCATGTCGGCGACCAGTCTGGAGTCCGGAGTGGCCAGATCGCACCGTTCGTCCGGCCCGATCAGCAGGTCCACCTGCGGCGGCAGCGGGTAGATCCACCGCGGCAGCGCCAGCACCCGCGGCGGCGGCGCCATCGGCAGCCCGCCGCGCACCGCGTCCAGCAGCACCGTCCGCGACGTCCGCCGGTCGAACATCCCGTCGGCCAGCGCCCAGCTCAACGCCCCCAGGTCCGCCCGGTCCTCGCCGCACGCGTGCAGCACCAGGTACGGCACGAGCGGCACGCCCGCCCCGCCCGACGCCTGCGCCCACCCCCGGCGGCAGCCGGTGAGCACGAGCAGCGCCAGCATCGCCCGGTAGGCGGTGTCGGCGTGCGGCGTGTCGAGCCAGCCGGGCACCACGATGCACCGCCCGCCCGTCTTCTCGGCCGTGACGCCCAGCTCCCTGGCCAGCTTCAGCGCCCGCGAGGCCGCCACCCCGGTGTGCGCCTCCTGCCAGCCGGGCGTGTACGGGGAGGTCTTGTCGTCGTAGCCGTCCGGCCAGCTCCCCGGCAGACCCGGCCGGGCCAGCCCGTACACCGCCAGCAGCAGGTCGAACACGGTCGTCACCAGGCCCTCGCCGTCGCGCACCGCCGGCACCCCGCGGCGCAGCACGCCCGGCCCCACGTCGAAGCGCGGCAGCAGCACCTCCGTCGCCGCCGCCCCGTCGCCCCCGTACAGGCTGAGCCGCCCGGCGTCGCGGCCGAGCAGCCCGCCGGGCACCAGCCCGTCCTCCAGCTCGCGCAGCCGCACCAGGGCCGGCAGGTCGGTGCGCGCCATCGCGTGCGCGGCGAACGCCGGCCGGTCCAGGAAGAACTCCTTGAGCAGCACGTGCCCGACCGCCATGGCCAGCGCCCCGTCTGTGCCCGGCCGCACCACGAGCGTCTCGTCCGACAGCCGCGTCGGGTGCGGGCCGATGGCCACCACCTTCTGCCCCTTGTACCGACCGGCGATCACCCACGGTGATCCGGGCGCGCGCACGTTCCTGTTGTTCTCCCCCCAGAGCAGTACGTACGCGGCATTCGCCCAGTCCTCCGCCCGCGGCCCTTCGAAACGCGGGCCGAGCAGCTGCTCGGGCGCGCTCGACTGCTCGGTGAGCACCGCGCCGCCCATCCCGCGTACGAGCCCGGCCAGCGGCGAGGTCGCCAGCGCCGCCACCTGGTCGGCGCCGTGCTCGGACGCGGTGTGCACGATGGCCGCCGCGGCCAGCTCGGCGGCCGTCGCGTCGTCCAGGGGGACCCGGCGGCCACCCCGCGCCTGCCGGTAAACCTCAGAGTTCGCTGTGAGTTTCGCCCAGGCGGCGACCGGGTCATGCAGCCCTTCGCGCACCTCGAAATAGAGCCTGACCAGTGTCTGGTTGACTTCGGATCCCCCCATGCGAAAAGTTCAGCACAGACGGTCATGTTCTGACGCGTTACGACCCCGCATGTCGGAGATCCGGAAACAAAGCCGTGTGGCAGCGCGGAGGGGCGTAGGGCAGTCTAGGTCCCGCCATGGAAACTGCACTCCCTATCGCGATCATCCTCGTCACCGGCCTCGCGCTCGCCCTCGTCGCCCAGTGGCGCGACTGGCGACCGCCGCTCTGGGCCGCCTTGGCCGTCGGTGTGGTGGTCCGCGTCGTGCTGATGTTCTTCGCGGCGGGCGACGCCCACCAGCCGGTCGACTTCGTCAACAGCTTCAAACCGGCGGGCGAGGCCGTGCTCAACGGCCAGGACCCGGTCCTGGCCAGCAAGGGCGGCTGGCACTTCCTGCCGACGATCCCGTACGTGTACGGCATCCTGCTGTGGCTCGGCATCCCGTGGGAGTGGTCCGGCCGGATCGTCACCGTGGTGGCCGACATCGTGCTCATCCCGCTGGTGGCCAAGCTCGCCGGTGGGCCGAAGGCCTCGCTGCGCGCCTTCCAGTACGCGCTCAACCCGCTCGCGCTGATGGTCGCCTGCCTCCATGGCCAGGTCGAGCCGGTGGCGCTGGTGTTCGGGGTGGCCGCGTTCGTGGTCGCCCGCGGCCCCGGCGCCCCCACCCCCCGGATGGACGTCATCGCCGTGACCAGGCGGGCGCTGGCCGACCACGGCTGGTCCGGTCTCCCCGGATGGGCGCTGCGCACGCTCGGGCAGGCGCTGAGGCCGGGCCCCGGCGACCGGGCGGGCCTCAAACGGGGCGCCTACGCCGGTCTGCTCATGGGCCTGGCGCTGTGCGCCAAGAGCTGGCCGATCTGGCTGGTCCCCGGCATGGTGCTGTTGCTGCCGCAGCTCCGGTCCCGGATCGTGGCGCTGTTCTGCACGGGCGCGGTGCCGCTCTTCTTCCTGGTGACGCTGCCCGTCTTCGCCGGCACCTCGATCAGCCAGATCCCCCAGGTCATCGACACCATCCGGGCCATCCGCCCGATCGTCGGCGAGTGGGGCTGGACCCCCCACTTCACCGGCGGCGACTGGGCGCTGCGCGCGGACCTGGCGACCTTCGGCACCTACCTGATCTACGCGTGCGTCGTGGCCGCGATCATCATCTGGTGGCGGGCCGACCCGATCGACATGACGCTGGCCATCCTGCTGATCTTCATGGTGGTCACGCCCAGGCTGGGCGCGCAGTACCTGCTCTGGTTCATGCCGTTCCTGGTCGCCCGGCCCACCCGGTTCGCCTGGCCGGCGATCATCGGGGTGTCGCTCTGGGCGGGCTACGGCTACCTCTACATGACCCAGTACGAGGACACCGCCTGGTGGCTCCTGCACCAGGACTGGTCGCGGGCGTCGATCGTGCTGCTGCCGGTCCTGCTGGCCGCGATGCCGTGGGGCCGGCGCAACCCGCCCGAGCACGAGACGGCCGGGCCCGCCGCTCCGACGGGCCCGGCACGCCTCACCTCACAGGTCTAGCCGGTCGTACACCGTGAGCCACTGGTCCGGGTGCACGTGGCCGACGACGGCGTCGCGGGCCACCCCGGCGGCGGCGAGGGCGGCGTCCACCCCGTCGTAGCGGGTCCTGAGCGAGGCGCGCAGCGAACCGCCCACCCCGCTGAACCCCAGCTCCACCAGCCGCTGCCAGTCCCGCCCCGAGCCGACCAGCGGCGCCGGCCTGCGCTCGATCCGCAGGATCGCCGAGTCGACCGACGGGATCGGCCGGAAGCTCTCCCGGCCGATCCGGTCGCCCATCCGCCAGGAGAACCACGGCCACGACTCCACCGTGACCAGGCTCCACCGGCCGTAGCCGCCCGCCCGCTTGCGGGCGTACTCCAGCTGGGTGACCATCGTCGCCGAGGTCAGCGACCGGGCCCGCAGGCACCAGCCGACGATCCGCGACGTGGCCGAGTACGGGATGTTGCCCACCACCGCGAACGGCTCGCCCGGCGGGCGGGCCGCGGTGAAGTCGCCGCGCACCACCTCGACGCGCGGATCGTCGCGGGTGCGCGACCTGAGCCGGCCCGCCAGCCGCGGGTCGATCTCGTAGGCGACCACCCGCGCCCCCGCCGCGGCCAGCGCCAGGGTCAGCGCGCCTTCGCCCGCCCCCGGCTCCAGCACCAGGCCCTCGGGAGCGGCGGCCTTGACCACCAGCTCCAGGGCATGCCTGTCGGCCAGGAAGTTCTGGGAGAGCACGCGTCTCGCCCTGTCCCTGGGCGTGCGGCCGCCCGAGCTCCTGGCCTTCTTCTGCGTGTGTGAATGATTTCCGTGCGCGTAATCCTGCGCCACAGCTGCCCTTCCGGGTCCTCGAGTCGATGAATGGCTCGAAGGGCCCCGGGCGCGCCGCGGAACGCGCTCGACCGGTCGCGTCCGCTAGCGGGCCAGAGGCCGGCTGCGGCGAATGCGAACCGCGTAGAAGCAACCTGCGTAAAAGCAACACATGCGGCCGACCGTACGCAGGAGCGCTCACCGACGGCAACCGAATAAGCCCGCGCGCCGCGTCCGATTCGTACAAGCGTCAGGCGGAACGGGGCGACTAGCGTGAACCGCATGGACGTTCTCCACCGTGCACACGGCTACCTGCTGACCCATGCCAGGCTCCTGGACCGGCTCCGCTTCGAGGCCCTGTTCGCGGGCGGCCCAAGGGATCGCGTCCTCGACACCCTGCGCTGCTACCAGAACCCCGACGGCGGCTTCGGCCACGCGCTCGAACCCGACCTGCGCGGCGCCGCCAGCCAGCCGGAGCCGGTCGAGGTCGCGTTCTGGATCCTCGACGAGCTGGACGCCTTCGCCGACCCGATGGTCCGCTCCGCCTGCGACTACCTGGTGTCCGTCACCACCCCCGACGGCGGCGTGCCCTTCTGCCTCCCGACCGTCCGCGAGGCGCCGCGCGCGCCCTGGTGGGAGACCCCGGACGACCCGCCCGGCAACCTCATCCCCACCGCCTCGATCGCCGGCCTCCTGCACAAGCACGGCATCGACCACCCGTGGCGCGGACCGGCCACCGACTTCTGCTGGAGGAGCATCTCCGCCGTCGACAAGACCACCCCGTACGAGGCCCGCGCCATCGTCACCTTCCTCGACCTGGTGGACGACGAGGAGCGGGCGCGGTCGGAGTTCCAGCGGCTCAAGGACGCCATCCTGGCCACGGTCACCTTCGACCCCGAAGCTCCCGGCGACGCCCACTTCCCCCTGGACTTCGCCCCCAGCCCTCTGCGGTTCCCCCTGTTCACGGAGGACGTGCTGGCCCGCCACCTGGACGCCCTGCTGGCGGCCCAGTCGGAGGAAGGCGGCTGGAACGGGAACTGGCCCATGTGGACCCCCGTGGTGGAGCACGAGTGGGGCGGCTACCTCACCGTGGGACGTCTCAGGACTCTCCAGGCCTACGGCCGCCTCCCCACGTAGGGACAACCCCGCCCACGCGGGAATGTCGGTGAGCGGGCGTAGCGTGGAAGCATGTACGCCGAGTGGTCGCCGGAGCCCGCGCTCGCCGGGCGGATCGCCTGCCTGTGGCGGCAGGTGAGCGAGGACGACCGCACCCAGCTCGTCGTGCCCGACGCCTGCGTCGACCTCATCTGGGGCCCTTCCGGCCCGTTCGTGGCAGGCCCCGACACGGGCCCCGTGCCCACGTCGATGCATGTGGGCGACATCTTCACCGGCATCCGCTTCAAGCCCGGCGCGACGGGAGAGGTGTTCGGCGTTCCGCTGTCCGAGCTGCGCGACCAGCGCGTGCCGCTCGACGCGCTCGGCGCCCTCCCGCCTCTGGACGACGCCCCCGACCCCATGCCCGTCCTGCGCGCCGCGATCGCCGACCGCCTGCGCCGCACCCCGCCCCCCGACCCGGCCGCCCCCGCCGCCGCGGCCGCCCTCCGCCGGGGCGACAGCGTCCGCGAGGTCGCGTGGGAGCTGGGGCTGAGTGAGCGCCAGCTCCACCGCAGAAGCGTCGCCAGCTTCGGGTACGCGCCCAAGACCCTGCAGCGCATCGTCCGCTTCCAGCACGCCCTGCGTCTGGCCAGGTCCGGTGTCCCACTCGCCGAGGTGGCCGCGGTCGCCGGCTACGCCGACCAGGCCCACCTGTCCCGCGACGTCAGGCGCCTGAGCGGCGTGACTTTGAGCCGGTTGGCCGCGTGACCGCCGGCGGCCTGTTGGAGATGAGCGCCCCCGCCCACGCCGCGGCCGGATCGCTGTCGATAAGCAGCGCCTTGGCCAGCAGGCTCAGCGGGATGGCGAGGATCGCGCCCAGCGGCCCGAGCACGAACGCCCAGATGATGAGCGAGAGAAACGTCATCGTCGTCGACAGCCCCACCGCGTCGCCGAGAAACTTCGGCAGGAGGAGCGACTGCGTCACCACGTTGAAGACCACGTACGCCGCGACGACCAGCAACATCTCACGCACCCCGGCGTCGAGCAGGGCCAGCGTGGCCGGCGGGACCAGCGCGATGACGAAACCGATGTTGGGGATGTAGTTCGCGATCAGCGCGAGCACCCCCCACAGGAGCGGCAGCGGCACCCCGATGAGATAGAGCGCGATCACGTCCAGGATGGCGTTGATCAGCCCGAACACGGTCGAGACGATCAGGTAGCGCCTGGTCTTGCGGGCGAACCGGCCGAGCGCCTCCACCAGCGCGACCTTCCTGCCCTCCCCGGAGTCGAGCACCCTGGCCGTGATGGGCGCGTCCAGGCACATCGCCAGCATCAGGACGACGATGAGGAACAGGGCGGAGAAGACACCGATCACCCCGCCGAGGAGACTCTGCGCGATGCCGATCACCCGCGCCGGGTCGAAGCTGTCGATCGCCCGGTCGAGCTGCTCGCCGCTGATGCCCCTGGCGATGGCGAAGGCCCGAGCGTCGGTGAGGAGCTCCTCGAACCGCCTGGTGTACGCGGGCGCCAGCTCGCCGAGCTGCACCGCCGCCATCGTCAGCACCCCGGCCATGCCCAGCAGGACGAGCAGCATGATCAGGAACGGCACCGCGACCTGCAGCCACACGGACGCGCCGCGCCGGGCCAGCCACGAGCGCACCGGCGCCACGGCGATCACCAGCACCAGCGCCAGCACGAGCGGCCCGACGACGGACGACACCTCCCGCAGGCCGAACAGCACGATCAGCGCCCCGGCGATCCCCACCAGGATGATGAGCGCCCTCGGCGCGGACTGCTGGTTCACGCACGGTACGTACCCGTGTCGTCACGGTGACACCGAGGTGAACGCCGATTTGACGCCCAGGGGAGGCGTCCATACAGTTCTCCGTGTTCTGAACGGGCGAACCGGTCTCGTGCCGGCTCCCCGCCTCTGCTCTCCATCCTTTGATCAAGTGTCCGGTTGGACAAGGGTCGAAGTTCGGAGTAAGGTAGAGGGGTTGCCTCGGAGACGGGGCGGTTGCTGATTTCTGCAGCTCGATGGGGTTCGCGTCAATTTGACACGAACTTGGGGGGCTGCGAAGATTGGTAACACAAAGACGAAATGAACGCCTCTTCGGCGGGGGCCGCTGGTCGGGTCTTGCCGGGGTGTACGCGTCCGTTTCTTGAGAACTCAACAGTGTGTTAAAAGCCAGTGCATGATGCACAACCCCGTCATGTATTTCTGTGACGGATTCCTTTTTGGTTGG